>JBGTSF010000013.1:0-76816 GCA_041940425.1 Pyrinomonadaceae bacterium
TCGAGCGTCGAATCTATTTTGACTTTGACGCTCTCGCCGGGTTTGTAAATGCTCTTTTCCGGTTTGACGCGCAAAACTTCTTCGTCATCGTCAAAATTAATTTCGTCCGAAAAAGTTCCGTTTTTGCCGTTTTTATCTCTGGCGAGAATTACCAGATCCATATCAGCATTTTCGTCTTCGTATTTCGGACGCTTAAAATCGAGTTTGCCCGCGCCGTATGAATTGGTTTTTGTGCGCTGGAGAGTTTTAAATTTGTCTTCGTCTTCCTCGCTTCCTTTTACCTCGACATCGCAGACGGCGGGCGATCCGTCGGCGTAAAATGTCGAAACGAATGCGTCAACCGGCATCTTCGGATGATTATCGTAGGTCTCGCCGATAAAATAAACGTGAATCGCTTCTCTCGAAACGCGCACGTCAAAGCGTTTCTGCTCGGTCTTGTTGGTCGTCGGGTCGGTAAAATACGCGGCAAAATTTATGTCGCGGAATTTTCGCCAGTCGCTTTCTTTTAAATCTTCGTGCGCTTCGCTCAGATCGAATCGGGCGATAAATTTTCCGTCCGCGTCCGTGTCGCCTTCGCGCGCTTCGCCTTCGTCAATATCGTATTTTTGCTCTTTCCAATTCCATTCGCGGCTGTTTTCCTGCACGACGCGCACCTTGCCTTTCGTAACGGGTTTGCCGAACAGGTAATCGGCGCGAATCTCGATCTCGGCTTGTTTTTCGTCCGGCAGATAAAACGGCTTGTCGGGTTTGGCGGAAACGGCGAAATTCGGCAGATCATAGCGCGAGATTTTTACGCTTTGATAACCGATTTGTTCGTCGTCGCGCCGGACTTCGATCGAATAATTTCCGAGTTTCGCATTTCCCGGAATCGTCCATGAGATAGCCGCAATGCCGAATTCGGAAGTGTTGACGGTTTCCTGATACAAAACCGTGTCGTCTTCGTCCTCGATCCTGAATTCGATTTCATTGCCCGAAGCGACGGTTTTTCCTTCCGCGCCTTTGAGCAGAATGCCGCGCAGATTCAGAGTTTGTTCGGGCTGGTAGATCGGCTTGTCGGTCAGAATGAGAAAACTAAAATCATTATTTAAAGCATTCAGGTCTTCCATTGCTTCGCGGACGATGCCGCCCTTTTTTCCGGTAATCTTTATCTCGCCGTCGCCGTCGAGTTCGGCGGTCGCCGGAATCTGAAAATCGAGAACGGCAAAACCTTCCGCGTCGGTTTCGCCGCTTGCCGAAAGTTTCAGTTTTTGATTTTCATCGCTTTTTAGCTCGAGTTCGATTTCGGCGTTGATCTTCACGCCCGGAACGGCTTGCCCGCTGAACGGATTTGCCGCTTTGATCCGTGCGCGGTAATTCATTCCCGAAAACAAACTGCCGGTCGCAATGACGCGCAGTTCGAAAATGTCTCTGATGAGTTCGGAAAGCGAAATAACGCCCGACAAATCGCCGACGCGGTAACGCAGACGATACCACGCCAGATTATCGCCTGCCGCAGTTGCCAGATCGCCGAGGGGCAAGGACATTTTGTAAATATGTTCGCCTTTTTTGATGAGGTGAGGTTGTGAAGTGAGGACGCGAATTTTGTTTTCTTCATCGAGAATTTCGAGCGCGATCGGGGCATTAAAATCTCCCGAATCGTTTTTCAAAACGAGCGAAACGTCTGCCGTTTTTTCGTTTATAAAGACGCTCGATTTTTCTTCATTGACCGTAATTCCCGTTTGCGCCTGCATCGTCAAAACCAAAAAAAGACACACGACGAGCGCAAGGGAGAGTTTTCCTTTCATCACATTTGACCTCGGTATTTATTAAGTTATATGAGTTTCTCGGAAACTTACCGGCTGTGATGCGGCGAGATTTTTGATTGGTTGCTTTTTGGATAAAATTTAATTTTTTGAATCCGAAGGCGGAAACCGGGGCGGCAGTGATCGTGCTTTTGTCAAAACTTACACGCTCCCTCGCGGTCGCGTTTCCGCCTGTTGTTCAATTTTGTTTATTTTTCGCCGAAAGAGTAAAATAGAACTTGTCCAAAAGGGCTTCGGACATTTTTTAGATAACCGGCGAAATTAAAAATCACAAAAATTTTATGGCAGAAATCGAAGACAAACTTCCCGAAAACGTCGGCGGAAAATTTTACGTTGACAACCAGTGCATAGACTGCGACGTGTGCCGCGACACCTCGCCGAAAAATTTCACGCGCGACGACGAAAACGGTTATTCGTATGTTTATAAACAACCCGAAACGCCCGAAGAATTCGAGCTGTGCGAAGAAGCTCTGATGGCTTGCCCGGTCGAAGCAATCGGCGATGACGGCGCGGGAGGAAATTAAAAATTCAAAATGCAAAATGCAAAAAGACGATTAGGAAAATCGTCTTTTTGCATTTTAAATGCTCAGGCAAAAATTTATAATCACACTCTCAAATCAAAATTTTTATCCAGCCGTCTTCGATCACAACTTCGTAAGGCTCGATCGAGCAATCTTTTTTCGTAAAACACTCGCCCGAACGGACATCGAAACGCCAGCCGTGCAGGTCGCATTCGACGATGCTGCCGTAAATCCGCGAATCGGCGAGCGGATAGCCTTTGTGCGGACAGAAATTTTCGACGGCGTGAAAATTTCCATTAATATTAAACAATGCGACTTCCTTGCCATCTTTTAATTTGACGGTCGCGCCGCGTCCGGCGGGAACGTCCTCCGTCCGTCCGACTTTGACGAGCCTGCCCTCGCGTTTGGGTTTGCGTTTGTTGTCTCTGTATTTTCCCATTTCTAAAACTGTTTTTCGTTTATTAGTTTGGCTCAAACAAATAGGAATTCGCAAATCGGAAAAATTTTACGCTTGATTTATTTCCGGCTGGCAAGCAATATTATAAATCAGACAGAAAAATTTTGGAGCCGGACGAAATGAGCGAAACCGAAGCAACAAGCGCGCGCCAGAAATGCCGCGACATTATGACGAAAAATCCGACCGTCGCCAACATGGAGATGACGCTCAGGGAAGTCGCCGCCCTGATGCGCGACGGCGATTTCGGCGTTTTGCCGGTTGTCGAAAAGGAAACCAGAAAACTTGTCGGCATTTTGACCGACCGCGATATTGTTGTCCGCGCCGTCGCCGAAGGAAAAGATATTTCATCGGCGACCGTCGGCGGCGCGATGACCGAAAAACTTTTTACGGCAACGCCCGACGACTTCGTTTTTGAAGCCGTTCGGACAATGGGCGAAAATCAAGTGCGCCGGATTCCGATCGTGGACGGCGAAGGCGTTTTGCAGGGCATTATCGCTATGGCGGACATCGCGCTCGAAATGGAAGACGAACGCGAGATCGCCGAAACTCTCGAAGACATTTCGAGCGGCGCGGGGTTTTGGAATAAAGCGTAAAATTTATGGAGGAAGTTAAAATGACTTTAAAAATCTTCAAAATTTCAATTTTAATCTGCTTTTTTCTTCTGTCATTTTTTATTGCCAATGCGCAGGATAAAACGGATTTATCTCCGCCTCTGCCTGTTAATGATACAGAAAATTGCGGCTTAACCGCGCCGAAAACGGCTTGCTTTACTGTATCGGTATGGAGCGATAAAAAGGGTTTTTTAAAGGGTTTAACTTATAAAGATTTTGAGATTTACGACGAAAAGGAAAAGAAGGAAATAGAGATTTTCTCTAAAAATAATGTGCCTGCAAGCATCACCATTCTGCTCGATTTATCGGGTTCGACCCGGCTTTCGGAAAGCGAAAAATATTCCGAAATTCCGTTACTCGTCGAAGGATTGGTTTCCTTTATCAATAAGAGCAGTCCGCAAAACGAATATTCGATTATCGGATTTTCCGAAAATGTTTCGGTTTTGCTCGAATATACGCAGAACAAAAAAGAAATCGAAAATACGCTGAAAGACGTTCTGACCGCAAAACCTAATGGAAACACGCGCATATATGACGCGCTCAATTTCGGTTTTACAAAAATTTCGGCGGGACAATTTAGTAAAAAAGTTTTGCTTGTAATATCTGACGGGCAGGATACCGGTTCGGAAAATTACGATTTCGGCGACATAAAAAAATTAAATCGGAAAGAAAACAATTTAATTTATCTGGTAAATTTCATCAGCACTGCGAGAGAGCCGGGATTTATGGAAACATTAAAGGCTGTCAGTCATTTTGAAACTCTAACGGAAAACAGCGGCGGCAGAATTTTTTATCCGAAGAATCGCGGCGAGATCGTAAGTTCTTTTGAAATACTCGCCGAAGAGTTGAAAAATCAATATCTGATCGGCTTTACTCCGACCGTTAGGGAAAAAGATAAGTGGCGCGATATTAAAATCAAATTCAAAACGCCGAAAGAAAAAGAGAAGGAATTAGGAAAAATTTTCGTCAGGTCGGCAAACGGGTATTATTTACAATAGAAGTATATGGCTAAATCAATCAATCGTTATTTTCAATTTATCGGCTCGTCGAAAAACGCGAAGCCTTCGGGAAGACTGTGGTATCCGGCGGCGGACGTTTACGAGACGGAGGACGGCTGGCTTGTCAAGGTCGAGCTTGCCGGAGTTTCCGCCGAAGACGTGGATATCGGTATTCACGGAAGTGTTCTGCAGATCGCGGGCTGCCGCAAAGACAGATCGTGCGCGGTCGGTTATTCATACCGGCAGATGGAGATAACTTACAGTCATTTTGAAAAGACTCTGACGTTTCCCTCGCCGATCAACAGCGCGAGCGTCGAGCATCATTTTGAAAACGGTTTGCTTTTGATCAGGCTTTACAAAGGAGAAACATCGTAAACGGTTTTTGACATCTAACAAGACGGGTAAATTTTTTATGGCAGAAGAAAATACACAAAATCAACAGCAAGAGGAAATAAAAGCGAGCATGCCGGAACAATTCGAGATCGCGGTTTTGCCTCTGCAGAACACGACGCTGTTTCCCGAAACGGTCGTGCCGCTGGCAGTCGGGCGCGAGCGTTCCGTGAAAGCGGTCGAAGCGGCTCTGGCGACCGAAGAAAAGCTCATCGCCTGCGTAACGGTCAAAACGCCCGACGTGCAGGGAAGCGATGCAAAGCCGGTTGATCTTTACGAAATCGGCACGATCGTCAATATCAAACGGATGATGCGCGACGGCGACGTGATGCAATTGATTGTGCAGGGCGTTGACCGCGTAAAGATTCTTTACTGGTCGCAGGAAGAACCGTTTTTAAGAGCGAAGGTCGAAATTTTGCCCGAATTGAAGATCGTTAATAACGATGAAGTCGAAGCGTTGAAGCGAAATATCAACGGGCTTGTCCAGAGAGCTTTGGCGATGCTGCCGCAAGTTCCGCCGGAAGTTCGGATGGCGGTGATGTCGCAGACCAATCCCGTTCAGCTCGCGTATTTTCTCGGTTCGGTTCTCGATCTGCAGGAAAGCGAGCAGAAGATGCTCGAAGCCGAAACGGTGGACGATCTTTTAACGCACGCGCACGCCGCATTGGCGCGCGAAGTTGACATTATGCAGATCCGCTCAAAAATTGCGACCGAGGCGCAGACCGAGATGGACAAGGCGCAGCGGGATTACATTCTTCGCCAGCAGAAAAAAGCCATCGAAAAAGAACTCGGCGAAGACGACGAAGGCGGCGAAAAAGCCGAAGCCGCGCAGCTACGCGAACGGCTCGACCAAGCCGATCTGCCCGAAGATGTGCGAAAAGAAGCCGAGCGCGAACTGAAAAGAATGGAAAAACTCCCGCAAGCCGCGCCCGATTATCACGTGATCCGCACGTATCTCGAATATATTCTCGATCTGCCGTGGAAAAAATCGAGCGAGGAAAAACTCGATCTGACCGAAGCGCAGAAAATTCTGGACGAAGACCATTACGGTCTGGAAGACGTCAAAAAAAGAATTTTGGAATCGTTGGCGGTCGTCAAGCTTCGACCGGATTCCAAAAGTCCGATCATACTTTTTGTCGGACCGCCGGGAGTCGGTAAAACCAGCTTAGGTCGTTCGATTGCCCGCGCTCTCGGCAGAGAATTTGAAAGATTTTCGCTTGGCGGAATGCGCGACGAGGCGGAACTGCGCGGTCATCGCCGGACGTATATCGGCGCGATGCCCGGCAGAATTATTCAAGCTCTGCGGCGCGTCGGCGTGAATAATCCGGTGATGATGCTCGACGAGATTGACAAACTCGGCACGGATTACCGCGGCGATCCGGCTTCCGCGCTGCTCGAAATTCTCGATCCGCAGCAGAACAATACGTTCCGCGATCACTATCTCGATCTGCCGTTCGATCTCTCGAAAGTCTTTTTTATCGCGACGGCAAATCAGCTTCAGCCGATTCCGATGCCTCTGCGCGACAGGATGGAGATCATTCAGCTTGCCGGGTATTCGGATCAGGAAAAACTGCATATTGCCAAACAATATTTGGTTCCCCGACAGGTGAAGGAGAACGGTTTGACCGACGAGCAGATCGAGATCACCGACGATACGATCAATCTTCTGACCTCGCGCTACACGCGCGAAGCCGGGGTTCGTCAGCTTGAAAGAGCCGTCGGCAATCTGGCGCGGAAAGTCGCTTTGCAGGTCGCGCAGGGGAAAACCGAGAAAACGGTCATCACGCCCGACGAAGCGAAGAAAATCTTGGGCGCGCCGCGTTTTTATCCAGAAAAAGCGCGCGAAGATTTGCCTGCCGGGGTCGCAACCGGAATGGCTTGGACAGAGATGGGCGGCGAGGTTCTGTTTATCGAAGCGACGATGCTTCCGGGCGGTTCGGGTTTGACCTTAACCGGACAACTCGGCGACGTGATGAAGGAATCGGCGCAGGCGGCGCGTTCTTATTTGTGGTCGCACGCCAACGAATTCCAGATTCCGCGCGAAGAGATAAAGGAAAACGGCGTTCACCTGCACGTTCCCGCCGGGGCGATCCCGAAAGACGGTCCATCGGCGGGCGTTACGATGGCTTCGGCTCTCGCCTCGCTCTACACGGGAAGAAAGGTCAGAAGCGACACGGCGATGACGGGCGAGATCACGCTTTCCGGTTTGGTCTTTCCGGTCGGCGGCATCAAGGAAAAAGTTCTCGCCGCGCACCGCGCCGGAATCAAGCGCATTATTCTGCCGGAAAGAAACGAAGCCGACATCGAAAATATTCCCGAAGACGTGCGTAATGAACTCGAAATCATCACGGCGCACCGGATTGACGACGTTCTGGAAGCGGTTTTGGAAAAAGAACAATCCGTTCCGAAAGGCGAGAATTATGTCATTCCCGACGCGAAATCTTCCGACAGTTCGGGCGAACCGCTGATCGCGAAGAAAAGTTAGTGTCCGAAATCAATTGACTCAACGGCGGAGACAAGCGCGGCACCGCGCCGTTCGTTTCCGCCAATGTTTATTTCCTGATCGCCAAGCGGCTTATCCATTCCACCAAAGACATTTTCCGTTTTGCCAACGTCATTTTCCAAAATGCGAAAAATTTTTTCGATTTTCAGAACGGAAACGAGCGGGAATAAAATACGACTTCCGAATATAAGAAAAATAAAAAACTGTTTACCTGTCAATCCTGGCGATCATACTTATATAAATGATCGTTTCGGTTGTTTGAATTTATACTATTCGCTCAAATCAACCAGTTTTTAAACCGATTTAGAAAAAAAAATTAATAAAAATAATAATTTTTCCCTGCCGATGTTAAATTTATGTTGGCAACTGACTAAATAAGTCTTATAATATCCTCTACTTATATCTAAGATTGTGTGAAATTGCGTATTTCTCGGTAAAGGAAGATTGTCGTAGTAGAGGGAAAGAAGGACAATTTAATAGGCTTATATTTACCGTCAATGCACAACAATTGTAAATAAATAAATCAGGATACCGCATTATGTCTTTGAATTGATGCCCGCAAATCGGCGTTTATTTGTCGTTTGAACAGGTCTTGATTGCATTTTTTAAAGTTGGGGAGGAAAAAAATGAAAAAATTTGACACTGCTTTTGTAAGAGTAGTTTTTTGTTTCTGCATGATTGTGATTTTTGTGGTCGCCGGTCGGCAGATATCTTCGCAGGGCTTAATGACCAAATCGAGGTCGGTTAGTAAAACTGAGCCAAAGATTGATATGAGCGAAGTTAGTATGGAGCCGTTGAGTAAAGGCGAATTTGACGGAATCGGCAGGGACGGCAAACAGCCGGCTTCAGCCGTTCCGCTGGTCGGGGCGAATCTCGGTGAGGAATCCGAACCGAACAATACGGCGGCGGATGCCGATTCGCTCGGCGCGGACCCGGAAGGAAAGATCAAGGGTTATGTCTATCCGAACGCCGACGTTGATTTTTATGTATTTACGACGACACAGCCGAACACGCGCGTCTATGCCGCGACGATGACTTCCTTTTCGGCAAGCGCGAGCGTTGACAGCTTTTTGGAAATCCGCGCCGCCGACGGCACGACCGTTCTGGAAAGCGATAACGACGACGGTTCGTTCGGAACTACTTCTTCGAGCATCGCCGGATTGAATCTGGCAACCGCCGGAACATATTACGTTGTTGTCCGGCACAATCTGGCGACCGCGCAGATTCGCCCGTATGATCTTTACGTAGCGACGCGAAGCGCCGCGCCGACCCCGGAAGTCGAAGCCAACGACACGAGCGGCACGGCGAATCCCGTTCCGGCTTCGGGACATATTTCGGGTTCGACGAGTTCGACGACCGATGCCGACTGGTTTTCGATCACGCTCAACGCGGGCGATACGATCTTTGCCAGTCTCGATATGGACCCCGAACGCGACGCGACGACGTGGAACGGCGGGCTTGGATTGGCGACCTTTAACAATTTTGTTCTGACGGTCAACGACGGAAATTTGACCAGCCCGAATTCGGAAGCGCATTTTATAACGGCGCGTGATGCGGGAACGTATTTCGTCCGCGTCCAGGCACCGACGGGCGGCACGACCTTCGGAACTTATAATCTGAACGTAACGGTCATTCCGCGCATTGATTCGGCGGGCGGCTGTACGACCTATATGAGTACGGACGTGCCGCAGACGATCCCGACCGGACCGGGAATGGTTTCTTCGACCTTGACCGTTCCGGGCAATCCGCGGATTGACAAGATGAGAGTTTTGATCGGTCTCGATCATACCTTTATGGCTGACCTCGACGTTCACCTGCGTTCACCGGCGATGAATGACAACGGTTTGTTTACCGACATCGGAAACACGACCTCGCCGACTCCGACGGGACTCGGCGATATGGACATCACGCTCGATGACGATTTCGGAATAACGATCAACAGCTTCACGGTGCAGTCGCCGATCGGCTACAAGCCGGAGCTGAACTATCGTCTCGACTGGTTCCACGGCGAACTCGCGGGCGGAACGTGGACGCTCGACATCCGCGACGACGCGGCTGGCGACGGCGGAACGCTCAATTCGTGGGGCTTGGAAATCTGCGAACCCGCACCGGCGACAGGCGTGATTCTTTACAATCAGGACTTCGAATCGGGCGACGGCGGCTACACGCATTCCGGCGTGCAGGACGAATGGGAACTCGGAACGCCGAACACGGTTATTTCCAGTCAGAACGTTCACACGACCTGCAACAGCGGAACGAACTGCTGGAAGACCGATCTCGACAACACCTACAACGCGAGTTCGAACCAGGATTTGTTCTCGCCGCAGCTCAGCCTGCTCCCGTTCAGCGGACAGATCACGCTCGAATGGGCGATGCGTTATTCGATAGAATCGGCGACGTTTGACGGCGCGTTTGTCGAGGTAATTGATGTCAATAATCCGGCAAACAACCGTGAAGTATGGCGTTGGTATGGCGCGACGATGACCAACACGGTCGGCAGTCCGGCGGTAACGATTCATGAAACTGCCGGTTGGGGCGATTACCGCGCTGATATTTCCGATTTTGCGGGTAAGGTCATCCAGATCCGCTTTAATCTGAACAGCGATACGACGGTTCAGCTTTCGGGTTTGGCGATTGACGACGTTCGTCTGAGATTCAATCCGGTCGTCGCCGCAAATGTCTCGGTCAGCGGTCGTGTAACCGATGCCGAAGGTCGCGGAATTGCGAACGCGATGGTTACCTTGTCCGATTTCAACGGCGGCGTTTTCTCGGCGCGGACGAATCCGTTCGGTTATTACACCGTTACGGGAGTTCCGGTCGGACAAAACTACGTCGGTGCGGTCAACCGCAAGGAATACTCGTTCCCGACGCAGATCATTAGCGTGAACGACGATCTGACGGGCGTGGATTTCGTTGCCGAAGAATGACGCGGCAGTCGAAAAATCGGGGCGGTTTTTTAACCGTTCAAATCAAAAGGAGCAAAGCGAATGAATTTCGCTTTGCTCCTTTTTTGTTCTCCCAAATCCGGCAAATACTTGTTTGAATTGTCTTGAAAAAAAAATTTAATAAGTATATATTCCCAATCATATCTGAATTGTCACGCTCCGTTAATCTAACTAAAAAACGGTAATCAAAAAAAAGGATTTTGCAGTTATCGTTTTTTTTTCGGTCTGAATTTCTTTATCATCAAACGATGAAATTTTTGGCAACACAAATAACTTACTTTCTCAGCCAAAGCCAGATTCGTCGCAACATCAACGCACTCCTTAAATACGTGCTTTTTCTTATCGCCGTGATCGCCGTCTATACGGTCGCCTTTCACATGATTATGCTCTACGCCGAGGGACGCGATTTTTCGTGGATCACGGGTTTTTACTGGACTCTGACCGTGATGAGCACGCTCGGTTTCGGCGATATTACGTTTAACAGCGACATCGGGCGCGCTTTTACGATCCTGGTTTTGCTTTCGGGCATCGTGCTTCTTTTGATAATGTTGCCGTTCGCTTTTATCAGATTTTTTTACGCGCCATGGCTCGAAACTCAGCTTCACGCGCAGACGCCGCGCGAAATTCCGCCTGAGGTCAAAGATCACGTCATCATCTGCCGCTATGACACGATTGCGCCCAACCTGATCGAACGGCTCGATCATAACCGGATTCCGTATGTCGTCATCGAACCGGATTCAGCAATCGCCGCGCGGCTCTATCACGACGGGATTTCGGTCGTTCACGGCGACGTTGACAGCCGTCTGACGTATCAGCGGGTGAGCATCAAACGGGCGCGGCTCGTATTTGCCAATGCCGAAGATACGCTCAACACGAATATTATTCTGACGGTCAAAGAAGTCGCGCCGAACGCGCCGATCGCGGCGATCGCGGCGGCGGAAGATTCGATAGACATTCTCGAACTGAGCGGCGCGGATCACGTTCTGCCGCTCAAACACACGCTGGGCGAGCATCTGGCAAACCGCATCAGCGTTGGGCAGAAACAAACAAATATTATCGGCAATTTCGACGGCTGGCTGGTCGTCGAATTTACAGTTCACGACACGCCGTTCAAAGGGCTGAAAATCCGCGATACCGGGATCAGGGCAAAGACCGGCGTAAATATTATCGGCATCTGGGAACGCGGTCATCTGTCGTCCGCCGCGCCCGACAAAGAGCTTCTCGATTACAGCGTTCCGGTCGGAGTCGGCACGAAAGAGCAAATTGACCGGCTCGAAAAACTGCTTACCGTCAAGACCGAATCGAAACCCGAATCGGTTTTGATAATCGGCGGCGGCAAAGTCGGATGCGCGGCGGCGGTCGCGCTCAAACAAAAAAATATCGAGGTTTTTTTGATTGACTGCAAAAAGGAACTGCGCAAAACCCTCAGCGGCATTGCCGACCGTCTGACCATCGGCGATGCCGCCGACCGCGAAACTCTGATGCGCGGCGGTCTGCGCGAAGCCTCGCTCGTTATTCTCTCGACCAATGACGACGCGGTAAATATTTATCTGACGGTTTACTGCCGCCGTCTGAATCCCGATCTGCGGATCGTCAGCCGCATCACGCACGAACGGAATCTGGAAGCGATTCACCGCGCCGGCGCGGATTTCGTTTTGAGCTATGCGCCGCTCGGCGCGGAATCGGTGATCTCGATCCTGCAGGAACGCGAACCTGTAATAATGGGCGAGGGGGTCGAACTTTTTACCGTTAAACTCCCGGACAGCCTTGCCGGAAAAACGCTTGCCGAAACGCGCATCGGCTCTCTGACCGGGCTTATTGTTTTAGCCGTTAAAAATGAACAGGAAACAATTGCCAGTCCTCTGCCGATAACCATTCTGCCGAAAAACAGCCGGCTCAATGTGCTGGGAACCGCCGAACAATTATCGAAATTTAAAGATATTTTTCAATAGATTTTTTCCGAATTTTAAAAGCGGGCGGAACTTTTTAAGAAAAAACGCGGATTTTCTTGATTAGCAGTAGAAAAAATCATTTAAAACGGTGTATGCTTATAGGTTAATAATGTGGGGCGGAAGTCTTCTCTGAAATTTAGCTCAAGCAGTTTTTGAGAACTCTCCTTATTCCAAATCGAATTTAACAAATACTTATAAAAACGGACGTTTATTAAAGAATGGCATTAAAATCATTATTCAGTTTATTTTCAAGCGATCTGGCGATTGATCTCGGCACGGCGAATACGCTCGTCTATGCGAAAGGTCGCGGCATCGTCGTCAGCGAACCGTCAATCGTGGCGATCAACAAAGTTACCAATCAGGTCGAAGCGGTCGGGCGCGACGCCAAAGAAATGCTCGGCAGAACGCCGGGAAATATCGTGGCGATTCGTCCGATGAAAGACGGCGTGATCGCTAATTTTGAAGTTACGGAAAAAATGCTCCAGCATTTTATCCGCAAAGCGCACAACGGCAAATCGTGGGTGCGCCCGCGCGTCGTCATCGGCATTCCGTCGGAGATCACGCAGGTCGAACGCCGCGCGGTCGAAGATTCGGCGTATCGCGCGAAAGCGTCGGAAGTTTACTTGGTTGAAGAAGCGATGGCGGCGGCGATCGGCGCGGGTCTTCCGATCACCGAACCCCACGGCAACATGGTCGTGGACATCGGCGGCGGCACGACCGACATCGCCGTTATCTCTCTTTCGGGCATCGTCTATTCGCGCGCCGTGCGCGTTGCCGGAAACGAGATGGACGAATCCATCACGCAGTATATAAAACGCAAATACAATCTGCTGATCGGCGAACGAACGGCGGAAGCGATCAAGATCGCGCTCGGTTCGGCGTTTCCGCTCGACGAATCGCTTTCGATGGACGTGCGCGGACGAAACCTGATCGAAGGAATTCCCAAAACGATTACCATCACCGACGAAGAAATCCGCGAAGCTCTGTCCGATGCGGTGGCGACAATTATCAACGCCGTCCGCGTCGCGCTTGAAAGAACGCCGCCCGAGCTTTCCGCCGATATTGTCGAACGCGGAATCGTTCTGACGGGCGGCGGCGCACTTCTGAAAAATCTCGATAAGCGTCTGACGATTGAAACCGGTCTGCCGGTCGTCATTGCCGACGATCCCCTGTCGTCGGTCGTCCTGGGAACCGGAAAAATGCTTTCCGATATCGAACTTCTCAAGCGCGTCAGATGGGACAATTCATTGATGGCAGGAAGTTAATGGAAGGATAAAGGATGAAGGATGAAGGATAAAAAATTAAAGAAACAAATAACTTTATCCTTTATCCTTCATCCTTTATCCTTTAAAATCTATGGCTGAACGAAGTCAAAAAGATGTCTGGCGATTAACGCCGTGGCTGGCGGTTGCACTGCTTTTGGGCAATTTCGTTTTGATGGCGTTTGATGCCCGCGATTCGATGAGCGGGCAGAGAATGGTGCGCGTCTGGTCGCAGACCGTCGCGCATTTCGTGCAGGCTCCGGTAACGACCGTAACTTCGGGCGTAACAAATTTCTTCCAGTCATTTGTAACTTTGAGAAGCGCGCAGGACGAAAACGACGAATTAAAACAGCGCATTCAGGAACTCGAAGTCGAGGTCAAACAGAAAGAAGATTTGGCATCGGAAAACGAGCGTTTGAAAAGAATGCTCGATCTGAAAGAGCAGTCGAGCTACAAAGTTTTGACGGCGAGCGTCATCGGGCGCGACGCTTCGGCGTGGTTCGATTCTTCGATCATCAATCGCGGCAGTCTCGATGGTGTAGAATTAAATATGCCGGTAGTTGCCGACGGCGGAATTGTCGGGCGCGTAACGGCGGTCAGCCCTCTGACGGCGCAGATTGATTTGATCACGAGAAACAAATCCGGTCTGGGCGGAGTTGTCGGCGAAGTCGGCGCGTCAAATGCGCTCGGCGTGGTCAGCGGAACGAGCAAAAAAGACCTTCTCGAAATGCGCTACGTTCCGGGAAGCGTCGAGATCAAAGTCGGCGACACGGTTTACACGAGCGGGCAGGACGGAATTTTTCCGGCAGGACTCAAGATCGGCGAGATCGTCGAGGTCGTTTCCGGTTCGACGACCACGCCGCACCAGATTTTGATCAAACCGGGCGCGCGGCTCGATTCGATGCAGGAGGTCGCCGTTCTGCTTTACGAAGCGCCGCCGCGACCGAAATACGAAACGACTCTGCCGAATGCGGTTAAAGAAGGAAAGTAGGCAGCAGCAGTAGGCGGTAGGCAGTAAAAAGATTGAATTTGAAAATTCAACTTGAAAAGTAAATTTCTAACTGCCTACTGCCAAGTGCCGCTGCCTACTGGAAAACGATGGAACAAGCAAAACTTACAATCGCTTTAATCATTGCTATTTTGCTTCAGTGGACGCTTCGCAATGTCGCCGAGCCGTTCGCGTTTATTGATTTTCCTCTGATCATCGTCGTTTACGCCGCGCTCCAGCAGAGAAATTCGATCCGCGCGCTTTTGTTCGGGGCGATCGCCGGTCTTTCGGTTGACGCTCTGAGCGGCGGTCTTCTGGGCGCGAACGGTTTCTCTAAAACATTGATCGCATACATGGTTTCCGAGATCACGCGGCGGGTCTATGTTGACAACCTTTTACTCCGCATTCCCATCATAGCCGGTGCTTGTTTGCTCGACGATCTTATATATTACGGGATGCACAGACTTTTCGGACAGGATCCGAGTGTCAATCCGATCATAATGATGGCTTACACGCTGATCGGAACGACTATCGCCGGAACGATTACTTATATAATTTTGGAAAGACTGAAATCCGACAGCCTGCGCAGAAGAAGACGCGATTTCTTTCCGCAGCGTCAGCGGCGGCAGACACGGCGGCGAAATCCGATACGTTTGGGAAAGTGAAAAAGTCGAAAAATTTTGTGATTTATTTAGATGTTGTTCAGCCCGAAATTATAAAATTTATCGTTTGCGAACAGAGTGAGAAACTTTTTTACTTTTCCACTTTTTCACCTTAAAGATTTATGAAGTTTCAGGATTATTCACAGAATCTGCCAATCAGGATCGGCGTAATACACGCGCTGGCGTTTATCCTTTTGACCGTTCTCGGCGTTCGTCTTTATTATCTGCAGGTAATGAAAGGCGAATATTACGCCGAACGCGCCGAAAATCAGCGCGTTCGCCTGATTCCTATCCCTGCGCCGCGCGGGGCGATTCTTGACCGCAACGGCAAACTGCTTGTAGATTCGCGCCCGACTTACAACGTAACCCTTGCCAACGAACCTCTGAAAAAAATCAACGTCCGCGAACGAGTTGACGATTATGCGGAAGGCTTAAATATGGAGCCGCGCTTTGTCAACGAGCGTCTGGACTACATCAAAGCGCAGCCCGGTTTTGAAACGATGGTTTTAAAAGAAAACGCTTCGATCCAGGACATTACATGGGTCGAGTCGCATTCTCTCGAATTTCCCGAACTCCGCATCGAGATTCAGCCGCAGAGATTTTACCCGCTCGGCAAAACTCTGGCGCACGTTCTCGGTTATGTCGGCGAGATCAGCCCGAAACAGCTCGAAAAAGAGGAATATATTTCAAAAGGCTACAAGGCGGGCGACATTATCGGCAAAGGCGGTCTTGAGCAATACTACGACGAATTTCTGCGCGGGCGCGACGGTTACCGCAAGGTCATCGTGGACAGCCGCGGGCGCATTCAGACGGAAGTCGGGCGCGTCGAACCGCAGAGCGGACAAGACCTCGTAATAACAATTGATCTCGATCTGCAATTGGCGGCGGAAGCGCAGATCGAAGCGACGCCGACTAAGCGCGGCACGATCATCTCGATGGATCCGCGCAACGGCGAAGTGTTTGTAATGGCGTCTCTGCCGTCGTTCGATCCGAATATTTTCGTGCAGGGAAGCTCGACGACCGAGGGACGCAAACAGATCGCGGCTTACTGGCAGGACGAATCGAGACCGCTTTACAACCGCGCGATTCAGGGACGCTATCCGCCCGGTTCGACGTGGAAAATTCCCGAATCGGTTGCAGGGCTTCAGCAGGGCGTTATAACGGTCAAAGATTCCAATCTAGCGTGCGGCGGCGGTATCACCATCGGCAACAAATTCACGCGCTGTATGGGCAATCACGGCTCGCCGCCTCTAAGCTACGCAATTACGAAATCGTGCGACGGTTATTATTACCGGCTCGGTTTGAAAATGGGAATTGAAGGTTTGACCGAAATGGTCGAAACATTCGAGTATGACAAGCGTTCCGGCGTTGACCTGCCGAATGAAAAGATCAGTCAAACTCCGAAAAGCTGGCGCGCTTCGGTCGAAAAACGCGAAGGACGCTGGAGCGACATCCGCACCGTCTATGCTTCGATCGGACAGGATACGGTCGTCGTTACACCGATCTCGATGCTTCGCGCCGTTTCCGCTATCGGCGTGGACGGCAAGATGGTTACGCCGCATTTCTTGAAGGAATTTAGACCGATCGGCGCGATCGGCGAGGAAAATTCGATGAATTACATTCCGCCGCGCGAAGGATTTACTTACCAGTATTCCGAAGGGAAGATAATCAAGATGACGCCCGAACAGGAAAAAGTCATTCTGGAAGGACTCTGGGGCGTGGTCAATGCCGGCGGAACGGGCGCGAGAATTAGAATAGAAGGGTTTGAGATCGCCGGAAAAACCGGCACGGCGCAGGTCGCCGAACTCGGTAAAGATGTCGGCGCGAACAAAGACCACGCGTGGTTTGTCAGCTTCGCACCGGCGTATGAGCCGGAAATCGCCGTCATCGCTTTGATCGAAAACGTCGGTTTCGGCGGAAGTTTCGCCGCGCCCGCCGTGAGAGGAGTTTACGACGAATATTTGATCAAGAAAGGCTTTATGCCGCCCGCTGAAAAGCAAACAGCAACGGGTAACGAAAATTAGTTTTAAGTAACGAAAAATGGTCGCAGTTTTAGAAAGAAGAAGTCTGAGAGATTTTGATTGGTTGATCGCGGTTCTGGCAGTCGCCATTGTCGGTTTCGGCGTCTGGCAGATTTACAACGCCCAGCCGTATGAAAGCTATTGGTCGAAACAGATCATCGGTTTGTTTATCGCGCTGGTCGCTTTTACGGTCGTCGCCGCGAGCGATTATCGCCGGATCGTCGAAGCCGCGCCGGTTTTCTATGCGATCGGATTGATCTTGCTGATTTTGGTTTTGATTCCGGGTATCGGGATGAAGATCAACGGTCAGCAGGCGTGGATCAAAGTTCCGGTCGTCGGACAATTTCAGCCTTCGGAATTCGTCAAAATTCCGGTCGTTTTGATGCTGGCGAAATACTTCGGCGCGAAAAAGGGCGGAACATTAAAATTTAAAGAATTTCTTGTCGGCTGCGCTATCTTAGCCGCGCCCGTCGCTTTGATCATGCTCGAACCCGACGCGGGACAGGCTCTGACGTATTTTCCGCTTTTAGCAGTCGCGCTGTTTTTGTCGGGAATCAAGATCAGATACGTCATTGCCTCGCTTCTTTTGGCGGTCGTGCTGGTTCCGGCGGCATATTGGGTCGGAGTCGAAACCGGAAAGATCAAGGATTACCAAAGACAAAGAATCGAAGTCATCATTGATCCCGAATCCGCCGACCCGCGCGGCTACGGTTATCATACCGTCCAATCAATGATCACGGTCGGCAAAGGAAATCTGACGGGCATCAAGGGCGACACTGAAACCTCGCAGAGCGCGCTCAAATTTCTACCCGAACCGCACACGGATTTTATTTTTGCGGTAACGGCGGAAAACACGGGCTTTGTCGGCTGTATCTCGCTGCTTCTGGCTTACGCGCTTCTGCTTTCGCGTTTGATCGCCGGTGCGCGGCAGGCGCCCGACAAAGCGGGAATGATCGTCATTATGGCGATCGTCGGCGGGATGGCGTTTCAGATCTTTATTAATGTCGGGATGGTTTTGGGCTTTCTGCCCGTCATCGGCGTTCCGCTTCCTCTGATGAGCGCGGGACTTTCAGCCATCCTTTCGACGTTCATCGCCATCGGATTCGTCATTAGCGTAAAAATGCGGAGATTTGTAAATTAGATATTAGATGTCAGATGTCAGATGCTAGTATTTTACTGACATCTGACATCTAATATCTGACATCTGGAGTTAGTTTATGGCAAGAGAAAAGAAAATAGTCGAACAGGAAATCAAATCGGTCGAGACAAAAGGGAAAGGAAGATTTTGGAAAACCGTGTGGTTTTTCGTCGCGCTCGTTCTCGCACTTTCGGCGGGCGGTTTGACCGGGATTCTTGGCGCGTATTATTTGAATAATTCGCGGTATGCGACGGAGGTTTCCGCGCTGGCAACGTATCGCCCGCCGCAGGTAACGAAGATTTACGCCGACGACGGCGAAACCGTTCTGGCGGAATTCGCGCTTGAAAAACGCATTCCGATCAAGGAAAAAGACATTCCGCAAAATGTCGAAGACGCGCTCATCGCCATCGAAGATTTTCGCTACTACAATCACATCGGCATTGACCCGTATCGAATCGCGGGCGCGGTTTTCAAAAATATGACGACCGGCAGAACCGAAGGCGCGTCAACGATCACCCAACAGCTTGCCAAAAATCTTTTTCTTTCAAAGGAACAGACCTACACGCGAAAAGTAAGCGAATGGATGATGGCACTTGAGATCGAACGGCTTTATACCAAGCGGCAGATTCTCGAAATGTATATGAACTATGTCTTTCTCGGCGCAGGCAGCTATGGTTTTGAAGCCGGCGCGCGGACGTATTTCGGAAAATCGCTCAACGAACTGAATCTCGAAGAAGCCGCACTTTTAGCCGCAATTCCGAAATCGCCGGAATATTCACCGACGCGCAACCGCGAAAAAGCGAAAGAGCGGCGCAACATCGTGCTTGATCAGATGGCGAAATATTTTCCCGAACGCTATTCGCAAGCCGAAGTGGATGCCGCCAAAGCCAAAGAAATAAAATTAGCTGACACGGCTTATTATCAATCTCTGCCGAAATCCACGCCGTGGGATTATCCGGTCGAAGAGATCCGCAAGTATCTCGAAGACAAATACACGACACGCGTCGCGCAGGGCGGTCTGGAAGTTTACACGACGATCAATGTCGAAGCGCAGAAGATCGCCACCAAAGCGATCCGCGAAGGTCTTCGCCGCTACGACAAAAGTAAAGCGTGGCGTTCGGATTATGAGAATATTCTCGTGGACGAAAACAACGAGCCTCTGACCGACGAGAAAGAGATCAAGCGCAAGCTCGAAAGCTACAAACACGCCGATTGGTATGGCGATCAGCACGAGGAAGGCGAATTTATCAAAGGTTTGATAATGAGCGTCAATCCAACGACCGATACCGCCAAAGTTCGTTTCGGAAATTACACGGCGACCGTAACGAGTAAAGAAATGGGCAGAAGCGGTAAGAAACCGTCTGCCGAGTTAAAACAGGGTTATTTAGCCGAATTCGAGATCAAAAAAGTTGATAACGAAAACAAAACCGTCGAAGTCGAATTGACGCAATCACCGGAAGTTCAGGCGGCGATCGTTTCGCTCAATGCGAAAACGGGCGAGATCGTCGCAATGGTCGGCGGCTACGATTATCATTCGAGCAAATTCAACAACGCGACACAGGGACTTCGTCAAACGGGATCGTGCTACAAACCGTTTATTTACACGGCGGCGGTCGAATGGGGAATGACGCCCGAGATGACCGTTTCCGGCGCGCCGATCAAACGCGGCGGCTGGCAGCCGCACAATTATGACGGCTCGACCAGCCACGGCAATGTGCCGATGAGCGTCGCGCTCGCCAAATCATACAATCTGGCGGCGGTTCATCTACTCGAACAGGTCGGCGTCCAGACCGGAGCGCAGATGGTTCGTCGTTTCGGCATCACGAATCCGATGGCGCCGAGCCTGCCGTCCGCGCTCGGGGCGAGCGAAGCGTCTCTTTTGGAAATGGTTTCCGCCTATTCGGTTTTCCCGAATAAGGGCGTGCGCGTTCAGCCGCATCTGATCCGCAAGGTTTTAGACCGCGACGGGAAAGTTCTGGAAGAATGGGACGATAAGACCTACAAAGTAACGAGCGAATACGTCGCCTTAACGATGGTTGATATGATGCGCGGCGTCACCAGCGGCGGCGGAACGGCGGGCGGCGCGAGTGCCGCCGGACACCAGCTCGCCGGAAAAACCGGAACGGTCAATGACCACACGGACGTTTGGTTTATCGGCTACACGCCGACCTATGTAACGGGCGTGTGGATGGGAAATCCGAAACGAAAGGAAAATCTCGGACGCGGGATGACGGGCGGCGGCGGCGCGCTCCCGTATTTCAACGAGTTTATGAACGCCTATATGAAGGACAAGCCGAAGGACAAATTCGAAGAACCGCCGCCGATTCCTTCCGACATCAAATCTCTGATCGAACGGCGCAAACGCGAGGAACTCGAAAAACTCGAAAAGGCGGAACTCGAAGCGAGAAAGAGCGGCGCGATCTATACGCCGAGCAAGAAATCGGAAACAAATGTGGATGGTTCGGAACTTGAACCGACAGATACCACTGCGCCCGACTCAACGAAAACAACGGACGGCGCGACAGATAACAAGCGAGACGGCGCACCGGCAGGCAATCCGACTCCGCCGAAGCCGGACAACAATCCGCCGAAACAGCAGAACAATCCGACCAATCCTCCGCCCGCGAAGAAACCCGATCCGCCCGCTCAAAATCCGAGCAGTGAAGGAACAAAGCGTAAGGGCAAAAAAGGCGACGGGTGATTTGAGGGATGAAGGATGAGGGATGAGGGATGAATAATTTCGTCCCTCATTTTTTGTGTCTTGATTTTGTTTTTAATGTCATTGTTACGAAAATCGAGATTAGTTCGTTAGTTTCATCGCACAGAGGTTTTAACTTTTTCTCACTGACAAAATTGCCTTCGATTAGAAGTTCGAGCCAGTATAAACTTTCTTCCAACTCTTGCAGTGCACCTTCTATTTCACTGATAAAGTCGGCATCGGATTTAGCGCGGGTGGCTTCTGAGTATTGTGCGCCGGGCGAGGTGCCGGAACGCAGTAATTGATGAGTAATGACATGAACCGCGCCGTGTTTGGGCAAATATTCATAAAGCCGAATGATTCGAAGAGCATATTGTTTGAGCCGCTTTTTAAGATTTTGCCTCCGAATTTCCTTATCGTTTTCGGAAGTTGAAATTAAATCATCCGACTTTGTATTTTCTTCATCCCTCATCCCTCATCCTTCATCTCTCAACGAATTTTCCCAAATAATAAGGAAGCATTTTCCGCCACCAAACCCAATCGTGATTCACGTCGTGTCCCCAAACATCCAACCAATGAGGAATTCCTTTTGAATGAAGAAGCGCGGAAAACTCGCGGCTGCGGTCGGGCGCTTCGAACGCGCCTTGTCCGGTCGAGATGACGATCGCGTCGGCTTGTCTCAAACGAGGCAGATGATAATCGTCGTTCAGATTTTTCAGATACATCATCGGATTGTTGAAATAGACGTTGTCGTCGTAATAGCTTTCCAGGTAATTGTAAATATCATAGCTTCCGCTCATCGCAATCGTCCCGCGAAAATTGTCGGAATGCTTAAAATATGTGTTCGCCGCTAAAAAAGCTCCGAGCGACGCGCCCGTCGTCAGAGGTCGAGCGTCTTCGCCGCATTCGTTTCTAATCAATGGCAAGACTTCTTCCATAATGTACCGGTCGTAGCGCGAAAGCATCTCGACCTTCCACGCCGGATGCGATTGGCGATTTAATAAACTGTATTTATTAACCGAATTGATCGAATAAGCGCGAATGAGACCGTTTTCGATAAACCATTTGATAGCATCAACCAGATAAAAGCGTTCGTATTCCAGATAATCCGCCGCGGCGGTCGGAAACATTAACAGCGGGTAACCCGCGTGCCCGTATGCCACGAGCGGCATTTCCATATTCAGATTGTGGCTAAACCACGAAGTCGTATCACGTCGCATAAATTATAAAAATAAACTCCAATAAAGATATAAAATAAAACTTTTTTGATTAAGTGAGGTTAAAAGATAATTCGGGTAAGTTCAAGTTTGCTTCAACGGAATATCGAATAAATTTGTTCTGTCAGCCAAATCAAAAAATTACTATGATTTTGCAGATTAGCTATGCTATTATCCACAAAAATACTTAATTGCTCTAGGAAGTTCCCAGTATGAAAAAATCATCGAATTCAAAATCCGCGTTTTGTTTTATCGCACTATTTTTCTGCGCTAATATTTTTGTCATCGGACAGGATATTGTGGCTGAGCCGGTCTTTACCAGTGTCGGAAGCACCGAGAGGAAAAATTCCGATAAAGAGGAGGAAAAAGGCTCGACTGTGCGCGGGCGCGTAACTTACCGTGATTCGGGCGCGCCGGTGCGCCGCGGCTGGATCGCTTTTCGCAAGATCAAGGAATTGGTCGAACCGCCGAAAACGGAAAGCAAGGGAGAAGTTTTCGTCGGGAGTTCAACGTCATACGGAACGGATAATTACGTTTTGACCAACGATCTGGGCGAGTTTGAAATGAAAAACGTCAAAGCCGGAATTTACCAGCCGGTCTTAAAGGTCATGGGAGTTTTAAATCCCGAATTTTCCGACCGCGACAATCCTTTGTTTCAGCAAATTGCGGTTGACGGCGTAAGCGAAATTCAGACCTTGATCGGTATCGTGCGCGGCGCGGCGGTCAGCGGCAGAATTTTGTATGCCGACGGCTCGCCGGTCATCGGCGCGCGCGTGCAGGTTTTGGATAAAGAGAGCCGTGTCTTTCGGTATTACGAGTATTCGGAAAATTTAACGACGACGACGACGGATGATCTGGGATTTTACCGTTTGAGCGGTTTGCCGGAAGGCGATTATATCGTTCGCGTCGTCGAGCCGTCTCTGCCGGCAAGATCGGTTAAATCGGTAAGCAGTTACGATTTGTCCAGAACGGCGTATTCTTCCGAACATAAAACTTATTATCCGAATGCCGACAGTCAAAAAGAAGCCGTTCCGGTTCAATTGCTTTTGGGACAAGAACAAACCGGTATAAATATATCAATCCCGGATCGCCGTTCATTAACCATTTCGGGAAGCGTCGTTGCAAAAAGCGATAAGAAACCGGTCGGAAACGCAACGGTTTCATTTTCAAAAAATAATGAAGAAGATTTTGTTTTAGAGTATGACGGCGGACAGAACAGGCAATTAAAAACCGATGAAACCGGAATCTGGAAATTCGAAGACCTGCCGGAAGGGAAATATCTCGTCAGAGCTTCCGTAAATGGTGAATACGAATATGAGAACGGAAAAGCCGTATTAAAGAAACCGTCCGTCAGATATGCGCCTCAAGCAGTAGAAATTGATCTCGAAGAAAACGATGCGGAAAATATTCTGATCGAACTTTCAGTCGAGGCGACGATTGCCGGTTTTGTTTCCGTCGAGGACGGAAAAGAAATCCCGAACCGTGTGTATATTTCGGCAGTCAGCAGGGATTTCAGAAACAGCGCGGGCGAGGGCGTTGAGAAATCGAATAAGCAAAGCGATAAGCGGCGGCTTCCGTTTCTGATTTCAGCCGTTTCCGAGGGCGAGTTTTATCTGACGGGCAGCGCAACCGAGGATTATTACGTTAAATCCATCCGTCTGGGCAGTAAAGATTTACTCAATGAAACATTGAAGATCGAAGCGGGAGAAAAGATCGAAAATGTCGAGGTCGTCTTAAGCGACAAAATCGGCACGGTCAAGGGAAAAGTTTCGGGGCTGGAAAAAGGCGAACGCGCTTTTGTCGTCATTTTTCCCGCGGGCAAGAAAGGAGTAGCCGCCTTTGCTTCGGCAAGACAGGGCGCGGTAAATGATAAAGGCGAATTTACTCTAACAGCCGCTCCCGGCGATTATATTATTTTTGTCGGCACGGCAAAAAACCGTCCGAAAATCGGAAAGTTCGACGAATGGCTCGAAGAAATTCGGACGAAATCGGAAAAAATAACCGTTCGATTGAATGAAACGGCGAACGTCAGTTTAACTTATGCCGACAAATAATAAAGTAAAATTTTTTGAAAAGCGCGTTGTGAAACTAACGCGCTTTTTTAATTTTTGGAATTATTTCGCAACCGTTATCTCGCGCGTCGTCGAATTATAGCCGCCGTTTTCGACCACATTGCCGTCTTTGTCAATGAGTTCCAGCTTGACGGTATGTTTGCCGGTCGTCCAGCCGGAAAACCAGACGGGTTCCCATTTCTCGATCATTTTTACTTCCTTGCCGTCAACCGTCAGACGAATTTTATATTCGCCGCCGTCGCCCGTGAGCTTGGCGTTTGCCAGCCAGAAATCGATCATGATCGCTTCGGCTTCGGCTTCCTTGTATTCGCCTTTCGGTCGGCTGTAGGTCAGAAGCGGTTTCGCTTTATCAACCGCGCCGGCGGTCGAAGACTGCATATCTTTGCCTTCGGGCGTGCCGGAAGCGTTGGCGTTTGACATCGGCTGATTGGCGTTGGTCGTGGTCGGTTTTGTCGGATCCGCGCCGCCGTCTTTGACGGTAAAGCGGATCATCTGAAACGCGCCCGGATTTTTATAACTTTCGTGCCACGGGCGCGACGGGAAAACTCTCAAAGTGTGTTCGCCGTCCGAAACATTCCGCAGTTCGAATTCCTGTCCGAGATTGTAATAGGCTTCATACGGCTGATTGTCGAGAATGATGTGAATATGATTGCCCATATCCGTCGCCGGGTCTTTGCCCGGCTGGTAGCCTTTCAGATCGCCGCTCAATTCCAATTTCACCTTGACGGTCGAACTGTTGACGGTCGCGCCGTCTTTCGGTTCGACAAAAGTCAAAGTCGGCGCGGCTTTGTCCTGTTCGCCGCGCTGGTTCATCATATACTCGACCTTCTGCGGGCGCGGAGTTTCCGCCAGAGTCTGCGCCGCCGACGTATTGATGTTCGTGGCGTTCGGGCTAAGAGCGTTGGCGTTTGAATTGCTGTCCAAAACCGTGTTGCCCTTCGGCGGATCGCAAGCCGCGAAAAATGCGAGGGCGGTTAAGATGACTAATAGTTTTGTAAATTTCATTAATTCCTCCTTGTTAAAATAACGGTAGTGTTTCATGATTTATGCTGAAGAATGGAAATTTCGGAATAGATTCGAGATGAGAGATGATAACTGATAGATTTTATCTTTCATCTATTATCTTTCATCTCCCATCTATTCCGAACCGTTTTTCTTTCATCATAAAATCCGAGATGCCATCAAAATAACTTTATAAAAAAACTTAAACCGCAAGTTCCAATTTCTTGATTTTTTCTTCTACTTTACCGAACTCGAACACATCGGCAAAATTTTTAATGATTTTATCTTCGACTTCCGCCAGAGAAAGTTCGCGTCCCAAAATCTGTTCCATCGAAGCGACCGGTTCGCCTTCGCAGGCGATGATCCAATTGTAATAGCTCAGATCCGTATTCACATTCAGGGCGAAACCGTGCGTCGTAACCCAGCGTTTGATATGAATCCCGATTGCCGCGACCTTTCCGTCTTTTGTATGAACGCCCGTCAAACCTTCGATCCGAAAAGCGTCAATGCCGAAATCCTGCATCGTGCGGATCAAAACTTCTTCCAGATCGCGCACGAATTTATGCACATCCTCGCGGTCGGGCGATAAGTTAAAGATCGGATAACCGACGATCTGACCGATGCCGTGATACGTTACCTTGCCGCCGCGATTCGTCTCGAAAACGGTCGCGCCGAGATATTTCAGAGCGTCTTCGGTCGCCAGAACTCCGGCGTGTTTCGCGCTTCTTCCAAGCGTGTATGTATGCGGGTGTTCAAGGAGCAATAAAAAATCCTTTTCGCGCCGCGCGATGACTTCGGTTTCAAGCTCTTTCTGCAGATCGAGACCGTCCGCATAAGCAACCCGTCCGAGCCTTTTTACTTCCAATTGTCTTTCCCGCATCATTTGTTATGATAAGATTTTACGAATAAAACCCCTAATTCGGCAATTGGTGATAAAAATGATTAATAAGAATTTATTGAAATTTGTAATATTTGCAGTTTGTATTTTAGGCTTTACTTTTACCGCTGACGCGCAGAGAAAGCGTTCGACCAGAACGACAAAGCCGAAGGTCGTTACCGAATCAACCATCGGCAAAACCGACCTCAAAGACGGCGCGGAAAAGGTTTCGATCCAGATCAAAAACACGACGAAATTTTTATATCTGTTAGGCAGTGTCGCCAACGGCATCGAACAGATTGATAAAGACGCGCGCGCCGGAAAAGTTTCACGCGATATTCAGGCAAAAAACGAGCAGTTCAAAAAAGACGTGATGCAAAGCATCCGAAACTTACGCGCCGGAATGATCGCGCTCGAAGTTGATTTCAGAACAAAACCGCAACTCCAAAAATACTTAATTAATATTCAAGGAATCTCCGACATGAGCGGACGCGCCGAAGACATGGCAAACGGCGGCGAATTCGTAGAATCGGGCAAGATGCTTTTATTGGTGGTTGAGAAATTGTCGGATACTTTGGCAGCTTTACCTTAAATATCTTTTTTGTAAGCAATGAGAATCGTGTCAAAGAATTAATTCTTTGACACGATTCTCGACCGTTTCGCGGCTTTTCCGTAAATTCTCTTCCGAATCGGCTTCAAAACGCAAAACCAAAATCGCCTGCGTATTCGAAGCGCGAACCAAGCCCCAGCCGTTTTCAAACAGAATTCTCGCGCCGTCAATCGTGATGACTTCGTTTGTCTTGGAAAATTCATCGGCGATCCTTTGGACGATCTCGAATTTTTGTTCTTCCGTGCAGTCAACCCGGAGTTCGGGCGTGGAAAATGTTTCCGGCAGATCGGCGAGAAGTTCGGATAATTTTTTATCGGTTTTTGAAAGAATTTCCAATACTCTCGCGCCCGCGTAGGTCGCGTCGTCAAAGCCGTAAAATCTATCGGCAAAGAAAATATGACCGCTCATCTCTCCGGCGAGCGCGGCATTGGTTTCCTTCATTTTCGCTTTGATAAGCGAATGTCCGGCTTTCCACATGATCGGATTTCCGCCGTGAGCGGCGATATCGTTATACAGATTTTGCGAGCATTTTACTTCGGCGATGATCGTCGCATTCGGACGCTCTTTCAAGATTTCGCGCGAAAGCAAAATCATCAATTCGTCACCCCAGATGATGCGTCCGTTTTCGTCAATCAAACCGATGCGGTCGCCGTCGCCGTCGAACGCGATGCCGAGATCGGCGTTCGTTTCCAAAACTTTTTCGATGCAGTCCTGTAGATTTTCCGTCACGGTCGGATCGGGATGATGATTCGGAAAATTCGAGTCGGGTTCGGTGAAAAGTTTGACCATTTCGACACCGAGTTTTTCATAAACCGGAACAGCCGTTACGCCGCCCATTCCGTTGCCTCCGTCAATCACGGCTTTTATTTTCCGATTGCCGAAATTTATTTTCGAGAGAATATCTTCGATGTAATCGTCTAAAACCTCGATGTTTTCAACTGTTCCCGCGCCCGCCGCAAATTCGCCGGAAAATGCGATTTCTTTTATTTCCTGAATCTGCGAACCGAACAGCGTCTGTTTGCCGAGACAAATTTTAAAGCCGTTGTGGTCGGGCGGATTGTGCGAGCCGGTGATCATCACGCCGCCGTCCACCGATTTTGTGAAAACCGTGTGATACAAAACCGGAGTCGGAACTCTGCCGATGAGAACGGCGTCACAGCCCGAACTGTTAAAACCTTCGGTCAAAAGCCGTTCAAAAACAGGCGAACTAACGCGAGCATCAAAGCCGATGGCGATACGCTTCGCGCCGTTTTTATTAAAAAACGTGCCGACGGCTTTCCCCAGAACGGCGACCGTTTCTTCCGTTAAATCTTGCCCGACAATTCCGCGAATGTCGTATTCTCTAAAAATATTCGGATTCATTTGGATTTGATTTTCGCAAACGAACGGGAAGGACGCAATACGTGATACGTGATACGTGATACGTGAAAGGTTATTTGATTAAATGTAATAATCTGCATTTCATGAACTACGAATTACGTATCACGAATTACTTATTACTTATTCACGGCGCATTTTTGATATACTGCCTGTTTAGTTTTGGCAACCGCGCGGTTGCCAGTTTGCATCGAAAACAGCGTAATTAATTACAAATCCTATGAAAAATTTACTTCGTTTATCCGGTCTTTTGTTTACTTTGAGTGTTTTTATACTGCCCGCCGCGGCGCAGGTCGAAGATGTCGTCAAGACGTTCGAGGTGCGTCTGCCCGTAACCGTCAAGGACAAAAAGAAAAATCTCGTTTCGGGGCTGACGAAAAACGATTTTATCGTTTTGGAAGACGGCGTGCCGCAGGAGATCACGTTTTTTACCGACGAGAAAACCAATCCGCCGGTTTACGTCGGCGTTTTGATGGACACATCGGCTTCGACCAAAGGCAAGCTGGATTTTTCAAAACGCGCGGCGAAAGATTTTATTTATACCGTAACCCGTTTAAGAAAAGACAAAGCGGCTTTTATGACATTTGACCACGAAGTCAGTCTGAAACAGGATTTTACGGACAAACTCGACCTCTTAGACCGCGCCGTTGACAAGGTGAAAAAGGTCGGTTCGCAGACCTCGCTCTACGACGCGATCTGGCAGTTTACGGACGAAAAAATGCGAAGCGCGCCGGGCAGACGGGTGATCGTCATTATCACCGACGGCGACGATACGTTCAGCCGCGCTTCGATCGAGGACGCGATCGATCTGGCGCAGAGAACGGAAACGACGATCTTCGGCATTTCGACCAAAGAAGGTTTCTTAGGCGCGGTGCCGGGTGTCGAAGCCGGAACGGTCAAGGATAAAGGCGACAAGTATCTGACGCGTTTGTGCGAAGAAACGGGCGGCGAAGCGTTTTTTACGGGCGATATGCTCGCGCTCGAACGCGCCTTTACAAAAATTTCGCAGGAACTTCGCTCGCAGTATATTCTTACCTATCGTCCGGCAAATCAGGAATACGACGGCAAGAAACGCAAAGTCGAGGTGCGATTTAAAGACGGCGACAAGAACGATAAATACAAGATTCGCACAAAAGACAGCTATCGCGCGGTCAGAGATACTTTGCAATAGAGGATTAAAAAACGATTCGCCTTTTTCGTTTGTCGTTTTGAGAGGTGGTAAAAGATTTTATGTTTAAGTTCAGAAAACTATTTTTGATTTTGGCGTTCGGCGCGTTTTTCGCCGGAGGTTTGTTTTTGACGGATTCGAGCGACGCGCAGACGCAGAATCCGCCGGTTCTAAAAGCGCCGCCGCCGCTCGGCACACCGACACCGATCTTTGACGACGAAGAGATCATTATTGATACGGAAGCTGTCAATGTTCTCTTTACCGCGCAGGACAAAAACCGGCGGCTTTTGACCAATCTCAAACAGGAAGACATCAAAATTTTTGAAAACGGGCAGGAGCAGGAAATCACATATTTTGCAAGGCAGATTGATCTGCCTCTGAGTCTGGCGATTTTGATTGACACGAGCGCGTCGCAGGAACGCACTCTGCCCGAAGAAAAAGAAGCCGCCAAATCTTTTCTCGATGCGGTCGTTCGTCCGACCAAAGACGAAGTGGCGATTCTTTCCTTTACGGGCGAAACGACGCTCGAACAGGGAATGACGAATAATATTTCGCGTCTGAGAAGAGCGGTTGACCGCGTGCAGTTCGTCCCGCCTTCGGGTTACGTCGGCGGCGGCGTTCTGGTCGGCGGAACTCCGCCGATCTCCGGCAAAAATCAGGTAACGCAAGGCTCGACCGCCATCTGGGACGCAATCTGGGTAACAAGCGAAGAAGTTCTCTCGCCCTCGCCCGACAAAACGCGCCGCGCGATCGTTCTTTTGACAGACGGCGTTAATACATACGGTTTGAAAAAACTCGAAGAAGCCGTGCAGGCGGCTCTCCGTGCCGAAGCGGTCATCTACGCCATCGGCATCGGCGATAATTATTACGACGGCGTGGACGAAGGCGCGCTCAGAAAGATCAGTGAACGAACCGGCGGACGCGCATTTTTCCCGCGTGATGAACGTCAGCTTCGGGACGCTTTCGATCAGATTCAGATCGAGATGCGTTCGCAATATTTAGTTGCATACGAGCCGACCAATCAAGCTCTCGACGGTTCATACCGGACGATCGAAGTGCAGTTGGCAAATCCCGTTTTGCAAAAAGAAAAGGTCAAATTAACGCACCGTCAGGGTTATTTCGCCAAGACGAGAAAATAATTTCAGTAGGCAAATGCAGAAGCAGTGGCAGTAAGAAAATAATTTCTATCCTGCCACTGCTTCTGCATACTTTTCAACGCTTTGCCGGAATGATTTTCAGTGTCAACTTTTCATTGCCGCGCATGACGACTATCTCATATTCCTCGCCCGGTTTCATTTCGCCGAGAACATAGACGTAATCGGAAATATTTTTGATGTCGCGTCCGGCGAGTTTAACGATCTTGTCTCCGGCTTTGACACCGGCTTTGGCGGCAGGCGAACCGTCGCGTACGCCGTCGAGCAGTAAGCCGGTGTTATCGCCGTCGGCGTAACCCGGAACTGTTCCGAGCGAAACATTAAACCCGCGCCGACCTTCGCCCATTCCCGAACTCTGGGCGACCGTATAAGTCGGGCGTTTCGGATTTCGGTCAATTGATCTGACGATCTCGCCGACAAATTCGGTGATTTTTGTCAGACCTTGATAATTGATCTTGTCGAATGTGTCCGTCGGTTTGTGATAATCCGTGTGCGTTCCCGTAAAGAAAAAGAGAACGGGAATTTGTTTTAAGTAAAACGAAGAATGATCCGACGGACCTAAGCCGTCTTCGTTCAATTGTAAATTAAAATTGCTGGTTGTAGAATTGTCCGATTTTTCATGAAGCGAATTTACAACCGGCATTTTACCTGTTTCTTGCGCTGTTCTAACCGCATCAACCATTTTGCCTTTGGGAACAGTTCCGTAAAGATGAACACGGTTATCTTTGATTTCGACTTGAATTGCCGTCAGAGAAATTTTCCTCAAATCATTTTGAATATTTTGTCTTAAATTTAAATTTTCTTCACCGATTGTCGAAACTCTTTCTTCGCTTTTCGGAGTTTGTTTTTCAAATAAATTTCGCCACTCGCCCGCCGTGCCGATTCCACCGACCGTCAATTTATTTTCATTGAGCCGTCCGACCATATCCATATTGATCATCGCAACGGTTTTATCGAGCGGGAAAACCGGATTGTTGACATAAAATTTCGAGCCTAGCAGACCTTCTTCTTCGCCGCCGAACGCCATAAAGATCAGCGTTCGTTTATTGTCTTTTTCCTTCGCAAATTGGCGGGCGAGTTCGAGCATCGCCGACACGCCCGAAGCGTTGTCGTCCGCGCCGTGATGAACCTCGGTCGAATTGGCGGCAAGACTCGAACGACCGCCGCGACCAAGATGATCGTAATGCGCGCCGATAACGATGGCTTCGGTTTTCAAAACCGCATCTCTGCCTTCGAGAATGCCGATGACGTTGTAGCCTTCGGCTTGTTTTTTGACGAGATTGATGTTTAACGCCGCGTTAGATTTCGGCAAATTGGCAAAACGAACCTGCGCGTAATTCGGAATTTGCGTGAGCCATTTTTCGGTTTCGGCTAATTCTTTTTCGTCCTTTGCGCCCGCCAGATTCGCGCCGGTTTTTCTTGAAATAATGACGACCGGAATCGAAGTTTCACCGAGCGTCTGATCGAAAGAGAGTTGCGCGAATCGGTCGTTTTTTAGATCGCTGTCATTTGAAATTACAAACAGCGCGCGCGCGCCTTTTTCCTGCGCGATCTTCGCTTTGGCGTGAATGTTGAAACGCGCATAGGGCGAACGCGGGCTGCCGTCGCCCGGAGTTCCGGCAAAAACGGCGACCGTTTTATTTCTGACATCCAGATTCGCGTAATCATCGTAACCGAATTCGTTCGCCGTGATGCCGAATCCGGCAAAAACTATTTCGGAATTTGTTAAATTGACATTCGGCGAAAAGCCGTAAGGCATCCAGTCGGTTTTTAGAGTTAGACTTTTGTTGTTGATCGAAAAAGCATTTCCTTCGCCCGTTTCAACGCCCGCGATGTATGGAAAAGTTTGCAGATAGCTTTTGACGGTTTTGCCTTTTTCGTCTATCCGGTTAAATCCCGTTTTCAACTTATATCTGGCAAACAGATTGGCGACATAACCGGCGGCACTCGTCGCGCCGCGCTCGCCCGTTTTGCGTCCTTCAAGCTCGTCGGACGCGAGATACGAAACGTGCGTCCGCAAATTTTTCTCGACTTCGGACGGCTTCTGCGCCGAAACGCTGACGATGAGTGAAAGTAAAAATAGAAAACTTAAAAATTGCTTTTTCATAAAATTATAAGCCACGAACAAACACGAAATTACACGAAAAACAAAGAAATAATTTCGTGAAGTTTCGTGTTAATTCGTGGCTGAAAAAAAAATTACTCAACCCAATCGGCGATAAAAACATTCGTGTCGCCTTGTTTCGCGGCGTTTCTGTTCGATGCGAAAACGAGTTTTTTGCCGTCCGGCGAAAACATCGGGAAACCGTCAAAAGTTTCGTTGTAGGTAACTCGTTCGAGTCCCGTGCCGTCCACGTTTATCAGAGCGAGATCGAAATTTCGTTTGCGTGGATCGTCCGCAAAATAGTTCGTGCAGAAAATTATCTTTTTACCGTCGGGCGTGAAAAACGGCGCGAAACTCGCCGCGCCTAGATTCGTAACTTTGCGTTTTCCGCTCCCGTCGGCGTTCATCACCCAGATTTCGAAATTATTCGGTTCGATCAGATCTTCGGCGAGACGCTGTTTGTAGCGTGCGATCTCGGCTTCGGTTTTCGGATGATACGAACGATAGACGATCTGTTTGCCGTCGGGCGAGAAAAACGCGCCGCCGTCATAGCCGAGTTCGTCCGTTAAGCGTTTGACGTTTTTGCCGTTGATGTCCATTACATACAGGTCGAGATCGCCGTCGCGCGTCGAGGTGAAAATTATTTTTTTGCCGTCGGGCGAAACGGTCGCTTCCGCGTCGTAACCGGCGGTTTTGGTCAATTGTTTGATCTTCGTGCCGTCGGCATTTGCCGTGAAAATATCGTATGTCGGGTAGATCGCCCAGACGTAGCCTTTCGAATAATCGGGATTCGGCGGGCATTCGCGTCCGCCCTTGTGCGTCGAGCCGTAGAGAATTTTTTTGCCGCCCGCGAAAAAATACGAACAGGTCGTCCGACCTTCACCGTTCGAGACCATTTTCAAATCCGAACCGTCGGTATTCATCGTGAAAATCTGGTCGCATTTCAGATCGTCGCGTTTCGATTGAAAGATAAGTTTTTTGCCGTCCGGCGAAAAATACGCTTCGGCATTTTCGCCGCCGAAGGTTAGCTGTTTGATGTTTTTGAGATGCTTTTCGCCTTCGACGCTCAAATTTTCGGTTTGCGCGAAAGCGGAAAAGGTAAATGTAAAAAGTAAAAATAAAAAAGCTGAAAATTTCATAATTTTTCGATGTTTATTGGTTTTAATGATAATAACATTATCCGGGCTTAATTGAATAATCGCATAGAATTAGAAAATTTTATAGAACTGATTAAATGCTTGAATCAGCATTTACAAGGCTTTCGTAAAATTCAAAAATGATAAAATAAATTTTTGGATGCTGATTTTTGAAAAATTATTTGTTCAAATTTTTCAAAAATGCTAAAAAACTGTTATATTAAGCGCATCCGAATTCACCCTTGGAGCGTATAACTTTAACGTATGACATTTGAAACTAATGAGGAAGTCCTTGATTGGTATGAAGGTCAGGAACGCGCTTTGACCGACGAATTTATCGGTGAAATCCCTTGGCGCGAAGTGAAGGATCATCCGCTCGATGAGCGGCTCGTTCCCGTGCTTTTGTATATGCGCGACATCGAGATTCTGACCGATATGTATCACGAGGAACTCAAACGCACGCCGACGGGAAAAGATTCGGTCATCAGCAAATTTATGGAACGCTGGGGCGTGGAAGAGATCACGCACGGCGAACTCATCAACCGCTTTCTGAATGAAGCCGGATTTGAAACGCCCGGCAAATGGAAAGAACAGATCAGCCTCGATGTTTCGCGCTCATACAATTTTTATACGCGCATTTTGACGGCTCTGACCAACTGCGTCGGCAAAAGTTTTACGGCGACGCACATGGCTTACGGCGCGATCAACGAACTCTGCGCCGCGCAAGCCTACCGCCGTCTAATCGAGGTCGCCGATCATCCGGTTCTAACTCATATCTTAAAAGGGATCATCCGCGAAGAAGCCGTCCACACACAGTTTTATTACAGCGTCGCGCGTCTGGAACTAAAAAAATCGAATTACGCGCAAAACATCGCGCGGTTTATCATCAAAAATTTCTGGCAGCCGGTCGGCAGCGGCGCGCGTCCCGACGAAAGCCGGAATTACGCGATTGCGATGCTTTTCGGAAGCGACGAGGGCGTTGAATGGATCGAGCGAACCGTCACCGGGCGCGTCCAGAAACTTCCCGGACTTGAGGGAATTACAAAAGTAACCGACCGCATCGCCGAGATCGGGCAAACAACACCATTAGAGTTTCAGCAAGTTTGAAAAAAGCAATGCTGTAAAAGCGTTTTATCAATTGTCGTCTGCTTTAGCTGACCGCAATTGATTTGCTGATTATTTGACGGCTTTAGCCGAATTAAAAATAAAAAAGAATTTCCTTTTTGCTTTAGCTAAAGCTGACGCGATGATTGATATTTTTTATGATTCGGCTAAAGCCTGCCGGTTGATACAATCGGCAACCGTCAGCTAAAGCAGACGGCAATTGATAAAAAAAATCACTTTCTATAAAACTCAACGCCGTCATTTAATTCGACGGCGATTTTATTTTCCGACGCGGCGTAATCGAGATGCGCGATGGCTTCGGAAATCGCCAGAAAGCGGTGAACGTCACGGTCAATCGCATCGGGAAAAAGTTTCTGCGCGACATCGAAAGCCGTTTCGCCGCTTTTTGAAACTAATGAAATTACTTTTTTCTGCCGCTCGTCAATCGCCCGCACATACCGGTTAAAAATTTCCTCGAAATCCGTGATCGGCTCGCCGTGTCCGCCGTAAAGAAGCGTCGGCGAAAACGACCGGATTTTTGCTAATGACACGAGATACTCTGCCAGCGATTTGAATTTTTGTTCCGGGTTTACCGGATCGGGCGAAACGATCGGATTCGGCGTGATGCGTTTTAGAACGCAGTCGCCGCAGATCACGGTTCGATTCGCTTCGCGGACAAACGAACAGCTTCCCGGCGTATGTCCGGGCGTGTGCAGAACTTTTAGAACGCCGCTCGAAAATTCGAGTTCCTGTTCATCTTTTAATTCCTGAAAATCGCCTTCCGAAAGCGCGTCCGTCAAAAGCGAAATTTCCGCATACAATACCTGCATTTCCGCGAAAACTTCTTGGGGAACACCGGCGCGTAGCATTATTTTTTTATTTTCTTCCCGCGCGAGCCGTCCGAAAAGATGTCCGGTTTCCCAGCCGTGGACATAGATTTCCGCGCGTTTCGCTTCATCGCGGATTTTTGCCGCCAACCCGCAATGGTCTTCGTGCGCGTGCGTCAGAACGATTCTTTCAATGTCTGCAAATTCGACACCATTACGCCGCAGTTTTTCGCGCAGAGTTTGATAAGCCTCTTCGGTTTTCGGTCCGCAGTCAATTAGCGTCAGCGGTTCTTCCTTGATTAAATAAACATTGACATCGCCGACATAAAACGGTGTTGGAATCGGAAGCGGAATTATTTTCATAAGATTTATTTAGCCACGAATTACACGAATAACACGAATCAGGAAGAAAATAAAATACGGATTATTTTACTAAAAATGTAAAATAGATTTAGGATTTACGCGGTTGGAATTTAAATTGAGAAATAAAAGCGACTAACTTCGCAATAAGTGATAGGTGAAAGGTAACAAGTGAAAAGTTAAAAACGCTTTATCACATATCACTTATTACCTTTCACTTATACCGAATTGATCCCAACTGCGTAAGTCATAAATTATATTGAAACTCAAAACTCAAAATTCAAAATTCAAAATCGCCATTGTCGGCGCGGGTCCGGCGGGCGCGTCGCTGGCGATCCGTCTGGCGCGTGCAAGTTTTGAAGTCGTCCTTATCGAGCGCGAAAAATTTCCGCGTCATAAACTCTGCGGCGAATTTATCTCGCCCGAATGTCTCAAGCATTTTAAAGAATTGGGCGTTCTCGAAGAGATGCTCGCGGTCGGCGGCGACCGGATTTCGGAGACCGTTTTTTATTCGCAAACCGGAAAAAATATTTCAGTTCCGAGCGATTGGTTTAAAGGTGAAATAAACGGCGCACTCAGTATCAGCCGCGCCGAAATGGATGTTCGATTGATGGAGAAAGCAAGATCGCTCGGCGTTTCGGTTTTGGAAGAAACGCAGGTTATCGGACTTTTGAGCGAAAACGAAAAAGTTTGCGGCGTTAAGGCGCGTGTTGAAAATCGGGAAACGAAAGAAATTTTCGCCGACTTGATAATTGACGCGACCGGACGCGCAAATGTATTAGGAAAGTTGATCGGTAAAACTCAAAACTCAAAACTCAAAACTTACAACTCGAAGTTGGTTGGTTTTAAGACTCATCTCGAAAACGTGAATTTAAAAAAAGGCGTGTGCGAAATTTATTTTTTTCGCGGCGGTTACGGCGGTTTAAGCCGCGTCGAAAACGACCGCGCGAATCATTGTTTTTTGATCAAAGCCGAAACGGTTAAAAAATTTTCCGGCGAGACGGACGCGATTGTCAAAAACGTGATTTTTGAAAACCGCCGCGCCCGTGAAACGATGCGCGATGCAAAGCCCGTGTTTGATTGGCTGGCGGTTTCGGTTGACGGTTTCGGCGTGAAAAACCTTTTCCCGGCGGAAAACCTTTTGACGGTCGGCGACGCGGCGGCGTTTATTGACCCGTTTACCGGAAGCGGAATGCTGATGGCTCTGGAAAGCGCGGAGATTTTGGCGGAAAGCATTTTTGAAAATAAAAATTCGTTTGCGGAAATCGCGCGGAATTATTCGCTCCGGCACCGGGAAAGATTTCGCCGCAGATTGCTGGTTTGCGATCTCATGAGACGCGCCGCGTTTGCGCCGCGGGCGGCGGGCTGGGCGATTGCGGCTTTGAGTTTCAGCCGGCGGGCGACCGAAATTTTGACACGCGCCACGCGCCCGCAAAATCTGTGAAACAGTTCGCTATTTTGAACAATCCGAAAACCGCTGGCAATAAACGGTTATTTTTTGTCAAAAATTGACTTATTTACTTGCCTTATTGGCGTTTTTGCGATAAAAACTTCGGTAGCTATCAAATCTGAACATCTGTCGGTTACAAATTAAATAGATAAACTTCGGAATAATTTTTCCGAAATGACGACTGTCAAACCGTTGCTGAAATTTCCCCTTTTAAATCGGTCAGCATGGAGCGGACGGTTCAGCCGGCAAATCTCGAAAAAGTTTCAAAATTCTAGGAGAACAACTAATGAAAGCAATTTCTTCAAAATTTTCCGCCGTTTTCGAAAAGTGTTTTTTAGCGGCGGTCATTGTGTTTTTGAGCGTCAGCGCGGCACTTGCGCAGGCACAGTCAAGCACCGCCGATCTGAGCGGCACGGTTGCCGATCCGAGCGGCGCGGTCGTGCCGGGCGCGACCGTTACGGCGAAAAATATCGCCACCGGAGCTGTGCGCACCGTCACGGCTAACGATTCCGGCGTTTATCAATTTATCGGTCTGCCGCCGGGCGATTACGAGATCACGGCGGAAGCCGCGACATTCAAAAAGACGGTCATTTCGCCCGTCAAATTAACCGTCGGGCAGAGCGCGGAACTCGCTATCGCGCTGGAGATCGGCGGCGATGACGTGATCGTTACCGTTTCGGGCGATGATGTCCAATTGGTCGAAACGGCGCGGACTTCGGTTGCCAACACGATTGACGAAGAACGCATTGACAACCTGCCGATCAATGAGCGCAGCGCGACCGGTTTCGCGCTGACCATCTCGACCGTCGGGCGCGACAACGGTCGCCCGATCGGTCCCGCGCCGACTTCCGGTTTGAACATCGGCGGACAGCGCGGACGTTCGACACAGGTCAACGTGGACGGCGTGGATTTTACCGACAATTCGGTCAACGCGGCGCGTTCGACCGTCGGGCAGGAAGCCGTTCAGGAATACCAGATCGTAACTAATTCTTATCTTCCCGAATTCGGACGCGCGACGGGCGGTGTGGTCAACGTCGTTACCAAACGCGGAACGAACGATCTGCGCGGAAACATCTTCGGATTTTTGCGCGACAAGGAAATACAGGCTCGTCCGCCGTTCGCGCCGACTTCGGAAAAACCGGCGTTTACCAGAGCGCAATACGGCATCACGCTCGGCGGTCCGCTGGTCAGAGACCGGACGTTTTTCTTCGGCGCGTTCGAAGGTCGTCAACGCCGCGAATCGGGCTTTTTTACGACCAACGTTTCGCAGGGCTTAACACAGTCAATCACGCTCGGCGCGCCGATCTTGCCGTTTACGCAAACCTTTAACGGTTTGACTCCGGCACAGGCGCAATATGCTCAGGGACTGCTTGCCACCGGAAACGCGCAGTTGATCACGGCGGCGGTCAATTATCTCTATCTGGCTTCGAGCGGAAGCAACACGGCTCTGACCGGAATTAATCCGCTTCGCAGTGCGGGCGGAGCGATTCCCGCCGGTCAGATCGTCGGTTCGCGGTTTTTCCTTTCCGGCGCGCCCGTGCCGCTCGGCACGACCGGCACGGACGGTCAGCCGATCGCCTTTCGACCGCTCCTGAATTTGCAGGACGTTTTCCCGGTCAGAGAAGAAACGCATTATTTTTCGATTCGCGGAGACCACAGCATTAATTCGTCTAATCAATTGACGATGCGCTTCGGCTACAATCCGAGTTTTCTAACCGGGATTCAGGTCGAATCGCAAAACCAGTCGCTCGGACAGAACGATTTTTCGCGCACGGGCATCGCGGACACGAAGGATTATTCGCTGTCGGTCGGCTTGAATACGACCATCGGGACTTCCGCTTTGAACGAATTCAAGGCGAGCTACGGCAGACGCGACACCATTTTCCGTTCGCAGAACGGCGAAGCGGTCGCCTACAATATTACCGATACGGCGTTTATCGGGCGCGAACTTTTCTCGCCGGTTGACCGCACGGAAAACCGTTTTCAGGTCGCCGATAATTTCAACTACGTCTGGGGAAATCATACGATCAAATTCGGCGGCGATTTTAACTACATCAAAATTCCGTCGGCGTTGTTCGAACTGAACTTTGCCGGACTTTTCAATTTCGGTGAATTTTCCGCGCTCAATCTGGCGGCGTTTCCGACCATCCCGGGCGGAATCGCGCCTCCGGCGTTCACGCCCGTTCAGTCTTACGGACTCGGCTTGCCGTCGCTTTATATCCAGGGTTTCGGAAATCCGATCAGCCAGATCAAAAATATTCCGCTCGCCTTTTTCGTTCAGGATACGTGGAAGATTCACCCGCGTCTGACGGTCAATTACGGCGTGCGCTACGATGTCGAATTGACCGAAACCATCGCGCCGACGCCGTTTACCGACCCGCTGACGCGAATCAGCCTTTCGCAGAACGATCTGCTCGCGGCGCAGGATGCGGTCGGCGTTCAGCAGGGATTTCCGCGCGACACGAACAATTTCGCTCCGCGGCTGGCTGCCGCCTGGGATATTTTCGGAAACGGCAGAACGGTCGTTCGCGGCGCGATCGGGATGTTCTACGATCACCCGCTTCTGGCGGTCGCCTTTAACTCCGATATTGCCGACGCCGCCCAGCAGCAGCAGGCGGTTTTGACGGCGGGAAGCCCGTCGCCGACTTCGCTTCTGAACGCGGCGCAGGTCTTTCAGGGAACGGTCTGCCCGCCGATGGGCGGAAATCCGGTCTGCCCGGCGGGCGTGTTCACGCCCGGTGTCGCGGCGACGGCGCAATATCAATTCGGCAGACAGCGTTTTAACGACCAGACGTTTCCCGGTTTCGGTCCGGTTCTGCCGTTCGTTCTGCCGGTTGCCAAAGATTTCCAATACGCCTACGCGATTCAAGGCAATGCGGCGATCGAACAGCGTCTGACAAAAGATATGTCGCTGTCGGTTTCGTATATCACCGTCAATGCCAGACATCTTCCGCATCCGACGGATCTGAACACGCCGAACACGACCTTGCAGATTCAAAACTTTCAGCGGCTTGCCGGACGCTTGCCGATCAGCACGACCGAAGCGGTCGCGCTTTCGATCCCGACCTCCGGCGCGGCTTGTCCGGGCGGCGTTCCCCTGCAGTGCTTTACCGTGACGACTCCGGCGAACGTTCCCGTTCCGTATCCGAACGCGGGACAAACCTACGCGATCATTATTCCCGGAATGATCGCCGCGCCGCTGACGAATCTCGGAAGCCGCGTCATCAATCCGGGCATCGCCAATTTCTTCCGTCCGAATGCGCCGAACTATTTTCTGGCGCAGGCTCTTTCGGGCGGTCTGGTAACGAAAGCGGTTTTAGATTCGCAGCTGGCGGGAACTTTGAGAACGCCGGGCGTTCTGACGCCGTTCGGCGCGGTCAACGCGCAGGTCTCTGACGGCAATTCGAGCTACAACGCGATGAACGTCGAACTCAAACGCCGGTTTGCCAATAACTTTACGTTTTTGGCGACTTATACCTGGTCGCATTCGATTGACTATTCGAGCGATTTGCAGACGCTTCTGATCGCGCAGGACGTCAACCGTTTCTATCTGGAAAAAGCCGATTCGCTCTTTGACCAGCGGCATCGGTTCGTGTTCAGCGGCGTTCTTTCTTCGCCGCAGGGCTGGCGCAAAGCCGACAGTTGGGGCAAGAAGTTTCTTGCCGATTTCACGGTCGCGCCGATCGTCGAAATCTCTTCGGGTCGCCCGTTCAATATCCTGACGAATATTGATACGAACAACGACCAGTCAACACAGACCGACCGACCGGACGTTTTGCCGGACGGAACGTTGTGTCCGTCAAACGATCCGACGATTGCGCCCGGACAGCCCTGTTCGCTTTACGATTTCGACGATAACGGGAATATCATTTTCGGAGTCGGAAGTCTGGGACGCAACCGCGGAATCACGCACCCGTATGCGACGTTCGATCTTCGTCTGACGCGCTCGTTCTATTTCAGCGAACGGGTCAAAGTTGACTTGATCGCCGAAGGCTTCAACCTTTTCAACCGCTTTAACGAAGCGTCAGCCGCGCCGTTTTTCCGGGCGGTCAACGAATTCGGCGAACGCGAGGGCGGTAAATACTACAGCCGCCCGACCGCCGCCTACGATCAGCGTCAATTCCAGCTCGGTTTGAAAATTCATTTCTAAATTCAAGAACCGGGAAAAACGGAAACGGCTGCATAGCTTCGGCTATTCAGCCGTTTTTTTGTTATTTTTAAATCATTGGAAGAATTTACCCGAAAATTAAAAGCAAAAGCCATCGAGGTCGGTTTTCACAAGATTGGAATCGTTCGTGCGGCAGAACTAAATGTTGAAGGCGAACATCTGAGAGAATGGCTCGAAAAAGATTTTCACGGCGAGATGCGCTGGATGGAGCGCGAGCCGGAAAAGCGGAGCGATCCGCGCATTCTTTTTCCCGGCGCGAAAACGGTCGTCGTCGCCGCGCTTAATTACTACACGCCGCATGAACACGAGGAAAACGCAGAAAAGGGAAAAGTTTCGCGCTATGCGTGGGGCGACGATTATCACGATGTCGTGAAAGAAAAACTGCATTTGCTGTTCGATTGGATCAAGACGGAAAAGCCCGAAGCCGAAGGCAAACTCTGCGTTGACACCGCGCCGATTATGGACAAGGCGTGGGCGGTTCGCGCCGGGATCGGCTGGCTCGGCAAGCATTCGAACGTGATAACGAAAGAATACGGCTCGTGGATCTTTATCGGCGAGATTCTTTTAAATTTCGAACTCGAATACGACACGGAAATCATTACGGATCACTGCGGCACTTGCACGGCTTGTCTCGATGCTTGTCCGACGGGTGCGATCGTCGCGCCGTATATAGTTGACTCGAACCGCTGTTTGTCTTACGCTACAATCGAACTGCGTTCGCCCGAACTTCCCGCAGAGATAACCGAAAATCTGAACGGCTGGCTTTACGGCTGTGATATTTGTCAGGACGTTTGCCCGTGGAACCGTTTTGAAAAACCGACCGGCGAAGCGCGTTTCGAACCGCGCGAGGGAAATGTAACGGCTGATCTGGAAGAGATTTTAAATCTCACGCCGGAAACATACGCGGCGCGTTTTCGCCGCAGCGCGATGAAGCGGACGAAACTCGGCGGCTTGCGGCGCAATGCGAACGCGCTTCAAAAGAACAACAAAAATTAAAATATTAAAAGGTGAGATGATGACAAATTTTTATCGAAATTTATTGATCGTAATTGCCGTTTTCGGTTTTTTGACGTTTGCTCTGACGGGCGAAAGAGCGGACGCGCAGACGAAAACGCCGACACCGAAACCTCCGCCGAAAACAGTTTCGGCAACAGTCAAGCCGACACCGAAACCCGCGCCGAAAAAACAGGTCATCGTCAATGTTACGGCGGCGCGTGTGAGAAGCGACAAGCATCTGCAATCCGACACTCTCGAATACGCCGACATCGGCACGGTCTTTACCGTTACGGAAGAAACAGCCGAATGGTCGAAAGTCAAACTTTCCGGCGAGCGTGAAGGCTGGATTTCGAAAACGATCACCGAAAATTTTTCGGCGGCAAATAAAAGGAAAATTTATGAATCAATCGCCGACAAATATCTCGCGCGGAAAAATCTCGATTTTTTAACGGCGGCAAACACTTATTATTTTCTGAAAAAAGCGGGCGATGAAACCGCTTCGGCGGAACTCGAACTTAAATCCTACAAAATGCTCGAAAAGGTTTTACAGCTTATTCCATTCGACAATTTAAACGACAGTCCGTATAAAAATTTCACGGATAAAAACGATAATGAGATCGTTTACAGCGAACCCGCCGGACAGTGGATCGTCAACGCGAACCGGCTTTGGCAGCTTCATGCGAAAAACAAGAACAAACCCATCGGCGAAGAAATTGCCTGGCAAGCCGCGCAGACCTCGCTTCCCGGCGAATGCGAAGGTTACATCAATTGCCACATATATGTTCTGCGCGTAACCGACGGCGAATATCTGAATTTTTACCCGTCCGGCAAGTACAGCCGCGAAGCTCTTTTGAATATCACGAATTTTCTCGAACCGATCAACCAGGACTCGGCGCAAAAAACCGTCTATGACGGACCTTACGACATTTCCGACCGCGCCGAACTGAATAAGCATCTGGCGGAACTGCGGACGATCGTTTCCAAAACGCCGTATATCGAAAAGCAAAAAACGATCAGCCAGATAAACAGAATCGCCGAAGCGTTCAGGTAAAAAAACTGTAGGCAGTAGGCAGCGGCGGTAGGCAGCGCATACGCTTTGCAAAGTGTGCAGATCGGTTTGCAAAGCGTGCAGGTCGGTTTGCAGAGCGAAATTGAATTGTTTTCAAAGCTTAAATTAAGGCGGGCTTTGTCTTTTATCTCTAAAAAATCCTAAAATTAAAGAGTGCTGAAAGATTCATACGGCAGACAAATCCGGGATTTACGCGTCAGCCTGACCGACCGCTGTAATTTCCGCTGTTTTTACTGTCTGCCGAACGGCGAACCGCCGCTCGCGCGAAAAGACACGATCCTCACTTTTGAAGAAATCGAACGAATCAGCGAGATTTTCGTCTCCTTGGGAATCGAAAAGATCAGACTTACGGGGGGCGAACCGATGCTTCGCCGGAACATCGAGATTTTGATCAAAAAACTTGCAAAACTCAAAGTCCAAAGTCCAAAGTCCAAAGTCCAAAGTCCGTCCGAATCTGTAATTTCTAATTTGAAATTTGAAATTTTAGAAAAAGAAAATCCGCAATCCGCAATCCGCAATCCGCAATTGAAAGATTTGGCTCTGACGACCAACGGTTTTTCGATTGCGGAAAAAGCCGGAATCCTGAAACAGAAAGGTTTGGACCGCATCACTATTTCGCTCGATTCTCTGAAGAGAGAAAATTTTCAGAAAATTACGGGCGTTGATAAATTGCAGGAAGTTTTGGATGCCATCGAATCGGCGCAAAAGGCGGGACTGACGCCCGTAAAAATAAACGCCGTCATCGTGCGCGGCTGGAATGACGATGAGATCACGGATTTCGCCCGCTTCGCGCGTGAACAAAACGTCTCGATGCGCTTTATCGAATTTATGCCGCTCGATTCCGGTCACGATTGGAGCCGGGAGCAGGTCGTCGCGGGCAGGGAAATTTTCGAGAAAATAAACAAAGTTTTTCCGCTTCGTCTAAAACAAAAAACGCGCGGCGCGGAAACGGCTTGGAAATACGCCTTTGCCGACGGCGCGGCGGGCGAGATCGGCATCATCGCGCCCGTCACGGAAATGTTCTGCGGCGCGTGTTCAAGGATTCGTCTGACGGCTGACGGGCAGATTCGCACCTGTCTGTTTTCCGTTAAAGAACATAATCTGCGCGATTGTTTGAGAAGCGGCGCGAACCGCGCCGAGATCGTTCGATTTATCGAATCGGCAGTAAAGCAGAAAGAGCCGCATCATTTTATCAACGACAAAAATTTCGCGCCCGCCTCGCGTTCGATGAGCTTTATCGGCGGTTAAGGAAATGAAAAAATTCAAGGAACTATGCGAAGACCTTTCGGTTGCCGGTTACGAATTTTACCGGCGCGGCTGGGTCCTGGGGACGAGCGGAAATTTCAGCGCGAAGGTTTCGGAAAATCCTCTGCAAATCTGCATCACGGCGAGCGGCAACGACAAGGGCGCATTGGACGAAACGCATTTTCTCGAAATTGACGATAACGCCGACGTTATGCAGGGCTTCGGCTCGCCTTCGGCGGAGACGATGCTGCATCTGACGATCTATCGAATGATGAAAAACGTCGGTTCGATCCTGCATACGCATTCGGTTTGGGGAACGATCCTTTCGGACGTTTTTTACAAGGACGGCGCGATCGAGATCGAAGGCTACGAAATGCTCAAAGGGCTTTCGGGCGTAAAAACGCACGAACACCGCGAACTCGTCCCCGTCATCGAAAACTCGCAGGATTACATCGCGCTCTCGCACGTCATCGAAAACGTGATTCGGGAAAATCCGGCGATTCACGGCATTTATTTAAGACGGCACGGGCTTTACACTTGGGGAAAGGATATTGCCGAAGCCAGACGGCATATTGAGATTTTCGAATTTTTGTTTGAGGTTATAGGGAGAATGCAGGAGACAGAAGACAGGAGACAGAAAGGTTGACTGCTAAAACATTTCAAGATTTGATAGTTTGGCAGAAAGCGCATCAACTTGTGTTGAACACTTATCGTTTCAGCGATAGCTTTCCGCAAAAAGAAATTTATAGTCTTACTTCTCAGCTAAGACGCGCTTCGATTTCTATTCCGGCAAATATAGCAGAAGGCTTCAAGAAAAGCGGAGATGCGGACAAAGCGAGGTTCCTGAATATTGCTCAAGGTTCTCTCGAAGAAGTTCGGTATTATTTGATCTTGGCAGAAGATTTAGGCTACGGAAGAACAGAAAATTTGAAGAGTCAACTTGATGAAGTCGGCAGACTGCTTTTCGCATACCGAAAAGCGATAATTTTAAAGTTCAAATAAATATTGCTTTCTTATTCTGTTTTCTGTCTCCTGTTTTCTGTATTCTTATAAACTATGGCAGAAGTAATAATTCCAGATAGAAATTTAGTATTAAATAATACGGACGAAATCAAAGATCATCTTGCGTCAATCGGCATTGATTACGAGCGTTGGGAAAACGCGAAAAATATTTCGTCCGATGCTTCCGCCGAAGAAATACTCGAAGCGTATCGGGAAGAGATCGAAAAATTAAAAGCGAAAGGCGGTTATCAAACGGCGGACGTGATAGACATCAAACCCGATACGCCGAATCTCGAACCGATGCTCGAAAAATTTCGTCCCGAACACTGGCACGACGAGGACGAGGTGCGTTTTATCGTCAAAGGCTGCGGCATTTTCCACATCGCGCCGGACGGTGGCGACGTAACGGCGGTCAAAATGACGGCGGGCGATCTGATCCGCGTGCCGCGCGGCACACGGCATTGGTTCGATCTGGACGAAACGCGCACCGTTCGCGCGATTCGTTTGTTTCAAGACACGAGCGGTTGGACACCGCATTACACGGAAAGCGGACGCGAGAAAAAATATTTTTAGTGCTAAGTGCTAAGTGCTGAGTGCTGAAAGAAAAAACTTAGCACTCAGCACTTAGCACTTAGCACTTATGAAGGTGATTTTGCTCGACATCGAAGGCACGACCACGCCGATTGATTTTGTTCACAAAACGCTTTTTCCATTTGCGAAGGAAAAGATCGGCGGGTTTGTCGCGGAAAATTTTGACGAAATAAAATCGGAAATCGCGCAACTTAAAACCGAATACAAAAATGATTTTTCCGAACAGATTTACGGCAGGGATTTTCGGGAAGACGCGCCCGAAACGGTTGCCGAGTATCTGAAGTTTCTGATCGAGATTGACCGCAAATCAACTCCTTTAAAATCAATTCAAGGCAAAATCTGGCAGAAGGGTTACGAGTCGGGCGAACTCGAAAGCGTGGTGTTCGCGGATGTTCCGCGAGCGTTTGAAAAATGGAAAGCGGAGGAAAAGCAAATCGCGGTTTATTCTTCGGGAAGCGTTCTCGCGCAAAAACTGATTTTTAAATATTCGAATTTCGGCGATCTGACCGGATTTATTTCCGGTTATTTCGATACGCACACCGGGCATAAACGGGAAACGGAAAGCTATGTCAAAATCGCTCACGCGCTAAATCATCCGCCGAAACGAATCGCTTTTGTTTCCGATGTGACTGCCGAACTCGACGCGGCGAAAACTGCGGGATGCGAAACTTTTCTTTCGATTCGGGAAGGAAACGCGCAAGTTGAAGATCAAAGAAAACACAAAGCGATTCATAGTTTTGATGAAATTTTGTAAAATAATAAAAAAGAATTTGCCCGCGAAATACGCGAAATGACGCGAAAATTTTTAAATAGTTCTTTTAGCGTATTTCGCGTATTTCGCGGGCAAAAAAATCGAAATAAAATTTTGAACAAAGGGAATTAATAAATTTATGAGTGAAAATAATTTGGAAACGGCGACCTTGGCGGGCGGTTGTTTTTGGTGTACGGAAGCGGTTTTCGATGCGGTCGAAGGCGTAAAAGATGTCGTTTCCGGCTATTCCGGCGGACACAAGGAAAATCCGACTTATCAAGAAGTTTGCAGTGAAACGACCGGACACGCCGAAGCCGTGCGGGTAAAATTCGATCCGCAGGAAATTTCATACAAGGAAATCTTAGAAATATTTTTCGGCACGCACGACCCGACGACTTTGAACCGTCAGGGCAACGATGTCGGCACGTCGTATCGGTCAGCGGTTTTTTATCATACACCGGAACAAAAACAGACCGCCGAAGAAGTCGTCAAAGAACTCACCGACGAAGACGTTTTCGACGGAAAGCCGATCGTTACGGAAATCACCGAGTTTACAAATTTTTATCCGGCGGAAGATTATCACCAGAATTATTTCGCCAACAACCCGAACCAGCCGTATTGTGCGGCGGTCGTCGCGCCGAAGGTCGGAAAATTCCGGCAGAAATTCGCGCATCGTTTGAAGGCTTAATGCGGAAACCTTTTTATAAATGGCGCGTAAAAGTTCATATCAATTCTTTTCAATTCGATTCAAAGGAGAATGTATATGCGATTTTTACGCGCTTTTTTGTTTGTTTTTACCGCTTTCCTGTTCGTCTTTTCAAACCAGATTCATTCCCAGACGGCTCAAAAATATCTACTCGTTCTAAATAAAAACGAAGCGTCTCTGACAATTCTCGATCCGAACGATTTAAAAATTTTGGGAAAAGTTACGGTCGGCGATTCGCCGCACGAAGTCGTCACATCGGCGGACGGCAAGACGGCGTTTGTCGCCAATTACGGCGCGCAGACGCCGGGAAGTTCGTTTTCTGTAATTGATCTCGCGTCAAAGAAAGAAGTGCGGAGAGTTGATCTTTCGCCCCTGATGCGACCGCACGGGATTCAGGAGATCGGCGGAAAGATTTATTTTACCGCCGAGACAAACCGCGCCATCGCGCGTTTCGATCCCGCGACGAACAAAGTTGACTGGCTGATGGGAACGGGACAGAACGCTTCGCATATGATCGCCGGTTCGCCGGATCAAAAGCGTTTTTACACGGCGAACATCGGTTCGGATTCGGTAACGATGTTCGAGTTTCAAAACATTCCGCCCGCCGCATCGCAGATCACACAGATTCCGGTCGGCAAACAGCCCGAAGCGATTGACCTTTCGCCCGACGGGAAAGAAGTCTGGATAGGTTTGAATCAGGAAGGCGCGATCGAGATCGTTGACACGGCGGCGAAAAAATCTTCCGGCAAGATCCAGCTCGGCGGGCGACCGTATCGCGTAAAATTTACGCCCGACGGACGGCAGGTTTACGCGACGGTTTTAAATACGAAGGAAATCGTCGTCATTGACGCGGCGACTAAAAAAGAACAAAAGCGTTTGAAGCTAGAAAGCACACCGCTCGGCATCGTGTTTTCAAAAGACGGAAAATTCGCTTTTGTCACGGCGGTGCAGAGCGATTTTGTTTTGAAAATCGATCTGGAAAAAATGGAAGTAACGGCAAAAGCCGAAACCGGACAAGTGCCGGACGGCGTGGCGCTAGCCGGAATGTAGTTCAGCGGCAGTCGGCAGCGGCGGTAGGCAGTAAGTCCCGCATTATATTTGCCGAAAGAAAAAAAACACGGCGGTTTCTAATAATCTAACCGCCGTGTTTTTTTTTCGCGATTTTCAAACTACCTGACGAACGAATTGGGAACGGGCATGTCGGACGACAGTCCGAACTGCTGGATCAGCACGCCCGAAGTCGAGCCTTGAATAAACCACGTCGCGTTTGACGGACGGAAAACGGCGGCATCAATTCGCCCGTCGCCGTCGTAATCGCCCGGCACGGAGATGTCGCCGTTCGAGCCGAACGGGAAGGCATAGAAGCTCAAATCTTCGCTTCTCAAAATAAACCACTGCGCCGTCGAAGGCTTGTAAACGGCAATATCCGATCTGCCGTCGCCCGTGTAATCGCCCGGAACGGCTTTGTCCCCGCTTGCGCCGAACTGGACGGCAAACAGTCCCGCCGTGCTTCTCTGCATCCACCATTCCGCGCCCGATGCGCCGTTCGGTCGGAAAATAGCTATGTCGGCTTTTGAATCGCCGTCGAAATCCGACGGAACGGGCAGATCGGATGAATTCCCGAATTGTTGGATCGTCACGCCGCCGTCAGTCGAGCGCAGAATGAACCAGGTCGCGTTAGACGGGCGAAAGACCGCCGCGTCCGCTTTCGAATCGCCGTCGAAATCAGCCGGCACGGAAATGTCGCCCGACGCGCCGAACGGGAAAGCGTAAAAGGAACTGTCCTCGCTCCGAAGGACAAACCATTGTCCGGTCGAAGGTCGAAAGACGGCGATGTCGTATTTGCCGTCACCGGTAAAATCAGCCGGCACGATAATGTCGGAAGATTGACCGAACTGTGCGGCAAAGACCTGATTGTCACTGCTTCTCTGATACCACCATTCGGCGGGCGCGGGACGAAAGATGCCGACATCGGTTTTGCGGTCGCCGTCAAAATCAAACGGCGCGCGCCGCGGATTGACGACCTGATTCGTGCCGCCGCCCCAGAAACCCGAAATGACGGAAAATGAGCCGCCGGTGCTGTTTGTTCCGGCGACCGATTCGCCGATCGTGCCTTTTAAGCTGAACGCGCCGCCCGACGATTCGCCGCCGCCCGCCGCGATGACGCTCTTTTTGATCTCGAACTGCCCGCCCGTCTGAGCGAAAAAAGTGGGAGCGAGGAGGGAAGCGAACAGAATAAAAAACGCGTAATTGAAATTTGATTTAAGCCGGTTCATCGTAATTTCTCCTTTTTAATTTTGCGGTCGGCAAAGCTCCGCCGCCGGATTCTGCGAACAGACGAGTTTCTTTAAAGCGTCGAGCTCGGCTTTTTGTTTCTCGATCTCCGACTGCTGCCGCTTCAGGTTTTCTTCCTGTTGCCGGATAATTTCCTTTTGTTCGTCAATCTGTTTCTGCTGGGCTTCGATCTGCGTCTGCTGTTCCTGCACGGCATTGACCAAAACCACGCCGACGCGGTCGTATTTCACACCTTCGGTTTCGCCTTTTTCGTTCGTGGTCGTCAAAAGCGGTTCGACTTTGGCGACTTCTTCCGCCACCAGACCTAGATCGAGCATTCCGCCGTTTGTCCAGTTGAACGAAACCGGACGCAGTTGTTTGATCAGATTCAAGCCCGGAGTGAAAGCATTGACATTCGTTTTGTAGCGCATCGAAGAAGAACAAGCCGCAAGTTGATTGAACACATTGCGGCACAGCTGCGTTGATCCCGCAACCCCGAGCGCTGCGAAGCGGATCGTGCCGTTAATATCTAAACTCCCGTTGAGCACGCCGTTGCCCTCGACATGCAATCTTTCGGTCGGGTTAATAGTCCCGATGCCGATAAAGTTGTTTGCGGAATTTATCCACAAGGCGTTTTGGCGGTTTATTTCATTAAATATCTGAAACTGCCCGTCGTTGACCGTCGCCAGCGACCATTTGTGTTGTTCGCCGAGAGCGAGCGTTACTCCGGCGTTATCGTTCGAGTTGATGCGGGCGCGTGTAACCCCAACCCCTGACAGATGAAGTTTGGCAAGCGGCGCGGTCGTGCCGATGCCGACATTTGTATCGGCGTCTGCATCATTTTCACCATTGATACTGCCAAGCACCAGTGAATTGCTTCGCGTAACATAAGCCCGATATCCAATGGCATTTGCATTAGTAAGATTGGTAAATCCGACATTAGCGTATGCTCCGATTATCGTATTTCTGCTGCCGGTTGAATTGATGTTTCCGGCACTACTTCCAAAAAACGTATTACCGCTGCCGGATGTATTTCCAAATCCTGAAGTATTTCCTACAAATGAATTGTCGCCGCCGGTCGAGTTGTTGACTCCCGCGCTCCGTCCGAAAAATGAATTGTTATTGCCGGAGGTAGTATTGGATCCGGCAGTTCTTCCGAAAAATGAATTGCCGCTGCCGGTTGTCACGATTGGTCCCGTTGCGAGTCCGACAAATAAGTTTTCGGTTCCGGCAATACTCAGAATTCTGTTTCCGCCGATATTAAACTGTGTCGCGGCGTTAAAGATATTCGCCGTTCCGGTTCCGCTAATGTTGAAATTGCTCGACGACTGCTGATTCGTCGTGTTCTGAATATAACTGCCGCTGCCGGACGGAAGCGTGGCGTTAAGGGTTCCATTAACGGTCAGATTGCCGCTGAATAATCCGTTGCCGATGATATGTAGTCTTTCAGTCGGGGTGATCGTTCCGATGCCGATAAAGTTGTTTGCGGAATTTATCCACAAGGCGTTTTGGCGGTTTATTTCGTTGAATATCTGAAACTGCCCGTCGTTGACCGTCGCCAGCGACCATCTGGGTTGTTCGCTCAGGGAAAGAAGAACACCGGCATTAGAATTGGAATTTATGCGGGCTCTTATAACGTCCAATCCCGACAGATGAAATCTGTCAAGCGGCGCGGTCGTGCCGATACCGAAATTGCCGCCGATGATGCCGTTGCCGCTGATGTTGAAGTTGCTCGATGACTGCTGAGTTGTTGTGTTCTGGATATAATTTGTCGAATTGGGCAGAGGATTTCTTTCATCAGTGAGACGCGCGTCGCCCGTCAGAACATATTGATTTGCTGCTATGCCGCCGAGGCTGGTCGCGTTATTCGCCGTTGTTGCCGTGTTGGCAGTTTCCGCTGTTTTAGCTTTTATGCCGTAGGGTGCGCTGGTAATCTTTTGCCGCGGCGTGAGCGTCGTGAAAGATCCGCCGCCGGTTTGACGCACGCGAATTTCCAAATAACGGTCGGTGCCCGGAAACTGCTCACCGAAATCAAGCCTGACGGAAAACGAGCCGTTTGAAACTGTCACGCTGCTTGCCGGGAAGTTTGCTCCGATTTGTGTGCCGCTGGAGTCGAATAAGGCAAACTCAAAATCATAAGTGCCGTTAGCGGAAGCACCGCTCGTTTGCAGTTGACCCTGATATGTGAACTCCGTCGTCTGAGCAAAAGCCGTCTGACTGATAAAAAACAAAACGATAATTTGGCAGAAAAGCGAAAAGAATATTTTTTTCATAATTAGGTCTCCTAGTTGTAAATTGTTCGGGCGTTGTGAGCGTCGGAACAACGCCCGAATCCGAAAATAAATTTATGAACCAGCGGCGATGCGCGCGGCTTGTCCGGTGGTCGTGCCGATCGGGTTGCAGTTGTCAGCCGGATCGCAGATCGAAACTGTCGCAGGTCCCGACCAGGTATCGGTTCCGGGCGAGTAAGTTATCGTTCCCGAAACTTTCAAAGTTCCGGCGGCTTGTCCGGTTTGTGTGTATAAAAATTTGATAAAGGTGAACGAGTAATTTTGTCTTCCTTCATAAACCCACGTTCCGTGTCCCGGTCCGGCGGTCAAGCCCATCATAAAAAACGGGAAATTGTTGCTTTCGACGATGCCGCCGCCGGGCGTAAAGGTCATCATCTCGTCAAACTGCGGCTGCGGTTCGGGCGGCGTCAGACGCACTTTCCAACTTCCGACCAGTGCATTCGTCCCCGCGCCCGGCTGCTGCGCGTAAACCGTGAATATCAACGCCGTCGTTATCAGAACGGCTGAACAAACTAACATAATTTTTTTGGTTTTCATTTTTTTGTCTCCTTTCGAATAAATTTTTTTGGTTAATGAGCAGATTTTGTTTTTCTGCCTTTCAAAGTTTTTCGGGTAAAAGAAAAGTCTCGACCGAGCCGCCGCAAACGAGCATCAAGCCCGAATCGAGTTCCATATAATGAAGCTTTCCGCTTTCGGCGAAATGAAAAATTTCGATCTCGCTGAAATTGGAAACCAGTGCCGTTTCCGCGACGCTGAACCAGGCGGTTTTCGTCCGGCAATGCTCGCAAAAAGCGGGCTGGCGTTTTCCGAAACTGACGCGAATCGTTTCGCGGCGTTCGCTGAGAATGATCGTTTTCTTTGTTTTTGACATAACATTTGGATAAAATAATTTGACCCTCAAAAAATCGAATGTTCGATTTATATATCTGAAGCCGGAAAAAAGTCCTGACTTTTTCCTCAAGTTTTTATGAGTTTTTTCTCAAATGCTTTATGAACAATAAACTCAATGGCTTACGCGAATTCGGAAAATGCCGTCTCGACGTAGAAAAGAAGTTTTTGTGGTGCAATGACGAGCCGGTTTCGCTTCCTCCGAAAGCGATCGAACTGCTCTGCCTGCTCGTCGAAAGCGGCGGCAACGTCGTGACCAAAGAAGAAATCTGGCAAACCGTCTGGCAGGATTCTTTTGTCGAGGAAACGAATCTTACACATAACATTTATCTTTTAAGAAAAACTCTTAAAGAGTTAGGCGAACCCGATCTAATCAAAACCGTTCCGCGCCGCGGTTACCGTTTTGCGGGCGAAGTCCGGCGCGTCGAACCGGCAAACGAGATCACTTTCGAGCGCGAAATCGTCGAACGAAGTTTGATCACCGAGATCAGCGAGGATGCGCTCAAAGATTTTGGTTTGCGGGAAACGCCAAAACTGCCTCCGGCGAAGAAATCTAAAACTCAGTTTGTTTTAATTTCCATTTTGATCGCCGGAGTTGTTCTTTCCGCCGCGTTCATGGTTTGGTGGTTCGGACAATCGAGCGGCAAATCGGCGTTTAGCGATATAAAATCCATTGCAGTTCTGCCGCTCAAATCCTTCACGCCGGACGCGGAAAACGAGCCGCTCAGATGGCGCATCACCGACGCTTTGATCACCAAGCTCGGCAATCTGGAGCAGATCACGGTGCGCCCGACAAATTCGGTTCTGCCGTTCGCCGCCGACGATCAGAATGCTCTCGAAGCGGGAAAAGCCCTTCAGGTGGACGCGGTTCTCGACGGCAGAGTGCAGGTCGAAAACGACCGTCTGCGCGTTACTCTTCAATTAATTTCCGTTAAAAACGGCGAGCAGATTTGGGCGGAACAATTCGACGGAAAAGCGAATGAAATTCTCGCTTTGCAGGATTTGATCGCCGACCGTCTGCGCGGAAAATTCGAGTTTGAAGAAAGCGACCGTTTCAAACGTGCGCCGACCGAAAACAGCGAAGCCTACGAAGCGTATCTCAAAGGTCGCTATTTGTGGAATCAAAGGACGGCGGAATCTTACTGGAAGGCGCTCGAATTTTTTCAAAGTTCGGTCGAAGCCGATCCGAATTTCGCGCCCGGCTACACGGGCATTGCTGACTGCTATTATTTGCTCAACCAGCGCGGCGCGTTACCGGCGGACGAAGCGTTTCAAAAAGCCGAAACGGCGGCGCGGAAGGCTCTGGAAATTGATCCGTCGCTTGCCGAAGCGCACGTTTCGCTCGGCACGGTCAGCGCGCTTTATTACTGGCGGTGGGAAGAGGCGAACAGCTACTTCAGACGAGCCGTCGAATTAAATCCGAATTATCCCGACGCTTATGCGCGTCTCGGGATGAACCTGACGACGATGGGAAAATTCGAAGAAGGCTTGGCGGCGCTCAAAGAAGCCGAACGGCTCGATCCGACCTCGCTCAATATTGCGATCTATCTCGGCGTAAATTTTTATTTTTCGGGGCAGAATGAACAGGCGATAGCCCAATTTAAAAGAGTTCTGCAATTTTCTCCGAACGCGCCTTCGGCTTATTTTCATCTGACCAGAATTTACGAGCGCAGCGGCAGATACGACGAAGCGGTCGAAGCCGATCTGAAAGACCGCGCCGCGAGAAAACCGCAATCGGTCGAGCCTCTCCGCGCGGCTTATGAATCGGGCGGAATCAGCGCGTTCTGGAAAAAGCAGATCGAACTTTTAAAGGAAGATTCCGAAAGAGATTCGGAATCGGAATATCACATCGCTTCGCGCTACGCTCTTTTGAACGACGCGGAAAACGCTTTGAAATTTCTCGAAAAAAATCAAAACCGCCGCGGCGGAATGTGGCACGCCGTAAAAGTTGACCCGGCGTTCGACTCGCTGCGCTCGAATCCGCGCTTTATCGCTCTGCTTCAAAAACTGAATTTGTCTTGATCAAAAAAAAAGAAGACTTCGTTTATAAACGAAATCTTCTTTTCCGGTTTGATTTACTCGATCTATTGCTCTTTCGGCAAATCTTTCGTATTGCCTCTTTCTAGTTTTCCGAATCTGCCGTTTGGCAGCCACGACGGCATCGTTTCGGTTTCGGAAATGCGCCAGCCCATAATGCCCATTACTTCAGCGACGGTTTCCGCGCCTTCCCAAGCCCAATCGGGTCTGATCGTGTCGCCCGGCTGGTGATAGTCGGTTTTTTCCCATTCCTTCATCCGTTTCATTGCGACCTGTATGTCGCCTTCGGGCGCGCCCATCAGCATCAGGGCGGGAACGCCGCGTTCGACGAACGAGTAATGATCCGAACGGTAAAAAACTTTTTCGTCCGGCACGGGGTCGGGAACGACCTTGATGCCGAAAGCGTTGGAAACTTCCGCGAGCATTGCGCCGAGCGTGGAATGTTCCGCGCCGTAGCCGACCATCGTTTTGACGGGCGCGTAAACTTCCGTTCCGACGCCGTCCAAATTTAAATTGGCGGCAACTTTTTTAATGTCCCACGTCGGTTTTTTCGCCCAGTATTTCGAGCCGTAAAGACCGTATTCCTCGCCCGTTACCGCCAGGAAAATCATCGAGCGTTTCGGTTTCATTTTCGAATACGCTTCGGCGACCGCGAGCATTTCGGCGGTTCCGAGCGCGTTATCCGCCGCGCCGAAATAGATTTTATCGCCTTCCTTGCCGTATGCGTCATAGTGCGCGGAAAAGAGAACGGCTTCCGATTTCAGTTTCGGATCGGAGCCTTCAATGTAACCGGCGACGTTATATGCAAAACCTTTCTGCGATTTGTACTTGGCGACGAGCTTCGCTTTTTGATCGAGTTTGAACGGTTTAAATTCATTGGTTTCGGCTTGCCCGATCGCATCTTTGACCGACACGCCGGATTTGGCGAAAAGCTTTTCCGCAGCCTTCGAACTTACATAAACCATCGGCGGAACAAATGCCGGATAGCCTTGTTCGTCAGGCATCGTGATCTGCCGGCGGCTGAAATAGCTGATCGCTTCTTCGGGCGGATTTTCACTGCGTAAGTTGCCGATATTGACGATCGCCGACGCGCCCTGTCTCATGACCAACTGGCGGAAAACGATCGAGGCGTTTTGTTTTTTCCATACGTCTTCGGGGATTCCGGCAGGCACGCCGTCGAGCATGACGACGATTTTTCCGTTGACGTCAATGCCTTTCAGATCGTTGCGTTTGATCGAATCGGCGACGATGCCGTAGCCGACGAAAACCATCTCGCCGCTCACGTCTTTATTGCCGTTGTTCATCGGCAGTAAACCGAAATCCGTCCCGTGCGAGAGTTTTTCATCGCCGACTTGAAACATTGATTCGGGCGTTAAAACGGTTTCCTTGAATTCGACTTTTTGCAGATAAGAATCTTTATCGCCGAGCGGTTTCAAACCGAACGCTTTGAATTTGTCGGCGATCCAGTTCGCCGCCTTATCTCCGCCCGCCTGCATCGTGCCGCGTCCTTCCATTTCCGGCGCGGCGAGCGCGGTCGTGTATTCCTTGATCGAAGCGACCGTGATCTTTTCGGCGATCTCCTTTTCCGCCGCCGAAAGCGTCGTCGCGGTCGCGGCGGTCTGGGCAAACGCCTGCCCGAAAAGCATCAGGCTGACAAGCAGAGCCGACATCGTTTGCCGCCACTTCGCCGCCTGTAATTTTTGATTTTTCATAAGTTTAGATAATTTCCTTTTCTAAGTTTAGGTTTTGTTTTGCAAGTAAAATAGATTCGCTCAAAGATTAAAAAGTTGTCAAACGAAAAAAGGCTAAAGATTGGTGCGGGAGATTTCTCGCTGTTGATCGAAGCGCAAGCGGGTAGCGCCGTGCGGTGATCGGCAATATTTTTGACTTTTATCGGTTACCCATTATCAACTATCCGTTATTTCAAAGGTGGTTTTTCTAAACCGTTGACAACCTCTGAATTAATTGAGAATGGACAATTGATAATTGATAAATTCTCGACGGTTTTTTTAAACGCCTTTATTATCAATTACTGCACGGCGCTACCCGCTTGCCCTCCAATCTTAAAAAACCACGTCCGGCGGATATTCGGGAATCGGTTCAGGCGGAGTCGGAATCGGTTCGGGTTCGGGAGTTTGCGGTTCGGGAATCGGGTCATCGCCCGGAAACGGGTCGAGCGGATTCGGCGGCGGTTCGGGAATCGTCGGCTCGGTCGGCTCTTTAAATGGATTCGGTTCTTGCTGTAAATAAATTTCGTTGTTCATAATTTTTCTCCTTGGTTTATAAAGTATATAAAAATCAAATTCTTACTGAATCTTTATTCTTTTTTCGACGACGACCGGTTCGCCGAAAGGCGAATTGCCGCCCTGCCGTCTTGCCCACACTCTGATGACCGCTTCACCGGCTTTCGAAAATCTCAAAGTCGCTTTGTGTTCGAACTGTTTAAGAATCATCGTGCAGGCGATGCCGGGACGGGTTGCGGTCGTCAGATCGTAAACAAAAACGTCCGCGCTCGATTCATTTAAGATCACGCCCGTATCGCCTTGGCTGAAACAGCCATTGCCGGAAGTCGTAACGGTTATTTCAAAATCTTTATTCGCTTCGACCGTCGGCGGTGCCTTGATCCCGTCGCTTAAGTTTTCGCTTTCAAAACCGATGACGCCTAAAACACGCGCCGTTTGTCGGTCGTCCGGCATATTTTCGCCGCCCTGACACGCTTCGGCGAGCGTCTGCGGAATATCCGCGTCAGCCGGAATCGCTTTCAGATTTGCGCGGTAGATATGCCAGCCCGTTTCTTTCGGAATATCGGGCGGACGCAGATTCGATTTTCGCAGAGTATAACAGCCCGCGAACATCTGCCGCTTGCCGTTTTTCATCGTCGAGACCAAAACGGTCGGAACTCGCGTGTAGAGACTTCCTGCCGCGCCTTCGATCAAACTCGGCGGTTCGACGATCAGCCGCGATTTTTCGGTTTCCGCAAAACCTTTCGCAAAGTTTTCAAAACTGTCCGAAGGATTTTGCCAGTAGCCGTAAGCGCGGCGGTAATCCTTGCGGTTGATCGCGTCGTAATAAGAAGACAGCAACGCGGTCGCGCTGTCGAAATTTTCATATTTCGGCGATTGCGCGTTGCTTCCTGAAACAAAAAATGTGAACAGCAATATGATTACAAATTTAATTTTCATAATTTTTCTCCCATTCGTTTTCATGTTTATAAAACAGCGAGAATGTTTTCAATGCCGCCAGCCACGCTGCCAGCATAATGACGTGCCGGACGAAATTTAGTTTTTCCCATTGCATCGCGGTTGCGACCGCCTCCGTTTGAGACAGCGTCTCGTTGGTCATCAAATTGACCATTGTCGGAATAAAGTAAACAAAAGTAAAAATCCTGTCCGCCATGGAAAAACCGGCGGCGGTCAGCCACCAGCGGCGAACCGCGCCCTGCGACCGCCACGCCGCCGCCAGACTCGCCAGAGTTAAAAGCGTCAGCGGGATCGAAGTAACAAAAACCCAGAACCTCAGCCCGGTATCGGATCGGCGGGCGGCTTCCGCGTCCCAGCGGTATCCCGATTCCGGTGAATAAACCAGCCATTCGGGGAAAACTATCCGTGCTTCGAAAAGTCCCGCGCCGAAGGCGATTCCCAGATTGATGACAAACAGCCATAATAAAATTTTTGTAATGATCTTCGACATTTCAATTTCCTTTCGATTATGAAGGGCTGATTTCGACCGTCAATATAACGGTCGCGCGAACCTCGATCGTGCCGGGTTCGATCGGTGTCGAAGCGGCTTCGGTGCGCGCGTAGGCGACATCGCGCACGGGAATGACGGTCGGACTGCTTTCGCTGACCGAAAGCACGCGGACGATTTTCAGATTCAAAGCGGAAGCGAGCGATTCGGATTTTCCTCTCGCGTTGACCGCCGCTTCGCGTAAGGCTTGCGCCTGCACCGTTCGCTCGTCTTTGAGCGTGAACTGCAGATTCTGAATGCGGTTCGCGCCCGCCTGTGTCGCCGTATCAATGACTTTGCCGACCTGCGTCAGATCGTCGAGCGTAACGCGGACGACGTTCGTCGCCGTGTAGCCGGTAATTGTCGGCTCGCCGCCTTCGCGCGGGTAGCGGTAATTCGGCGAAACCGTGTAGCTGATGGTTTTGACGTCCGCATTCGCGCCGAGAAGTCCGCGCAGGCGCGAAAGCGTCGCTTCGAGCTTTTGCGCGTTTTGCGAAACCGCCGTTTGCGAATTATCGGATTGCGTAACCACGCCGATGTCAATCCGCGCGCGGTCGGGCTGGACGGTAACGACCGCCTCGCCGCTCGTCTGAATCGAAGGCGGCAGTTTTTCCGTTCTCTCCTGCGCCGCGGTCTGCGCGGCAAATAAAATCAATATAAATAAAAATCCTTTTGTAATATTCATAATTTTTCCTCATTTAACATTTTCAATCGTTCGCGGCGTTGCGATAATCACCGAAACCGCGAGCAAACTAAATCCGGTAATTTTGATAAAAGCATTGACGGCGTGGGCGTATTCCCACTGGTCGCGCGTGCGCGTCCAATCCGGCGGAACGGGATTGGACAGCCACCGGGCGAGTTCCGCGTTAGCCGAATTGACGAATATCAGCCAGCTTGCCAAAGCGACTGCCAAAACGATCGCTCCGCTCAATGTCCAGTAAAAAACCGAACCGTGTCCGCGCAGTAAAATGGCTAAAATGAAAGCGGCTAAAATCGCGCCGATCTCGAAAAACGCGCCGACCGATCCGAAATATTTATAAACACCTTCATAAACCGTTACTTTGACCCATAATTCCTGATCGAATTTTATTCGTTGAGGCAGTTCGAGCAGATGCGTCATTGACAAACTCAAGCTAAAAGCCGCCAGTAACAACGTCGCAAATTGAAATATTTTAATAAGCATTTTCTTCACCTCGTAAAAATCAGTGAGGTCGAATTAATCATGCCCGCACCGCCAAAGGCTGATTCCCAACGCCGCCGGAAGCAAAATCGTCAACTGCAAAAACGGCAGCAGTCCGATTTCTAGCAGAGGCACGATCGGCATATAATCGCCGTAACTCCAAGTGCCTCGACTAAGCGCGATCGTTTCGATCAGCGCGGCGGAAACCGCGCCGAAAGCGGCGAAAATAAAAAAGTCCGACGCCTTCGCCGATTTCCACCAATGCCGGTCGAATTTGAATAAAGCGACGATCAAAAAAGCCGCGAGCGTGATAAACGCATCCGCCGCGCTGGCGATCGCAACGAGAATAAAAATCTCGAACGCGGAAGCCTCATCCAAACTGGAAAAAGCGAAAACCTGCGCCGATTCCCATAAAAGATTCAGCGCGAACGCCGCATTCCATAAGACGAAAAGAAATTTTTTGACGGAACAGGCTGCTTTCATTAACTGCATTTACCTTCTCGCGGCGGCTCTCGATAAACTTTTCAAGCATCGGAAATTTTCTTTGTCAGACTTGCAGTTCGGCGCGTGTTCTGATGGTTTCCAGAATATGCCGGCGCGAAATTACACCCGCAAGCCGGTCTTTACTTATCACCGGCAGTTGATTGACATCGCCGCTTCCCATTTTTTCAAGGACTTCGCTCAGAGGAGTTTCCGGCTTAACGGTTTGCAGTTCGTCAAACGGTCGCATGATTTCTCCGACCGTTTTTCGCGTCCACTCGTTCGGGGAAATTGCGGCGACTTCGTGCGGCGTAACGATTCCGGTAAACCGTTCGCCGTCCATCACGAAAAAACACCGCCGCCCGGTTTTGAGCATAAATTCGCTGACAAAAACGCGCAGGTTCAGATCCGCTTCGACCGTTTCACAATCGTTCCGCATCACGTCGCCGACGCGCACGCCGCGCAGGTTTTCGTTAATTTCGTTCTGCGCGTAGCTCGAACGCGCCGCGCTTAAAAGAAACCAGCCGATAAAGGCAATCCACAGACCGCCGAATCCCGCGCCCGCGAAAAACTGGAAAATTCCCCCGACGATAAAAACGATTGCCGTGAACTGCCCGACACGCGCGGCAATGCGCGTCGCTTTTGTAACGTCATCGGTCGCCCACCAGAGAATCGCCCGCAAAACTCTTCCGCCGTCGAGCGGAAATCCGGGCAGCATATTAAAAACGGCGAGCGCGATATTGATATAGCCGAGCCAGACGAGCGCGGCAAGGACGGGAGTTTGGGGCGCGAGCATCGCGGTTTCGGGCGACCAGCCGAGCGCGACCGCCGCGAATAAACAAAAAATGCCGATCACGACGCTCATGATCGGTCCGGCGATGCCCATCCAAAATTCCGTGGCGGCATCGCCCGATTCCTTTTCGATCAGCGCGACGCCGCCCAGTGCGAACAGGGTGATCGAACGGACGGGCAGACCGCGCAGGCGCGCGACGAACGCGTGCGCCATCTCGTGCAGAATAATCGCCGCAAAAAAAAGCAGTCCGGTGATGATCGCCGTCGTCCAGATCACGCCCGCCCCCCAATCCGCGCTGACCGAGGAAAAATGCGCGGCAAGCGAGAGCGTAACGAGCAGAGCGATAATCAGCCAACTGTAATGAAGTCCGAGCTGGATACCGAAAACCCGTATGAGTTTGATACTCGCCTGCATAACTTTTTATTCAAACGCAATATCAATGCCTAATGATTTGTAACGAAAATTTTTAGACTAAAGTATCGAGTCCTTTCAGAGTTCAAACTTTTGTCAGCTTCACGGAAACGGCAAACTAAAGTTTGAACTCTGAACTTTACAAATTTCAGTTATACAGGACTAGCGATATATCTGCTGACCGTTATATTTTTCCCAGACTTCGGCAACTTCGTTTGCTTCGGCTACGGTGCGCGGTCGGAAACCTAAAACGACACCGCCTTCGCGGATACCGGTTTCATACGCGCTTGCCGTTTCTTCGGGAATTCCCGAACCGACCAGCGCGCCGACCAGACCGCCTGCCGCGCCGCCCGCGCCCGCGCCCGCCAGTGCCGCCGCGAGCGGACCGGCAACGATCAAACCCAAACCGGGAAGAACGACGTTCGTGCCGATCGCGGCAATCGCGCCGATGATCGCGCCGAGCGTTCCGCCGAGAGCCGCGCCGACGCCCGTGCCTTCGGCGGCTTTATTGCCCATTTCGGTTTCGCCTCTGGTTGTTTGATATGTTTTGCGGGTTTCTTCCGACATCAGAATACTTATTTCGTCGCGTCCGTAGCCGCGATTCAACAGTTCCTGATAAGCTTCTTCCGCATCCCCGCGGTCACGGAAAAGAGCCGTCATCATATTTTCGTTTGTTACTGTATTTGCCATTTATATTCCTCCTTGTATTTTTAATTCAATGTTTGGCGGGCGGAGTGTAATTCATTCCGCCCACATTTTTTCGCTTTTATCACCGAAGGGAAAAGCGCGAAATTTGTTTCTTTGAAACGAATAAAACATCGCGCCGTTTGTAGAAATTTACGCCTTCAATGATTTCCGGTTATTGTTCAGCACTTTTATTCCCAACGGCAGTCCGGCGGCGATTCCGCCGAATAAAATTGCCCAGCCGATATTTTTGCGCTGCCGCTTGCCGAACAGATCGGCTGCCAGCAAACCCAGCGCAAAACCCCCGGCGGCTTTGAGCGTCGCCGTCTGGACGAATTCCGAAACGGTTAAATCCATCCGGCTTGGCTCGCGCTGGTCGGTTTTTAGCCATTCGAGCGCATCTTCTTTTTCATCGAACGAAAAATTTTTTCCTTCGAGCGTCGGAATCAGAGCGCACTCGACATCGAACGCGGTTTTGAGCCACGCCTTATCGGTAACGAGAACCGCTTTTTCGATCTGCGGGACAATTCCCGGATTTTCAAGCCATAGCTTTATGTCTTTTTTGACGGCTTCCGCCGTTATATCGCTCAAATTGAAATCCCGCGCTTCGGCATACATCTTTATTTTTCCGTTGTCTTCGGCAGCCGTTTTCAATTTCTCGAAAACCTGTTCGATGTCCGCCGCTTCGATCCTGCCTTCAAAATTAATGCCGACCGTGCGGTCTTCCTGCATTTCCAAAATCTCGATCATTTATTGTTCTCCTTCGATTTAAGAATCGAATCCATTTAATTTTTTACGGTCGCTCGCTTCTGACGGCGAGATCGTTATTGACCTCGAAAACGCCCGAAACCGTTTTTGCCCGGATGCCCGCCAGGTTTTTGTCGGCTTCCGAATCAACCACGCCTTTGAGCGTCGCCCGCCCGTTTTTCACGATGATGTGAATGCTCTGCAGCGAGCCGACCTGATAGCGAAACAGCGGACCCGAATAAATTTCGCGGTAAAGCTGTTCGCGCAAACGCTGGTCATTCGGCGAAACGGGCAACACTTCGATATTGTTGACGACCTGCGAAACGCCTCTGACATCTTCCACATAGGCTTCGGCGCGCGATTTCGTATCGGGCGGAGTCGTTACCTGCCCGCGAAGCGTAACCACGCCGGTCGGCGAAACGTCGAATTCGATCCAATCGAAAACCGAATAATAGGGAAGCGTTAAAAGCTCACTGCGGACTCTCCGCGCCAGATCCTGCGTGTTTCGCATATCATTGGTCATATTATTCCGGTTTGCCGGATCATCAGCCCCGTCATAACTGACAAAGCGATTCATATTCGAGTTGGTGTAGTTTGAGTTTGTCGAATTACTGGTATTTGTCGTCGCGGCAGTCGGATTTTTCGTTGATTTTCCGCCGTAATTGGTGAGCAATTGCTTCAATGACTGAAATTCGCCCGGCATCGGCGAAAGGTTGACCATTCCGGGGTTGTTCAGCACTTTTCCGCCTTCCATGTTGTAGAACGCTTTATTAATACTGTTGTCAGCGGTCAACGCCGCGCCCTTGAGCGATGCGCCGATAAACGCGCCGTCGCTTTGCGACCAGGTTAAAATTCCCGCGTCGAGCGTCAGATTAGTTCCCGCTCCGGCGGTGCGTCCGATGGGTCCGGCGGCAAAGCTCAGATCGCCTCCGAATTCCAATTTGTCGTCTTCCAATTCCCGAAGCGCGCCTTCATTCATAAACAGCATTATGTAATCGGTTGATTTCGCGCCGATCTGCGCTCCGAAACTCGCGCCGCCGAGATCATAAAAAACCGGCGCGCTCCACGTTCCGTCCGCCATCCGGCGCATCACGATTCCGTCGCCGTAGCGTCCGCCGATCAAAAACGCCGCCTTTTTAACGCCCGGAAAAATGCCGATGCCGGTCGCGTTTTCCAGAAGTTCGCGCGGGATCGCCTTGTCCGGCTCATCCATGATTTCGCGGAAAACTTTCGCCGCTTCGCTCGCTTCCTCGCGCCCTTCCGATTTCTGTTCCTTCATTTCATCCGTATCCTGCGCCGGAATGACCGTTGCCATGAGAAAAAACACCAGCAAAAATCCGATCGCGCCTGAGATGTATCTTTTAATTTTGTTGTTCATAAATTACCCCCGTTGTTCGTAAAAAAATTCGGTATTTGACCGAATTATCCGATTCCTTTTTTGTGAAACGACTGATTTTTCAGCCGTTACGGTTTATTATAAAAACTGTATTGCTCAATAAACATAAATGTTTTCTTCATTTTTTCACAAAGGGAAGCGAATTTCCGTTAGCTTTAATACATAACCGGAAGTTACTGTTTATTTTTAATCCGTCTTAAATCGGGCGTGTAGCGGGATTACCGGTTCGACTCAAAATCCTGAGCGCCTGTTCGCTTTTATAAGTTGATCGGAAGTTCGATTCATTGTTTGATTAAAAAACTTGGCAGTATCGCAGAATTCATGATGAAAAAAACAATTTCAATTCTTCAAGCGAGTCCATTCCGGTAAATCCCGCGCTTCCCGTTACCGGAACCGGATGTTTAAATTCTTCATTTTTAATCATCGAGCGCGGTGATCATGATTAGACTCGACCGGTAAACCGGCGTCTATCCAATCCTGTTTGCCGCCTTCGTAATCGCGCACGTTGACATACCCCATCGCCGCCAATTCACGGGCGGCGTTTTCCGATGCGTGTCAGGTCGGTTTTGAGCAATAAACAATGATGTCCGCCGATTTGTCAGGCAAAAGCTGTGCGGCATACGTTTCGACCTGGTCGGGCGGAATGTTTATCGCGCCCGGCAGATGAGCGTGATCGTAAGTTTCTTTCGGCAGAGTTTCAGCCAAAATAAAATGCTCATTGCCGTCCATTTTTTCTTTTAATTCTTCGCGTGTAATTGTCGCAACCATTTTTTTTCCTCCGCTTTTATTTATTGATCCTCGCTTATCTCTACGCCGTGCTGTTTCGCCGCTTTTTTGATTCTGTCTTTGATTAGCTCTACTTCATCGTCATCGTATTTCGCGGCGTTGTCTTTATGATTTAAGTAGCTCCACGCGGCGCGGACATGCTCCGGCGTGTCAACCGGATACTTATTGTTCGTCGGGTCGGCAAACTTTACGTCGCCGTATTCCTTTTTGCCCCGTTCGGGATTTACGTCATCGCGTTTGTCAATTTTCGCCGCTGTTTTACTCATATTCTGCCTCCCTGAAAAATTATAAAACTTTTCGCACCTGCCGCCGCACCAGATCAGCCGTCAGACCGTAAACCAGATGCGATGCCAGACCGTATGCGTGTTTTGAAAACGGAACTTCGGTCGGCGGTTTTGACAAACCGAGCGCGGGAACGGCGATCTCGTCCGCGCCGATAAACAGAGCCGTGCTGAACGGCAAGCCGAAGCCTTTTGCCGTGATCGGCGCGACTTCCGCCGCCACGCCCTGAACCGCGCCCATCATCGTTCCGAACCCGTAATGCACGGCGTTTCCAGCCGGTTCTTTTTCGTTCTTTTCGAGTTGATGGTCGAAAACCGTTTCGGAAATCGCTTCGGCGGTTTTCACCGTCGCGTTTTCGCCTTCTTCTTTTTGCTTTTTCTTTTTACTGTCTTCGCCGTTCGAAGATTCGCTGAGTTTGGAAACCGCCGTCTGAAACTGCGTCATGACGAATGTCGCCGCCAGTCCTCCGACGATTCCCGCCGCTAATCCTTTTAAAATGTTACTGCCGTTTTGTTCGTTCTTGTGATGCATAGATTCCTCCTTGTCTTTCAAATTCCGCGCCGTCATTTTTCAAAAAAGCCATTCGTCATTATTTTGAAATTACGGACCGGGACCGGGATCTTTACCCCACGGGCTTATTTCGGTGCCGAACCAAAAAACTAACAACAAGAGCGCGACCGTCATCAGAATGATCGCGCCGCAGCCGATATACGCCCATTTATTTCTCGCAATAGTTTCCCGGACTTCCGGTTGATTGTTTTCCGCCATTATTACCTCTCAATGCCGTGTGTAGCGATTCGATACTAATTAACAATTAAGTTATAAAACGCAAGACCGGTGCCAGAAACTGAAAGCGGCTGTATGCTTCACCTCGTGCCCGTATTTGATTAGACTTGAAAAAGCGATGAACGACGGAGCGGCGGCACAATTAAAAACTTTTGAAATTGCGGCGGAAAAAGAGATTTCCTCGCTTGCCCGCGTCCGTCAAATCGTCTTGTCCTGCGGCTGGAATTCGACTTCGTATCAGATTATTAATCCGGGCATTCGGCATTGGTTTTCCGGTGTGAAAAACGCGGTCGTCGGGTTTGTTTCGCGCGGCGGCGTGCGCGTCGTCGCCGGCGCGCCGGTTTGCGAAAAGGAAGATTTGCGCGAAACCGCCGCCGAATTCGAGCAGGACGCGGCGCGGGAAAATGAAAGAGTTTGTTATTTCTGCTCCGAACGGCGGCTCGAAGCGATCTGTTCGGAATCGAAAAATTACGCGAAAGTTCTGCTCGGCGCGCAGCCCATCTGGTGTCCGCGCAATTGGGCGAAAATTATCGCAAGTCATAAATCACTGCGGGCGCAATTGAACCGCGCGCGAAACAAAAATGTAAAAGTAACCGAATGGTCGGGCGAAAAAGCGCGGAATCATCCGGCATTGGAAAAATGCCTGCGCGATTGGCTTTCGAAAAAAGGTTTGCCGCCGCTCGCGTTTCTGGTCGAACCGGAAACGCTTTCGCGTCTTGAGGATCGAAGAATTTTTGTCGCTGAATTGGATGATGAGGTTATCGGTTTTGTTCTTCTATCGCCCGTCGCAAAGCGCAACGGCTGGCTTTTCGAGCAGTTTGTTCACCGCCCCGATTCGCCGAACGGGACGGTCGAACTGATGATTGACCGGGCGATGCGCGTCATGGCAAAAGACGGTTACGAATACGCGACGCTCGGACTCGCGCCGCTTTCGACGCGAGCCGACATCCCGCAGTTTGAAAATCCTCTGTGGCTTCACATTCTGCTTTTCTGGATGAGGAAACACGCGAGCCGGTTTTATAATTTCGACGGTCTCGACGCGTTCAAAGCGAAGCTCCGCCCCGAACGATGGGAGCCGGTTTTCGCCATTTCAAATGAACCGCAATTTTCCGTCCGCACACTCTACGCCATCGCGTCCGCCTTTAGCGGCGGCGCGCCCGTGCGGCTTTTTTTAGGCGGAATCCGGCGAGCCGTTTTAACGGAAATAAAATGGTTAAAGCAGAAAATAATGTAATTACGCTTTATCAATTATTTTTTTCGCTGTCTTTTCCGTCGCCGAGTTCGATAACTTCCGGTGAACCGGACTTCTCGGAGGCTTCTTGTTCGTTTTCGTTTTTTCCAAGCGAAGCCTCGCTGCGCACTTTCGCATCGTCGCCCGCGCCTTCCATTTCCGAAACCGGATAAACGTTTGTTTCGCCTACTTTGTCAACACGGTTTTTCTCATCAATTTTTGCTTGTTTTGTTTGTCCCATAATTCCTGTTTTTCAAAATAAAAGAACGCGGGAACCATTTTCCCGCGTTCCGGTTAAAGTTTTCCGAAATCAAGCCGTTTTGCTTCGGCTTTTTGTCGTCGTATCGGTCGTATCGGTTATAGAAGTTCCGGTCGTCGTATCCGTCAATGACGAATCGTCCCGACCGTAAAAACTTTCGTTGACGCGAATGCGGTTTTCGCAGTGCGTTACGCCCGAAATATCTTCGGCGATGTCTTCCGCGCGGCGTTTCGCATACCGGCTGTCAACCGTTCCGGTCAATGTAACTTCGCCGTTATTGACTTCGACATCAATGTCCGACGCGTCGAGGTAATAATCGTCGGTCAGACGGTCATTGATGTCTTCCTTGATCCGGTCGTCCGAGCGCGTATAGTTTTTCGGTCCGCGCCCGCGATGATTTTCGCGGTAGCCCTGGTAGTTTTGCCGCTCGTCCAGCCGGCGGCGGCGTTCGGCTTCCTCGTCGCCGAACCATGATGCGACTTCATCGGCGGCTTTATCGAAAAATCCGCGGTCTTCGCGGTCGTAATCATATCTGCCGCGATTGCCGCGCCCGTATCCGCGCTCACTGCCCGTATATTCGCTTCCGTATGAACGGTCGTTTCCGTATCTGTTTCGTTGATAATAACCGGGATCGTAACTGCGGTTTTCGTCATAATCGCTTCCGTAATAACCGCCGTAATCGCCGCGGTCATAATCATCGTCATAGTTGGAGCGACCGCCGTAATAGTTTTCACGGTCGTAGTTTCTGCCTCCGCTTCTGCCGGAAAATCCCGTGTAGGCGCGGCTCGGCTGGTTGTAGCGCGTGTATTCGTCTTCATCAAAATCGCGGTCGTATGAGCTGTAGCCGCGGTCGAAATTCATTCCGGTGTAGCCCTGACCATAACTCATATTGCCGCCGCCGAAGTAGTTTTCTTCGCGGTCGTAATCATAGCCGCCGAATCGCGGCGAACCGCCGTAGCGTTCGTTTTCGTAATCGTTGCGGTAGCGGTTTCTGCCGTAATCCGAGCGGTTACCGTAGTCTCCGCGTCCGTAGTTTCTGTTTCTAAATCTGTTAGCCATTAGTTAAACCTCCTTGTAAGTTTTATTTCGTAATTGTATTTCCAAACTTTCTCAACTATGGCTGAGTGAGAAAGCATCGTTTTTTTTTGAACGGCGGTTCAGCCGTCCAAAAACCTCGTCTATTCTCTGCATTCGGGATGACCGCAGCGGCAGTGTTCATCCATACCGCCTTTCTGCGCGGTGCGGCAGTAATCGCCGCAGTAATCGCCCGTCGAAGGACGCGCGCACTCGCATCCCGGATGCTGACATTGATCTTCGGTTTGAATTTTTTCCATTTCGATTTCTCCCGTTGAATATTTAATGAACGGTCTGCGGTTTTTCGGTTTCTTCGCCGAATCCGATCAGGCTTTGCAGTTCGGTGTTGGTCGCGCTTCGCGCCAGGAGCGCCGCGCCGACCGCGCCTAAACCGAGACCGACCGCATCGCGTTTTGTTAAGCCGTAAGCGAGAGCCGCCGTGCCTGCCGTTCCGGCGACAAATCTTGCCGCGGGCGACCAGTTTTCCTGAAAGAATTCCCAGCGGTTTTCGCGCCGTGTGCCGCCCTGCAGACTCGGAATGCCTTCGGGCGAATCGTGCGCTTCGAGATTGTTTTCGACGCTTTTCACGCCCGGAACCGAATCGGCGCATGTGAGCAATCCGGCAACCTCATCGGCTAAAATAATGCCGCTGAGCGTTATATCGCCGTTTTCCGATTTCACGGTGACCGCATGCGGGTGCGATACGATGCGTCCTAATTTAGAACGGACGCGCGCTTCGATTACCTGATCGTCCGCGTCGTCATCCTGTTTTGTAAATAGATTTCGCGCTTCATACCAAACGCCCTGAGCGCGGTTTGATAAATCTTCTCTGGTTACGCGCACCGCGTCGGGAAGTTGGTGTGCCGCGCTCGATACCTTATTGCTGACGAGTGCGCGGCGGCGCGCGCCTCTGTCGGGATCGAGAAAATACATCGCCGCCGCGCCCGCGCCGATGCCCGCTAAAACTCCCCAAAATGTCTTGTCTTTTTTCATAATTAAACTCTCCTTTTCGGTTTTTGGTTTTTAATTTTTGGTCAAGCTAATTTTTCATATTAAAAACAGCTCTTTTCAAACATTCAAAACCAAAGACCGAAAACCTTGTCTCCAAAAAAATAAAGTCCCAGGTTTAAGGCTCAAAGTTTTAAGAAAAGCGTTAAACTTTGAAATAGAAAACTTAAACTTGAAACTTTGAACCCGTAACCGAACGGAAACAATATAAAATAAAAACTGCCGAAATAATGAAAAAATGAAAATTGACAATTGATAAAATCCGCCGTGCGAAAGTTTATCGGCTATCAACTGTCAACCATTAATTATTCAGCGGTTTTCTTTGCAAAAATCTATGATCGGTCTTCGATCAAGCATATTTTTTGACCGACTCTTTTTCTTCGCCCCAGACGTGATCTTTCACGCCTTCGACTCCGGCTTTTCTCGCGCAGAACGCGCAGCAGAAAAATGTCTCCTGCGCCTCGATGCCGTGTCCGATGATCCGGCAGCCGCACGTCGCGCAGACCGGCGCGAGTTTATGGATCGCGCATTCGAAACAATCGAAAACATGCTTGTTTCCCGCCGTGATTACTTCAAAAGCGAGATAGTAGTTGTTGCCGCAAACTTCACATTGCGCCATTTCCTTCTCCTCCTTTACACTCGAAAACGAGCGAGTGTAACAAATCGTTACTAAAAAATCGTTGAAAGTTAAAAGACGCAAGGACAATGCCAGACGGGATTTTGAAGAGGAAATTATAAATTATTTTCAGCCGAAGATTTTCCACAGGCTGTGGAAAAAGCCGACCGCTACACCAAAGAAAATCTGAGAGCCGCCGAAAAATTAAACAAGCTGATGGTTATACGAAGAATTCGGTCTGCCGCGCGGCGCGGAATCACATAAAGTCTCCCGTTTCGCTATTTAAAAAATATTCGAAAATGCTTGAATAAGGCGAGGTTTTTTATTTCATCTTATTTTCTCAACTCATCGTCAATCAATGCTCTCAGGTCCGATTCGCTGAACCGCGCCAAACGTCTGCCGTTGACGAAAAAAGTCGGGGTTTGGCGCACGCCGAGCGTCTGCCCGTCGCGGTAATCGCGTTCGAGTTTTGAATAATAACGGTTTTCATTGACCGCGTTTTTCAGTTTTTCCATATCCAGCCCGACTTCCATCGCGTATTTTTCAAAAAGCGCGTTGACATCCGGCTTCGGCGCGGAGGTCGGCGGACCGTGTTTTGTTCCCCATTCGGGTTGTTTTTTAAAAAGCAGTTCCTGCATTTCCCAGTATTTGCCCTGTTCGCCGGCGGCTTCGGTCAAAGTCGCGGCTTTCATCGAATTCGGATGAAGCGGCATATAACGAACGACGAGCCGCACCTTGCCGTCATATTCTTTCAGGATGTTTTTAACGACCGGCGCGAACGCGGCGCACGATTCGCATTCGGGATCGAGAAATTCGACCAAAGTAACGGGCGCGTCCGGCGAGCCGAGCACGGGGCTGTCGGGACGCACTAAAGTTTCGGCGGGAATCGAGGGTTTATTTGTAGAATTCGTATTTCCGCCGACGCGCTCATTCTGAACGGAATTTCTATAATAATTCGCGCCGACGACCGCGGCGATAATGACCAAAACGCCGATAACGGCTAAAAGTTTGATTTCTTTACTCATAAATTATTTTTCGATTTTGTAAAACAAAAGACACACGGATATTAAAACAAACGCCGCGAGAGCCATCAAAGGAATAGTGATAAAACCGAGCCATTCGATCTGCACCGTCGTGCAGGAAACGCCTTGCGTGCAGGGCGTGATCGAATCGGGAATCAAGCCGTAATACAAAAGATTGTGATAGACCGAAATCACCAAACCGCTGAGCGCGAGGGGCAAAGCGTAAAATTTCACTTTTCTATCACGCAGAACGATTCCCGCCGCGATAACCAAAACGAGCGGATACATCGCAATCCGCTGATACCAGCACAAAACGCACGGCGGCAACTGCATCACCTCGCTGAAAAAAAGACTCCCGACCGTTGCGATCAAAGCGACGATCCACGCCGCATAAAGCACAATGGCGGACGGTTTTTTATTTTCGGAGATTTCGATTGGTTCGGAATTTTCCATCGTTCGTTTTAATTTTACCGAAACAAAGGCAGAAACGCGACCGCGAGGGAGCGTGTCATAACATTAAAGACACGCTCCCTCGCGGTCGCATTTCCGCTTTATGAAAGTTTTCAACAGTCTTAAACCGCCGCCTGTTGAAAAGAGTGTTTTTTCAAATAATTCGCCGCGTTTGCCGGACTGCTGAAAATTTCCCAGTTGCGTTCCGGTTCGTTGAAGTTTTCGACCAGTTCACTGGCGATCGCCGGATTTTGCGATGCGGCGGCGAATATTTCGATGGCGTGCGGCGGCGGCGGCTGAAGCACGGCGTTTGTCCATTCGCTTGCCGCCTTTGCCGCCTGCCAGAGTTTTTGTTCGGTTTCGCGGCAGAAATTTTCGTCACACGGCGCGTCTTCGAGTAAAGCTTCGCCGAGAATAAAAGCGCAGCGCGACGCGTTGTTTGCGCCCTGCGCGATGATCGGGTCAAACAGGATGTGAACGTCGCCGAGCGCCATCGCGAATTTTCCGTTGCCGAGCGCCGCATACCCGTTTCGAACGGTCGGCGTGATCGCGCCCTGTATGACATCCTGCGGTCGCGTAACGCCGAATTCTTTGACGTTTATCCGCTCATAGATCAGCGGCGCGTGTTCGCGCACGAGATCGAGCGCGGTCGTTTCGAATTTTTCGGGATCGTCTTCGTAGCGCGTTTCCGAAAGCGCGTCGAAAGCCTGTCCCGGAATCGCTTCAAAAAGCAGACTGCACACGCGCCGGTTTTCAAAGGTCGTGAACGGCGCCTGAAAAACCTCGCCGTTGCCGGGCGAAACGCTGTAGATAACGCCGACCGGATCGGGAAAATCAAGCCCGCGGAAAAATCCGCCGGATATTCTTCTCTGCGGCGCGGTGTAGGGCGAGCGTTCCGCATTGCGCGGAAACATTTCCGTCAGACTGCCGCGCCCCGAAGCGACGACCATCAGATCGTAATTTTCCGAAAGTCTTTCAACGTCGCTCGCTTCGATCTTGCCGATAAAAACATTGCCGCCCCGTTCGATAAAATCTTCGAGCAGAGTTGACTGATAGATACGCATATCAACGCCGCTCGACGGGCGTTGTTTCGAACCGAACCATGTGAGCGGCGCGGGTTCGCCGCCGATATACATATGAACGCCGAACACGCCGAAATCTTCGTAATCCCAGTGATTGACACCGAGAAAGCGTTCGTTTTCAAGCGTGTTCTTAAAACGGATGACAAAATTCTGGATGCGCCCGGCGCGGATCTGTTCGGGCGAACGGTCGCAGTAGATATCCGCATTGATGCCGTATTTCTGTAAAAACAAACCGAGATGCAGTCCGCCGATACCGCAGCCGACGATGCCTATATTTTTCATAAATTCACTCCTGACTTTTCTGATTTTTTTCGTCTTTCGGGGGTAAGCTGATAAATTTTTTAAAGCCTCAGACAAAAGCCATTATGAAGAAACGAGCGCGCGGAAATCTTTAGAAAATTCTGAAGATTTTCTGAAAAAATTATGAAGATGAACTTTGAACTATAAATCGGCACGTTCGGCGAGTTCCGCCCAGCGTTCGATCGAGCGTTCGAGTAGCGAGTTTAATTTTTCCTGTTCGGTAACGAGTTCGTTCAACTTGTATGCGTCGGTCGCAAATTGAATCAGTTCATTTTTGATTTCGGCGAGGCGCGCTTCGGTTTCGGGAATTTCCGCTTCGAGCGCGTCGAGTTCGCGTTTTTCTTTGAACGAGAGTTTTTGGGATTTCGGTTTTTCCGGCTGAGAAGTTTTTTCCACCCTTGCTGACGCGCGGGTTTCTGCCTCTTTGATTTCGGCTTCTTCGCTTTCGATAGTTTCCAAATAAGCGGAATAATCGCCGGCAAATTCGCGGACTTTGCCTTTGCCGTCGAATTTGAAAATGCTTTCAATCGTGCGGTCGAGAAAATAGCGGTCGTGGCTGACGACAATTAACGCGCCGGGAAAATCGTCCAGATATTGTTCGAGCGCGATCAATGTCGGAATGTCGAGATCGTTGGTCGGCTCGTCCAATAAAAGCACGTTCGGCTGTGCCATCAGGATTCGCAGAAGATAAAGCCGGCGACGTTCGCCGCCCGACAGGTTGCCGATGAACGAATACTGCGCCGACGGCGCGAACAGAAATTTTTCGAGCATCTGCGAAGCCGTGATTGATGCGCCGTCAACGGTCGTCACATATTCGGCGACTTCCTTGATGTAATCAATCACGCGCTGATCTTCATTAAGGGCGCGGCTTTCCTGATCGTAATAGCCGACATGGACGGTCTGCCCGATCTCGATCTCGCCCGCATCGGGCTTGATTCTTTCGGTGATAATTTCCAGAAGCGTCGTTTTGCCCGAACCGTTTTTGCCGATAATGCCGATGCGGTCGCCGCGCTTAACCAGATACGAAAAATCTTCGATCAAGACTTTTTCGCCGTAAGATTTGGAAACGTTTTCGAGTTCGATGATCTTTGTTCCGAGGCGTTTCGCGCCGATGGCGATGTCCATTTCGGCTTTCGCTTTTTCTTTCGGCTGATTCATCAGATCATAGGCGGCGTTGACGCGGTGTTTCGACTTGCGCGTCCGCGCCTTTGCGCCGCGCCGAAGCCACGCGAGTTCTTTTTTGATAAGCTGTTCGCGTTTATGATTTTCGGTGGCGCGAAGCGTTTCCTGTTCCTCTTTTTTCTCCAGATAATAAGCGTAATTTCCGCCGAAACTCTGAACAGTGCCGCGGTCAATTTCAAAAATTCTGTTCGTTACGCGGTCGAGAAAATAACGGTCGTGCGTCACCAGAAGCAGTGCGCCCGAATATCTTTTTAAATAATCTTCGAGCCATTCGATGGTGTCGGCATCGAGATGATTCGTCGGCTCGTCGAGAATCAAAATGTCGGGTTTAAAAATAAGTTCGTGCGCCAGCGCGACGCGCTTTCTTTGCCCGCCGGACAGCGTTTTCATTTTTAGAGAAGTGTCGGTAATGCCGAGTTTTGTCAGAACGGTTTTCGCATTCGTTTCGATTTCCCAACCGCCGGAGATTTCGAGTTCGTGCTGAAGCCGCGAAACTTTTTCCAGAAGTTCGTCCGAATAATTGACCGCCAATTCCTGACACGCCGTTTCGTAATCACGAACCGTTTTCATCACGCCGTCGCTCGCCGCAAAAACGGTTTCGAGAACGGTTTTCTCTCCGTCAAACTGCGGATTTTGTTCCAAAAAAGCGAGCGTTTTGTTATTAGCGCGAACGACATTTCCGGTGTCGGGCGTTTCTGTTCCGGCGACGACGCGCAAGAATGTGGTTTTGCCCGAACCGTTCGCGCCGATAATGCCGATCTTGTCCGCGCCTTCAAACCCGAGCGTGACATTTTCGAAAAGCGGTTTGATGCCGTAATTTTTGGAAACATTTTCCAGCGAAAGGATATTCATAAAATCAGTTTTAACTTTACTGAATTAAAAGTGCATCGCCAAATTGAGAAGTTTCACGCAAAATGACTAATTGGCAAACGATTTTGGTTATTTTTTAAATGGAAATAATTATCGGTTGTAGCTTGGAATAAATAAGAAAACTTCAGTAGTTGAAATATGAACAAAAGTTTTTTCGATTAAAGTCCGAACTTCGCTATAATTTAAACCGCCTAAACCGCAACCGAGCGCGGGCAAAGCGATTGATTTGATTTTTCGTTTTTCGATTGCTTCAACCAAACTTTGCAATCCGGTTTCGATATATTCTATTCTGCTTTTTCCACGCCAATGATCTTTCGTCGGAAAATCAATGATGAATTTCGGATTCATTTCGTTATTTAAATCGTAAACGTGAACTTTTCCGATCTGTAATTCTCCGTTTTGACAGGCGCGTTTGTAATTTTTGAAATAATCCTCGGAAAATTTCTTGCGAAACTGTAAAGCTAAACCTTTGCCCATCATGCCGACACAATTTACTGGATTAACAATTGCTTCTGTTTTCGCTTCCAATAGATTTCCCTGAGTTTCGATAATCATAATTTTGCAAAGAAAAATGACTGAAACTTTATTATGTATTAAGATTTAATTAAGCAAAAGTTTTCAGCGGAGCGATGGTGCTGAGAGTTGTTTCAAACGAAACAAGACGCTAAAAACCTGATGCGGATAATACCGACGAAGGGAGAAAAACAATGGAAAATAATTCAAAATTCAAAATAAACAATTCAAAATCAGAACAAACATCCGACGAAGTGAAATTGCCTGCTTCGCGGAAAATCTATGTCGAAACGAACGGTTCGACGGTCAATGAAAATAAACATCAGTTAAGAGTTCCGTTTCGGGAAATCGCTTTGAGTCCGTCGAAGGATTTTGACGGGAATCTGGAAGAAAATCCGCCGGTGCGTGTGTATGACACGAGCGGCGTTTGGACCGACCCGAACGAGAAATGCGATGTGCGCGAAGGTTTGCCGCAATTACGGAGAAAATGGATTTTAGAGCGCGGCGATGTCGA
>JBGTSF010000014.1:0-71964 GCA_041940425.1 Pyrinomonadaceae bacterium
GATTTTCCCGGCATCGGCTGGGGCAAAGCGGACGAACTGCGCGAGGCGATCAAGGATTTCAAAGCGTCGGGCAAACCCGTCTATGCCTATATGGAAATGGGGACGAACAAGGAATATTACATCGCCGCCGCCGCCGATAAAATTTACCTGCCGCCCGCCGGCGATCTGTATATCACGGGCTTTGCCGCGCAAGCGATGTTTTTTCGCGGTTCGCTCGACAAATTGGGCGTTGAGCCGCAATTCTTAAAGATCGGAAAATACAAAAACGCGCCCGACCAATACACCGAAAAGGAAATGACCGAAGGGCAGAAGGAAGTTATCAACGCCATTCTGGACGATTACTACAACCGCGTTTCGACCGCCATCGCCGAATCGCGCAATAAATCGCCGGAAGACGTAAAGGCTCTGATTGACAACGCGCCGTATAACGCGAAACAGGCGCAGTCGCTCGGTTTGATTGACGAAGCCATCTACCGCGATCAGGTTTATGAAAAACTGAAAACCCAACTCGGCTACAAAGCGGAAGACAAATTGCGGACGGTCAGCACCGGAAGCTACCGCGACGTTCCGGCTGATTCTTTGGGATTAAATAACGGCGAAAGAGTCGCGGTCATTTATGCTTCGGGCGGAATCGGTTCGGGCAAATCGAACAACTCTCCGCTCGGCGGTCAGACGGTCGGTTCGGACACGATCGTTCAAGCCTTAACGGAAGCAACGGAAGATGAAACGATCAAAGCGATCGTTTTAAGAGTTGACTCACCCGGCGGTTCGGCTCTCGCGTCGGATGTGATGTGGCACGCCATCGAGAAAGCGAAAGAGAAAAAACCGGTCGTCGTTTCGATGGGCGATGTCGCCGCTTCGGGCGGTTATTACATTTCCTGCAACGCCAATAAAATTGTCGCCGAACCTTCGACGCTGACCGGCTCGATCGGTGTGTTTTTAGGCAAGCCGATTTTGAACGGTTTCTACGATTGGGTCGGCGTGACGACGCAATACACTCTGCGCGGCAAAAACGCCGGACTGTTCCGCGAAAATACGAAATGGGAAGGCGACGAATTGGAAAAAATGTGGGGTCAAACCAGAAGTATCTATTACGACAATTTCATTCCGAAAGTCGCGCAAGGTCGAAACAAAACGGTCGAAGAAGTTGATGCACTCGGTCAAGGTCGCGTCTGGACGGGATTTCAGGCGAAAGAACGCGGTCTGGTTGACGAATTCGGCGGGCTGGAAAAAGCGATTGATATTGCCAAAGAACTTGCCAAGCTTCCGGCGGACAAAGATGTCAAACGTATCGCTTACCCGAAACCCGTTCCGTTCCTCTCAAAGATTTTCGGCACGGCGGAAGATACGACCTTCAACAAAACCGAAGAACAAAAAGCGCAGGAAGCCGTCATCAAATCCCTGCCCGAAGACGTTCGCAAAACTCTGAAATACGCCGCGATGCTCGATCAAATGAAACGCGGCGAAGCGATGATGCTGATGCCGTTTGAATTGGAAATTAAATGAAGGATGAAGGATGAGGGATGAATAATTTTGAGATGATTTCATCCCTCATCCTTCATCCCTCATCCCTCTTAGAACGCTCTCGCCAAAGTCAAAACATAAACCCGCTCCGCACCTGCCTTTTTCAAAACTTTCGCGCACGCCGAAGCGGTCGCGCCGGATGTAAAAACATCATCAATTAATAAAATATTTTTGCCTTTTATGAGATTCGGGCGCGTTACCTCGAAGGCGTTTTTGACCGTCAATTCCCGCGCTTTCGTATCCATTCCGGCGCGGTGCATCGGCGTGTGAATTTTTCTGATAAGGCTTTGTTCGTCGAGTTTTAGTTTTGTTTCGTTAGAGAGAATTTTCGCCAAAACCGCCGCTTGATTAAAACCGCGTTCGAGAAATCTTTTTTTGGAAAGCGGGGTCGGAACGATCAAATCGGCATCTTGAAAATCCGATTTTTCAAAAGCCGCGATAAAAACATTTCGCAGTTTTTTACAAACAAAAGGTGCGCGTTTTAAATTTAAAACGGAAGTTTGCAAGGCGTTTTCGTAAAGTCCGGCGGCTCGCGCCTTTTCGTAAAAATGCGCGTCGCACCCGTGACAATATGATAAATAATCGGTTTCCTTTTCGCTTAAGAATTTACTGCATTTGTAACAGATGGTTTCCGAGCCGGAAAAAATGCGAGTCTTTTGCCAGCAGTTTTGACACGCCGTGCCGAGTTCGAAATATTCAACGCTCGCGCCGCAATTTTGACAAGCTTGCGGGTAAAGAACGGTTAAAAGCGAATCTAAAACCTTCGTCAGCATAAACGGGAGTAAGAAAAGTCGTCCACGGATGGACACAGATAAACACAGATTTTATAAGATATTTAATTTAGCTTTTCAGAATCAAAAAATATCTGTGTGCATCTGTGTTTATCTGTGGACAGATAATTTTCGAAAATGAAAAAGGCTTGAACTTTTTCGCTCAAGCCTTTCGCTAAATTTTAATCTTCGTCAAGCAACCCTTGTTCGCGCAGTTCCTGACAATCGAGGCAGTAACGCGCCCAGGGTATCGCCGCAAGGCGTTTCGGATTTATCTCTTTTTCGCAGTTTTGGCAAACGCCGTATTCCTTGTCTTCGAGACGTTCCAACGCTTCGTCAATCAGTTCGAGCTGGCGGCTTTCGTTTTCCGACAGCGCGAGCTGAACATTCTTTGAATAATTTCTAACCGCCAGATCAACCGGATCAGGCGTTTCCGAATCATCTATGGAAAGATCATTTCCGTTTAATTTCGTCAGAATGATCTCGCGCTCGGCGAGCAATTTGTTTCTGACTTCATTTGCTTGTGTCTTAGTCATTTTTGATATGGAAATCCTCTTATTATCGTATAAGCTCTGTATAACTGCTCTAACAAAATTACTCTCGCCGCTTCGTGCGTGAAAGTAAGAAACGATAAGGATAAACTATAATCAGCCTTTTCGACAACCTCAGAAGCGAGACCTTCCGCTCCGCCGATGACAAAAGCCGCTTCCTTGAGTCCGCGGTTTTGCCAATTTTCTATCGTTTTAGCCAGTTCGGGCGAAGAAATTGAGCGTCCCTTCACGTCCAAAATACAGACGAATGCACTTTGATTCAGTTTCTCCAAGATAAGTTTGCCTTCAGTTTCTTTGGTGGAATCTTTGATCTCCGTGATCTCGCACCGTACAAAATGCGACAGGCGCGCAAAATATTCCTCCTGCAGCGCCCGCCAATTTTGGTCTTTGGTTTTTCCAACCCAGATGAAACGAAAAATCATATTTTTTAGCCACGAACAAACACAAAAAGACACGAAAAAGAACTTTTAAAAATTTCGTGAATTTTCGTGTTTGTTCGTGGCTATTTAAATTCCTCCGGCAACTCGACTTTTTTCGCGTCGCGCCATAAACGTTCCAGATCGTAAAACTCGCGCGCGTTTTTTTCGAAAATATGCACGATAAAATCGCCGTAATCCATCAAAACCCATTCGCCCGTGCGGTAGCCTTCGACGCGGACGGGGCGCGATTTTAATTGCTTTTTGAGCTGTTCGTCAATCTCGTCCGAGATCGCCTGAACCTGCCGCTGATTCGCTCCGCTACAAATAACGAAAAATTCCGCAAAACTCGCAATCTCGCGCAGATCGAGCGCGGTCATATCAAAAGCCTTTTTTTCGCTGGCACATTCAAGCGCGAGTTTTACCTCTTCGTCCAGTTCCGTAAACGGTGTGCGCGTTTCGGTAACAAGCAAGGTTTCCGCCGCTTGGTGTTGTAAAGATTTTTCCTGTGTTGCTTCCATAAAAAAATTTCGTTAAATGTAAAGGTTATATTTTTTGACGTATTTTGCAACCTCTTCCGGCACAAGTTTGCTCCACCCGCTCTCGCCGTCTTTGATTTTTTGCCGGATTTCGCTCGCCGAAACGTCTATGAAAACGGCATCGGTAATAAAAATTCGGTTTTTGGTTTCTGGTTTTTGGTTTTTGGTTTTTGGTTGATTATTTCGTAAATCTACAATTCTTTTTCTGATTTCGTCTATAACGTGATCGAAAACGATTTCGTAATCGGGGCGCGTTACGACAATGATATTTGTTTGCGTCAAAACTTTTTCCCATTCGCGCCACGTTGTTATTTCGTTCCACGAATCCGCGCCGATAACGAAGAATATCTCCGCCGATTCGCCGTAGTAATTTAATAATTTCGCCTGCGTTTCAAAAGTATAAGGTCTTTCCGGCGCGTCGAGTTCAATAGTCGAGATTTTAATTTTTTCATCCGTGTTCGTCGCCAGCGCGAGCATCGCATAACGGCAAATGGGCGGAGTTATTTTCTTATCTTTTTTGTGCGGCGCGTGAAATGCCGGAATGAAACAAAATTCGTCCAATTCAAAAACTTCCAGAAGTTTTTGCGCGATTGCCAGATGCCCGATATGAAGCGGATCGAACGAGCCGCCGTAAAATGCGATTCGTTTCATTTCGTTTCCAAAAGCCGCCGAAAATGGTCGCACACTTCGAGCAGAATTTCATCGGGACAATCCGGGTCTTGGACAAAAAACCAGTAGTCGCCGTATTGATTGTTGACCGAAAACTGATGACCGCGAAAATCGAAATCGAGCCACATTTCTAATACGCCGTCGGTTATAAAATTCGTGATTTCCGCACCGTCTAGTTTTTCCGCGTGATCTGCAAATTCGTCGAAGAAAACTGCTTCCGGCATATCAACGAAATGCCGTGAGCCGTCGTTCATTCGCATATCGAATAAATCTTTAATCATCAATTTCCTGGTTCAAATCTAATTCCGCTTCTTTTATTTCTTCCAATTTTTTTGCCACTGCCGAAACCAATTCTTTCGTTCCCTGATTCGTCACGGCGGAAATTTCGAGAAATTCTTTCCCGTCCTTTTTCGCCCGCTCGCGCAAATTTTCCAATCTTTCCGGCTCGTCCAGAGCGTCGAGTTTTGTCGCCACGACGATCTGCGGTCGCTCGGCTAAATTTTCGTCATAACTGGCGAGTTCATTGTTGATAATCTCGTAATCCTCAACCGGGTCTCTGCCGGAAATCGAAGAGACATCAACGAGATGCAAAATCAATTTCGTGCGCTCGACATGACGCAAAAAGCGGTCGCCAAGCCCCGCGCCTTCGCTTGCGCCCTCGATCAAGCCGGGAATGTCGGCAACAACGAATGTTTTAAATTCGCCGAGATCAACCACGCCGAGATTCGGCTCTAAGGTAGTAAAAGGATAATCGGCGATTTTCGGTTTGGCGGCGGAAATTACACTAATTAAAGTTGATTTTCCGGCATTCGGAAAACCGACCAGACCGACATCCGCAATTAATTTCAATTCCAATTGCAGTTCCTTTTCTTCGCCCGGTCTGCCCGTGTAATGAAAACGCGGAGCGCGCCGCGTCGGCGTGGCGAAATGCTGATTGCCCCAGCCGCCTTTGCCGCCCTTCGCCGCCAGGAATTTTTGTTCCGGCTCGGTAAAATCAAAAAGCAGTTCGTTTGTTTCGGCATCGAAAACCTGCGTGCCGACCGGAACTTTTACCGTTATGTCTTCACCGTTTTTGCCGTGCCGGTTCGAGCCTTCGCCGTGTCTGCCGCGTTCGGCGCGGTGTTCTGGATTGTAGCGCAGGTGCAGAAGCGTGTTTAATCCTTCGTCGGATTCGAGCCAGACACTGCCGCCGACACCGCCGTCGCCGCCCGAAGGTCCACCGCGCGGGACGAATTTTTCGCGCCGGAAAGCCGTTACGCCGTTTCCGCCGTCGCCCGCTTTAACGTGAATTTTCACGCGGTCAATAAACATATACGGTTTTAGATTTTAGATTTTGGATATGGGATTGGCAAACAAGCGGGAATTTAAAAAACAAATACGCTGTTTCCGAAACAAGTCCGAAAACAGCGTATTCGTTATTCCTCAAGAAAATACCGAAGTATTTTCAATCAGGGTGGCAAATCCTGCATGTACACGCCTGATCTGCCGATTTTTGTATCCCGAAAAGCCTCTGCGGAGAGCGCGTTTCCGGTCAGCATCCAAAAATGTTTGCACATTTTTGTTGCGCTTGCGTAAAGCGCGATGCCCATAGGTTTTTGTTGTGGTGGCTTTTCCTCCACCGCCGGTTACGATTTCCGGCAACGAGGCTCGATTGCCGAAGCAAAAGAGCGACATAGCTAACCTTTCGGCTGTACCTTCCAAAAGGCGTTGTCTGTTTTTATCCAAACAACTTGAAAAGTCCGAAGACCTTTCGTTAGCAAGCCTTTCGGCTTCGATCCAAGGCGTAAATAACAACTGAAATTCCGCTTATCTGTTGTTCTCAAATCGGTGCGTCACCGCTCCGCTTGCCTCTCCCTGAACCGGTCAAAAGCCCGTAAGCAATTTTGACTGTAGATGAATCTTACACCAGATATTTTTTATGTCAAGTAGAAAATACTTTAACTTTTCGCCTTATTTTATGGGCGTTTGATGAACAGTCTGTGGAAAAGTTTTGCATCCACCTGTGGAAAATTCTGTGGAAAACTTTAGAAGTAACCTGATCGTTTCAATTAAAGTTTTCCCGCTTTTTTTAACGAAAATTTTCGGCTTGTGTAAAACCTTAAAATTCGCACCGAAAAAAAATTTTCAAATCGAAAAAATATTTAAAAAAGGGCGAATTTTTTAATTTTTTCGCCGAAAAATGTCTTTAAATCTTGAATTATCGCCGAAAAAATGCAAAATCTGCCGAAAAATTTTTGATAAATAAACACAAAAAAGATGCCAATGTCAGATTTTTCGACATCGGCATCTTGCCAAAAATACTAAAAACTAAAATTTATTCGGCTTTTGCTTCAAGCTCCGGCGCGCCTTCGGCATAAACGCTGATAAATTTGCCTTTGTTGCCTTTGTTTTCGAATTTAACGAAACCTTCGATCAAAGCAAACAGCGTATCATCTTTGCCGCGACCGACATTGTTGCCCGGTTTCCATTTCGTGCCGCGCTGACGCGCCAGAATGTTGCCGCCGAGAACATGCTCGCCGCCGAATTTTTTGAGTCCCAACCGCTGGGCGTGCGAATCGCGCCCGTTTCTCGATGAACCTACACCTTTCTTATGTGCCATTTCTAACTCCTTTTAATGAAGAAGACAGAAGCCGGAAGACAGAAGTCAAATATTTTCTGCTGACTGCTGACTGCTGACCGCTGACCGCTATATTTTTTCGATCTTAATTTCCGTGTAACCTTGACGGTGACCTTGTTTGCGTTTGTATTGTTTGCGGCGCTTCTTTTTGAAAACGATGATCTTTTCGCCGCGCCCGTGTCCGACGACCGTCGCTTTTACTTTCGCGTCGCCGCCGAATTTAGCGTCTTTGCCTTCGCCGACGGCGAGAGCTTCGATGTCAATCTTTTTGCCTTCTTTCTCGTTGATCGTCGGCACGCGCAAAGTTTGACCTTCTTCGACCGCAAACTGCTTTCCGCCTGTTCTGATAATTGCGTAACTCATTTTATTTAGTATCTCCTCGCTTAGAGCGTCGTTTCGCCCGGTAGCCGAAAAGTTGAAATTATACATAAAACGGGCGTGAAAGGTCAATCGGAGCGGCGGATTTTATGCAGTTTGAAGAAAATTATAAATATTTCGGCAAATATATCTGACGCGACTCGTAATGTTTTTACGAAAAAAGTCATTAATAGACGGAAACTTTCAAACCCAAAAATCTAAAACCCAAAAGGAGTATAATTATGGCTACCAAAACCCAAAAGAAAGTCAAAGCGGCTAAATACAGAGCCTTGTGTGTCGGCATCAACGATTATCCCTATGAAGGAAACGATCTGAACGGATGCGTCAATGATGCGAACGCATGGGCAAGTCTTCTGAAAAATCATTATAATTTTGCCGGCGGCGACATCAAGATTTTGCTCGATTCGCAGGCGACCAAGAAAAATATCGTTGCCGGATTGAAAGACCTGCTCGCCGGAGCGAAAGCGGGCGACGTTCTGGTTTTTACCAATTCTTCGCACGGCTCGTATGTTGCCGACAAGGACGGCGACGAATCGAAATACGACGAAATTCTTTGCCCGTTCGACATTGACGCGAATCACATTGTTGACGACGAACTGCGCCAGCTTTTCAAAAATCTGCCGAAAGACGTAAGCCTGACGGCGATTTTGGACAATTGTCATTCGGGAACAGCAACACGCGCGGCGATCAGCGATATTCTGCCCGGAATGCGCCCGCCCGACGACCGGCGGGTCCGGTTTTTAAGTCCCGCGCTTCGCGGTCTGCCGATCTTGGCGAATCCGTGGACGGCAAAACCGGAATCGAAAACCAAATATCCCGAATCGGGAATGAAAGAAGTTTTACTGACCGGATGCACGGACAAGGAATACTCCTACGATGCATTTTTGGGCGGCGTTTATCACGGCGCGATGACGTATTACGCGCTTCAGGCGATTCGTGAAGCCAATTACAAGATCACATACAACCAACTGCATCAAAGACTTTCGGTTCTGATCGAAGATTATCCGCAGCACCCGCAGCTCGAAGGAAAATTCAGCAATAAAAAACGGCAGATTTTTTCATAGATCAATTCCCGTTTTTAATTAAAACCTCGACCCATAGGAGATAAAAAAAATGTCAGCAATAGAGGATAAAGTCGCTAAGATGGATTGGCAGGACATTCGAAAAGTCTTAAAAGAAGCCGAACCGCAGACACGCGCCGCCGGAGAAAAAGCCGACCCGCAAGAAGAACTTTTGCGAAGTTATTTCGGCGAAGAAAGATTTCTCGACCTGCTCAAATGGTCGAAAAAAGGCGACGAGATCAAGAAAAAACTCGGTAATGTCGTTTTGCTTCCCGGCATAATGGGTTCGCATCTGACCGTTATCGAAAAAAACAACGACGAAGATCACGTCTGGGTAAACCTTTGGCGGATGGTCAAAGGCGATATGGAACGGCTCAAACTTTCGTCGGACGGCAAGACCAACGCCAACGGCGAAACGGTTAAAGCGGACGGTTTGATCGCCTGGTATTACGCGCTCGCGCTCGAACGCCTGCAAGCCGCGCCGTTCCCCTACGACTGGCGTTTAAATGTCAATGACACGGCTGATAAATTGGCGAAATTCGTCGAGGAAAAATTAAGCGACGGAACTTTCGACCGCGAACGCGAAGTGCATTTTGTCGCGCATTCGATGGGCGGTCTCGTCGTCAGAAGTTTTATCCGCCGGCATAAGGATTTCTGGGATAAATTGAAAGGACGGCTCATCATGCTCGGAACGCCGAATTCCGGTTCGTTCGCGGCGATTCAAACACTTATGGGAAGAAATTCGCTGATCGAAACCGTCGCTAAAGTTCTTCCCTTTCAGACAAAAGCGGATTGGTTTCGGATCGTCAATTCGTTTCCCGGTCTTTACCAATTATGTCCTTCGAAACTCGTCAACCCGGAAGTTTACGAAAAATCCATCTGGGAAAAATTTCCCGACGTGGCTTTTGACGGACAGCTTCAACTCGTGCCGAAATTTCATCAGGACTTGTTCGACAGCCGCACTTCGACGATTGACGCGAACCGGATGGCGTATATCGCCGGAGTCGGTTACGAAACGCCTTCCGGTCTGAAAGTTCTCGAAGGCAGCGAATACGATTTCGACGTAACGCTCGACGGCGACGGCACGGTTCCGCATAAACTCGGTCTGCTCGAAGGCGTTACGACCTATTACGTCGAAGGCACGCCGCACGGAAGTCTTTTAAATAACCGCCGCGTCCTGAAAGCCGTCGCCGACATCATCGAAAAAGGCGCGACGCAGGAATTGTCCACCACCAAACCCGTCATCATCAATCCGCGTTCGGCGGTTTATAAACCGGCGATCAGTTACGAAACGGAAATCCTCGATACGGTCGTCCGCCGGATGCAGAGCGACAAGGAATCGAACCAGCCGAGTGCGAAAGAAGTTTTCGAAGCCGAAAAAATTCTCCTGCGCTCGGTTCTCGGCGGAAAGGAATATGTGGATGACGATTTCGATCTCGTCTCCGCCGCTGAAAAACCGGATGTCAAACCCGTCCCGCTCGATGTCAGATGGATTTTCGGCGACATAACGGCGATTGATACGCCGGTCGTCATTGTCGGGCAATACCGCAATCTGCCGCCGGGCGGCGCGGGCGGCGCGGTTGACGCAAAGATCGGCGGCTTGATCAGCCGCGGCTACGAATACAATATGCTCGGAATGGAACTCGGCGAAATTTTCACTCTGCCGCTGAATCGTCTGCCGCATAAAGAGATCAACAAAACGGTCGAAACCGTGATCGTCGCCGGAATGGGCGATCTCGGCGGTTTCAGCCGCGAAGATTTGCGCTATCTGATGATGAATGTAACGCTCGGCGTAATCGGCACGGGTTACGATACGTTTGCGACCGTCATTATCGGCGCGAGTCTCGACAATTTTTCGACCGATCATGCTATCCGCAATATTTTCTGGGGAATTTCCGACGCCGTCGAGCGTTTGAGCGAAAATGAAAAGCCGAAGAAAATCTCCCTCATTCTGGCGGAAACCAGTGAAGACCGGAAAAAACAGATCAGAAAATTCATTGCCGACGAGAATAAAAAAATCGAAGAAAGCGCGAACACAAAAGGCGCGAAACAACCTAACAGATACAACAACGTAGAAGTTACTTTAAATGAACCGGAAGAAGGCAAGCCGATCACCCGTCAGACGGGACGGCGACGGCAATTTACGCCGACAGTTTCGTTATTGACGCGCCTGTCGGTCGAACGCTCGCTCGAAAAGCTCATCGAGGTAACGGAAAAACGCGAACCCGGCAAATTTCAGATCGCCGCTTTTACGTCAAACGCGGCGATTCCCCTGCGCCAAATCACCGTCAACGACACGATCATCGAACAGCTTGTTGACGAACTTCGCTATTCGAACAATATCGTCAAACAGGAAAAATACGGCAGGCTTCTGCATTCATTCCTGATTCCCGAAGATTTTCAGAGCATCATTGATACGGACAAACCGCTCGTTTTGGTCTTAAACCGCGAAGCAAGCACGATTCCCTGGGAGATGATGTATTTCGGCGGTGCGGGACGCACGTCGAATTTCGGCGTTGACCTGCGCGTCAGCCGTCAATTCGGTTCTCTGCGGGCGAGCGTTCCCGGCGCGGCTCCGGCTTTGAACAAGGAATTCAAAGCCTTAATAATTGCCGATCCCGCACCCGAACAAGAATTACAGCTTCCCGGCGCGCGGCGCGAAGGCATCATGCTGAAACAATTTTTCCGGCAATTGCAACAAAAATTAAGAGGAAAAATTGATTTGCAGTTTCAAGCCTGTATCGGTTATGAGGAATGCGACATCGTGAAAATTCTCGAACTCATTTTTAACGAAGAACTCGACCTCATCCATTTTGCCGGACACGGCACTTTTGACGCGGAAGACCCGTCGAACAGCGGCTGGGTTTTCGGCAAAAATCTGATCCTTTCGGCAAAAGAGATTTTCCGTCTGCGGCGCGTGCCGCGTCTGGTTTTCGCCAACGCCTGTTTTTCAGCCGGTCTTCCGACCATCGAATCGAACCGTCAATTGGCAGGCTTGGCAGAAGCGTTTTTCGACCGCGGCATCGAAAACTACATCGGTGCAGGCTGGCAGGTGAGCGACGAACACGCCATCGGTTTTGCCGAAAAATTTTACGAAAAAACGATTGCCGAAGGCGCGAATCTCGGCACGGCTCTGAGCGAAGCGCGGATGAAAATCTCGCCGTATCACGACAAAACCATCCTGCCCGCCGATTCGACGTGGGGCGCGTATCAGCATTACGGCAATCCGAACACGATTTTGATTCGTGAACCGGAAAACGCGCCGAAACGTACGCCGAGAAACCGAACCGCCGCAAAACCGAAGGCAAAAGCGAAACCGAAAAAGAAAAAATAAGCGGAAAACTTTCAAGCAACTTTCAGCATTCGCAATTCGTAAAAAAATTGTGAAGGCTGAATTTCGTATGTTAGAATCGCTTCCGTTTATGATGAAAAATTCTTTGAAATCAAAACTCTGTCTTTTCACGATTATTTGTATAATTTCCGTTTTCGGCTTTGCCTGCCGCGATTCGCATTCATTGACTCCACAAATCGAACGAACCGCCGAAAAACCGCAGATCAGCGAAATCGCTTCGCCCGGTATCAGAAAAGTTCTGGAAAGCGCGAAAAGGCAAACCGAAGTTACCAAACATTATGATCCGAGTTATGTTGTGATTGACTATCCGAACGGCGACGTGCCGATGGAGACGGGCGTGTGCAGTGATGTTGTCATTCGCGCCTTTCGCGCGGCGGGCGTTGATCTGCAAAAAGAAGTTCACGAAGATATGTCGGAAAACTTCGCCGTCTATCCGCAGAAATGGAATCTGCCGAAACCGGACGCGAATATTGATCACCGGAGAGTTTTGAACCTGCAAAAATTTTTCGAGCGCAAAGGAAAGGCATTGCCCATTACCGACAAGGCGGAAAATTACAAACCCGGCGATGTCGTCAGTTGGGATTTAAACGGCAAAGGAATGACGCATATCGGCGTTGTTTCAAATATTCTTAACGAAAACGCAGAACGCTATTTGATAATCCACAACATCGGCGCGGGCGCGCGGGCAGAGGACGTTTTATTCGATTGGAAGATCACCGGGCATTACCGCTATTTTTGATCTTATTTTGCGGCTTATACAAAACTGAAAACGGATATGCAAAATGAGATAGTTACTCTCGTGTTACAGCCTCATAAACTTCGCCGATCGAACGCGCTTCGGGCGCGATTTTTTGAAGTGTAAATCCGGCAATGGTAAATAACAAAAACGCTAAAATCGCGGGCATAAGCGTTTTTTTGACAGCGGTTTTGAGCCAGTTCGTTTTCTCCAAATCTTTTGTCTTTTTATACAAGCCCGCCAGTAAAACACCGTCAACGAAAATTTCGGCAAGCAAAATCGGCGCGATGTAGATGACATAAAAGGCAGCCAAAATTCCGCCGATAAGAGCGGCAACGGCGAGAATTACCAAGCCGATTTCTTCCAAATCCAGATCGAAACTCAGCGAATCCGAAATCGAAGCATTGTTTGAAACCGATGCCGCTGAAACGCCCTCGCCCCAACTTCCGCCCGCGCCGCCGCCGCCGAAATCTCCGCCGCCGCTGAAATTGGAAGTTACAGCATTTTCAGCACCGGCGGACAGATCCAGATCCATTCCCGGCAGATCCATTTCAGAACGGCGATTATCCTGAAGCCAGAGCCAGACGCGAAGCAGTAAAAGAAAAACGCAGTAAGCCGCAAAGATCGCCACCGGATAACGAAGCCACATTTGACCGATGCCGAGATGCAAAAGCGAAAACGAAGTTAAAAATCCGGCTAAACCAGTAAGAAGCAAAATGAGGGACATTTGAAAACGCGGCAAACCGCCTTTGAGCAACTGCCGCCTGATCGCTTCGACCCGATTTTTTCTATGCGAACTCATATTGAAACTAAAAACGTCTGCTTCCGCAATTTGTTCAATTTAAGAACATTTCATCGGTTTCGCGCTCTTCGAGCCTGCCTTTACGGTCATGACAAAACTCCGTGACGAGTTCGACAAAAAGCTCTGGATTTTCTTCCGGCGGAACGTGACCGCAATCTTTGAAAACGACAAAGCGCGAATTGAGAATCGAATCAAAAAGCCGTTCACCGTTTTCGATTGGGATCACTTTGTCCTCTTCGCCCCAGATGATCAAAGTCGGCTGATTGATATACTGCGCGTCGTCCTGTATGCGGCAGGCATCCCATTTGCGCGAAGTCGCCAGAACGGAATGATGCGCGTCCCGTGCGGCAAGCGGTCGGTGAACCGATTCGATCCGGTCTTTGGTGATCAGATGATGATTCGCCGGCGCGAGCGTTTCTTTCATACGCATTTTGTGAAACATTTTCGAATCGAGAAAAAACGGAGTCAAGGCTTCGCCGATACCGCTCAGAGAAGCGAGTTTCAAGATCGGTTTGCTCAGAATGTCGTCGTTGCAAACTGCGTCAACCAGAACAAGTTTTTCGACGCGCTCGGCGTAATCGAGCGCAAGCGTCGAGGCGACCGCGCCGCCGTAAGAACTGCCGACGACCGTCGCGCGACCGATGCCGAGAACGTTCATCAGACGCGCGATCATCCGCGCCTGCGACGCGATCGAATAATCGAACCACGCGGGCTTTTCGGAAAACCCGAAGCCGACGAGATCGGGCGCGACAACGTGAAAGCCTTCGTCCGCCAGACGCGGCGCGACCCGATGCCAAACGTATGTCGAAGCCGTATAGCCGTGAATCAAAAGCAAGATCGGATTCGCGCTGTCGCCGAATTCCTGAAAATGGATCGTCATTCCGTCAACTTCGGCAAACTGCGAATGTTCCGAATTCGGCACACTGCCCGAAACTTTTTTCCATTCGACGGTTTTTGCCCGCGTCAGCATTTTCACCGCGACCGCCGCGCCAACCGCGCCGCCGATTCCCAAAGCCAGATTTCTCTTGTTCATAACTCATTATTTTACATCAAAACGATTTTCGGCTGAATAGTTTTTTCGGATTCGTTATAAATTCCGATTGCCAGAAGATTTTCTTTTGTATCAATCAACCGCACATTTTCGCCGTCTTTCGCCGCCAAATTTTCCCTTTTCAATTTCTGCCCGTTGCGCGTTTTTATAATTTCTTCTTCGCTCAAAACAGTTTGAGGCAGATGAGAAAGTGCTTCATTCATTGTGATAAAAAAGTCGTTGACTTTGTCTTCCGCAACTATTTTTTCCAATTCATTAATCGTAACGGCTTTTGAAATTTCAAATTTTCCGGCGCGCGTCCGCCTGAGTTCAGCAAGATGCGCGCCCGTTCCGAGTGTTCTGCCGATGTCTTCCGCCAAAGTCCTGATATACGTTCCGGCAGAACATTTTACGCGAAGCGTAAAGTGCTGAGTGCTGAGTGCTGAGTGCTGAGTGCTTTTCAGAATTTCCAACTCGTAAATTTTTACTTTGACCGGCTTTCTTTCAATTTCGATTCCTTTTCGCGCCAGCTCATAAAGTTTTTTTCCCTCGACTTTTTTCGCCGAATACATCGGCGGCGTTTGCCAAATCTCACCGCGAAATTCCGGCAAAATATTTTTCAATTCTTCAACCAAAACCAACTTTGGACTTTGGACTTTGGACTTTGGACTTCCTGTTCGGTCGCCCGTGTCGGTTTCAAAACCGAAGGAGATTTCGGCTTCATATTCTTTTATGTCTTTGTCCAAAAACTGCGCGAGCCGCGTCGCTTTGCCGACTAAGATTACAAGCACGCCGGTCGCAAACGGATCGAGTGTTCCCGTATGACCGATGCGTTTTGTTTTGAGAATTTTCCGCAGCTTTCCGACCACGTCGTGCGAAGTCCAGCCTTCGGGTTTATCAATAATAAGACAGCCGTCAAACATATTTTGGATTTTGGATTTCGGATTTCGGATTTGCAAATCGAAAGGTTAAAATTTATGTAAATTATGTGGCGCAAACGGCTCGAAATAAAAGACGAAAAAGACCGGATCATCAAAGATTACGCGAAATCGAAAGAGCGGACGATGAACCGCGCCGTGCGTCTTCTGGCGGCAAAACCGCGTTCGGCGGCGGAACTGCGCGAGCGGCTTTTGGAAAAACAATGGACGAACGGCGCGATTGTGGACGAGGTTTTAGAAAAACTGAAAGAATACGATTATGTCAACGACGAGCTGTTCGCAAAAAGTTTCGCTTCGTCAAAACTGCGGCAAAAACCGCTCGGTCGCAGGCGTTTGAAGCAGACGCTTTCGCAGAAAAAACTCGACAAAGAAACGGTCGAGCAGGCGATTGAAAAAGTCTATGAAAAAACGCCCGAAGGCGAAGTGATCGAACGCGCGATAAAAAAACGTCTGCGTCAAAAAGGCAAACCCGAAACGCGCGAAGATTCGAAAAAATTTTACGATTATTTGATGCGGCAGGGATTTTCCTACGATCTGATAAGCGCGAAAATGCGTGAGATCGGAAGATTTGAAGAAGAAATAAATGAGTAAGATCAATTACGACAACCGCAAATTTTCGTCCGTTGAAAATTCGGAATCGGGCGAGGTTTCATCGGAAACGATTTTTCACTATCACCAAAAGGACGATTTAGTTTGGGCGGAATACGCGGGCGGCGCGGTTATTTTCGGAAATTTGATCGCCAAGGTTTTGCCCGATTCGTCGCTCGAAATGCGTTACCAGCATCTGAATAATTCGGGCGAACTGATGACCGGAAAATGTTTTTCCAGACCGGAAATTTTGCCCGACGGTCGCCTTCGGCTTTACGAAAAATGGCAGTGGACGAGCGGTGATTTTTCGGAAGGCGAATCAATTGTTGAAGAAGTGAAAGAGTGAAAAGTGAAAAAGTGAAAAAGTTGATTTGATAGTCTCAATCAACTTTTTCACTTTTTCACATTTCCGCTTTTCTACTTTTACGATTCCTGATTTGCCGCCTTCGCGTCGTCGGTCGGGATATATAAGATCCGCGCGCAGTTTTCGCAGGTGATGATGTCGTTTCCTCTTCTCAACTGCTGCTGTACTTGCGGGCGAAGCGACATAAAACACGCGCTGCACGAGCCGTTGACGACTTCCGCCACGGCGATGCCGTCATGACTTCGCTGGACGAGCCGGTCATAGACGGAAGCCCAGTTCGGCGGGATCGTCTGCATAACTTCCTCGCGTTTTTTCGTCTCCTGTTCGAGTTCGGTTTTGTTCGAGCCGAGTTCGCCTTCGAAATTCGAAACGGCTTCGGCGCGGTTTCCTTCCAAACTGTTTATCTCGTCGGCGCGGTCGCTCAGAATTTTTTCGACCTCTTCGATCTCGGTCATTTTTTCCAAAACCTGCGTTTCGAGCGCGGCGATCTGTTTTTGAAGCGAATCGCTTTCGCGCATCGCAAATTCGTATTGTTTCTGGTCTTGGGCGGTTTTCAGGTTGCGGTCGGCGCGTTCGAGATAGGTTTGTTTTTCGGCGATCTGTTTTTCGAGTTCGGCGCGTGCCGCGCGTGCCGCGTCGCGGCGGTTTTGAATCTCACGAATAGAAGAGGCGTGCTGTTCAAACTCTTGTTCGATGCCTGCACGCCTCTCGTCCGCCGTTCCGATTGCTTTTTTCAAATGATGAATCTTAGTGTCGGTTTTTTGTAATTTTATCAATTTTTCAAGTTCTGAATTCACTGTTATAAAAAATCTCCTGCAATAAATATCAGTTTTATTCTACCTTACGAACCGCGAAAACAAAAAATCAGTCCGCGCCGAGAAAGATTTTGAAGTGGTTTTGCAAATGACCGGAATGAAATTCGGCGCGGTTTCCCTCTCTGTCAAACGCAAACCAGACGGGCGCGTTTTCGATTTTTAACAGATTGAGTTCGACATTTTTCTTCGCCATTCCGAAATGCGTGATGCGCCCGACGGCGAGCGCGCCGCCGCGCATAAAACCGTCCGACGGCGAGCGCGTCCAACCCGCTTCTATCGAGAGACATCTCACGCCTTGACGAAAACGGACGAGCCAGCCGACGAGATTCGCGTTTCCGACCGTGAATTTGTGCGGATGCTGTTTTTCCAATGTCAGATTGGCGTTGCGGCGATCTGCTTCCGAAGCGATTTCAGCGGCGGCGGTAAAAAGCCATTCGACGCTCGTCGAACGCAGAAAATCGTTGGTTGATTTTAATTGGAGATAATCGGAAATGTCACTGCGCTCGCCTTCGCGGACGCGGGTGGCGGCTTCTTTTAGAAAATTCGTCCAAACTTCGTCGAGTTCTTCCATTACTTTTGAGAATAGTTTTAGAAGCTATTAAATGCAATTTCGTGCTATTATCTTGAAATACTAAATTAAAGATTTTTAAGTTTTTTTATGAGATATTCAGCCGTTTTATTTTTAATACTCGTATTTTCCTTAACCGCTTTCGCTCAAACGCCGAAAAACCCCAAAGTCAAAAAACCAAAATCGGCGGAAAAGGTCTTGGACGAAAAAGGGGAGTTGGAAAAAGCCGTTAATGAGCCGGATTTGAATTTAAGAATCGCCGCGCTTCAGAAATTTATCGAAGATTTTCCGCAGTCGGCGGAGATCGTCCGCGCCAGAGAACTCATCGTCAGCGCGCGCGCCCAACTCGGCGAAGCGAGTCTGACAGCCGGAGACACGGCAAAAGGAATCGAATTTTTTAAATCAGCCGTTGCCGACGCGCCGCAACCGATGTCGGAAAAACTTTTCGCCGAAGTCGTTCTCCAATTTCCGACCAATCTGTTCTTTCGCGGTCAGCGAGACGCGGCGCGGGAAATCGCCTTGATGATCGAAGAAAAAGCGGCGGGCGACGCGAAACAGCTTCTCGGTCTGGCGACCTTTTACATCGGCATCGAAAACGCGACGAATGCGCGGCGGCTCGCTCAAAAAGCCATCGAACTCGCGCCGGAAATGCCCGCCGCCTATCAAACTCTCGGCATCGCCAACCGGCTCGGTTTCCGTCTGGACGAAGCGGTCGAGGCTTACCGAAAAGCTCTCGAACTTGATCCCGATTCAATCGTTTCAAAACGCAGTCTGGCGGAAATGAAACGCGCTAACGGAAAAGCCGACGAAGCCGTTACGCTCTACCGTGAAATTCTGGAAAAAGATTCGACCGACCTGATCGCTAAAACCGGTTTAGTGCTATCACTATTCGAAAGCGGAAAACGTGCCGAAGCCGAAACGGAATATGACAAATTGATTCTTGAAAATGTCAACAATCTGCCTCTTCTGGTCGGCGCGGCTTATTTTTATGCGGCAAACGGCGACGGCGCGAAAGCGGTTGACCGGGCGCAGAAGGCTTTGGAAATCGAACCGCGCTACACGTGGGCGAATATCGCTTTGGCGCGTGGGCTTTTGGCGCAGAAAAAACCGCTCGAAGCGGAAAAGGTTCTGCTCGCGGCGCGAAATTACGGAAATTTTCCGACCATTGATTACGAGATCGCCACGGCGCGTCTGCAAGCCGGTTTTTACCGCGAAGCCGCCGAGGAACTGAAGAAAAATTTCGATGTCAAAAACGGCGTGCTGGAAACTTATCTCGGCAACCGCGTCGGTGTCGAAGCCGAAGATTTTCTCAAACTTCTCTCGCTCGAACGCCGCGCCGCGCTTTTTATATTCGACGCGGCGGACACCGCGGAAAATGCCGAACGGCTCAAATCACTGCTCGAATTTTCCAAAGAATTAGAAAATGAAACGGCGGATGAAACCGCGCTTTCGGCGGCGGCGGACAAATTCGTCAAGGGCGACGACCGTATGAAAATTCACCGCCAGCTTTTCGCCGCCGGTCGGCTTTTAGACAAAAAGAAAAATTTGCCGAAGGTCGTCGAACTAACGCAAGCGGCAGTTAGAGGCGTTGACACGGCTCTCGACGTGCCGAACGCTTCGGCGGCGGTGATGGCGGACGAGCTTTACGAAACGCGGACGCTGGCGATCAGCCGCGGACAGCTTTTGCTCGTGCCGGAAGTTCCGCGCCGGACGCTTTCCGTCATTTTGCGCGGTCGCATCGAAGAACTTTCCGGTTGGTCGCTTTACCAGCAGGACAAACCCGCCGAAGCCGTCGTCAAACTGAAACGCGCCGTCAGCGTTCTGCCCGAAGACAGCAGTTGGTGGCGTTCAAGCACATGGCGTTTGGGAGCGGCGCTCGAAGCCGACGGCAAGACGGCGGAAGCGCTCGAAAATTACATCAAAAGCTATAAGAGCGGCGAAGCGAATCCGGCGAAGTATCTGGTTATCGAATCGCTCTATCAAAAAGTGAACGGCAGCAGCGAAGGGCTGGAGGAAAAGATCGGCAAAAGACCGGAAAGCATCAGCGACACGATCGCCAAAGTAACCGAAAATACATATCCTGCAGCCGCAACGGAAACTTCGCCTTCGCTGCAAGCGGAAGAAATTCAAACAACGGTTTCACAAGAAATTTCGACTCTCGAAACTTCAAAGACCGAAACTCCGCCGCAAACCGAACCGACACCGACGCCGACACCGCAAATATCGCCGTCGCCCGAACCCGCGCCGACACCGTTAGAGACCACGCCTGAAAATCCCGATGAAACGGCTCCGATTCCTGAAGAAATTGTAGAAATTGCTCCCGAAATTCCGGCAGAGCCGATTCCCGAAACTCCGGCAACTCCGACACCCGAAATCACGCAAAGCCCGACACCCGAAGAAACTCCGGCGGTCGAAACGACCAATAACGAGATCGAAAATGTCATAACGGAAACGCCGACCGAACCGGAACCGATTCCCGAAACTCCGGCAACGGAAGAAACGCCCGCGCCGACCGAACCCGAAGCGACTCCGACACCTTCGCCGACGGAAGAAATTTCGACCGTTGCGAATCCCACGCCCACACCGGACAAACCGGCAAATACGGAAACGGTCGCCAAAGCCGAACCGGCGACAAAACCGCTTTTCGAGCCGGTTGTTATTAACGTCCGTAAAAAAGAAAATCCGCCGAAAACGACCGAAGGCGAACAGAAAACGGAAAAACCTCTGGAGGAAAAAGCGGATTCGATTGAAACAAAAGAATCCAAACCGCCGAAACCTGCCGAAACCGAAAAAAGCGAGCCGAAAAAGATTGATACGATCTCGACCAGACCGCGCGTCGTTATCGAAGATAAATTCGGCGGCGGAGAAACGCCGCCGTGCGAGTTGGTGACGAGTCAGGAAAGCGTGTGGCTGCTGAACGGCGGCGGGAGTCTGGGCGTTCTGGTCGGTTTTGCCGGACAGGGCGAGGCGGAAAAGATCACCGCCGTTTCGAGCAGTCCGGCGGATATTGAAGTCTCATTAGAGCCGGAAATCGGCGCGAAATCGGGACGCGCGTTTTTTATTCTCAAATCAATCAGCCCGAAAAAAGGCGCGTTCACCGTTACCTTCAATTCGCCGTGCGGGAAAAAGGAAGTCCAAGTAAGAGTTCGTTAAAATAGTTTAGAGAGTTTAGAGAGTTTGGAGAGTTTATAGAGTTGGTTAATTGAGTTTGTGCAGATGATTGAGTTATTCTTTCACTCTAAAAACTCTATGAACTCTACAAACTCTCCAAACTTTAAAAGCGGCTTTGTCGCGCTCATCGGTCGTCCGAATGCCGGAAAATCTACGCTCTTAAATCATCTGGTCGGCGAAAAGATCGCCGCCGTATCGAACAAACCGCAGACGACGCGGCATAAAATTCAAGGCATCGTCAGCTTGGAAAACGGGCAGATCGTCTTTGTTGACACGCCCGGCGTTCACAAACCGGGGTTTCTCTTAAACCGCCGGATGATGGCGGCGGTTCACGATGCGATTCTTTCGGTTGACCTCGTCGTTTTGATGCGCGACGCTTCGGTTTCGACCGGCAACGGCGACCGTTTCGTTCTGGATTTGGTCAAAAATTCCGGCAAAAAAGCGGTTCTTGTTTTAAATAAAATTGACAAGATAAAAGATAAAAATAACCTTCTGCCATTGATCGAATTTTATTCAAACGAATACGATTTTGCCGAAATAATCCCCGTTTCCGCGCTCAAAGGCGATGCGGTTGAAATTCTGCTGAATGAAATCATCGAGCATCTTCCGGCGGGCGAGCCGATCTTTTCCGAAGACGAGATGACCGATCAGCCCGTGCGCGTAATCGTCGCCGAAATGGTCAGGGAAAAAATCCTCGAAAAAACGGGCGAAGAAATTCCCTATGTAACGGCGGTCGTTACGGAAATGTTTGACGAGAGCAATCCCGATCTGCCGAAAATCTACTGCGCGATCTACGTCGAAAAACCTTCGCAGAAAAAGATCATCATCGGCAAAGGCGGCGCGAAAATCCGCGAGATCGGCGAACGGGCGCGGCGCGATATTGAAAATCTGCTCGGGAGAAAAGTCTTTCTCAAACTCTTTGTCAAAGTCGTCGAAGACTGGCGCAACCGCGAACGGGATTTGAACGAAATGGGCATCAGAGAATAAAGTTCCTAAAACTTATTTGTCGCCGAATAAATTTACTGCTAAGATTGAGCGCGAAATCCATTCAAAAATCAATAAAGGAGAATCTAAAATGAACCCCTATTTTTCTTTTAACAGATCTCTGAAATTAACTTCATTTTTATTGATCGTAAGTTTATTTGTCGGCTGTTCCGGCGGCGGAAGTTATTCGTCGAGCAATTACAGCACGAATTATTCGACCGCGACGACAACTCCGCCTGAAACCGAAACGGCGGAAAAAGGCTTGGACTTGCAGGCTGTTACCGAACTCGCTAAAAAAGCGAAATCGGCGGAAGATTTTGAAAAATTACTTAATCAGCCGGACAGCGTGAACAATATCGATCTCGACGAAGACGGCAAGGTTGATTACATAAATGTCACCGAATATAAAGATTCGACGCAAAACGCGAAAGGCTTTTCGCTGTCGGTTGATCTCGGCGAAGGCAACATACAGGAAATCGCCACGATCATGCTCGAACGCGACGGTCCGAAAGACGAAACGATTGACGTTTATGTCGCCGGAAACGAGGAAATTTACGGCACGGACGATTATTATGCGGGCAGTTGGGATTATGACGATTCACCGTTTTCATCGTGGGCTTACAGTTCGCATTCTTATTACCGCTCGCCTTACCGCTATGGCGTCTATCCGGCGGCTTTTACGGCTTTCGCGGTTGCCGGACTCGTCGCGTATCGTTCACGGATAAAAAATTACAAAGATTCTTCGCCGCTCAAATCAGTTACGACAATCGCTTCAAAATCAAAACTGACCTCGCCGAACGCCGGAAAATCCGCTTCCAATATCAAAGCGACGCTTGCCAAACCGACGACCGCCCAGCAGGTTTTTCAAAAATCCAACCCGTCACGGGCTTCAAAGACGACTTCTTCGAGTTCGACAAGCAGCCGTTCGAGCAGTTCGTATCCGTCGAGTTCATCACCGAGCCGTTCGAGCAGTTCTTACCCTTCGAGTTCTTCGAGTTCTTCAAGCAGTCGTTCGAGCAGCAGCAGTTCGCGGAGTTCGAGTCGCCGCCGGTAATTTACAGATTGAACAAGCAATAATCAGGAAAATCGCCGTTTATTCAGCGGATTTTTCTGATTTTTGTTTGTTTAAAATGCGAACTTATAGTCAAATCATCCCGAAATTATCAAACAAATTTAATAAAAACGTCTTAAACGGAATATCAATTGCAACCTTAACGGATATGTCTGTCTGAAATGATTACAGTCAGAAGTTTCTATTGGGGGAGAAAATTATGCGATTTAATAAACTATTTTTACCAATTGTTGCAATAACATTATTTATAGCGGGTTGTAATACAGCCGGAATAGACGACGCGACATACACCGAACCGAATCCGAACAATGTCGCAGATAGTGAAATTGCATCGGGCGAAAACACCTATTGGGCTAAAGACAACCTCGATCTGCAGAGAGTCGGAAATCTTTTGGAACAAGCCGACGATGCGGAAGAATTTGAATATCTTCTTAATTCGGACGACGGGATAAACAATCTCGATCTGAACGGCGACGGATATGCCGATTACATCAGCGTTTCCGAATTTGACGACCGGTATGACGATCAGCGCGGATTTTCGCTCTTTAGTATGTTCGGTCCCGATGAGATACAGGAAATAGCGAGAATCATTTTCGACCGCAACGGTTATGATAATTACGATTATTATGACCATCCGGGCGCGCGGGTGATGGTCGTCGGAAACGAGCAGATTTACGGGGATGATTATTATTACGAAACCAACTGGCTCGACCGCAGTATTGCGATTGCCAACTGGCTTTTCAGCGACCGCGACGGTCATTACGAGTCGCCGTATTATTACAACAATTATCCCGATTATTACGAACCGTATCCGGTCGTCGAAACGCCGGTTTATGTTACGCGGATTCAGGAATATTATCCCGAACCGGTCTTTGTCAGAGCGTATGAACCGATCGTGACGAATATAAAAATAAAATCTAAATACAAGGATAAAACGATCAAGAAAATTTACGCGAAACTGGCAAAACCGACCAAAGAACAAATCGTGTTTATAAAAAATAATCCGAATCGTCCTGAATTTGTTCCGGTCAAAAGAGGAAAAACCAAAGATGTTCCAGCGAAGTTTAAAAAAGTTCGGGAAAGAAATCGGAACAACTCTGAAAAACGCGGACGCGGAAACGATAAAAACTTTGAAGCGCGAAACAAACCGAATAAAGCGGAACGCAGTTTCGTTAGAGAAAATCGTCCCGGCAAGCCGAACAAAGCGGAACGCCGCAACGAAAAGCCGCAGAAAGCTGACCGACCGAAACCGAACAAAGCCGATAAACCGGGCAAAGGCAACGGCGGCGGTAACGGTAAAGGCGGCGGCAAAGGTAAAGGAAAAGGCTAAACGTCTTTTCCAATTTTAATTTTCGATTCGGTTGTTCGATACTACGGACAACCGGATTTTTTTATGAGCGACAAACAGGAAAAATGGTATGCGGTCGAAATCGAAACCGAAACAGGCGCGGAAGAAGCGGTCGAATTCGCGCTGAACGAACTCGATTCGCTCGGCAATGAAATAGATCAAATCGGCAAAAAACAAGGCGAAAATCTAACGGTCGTCGGTTATTTTAACGAGAGAATCAATAACACTATTTTCCGCGTAAAACTCGATGAATGTTTGCAAATTTACGGATTTTCCATTGATGCGGTAAAAAAAATCCAGTGGCGCGAGATCGAAAACCGGGATTGGCTTGCCGAGTGGAAAAAACACTGGCGACCGACCGAAACCGCCGAATTTATCATCGCACCCGTCTGGTCGGAGATCGGAAACACGAAAAAAATCGTCATCCGCATCGAGCCTTCGATGGCGTTCGGCACGGGAACGCACGAAACGACGCGGCTTTGTTTAAAAGCAATTGAAGAAAATTATAGACCGAACGAAAGTTTTCTCGATGTCGGCACGGGAACGGGAATTTTGGCGATTGCGGTTTCAAAATTGCAAACTCAGCACTCGGAACTCAGCACTCAGCACTCGATTTCCGGTTGCGATACAGATGAAGATTCGATAACGATTGCGAAAGAAAATGCTGAAATAAATGAAACCGAATACATAGAGTTTTTTGCCGGTTCGATTTCCGACGAAATGCCGGAGTTCGATTTTGTCTGCGCCAATCTGACGGCTGATGTCATCGTTCCGCTTCTTCCGCTTCTGATCGAAAAATCAAAACGCTTTCTGGTTTTGTCGGGAATTTTAAGAGAACAGGAAAATTTGATAACTGCCGAATTGAAAAAATTACAGATTACAAGTTACAAAATCGAAACCGACGGCGAGTGGATCTCTATAACAGTAAGCGGTAGTAACAGCGGCAGTAGGCAGCAGCAATAGGCAGTTTGTTGACTTTCTTCGTAATCTTAACAATTTTAAAAAACAACTGAGACTGTAAAATTTGATAAACATCCTGCCTACTGCTGCTGCCTACTGCCGCCGATACCCGCCGCTGCCTACTGATTATCTTTAGCCGGCGGCGTGGCGAGCGGGATGTCGCCGTCGTCGGGAATTGTAATTAAAGGCTGGCGCGGTTTCGGTTTGCCGCCTCCGGTTCCGAGCCGAAGAACGGGCGGGACTTTCGGCGAAGTGGTTTTGACGGTCGAAAGCGATTCGGTTCGTTTGAGGATCGAGCCGCCGCGTCCGGCAACCCATAGATTTGAGCCGCCCAGAAATGCGATTGCCTGCAAAGAATTGCTCGTTACATTCGGCTGAACTTCCCACGTCTGCCCGCCGTCGGTCGTCAGCCAGACCGCGCCGAGTTCGCCGACGGCAATCGCCTCGTCGCGCCCGTAAGCCGTTACCGCATAGAGGTTGACTTTCAGATTCGCTTCCCTGTCCTGCCACGTCGCGCCGCCGTCGGTCGTCCGCAAGATCACGCCGTTCGCGCCGACCGCGTAGCCGGTTTTGTCATCATAAAAAGAAAGCGCATAGAGATTATCCGTGAGATTTATTTTGACTTTGTTCCATTTCAAACCGCCGTCATTAGTTGTCAAAATCGTGCCCCGGTCGCCGACGACAACGCCGCGTTTTTCGTCAAAGAATTTTACGTCTTCGAGCCAGAGGCGCGTTCCCGATTCCTGAATTTCCCAATACGCGCCGCCCGAATCAGAACGCAGAATCACGCCGTTCGCGCCGACGGCAAAGCCGGTTTTTTCATTGACGAAATTTACGCCCGTCAAATCTTCCGTTCCGCCGCTCACGCCCTTGCCCCAGCTCGCGCCGCCGTTGATCGTCCGCAAAACAGTTCCCTTATTGCCGACAACCCAGCCTTTCTGGTCGGAAACAAAATCGAGCGCGTTCAGATTTTCCTCCGAGCCGGAATAGACCGGAAGCCAGAGCCGACCGCCGTCATTGGTGATCCAGATTTTGCCGCGCGAACCGACCGAAACGCCGAGATCGTCGCTGAAAAATTTGAGGTCATTGACATCATCGCGCCCGCCCTCGGAAAGTCTCTGCCAGCTAAAACCGCCGTCGTCGGTGCGGATGATCAAGCCTTTTTCGCCAACCGCCCAGCCCGTAAATTCGTCCGCGAAATGCAGCGCGACGAGTTTCGGATTAGTGCGGATATTAAACGGCAGCCACGTCGTTCCGCCGTCGCCCGTGAGCCAGACGAGCCCGTTCGAATCGGTCATCAAACCGTTTTTTTCGTCCGCAAAACAGAGCGCGAGAAAATCGGCGCGGCTGTGGACATTGATCTTTTTCCACGTCGCGCCGCCGTCCGAACTCTGCGCGACGCATCCGCCGTAACCAACCGCGACGAGTTTTTCTTTTGAAAGATAAACCGCACTCGAAACCAGCAAACTGCCGCACGGCTTGCTCAGATTCCATTTCCCGCCGCCGTCGGAAGTCGTCAGAACGATGCCGTTCATCCCGACGATGACGGCTTTTTCCGCGTCGAAAGCCGAAATCTTTAAAAGATTTTCCTGTGTTTCCGCTTTGCCTGCCGTCCATGTTTCGCCGCCGTCGGTCGTTTTCAAAACGCTTCCGTATGTCCCGACCGCCCAGCCCGTCGAGCGGTTTTCACCCGTAAAAGTCAATCCGTAAAAATGATCTTTCGATTCGGTTTTGATCTGTTTCCAATTTTTTCCGCCGTTGTCCGTCGAAAAGATCGAACCGCGCGCGCCGACGATGACCGCGTTTTTTTTATCGCGGACAAAAACGCTCGAAAGCGTTACGTCAAACGGCATCAATTGCGTTTTCCAATTAAAACCGCCGTCTTCCGTCCGCAAAACCGTGCTGTCCGCGCCGACCGCAAAGCCGGTTTCCTTGTCCTGATTAAAATGGATCGAATAAAGCGGATTGCCCTGCGGCAAAGGATTTTGCCACGCCCAGCCGAGCGCGTTTCGTTTTTGCGGAAAGACAAAACCTGCGCCGCATAAAAAGAGTAAGGCTGTAACGGCGGCGACTTGCAAAGGTATTCGTTTTGAAATAATTACGCTCAAACTTTATAGATACGAAAAATTATATTGGTGGGTAATTTTAGCTCAAAATTTGCTTTTGTTAAATAGTTTACGATTGTTTAAGAACCGTTTCGGCAATAAAAAGTTGTCGCCAAATGTTGATTATCCGGTCGCTACCGCTCCCGGTTCTGACTTTGAATAAACGGTAAATTTTTGACCGTTGCCGTCATATCGCCGATTTTCAGTTCGGTTTCTTCCGCCAAAAAATCATACCGCACATAAGCCAATGCGATCGTTTTTCCGAGTTTCGGCGAATAAGTAACCGAGGTGATTTTTCCGGCGTTTTTTCCTTCAGAAGATTTTAATTCGGCGTTTAACCCGCCCGCTACCGCAGGCGGTTCTGACCCGGCATTTTCAAAAATCAAACCCGTCAATTTTTTAGCGACATGACCGCGAAAATGAATCCGCGCGATGATTTCCTGACCGATGTAACAGCCCTTTTTGAAATTGACCGCGTCGTCCAGACCGGTTTCCAGAACAACGGTCGTTTCGTCCATATCAACGCCGTAAAGCGGCACTCCGTTTTCGATCCGCAAAACTTCGTATAGGTCATCGGAAACTTCGACGGCATTCTGCGCTTTTAATTTTTCTAAAAATTCGCCTGCCGATTCTTTCGGAACAAAAAAATCTTTGCCGTTTTTCGATTCAAAAACTATCGTTTCCGAATCTGAAATTTCAGATTTCAAATTTTGAGCTTCAAAATATTCAAAATTTTCCGACAAATCTTCAACAAAAAAATCTCCGGCAAAAGTAAAGCGAAACAAATTTTGAAAGACCTTTTCGCGCGTCGCTTCTTCGGTTTCAAAAAGAAACTTTCCGCCCGTCCGCAAAACTCTGACAAATGCTAAAAGCCTGCCCTGCACATTCGGAAAAGCCGCAGACATCTGCTCGCCGTCTTCGAGTTTGGCGACATCGTTCGTGATCAAACCGTTCAAAAACTGCACGGCTTCTTTTCCCGAAACTTCGATCAAGCCGCGTTTTTGCCTGTAATAGCCGACTCCGCCGTTATGTATGATTTCGTAATTTCCCTGAAGATCACTCATATTATAATTTGAGCAGCATTTCGTATTGTCTTGTCAAAAGCGAAAAGCCTTTTGCCCGCAGAAAAGCCGCGACATCCGAGGCTTTTTCGTCAATATTGTAAGCCTTCAGCGGAATTTTCGTTTGATTCTGCAAAGCATCTAAAAGCGCGCTTCCGAAACCTTTCCGGCGGTGATTTTCAGCAACGGCAATCTGCGAAACATTTCCCGATTTCGGAAAAACTATTCCGTAGCCGACTAAAACATTTTCCGAAAACACGCCTAGAATCTTTTTCTCGATTGCCGCATCCGCCGAGCTTCTTTTTATCGAATCAATCGAATTTTGCCATGACGGGTAATAGTTCCAAAAGGAACGCAAAAGCTCCCAATCGGGATTTTCGATCTCTCTTATTTCGACGTTTCGGCGAGGGCGCGTTTCCGAAATGCGGGCTTCATCGCGTTTGAAAACCGCCAGTTCGCGTTCGATCTGAAAACCCAGATTTTTGTAGAGTTCGAAAGCGGGTTTGTTTTCGACGATCACCTCTAGCAGGTATTGTTCGATCTGCCGCCCGCACAGGACGGGGAAAATATGTTCGAACATCCGTCGGCTGATGCCCTTTCGCCGGTAAGCGGGAATGATCCCCGTGCCGGCATCATAAGCGGTCGGCTTTCCTCTCCATTCGCCGATGCCGTTGACCGTAAATCCGACCATTTTTTCATCGTCGAACGCGCCGAACGAATGATCCATCTTCACGCCTTCGATCAGATGCGAGCGTTTCATAGTATCGCTTTCGGGACGCATCGGCACGATATAATCGGAAAAAGCTTCGAGCAGAGTTTGATGAAGCAGATCGAAATCATCTTCCGATAAAGTGCGAAACGAAATCATATTTTGTCTTGTAAAACTTACGATCTTATTTAATTGCCGACGGTTTTAATTGCCCGTTTCAAAACCTGAAAATCTTCCAACTGCTCGTTCAAACGCCGATGCGAAGCGATGACCTGCGGACTCGGATGATAGAGCGGAATCAGTTTCCGTTCATTCCAAAACAAAATTCTCGCCGCATCCCGTTTGAGCGAAAAATTATGATATTCAATCGTCTTCAAGCCTTCAAGCGCGACCGCGCCGAGCGTCGCAATTATTTTCGGATTTATGAGTTCGATCGTTCGCCGGAGAAAATCCGAACAGTTTTTTATTTCTCTAACGGTCGGTTTACGGTTCGCGCCCGACGGTTTGCGCGGACTGCATAAAACGGTGTTCGTGATAAAAATTTCTTCGCGTTTTAAATTTATTGAATCCAAAAGCTGTTGAAAATTCGCGCCCGATTTATCGCCCGAAAAAGGTTTCCGCGTCCTGTCCGCGCCCTGTCTGCCGGGAGCTTCGGCGATGAACATAACTTTCGGATTTATATTTCCGTTCAGCTCGCTTAGAACGGCAGTTTTGTCCGCCAAATCGGGACAAATGCGGCATTTTTGCGCTTCGCGTGAAAGCTCAAAAAATAATTTTTTCTTCACATTTAGAAATTATGCTAAATTTCATTGGTGAGCAAGATCGAAAAACTGCGCGAACAAATTTTGAGCGGCAGATCGGACGCGAATATCCGGTTTGAAGATTTGCGGCAATTTTTGATCGCATTAGGTTTTGAAGAACGTATAAAAGGAAGCCATCACATTTTTCGTAAAGATGGAATAGAAGAAAAGCCGAATTTACAGCGCGAAGGCAGTAAAGCCAAGGTTTATCAGGTTAGACAAGTCAGACACATTTTGAGAAAGTATAATATTTAGGAGTATCGCCGGATATGCACAAATACGAAGTTGTAATTTATTGGAGCGCGGAAGATAAACTTTTTGTGGCGGAAGTTCCCGAACTCGCCGGATGTATGGCGCACGGGAAAACACAATCGGAAGCCTTGCAAAACGTCAATGACGCGATCGAACTGTGGATCGAAACCGCCCGTGAATTCGGCGACGAAATTCCCGCTCCGCGAGAACACAAAATAGCGGCTTAATTTATGAATCAAATAACGGAACAAGCGGTTTTAGAAAAATTATCAAATATCATTGATCCCGATTTGCGAAAAGACATCGTAACGCTCGGCTTTGTCAAAGATTTGGAAATCAGCGGCGGCGACGTTTCGTTTCGCATCGTCTTGACGACTCCGGCGTGTCCGGTCAAAGAAGCGTTTGAAGCAGAAGCGGTCAAACTCGTCGGCGAGATCGAAGGCGTGGAAAATGTGCGCGTAACGATGGACGCGGAAGTCCCGCAAGGTCGCGGCATTGCCAACAACGTCGCGCTTCCGGGCGTGAAAAATATCATCGCCGTTTCAAGCGGCAAAGGCGGTGTCGGCAAATCAACCGTCGCGGTCAATCTCGCGGTCTCGCTTTCTCTAAACGGCGCGAAAGTCGGTTTGATGGACGCGGACGTTTACGGACCGAATGTGCCGATGATGCTCGGCATCAAGCAAAATGCGCCGGATGTCGCCAACGGAAAATTACAGCCCATCGAAGCGCACGGCGTAAAAATGATCTCGATGGCGGTTCTCGTTCCGCCCGACAAACCGATGATCCTGCGCGGACCGATGCTTCACGGCGTTGTTCGCCAATTTCTAACGGATGTCGAATGGGGCGAACTCGATTATCTGATCGTTGATATGCCGCCGGGAACGGGCGATGTGCAATTGAGTTTAGCGCAATTAGTTCCCGTTCAAGGCGCGGTTCTCGTAACAACGCCGCAGGCAGTTTCGCTTTCCGACGTTCGCCGCGCACTCGCAATGTTCGAGCAGGTCGCCGTTCCGGTTCTCGGCGTGATCGAAAATATGTCGTATTTCGTGCCGCCCGATATGCCCGAAAAACGCTACAACATTTTCGGCGAAGGCGGCGGGCGGAAATTCTCGGAAAACTTTAATATTCCCTTTTTAGGCGAAGTCCCGCTCGGCTTGGAAGTCCGCGAAGGCGGCGATAAAGGCGTTCCGGTCGTCATCTCAAGTCCCGGCTCGCCGCAAGCCGAAGCCTTTCGCAAAACGGCGGAAGAAGTCGCGCGTTATGTTTCGATCGAGGCTATGAAACCGGAATTGACGATTTTATCGAGAGCGAAATAAAAAGTGTTAAAGCAAGCTTTCAAATTCAAACGTGACTATGATGAAGCTAAACAAGCGGCGGCTGAACATGTTATTAACAATGTCGAAGCACGAACCGGTAAAGTCTTAGTCGCGATTTTATTTTTTGTAATCTTGTTACAATGGATTTATGCGATTTTCTCATCCTACGGATTGGAAAAAATCTCGGAAACTTATGGAAATACTCCGTTTGCTTTACCTTTCTTGACCTCATATTTCTTCTTTTTTATCGGTTCTAAATTTATCTTTAAACCAACTGAAGAAGAGTTAACGGATGATACAAGTATGCTGGCGATTTTTTCCGCCTGCGAGCGCAAATCAAACCGAAGCTTATATTCGTTGCTCTTTAGCTTTATACACACATCTATATTTGTATTATATTTGGTAATCAAAGATTTTTAAGATGAGTTAAGCGATTCGCAAAATGATGAAAGTAGTCGCTCGTTATGTTTCGATCAAAGAAGTGAAACCGGAACTGATGATTTTGTAGAGGACGAAATTAAAAATGTTTTCGCCAACAAAAAAATCCGAAAAGCGAGATCAAGAAATTGCCGAACATCATTCGCAGATTATCGAAGATTTGGGCAACAGAAAACTGCTTTTTCAATTTCTTTGGATTTGCATTGCGGGAAATGCGGTTGTTTGGCTTTTCGTTTTTTTAATGCCGAATTTTGTTTTTGATATTTCGAGCAGGATTTTAGATGCCGGCAACAAACTCGCCGCGATCCTACTCGGCATTCCTTTCGGTTTCGGTCTTTTTACCGCTTACTGTTTGGCGCGTTTGAAATTCTCCGATATTGAAGACAATAAAAATCTGGAATCCGAAATGATGGCGAGTTTTAATTATCAGGCGCATTCGACCAAACGCTGGTTTGTCTGGCTGTTCTCGATTCTGGTCGGTGTCGGCAATGTCGCGCTTTTAGCTTTAACGACTATTTTCCTAAATAAGGGATTTTAGAATTCCAAACTTTTTCAAAATTTTGATGACGAATCGCTTCGATCTGTGATAGTTTATAAATGTTGAACAATTTTGTTCAATTCCTGCCTGTTATGATTGAAGTTGAAGAAAAACCGCAAGTTCCCTTTACAGAAGTTTCCATCGAATCGGTTTTGCTCGATGCCGATTTGTTCGTCAAATACCGTTCGCCGGAAAAAGCGTTCGCGCTGCTCCGCGAATCAATCGAACGCAGTCCGCGCTCGATTCCTCTGCGCGAAAAGATGCGCGATATTTCCATCGCCTTTAAGAATCTGGACGAAGCCGCGCGGCAGTGTCTCGCGCTCGTTAATCTGTATATTTCGCGCGAAGATTTTGACATCGCTTACGACCGTCTTCAAGAAGCGAAACTGCTCGATCCAAGAATTTCGGTCGCCGCCGGATTGGAGGCGATTCGCCGCGCCCGCCGTCCCGAATTTGCCGCCAACCGTGATAAAAAGCCCGTCAAAGTTCGCACGGATGTCGCGCTCGCCGGCAACCTCTCGCTCGTCAGCATTTTCGACGCGGTGCAGGTCATCGAAAATTCGCAGATGACCGGACTTTTAATTATTAAATCCGACACGCATCTCGCTACGGTTTCATTTAACTACGGGAAGATCGTTGATGCCGAAGCCAACGGACATAACGGCGCGAAAGCCTTTCGTGAGATCATCGAGATCAACAGTGGTTCGTTTGAATTTACAACCAGCGACAGCGAATTTACCGTCACGATCAGCATTACGAACAACACGAATTTTTTACTCGATATTCTCACTGAAATGGACAAGGAAAAAGCTGAAAAACAGGGCTTGCGCGATCTCGGCGCGGAAGAAATCTGAAATATTTTTTCGCCTATTTCTAAAAAATCCTTCAGATTTTCACTTTTTTGATATATAAGCAAAACAGATGGCTTCCATAAGACATACTAAAAGTTTGGAAGCATCCAAATTTGAAAACCGTTCATCGAAAGACTGCCTAAAAGAGCGGTAAACATAAAGTTAAAGTTTTTCGTGTTTGAAATAAGGCATAAAGTTAGTGTTATAATACGGAAGCAGCAATCCTGACATTGCCCGCAGGAAAGCCGACCGCAACACAAAAAAATTTAAGAAAAAGATGAATAGTTTTACTTCAAAAAAATCCTTATGGCTCAGTGTCGTTTTTGTTTTTCTGCTCGTTTCGAGCGGTTTTTCACAGCCCGCGCCGAAACCTTTTTTGCAGGATATAACGGTTGCCCAACCTGAACCGACGCCGCCGCTTGTTCAAAAAACCGGAAGTGCCAGTTCGACATCTGCGATTGATGTCGCTAGTGTCGGACTCGACGCGATTAATGTTCCGGGCTACACGGGCATTTTGATCGAAACTCTCGACGGCAAGGTCATCAAGGAAAGCTATTCGAACTACGCTTTTAATCCAGCTTCAAACGTCAAAGTTGCTACGGCTTATGCCGTCTTAAAAACATTCGGTCCCGATTACCGCTTTCCGACCAGCGTCTGGACGGACGGGCAGATTGACCGGCATAACGGCGTTTTGATCGGCAATCTGTATGTTTCGGGACGCGATCCGGTTTTCAGCTACGAAAACGGCGTAACGATCGCCGACGCGCTCAACGCGATGGGAATCAAGCAAGTTACGGGCGATCTGATCGTAACGGATAATTTCACGATGAATTTCAGCGGCTCGGTCGTCAGTTCGGCGAATATGCTTTTGGCTTCGATGGATTCGGCGAAACGCAATACGGCGGCTGTTCGAGCTTGGCAAAATTATGTTACCAATGCGAAAAAGCTCGGCAAAGTGAGTATGAATCCGGGCGTTTCGTTCGGCGGCAGAACGTATGTTCAGCCGATCCCGACCAACGCGCGCCTTCTCTTTTCGCACGAATCGCCGAAGATGCGCGAGATCGTCAAAGTAATGATGTGTTTCTCGAATAATTTCCTGTCCGAACGGCTCGGCGATATGCTCGGCGGCGCGTATGCCGTCGCGCGGGTCGTGCAGACGAACGCGCAGGTTCCGCCTCAGGAATTTGTTCTCGCCTCGTCGAGCGGTCTCGGGATCAACCGCGTTACGCCGCAGGCGCAGATGAAACTTCTCAGAACGTTTCGCAAGGAACTTGAAAAACACAAAATGACTTTTGCCGACGTGATGCCGGTTGCCGGAGTTGACGACGGAACGCTCGAAAACCGTTTTAATTCGTCGCTCAGCGTCGGAAGCGTCGTCGGAAAAACCGGAACTCTGGGCAGAACCGACGGCGGTGTCAGCACGCTTACCGGCGAGATTAATACGCGCAAAGGCAAACTGCTGTTCGTCATTTTCAATCAACGCGGCAATGTTTCGCGTTTCCGCAGTTTCCAAAACAATTACGTTGCCATCGTCCAGAGCTATTTCGGCGGCGGCGTTCCGATGAAATACGACCAAATAAATCTCGACGCACGAATGGCGGGAACGAGAATTTCTTATCCGCAGAAATACAACGAAGAATAAGTAAAAATTAAAAATTAAAAATTAAAAAGGCAAAAGATAAATTTTATCTTTTGCCTTTTTTGTTTGCGCTTTGAAATTTGAAATCAAATGATGCAAACTTTTTTAGTTTGCATTTGCACCGAAAATGAGCGACATCAAAGAGACATTTCCGTCCGGCGAAGAACCCGAAGAAGTAGCCGATCCTTCGACGGTCGAATCCGCCGAAACCGAAAAATCGAAAACCGAACATAAAAGCGTCGCGCGTTCTGCCGGGATCGTTTCAATCGCGGTGATGTTTTCGCGCGTTTTCGGTCTGGCGCGCGAGATGGTTTTTTCGCGTCTGATCGGCGCGGGTTTTTTATATGACGCTTTTACGGTCGGCTTTCGCATCCCGAATCTCCTGCGCGACCTGTTTGCCGAAGGCGCTCTGTCGGCGGCATTTGTCAAGGTTTTTACCGATTATCAGGTAAATAAAGGCGAGCGCGAAGCGTGGCGGCTGGCGAGTCTGGTTTTTAATCTTTTAGCAGTGATTTTAAGCGCGGTCTGTCTTCTCGGAATCTTGCTCGCGCCGTATTATGTTCCTCTGATCGCGTGGGGTTTTCCGCCGGAAAAAGCCGCGCTCGCCGTAACTCTGACGCAGATCATGTTTCCGTTCATCCTGCTCGTCGCGCTGGCGGCGGTGGCGATGGGAATCTTAAATACCAAAGGGCGTTTCGGCGTTCCGGCTTCGGCTTCGACCGCTTTTAACATCGTTTCGATCATTACCGGTCTCGCCCTGGCGTATTATCTGAGCGGCGGCGGATGGGACATTTCCAACGACAAAGATGCTATTCCCGCAATGCCCGCGCAGTGGGCGATCATCGGAATGGCGATCGGCACTCTGATCGGCGGCGCGGCACAGCTTCTGATTCAAGTGCCGTCGCTGTTCAAGGTCGGTTTTCGTTTTCTGCCCGCGATAAGTTTTTCGGACGAAGGCATCAAAAGAGTGATGCGTCTGATGGGACCGGCGATCATCGGAACGAGCGCGGTGCAGGTAAAAGTCCTTGTAGATACATTCGTCGTTTCCGGCATTGACGGCGGAAATTCGTGGCTGCCGTATTCGTTTCGGCTGATGCAGTTTCCCATCGGTCTGTTCGGAGTTGCGCTCGGAACGGCGGCGATACCGACGCTTTCGCGGCTGGCTTCGGAAAACAACCTGCAAAAATTTCGCTCGACGCTTTCCAACGCTTTGACTCTGGTATTTTTAATGACTATTCCGTCGGCTTGCGGATTAATTGTTTTAGGCGAACCGATCATTCGCCTGATCTACGAGGGCGGCAGATTCAGCGCGGTTGACACGGATATGACGGCGTGGGCTTTGGCGGGCTACTCGGTCGGACTGGCGGCGTATTCGGCGATCAAAATTCTTTCGCCGTCGTTTTACGCTTTGGATGACGCGAAAACGCCGATGTATGTCAGCCTCGCTTCGATCCTGGTTCACGCGCCCTCAAGCTACGGTCTGATGCTTCTGTTTTCGACCATCGGAGTTTCCGAAGCCCGACCGAACGGTTATGGTCACGTCGGTGTCGCTCTGGCAACCTCGATCGTCGCGCTCGTCAATTTCGCCGCGCTGGGTTTTTTGATGCGCCGCAAAATAAAGCGTCTCGAAGGACGAATGATCTTTTCGTCGCTTATTAAAATTCTGATCGCTTCCGCTTTGATGAGCGCGGTTTGTTATATGAGTTATTATTTTTTAACCAATATGCTCGGCGCGAAAACTTTGATCGTCAAATTTATCGAGGCATTCGTACCGATCGCGCTCGGCGGAATTACATTTTTAATCGCGGCGAAAATTTTAGGAATCAAAGAATTCAACGAAGCGATCGGTGCGGTAACAAGGAAGCTTAAACGAAAATAAAAAATGGAGCGCAAGCAGCCCTGCTTGCCAGCATTTGAAAAATGCTAAAAGACGTAATAAAAGTTCATCTTGAGCCTTTACTACGTCTTTTTAGTTTGCTAACACAAGCAGGGATGCTTACGCTCCCATTTTATTTCTTGTCAATCGAACCCGAATTCCATTTCCTTTCGGCTTCGATCTCTTCTTGCGTGTATTTATCCAGTTCGATTTCCCAATCTTCGATCAGTTGATTGTCAACGACCGATTCGATGACGCTTTCGATCGAGTCGGGAACATTGGAAAAGAAATCGTATCCGGTCATCTGTTCGACGTAATCAACACTGACTCTAAACGAACGCCAATCAGTGCTGATGCCGTTTTGATTCGGCATCCAGAGGGCGATCAGCCGCGTCGAAGTCGTTACGCGCGAAACGTCGTTTGTGCCTTTCGGCAAAACCATCACGACTTTCCACGTTGTCGTCGGAATAGCGACCTTGCCGTTCGCCAGATAGCCGCTCGTGCCGTAGCCGCCGGAAATTATATAAAGCTCGTTGGTCGAACCGGCGGTCGTCCGGCAATACGTTTCAAATGTCGCCCATGCGCGCTGGTTGTTGTCCGGTGCCTGCGGAACCATATTCGTCATCAAAAATGTCGAAGAATTGTCCGCAACGGTTTTTGTCCGGTCAGCTGACGGACACATATGCCCGCGGTCGTAGCCCGAACCGGAAAAATCCGTTGCCTGCACCTGATACCAGCCTGCCGGAAGCGTCGTGTCGGGACGAAAATCGTCCTGCCGCGGAGTCGAGCCGAGCCACGAATCGTCCAGATGCCACGAAACCCAATTCGGTCTGCCGTTATCGCGGTGATACGACATCACATACTGCGCTTTCTCCATCAGATAATTCGTCGGCTGATTAACGTCCGTCACGGCGTTCGACGGATTGCCCATCGTCAGATGAACGCTCGACGAAGGCGGCGGTGTCGGTGTCGGTGTCGGCGCTGCGCCGTAATCGGTGATCGAAATATTGTCGAAATTTATTCGATTCGTTCCGCCCGAAACCTTTCTGAGTTCAAAACGAACGGCGGACGAAGAATTGACCGTAAAATTCGCGGTCGTCAAAGTAGTCGAACTCGTCGTAATGGTCGAGCCGACTTTTGTCCAGCTCGAACCGCTGTTCGTGGATTTCCACAATTCCCATGTACTATTTGCATCCGAGCCGTATTTGGCGTGCTGGACGCTGAATGTTCCCGCGCTTGTAACATTGAAATTCATCCGCACCTTTCCCGTGTTGCGGACACGCGCCGACCACGAACCTGTTTTTCTATCGCTCGACGAATTTCCCGTCAGTGCGTCGTCCAGATACCAGCTTCCCGTGCCGAGCGTTACGTTCGCGGCGGCATAAGCGGTCTTGCCGCCCGCTTCAAAGCCTTCGCTCAGAATCGTCGCCGCATTGGTCGCCGTCAGTAAAAAATTCGATGCCGTCCAGACGCATAAAAGCGTTAGTCCGGTTAAAACAGAAATGATTTTTCTTCTCACATTTTCTCCTTCGTAAAAGTTTTGAAATTTAACTACAAAAATGCCGTTTCAGGTCGAACTTCAGCCTTTTTATAAAAAGTTTTTATGACATAAAACACGAAAATTGAAAAAGAAAACAGCAGGAGATTTAACAGGTCTGCAATACAGCCGGAAAACCTTTTTATTTTTACGGGGGTTTAAGATTCTTTTCTTAAACAGCTTTGGAAAGAATTACTAATTAAACTTGTAGCACGAAAATAATTTTTGGTAAAGAAAATTAAGGAAATTTGGATCGTAAAAATCAAATAGTGCGCTAAAAGTAATGCTCAAAAAAAATGACATTCGTAATAAGTGAAAAGTGATAGGTCATAAGTGAGAGGTTAAATATATTCTTGTCCATCACTTTTTACTTTTCACTTATCACTTATTGCGAAGTTCAATCGAGTTAAAAATTTCAACCGGCTTTACTTTTAATTCACTGCTAAAAATCAGTTTATTGAAAACAGTTTTTTCATCCCTGATCCTTCATCCTTTCTAAATCACCGTGCCGTCGGGAATAACGGAATTTTTCGGGATGATGACGATGCGGTCGCGAATATAATACGCTCCGTTTTCATCGTCTTTGTTTTCAATATTGTCTTTATTAATCAACCGCACATTACTGCCGATGCGGACGTTTTTATCAATGATCGCGCGGCGGATAATGGTGTTTTCGCCGATGCCGACGTGCGGAACGCGGCGTTCGAGATTGCTGCGGATGTCTTCGATGGCTTCGAAATAATCCGCGCCCATCAGAATCGAATCTTCGATCTTCGTGCCTTTGTCAATCCGGCTGCGCAGTCCGAGAATCGAATTTTTCGCCGTTACGCCGTTTAAGATACAGCCTTCGCTGACCATCGAATTGTCTATATCGCAATCGTGAACTTTCGACGGCGGCAGATAGCGCGAGCGCGTGTAGATCGGCGAATCGGCTTTGAAAAAATTAAATTTCGGAAGCGGCGCGGCAAGGTCTAAATTAGCTTCGTAAAAAGCGCGGATCGTTCCGATGTCTTCCCAGTAATCGTTAAAAAGATGCGCCTGCACATTCAGATTCCCGATCGCCCAAGGGATAATTTCGCGCCCGAAATCAACCCATTCTTCGTTTTCTCCGAGAAGCTCGACGAGCCGCCGGTAATTGAAAACATATATTCCCATCGAAGCCAAAAACGGTCGCCGGCGGCTTTCGTTTTCGGTCAAACCGAAGCGCGTCGTATCAACGCGCATCGCTTCGAGCGTATCGCCTTTCGGCTTTTCTTTGAATTCGACAATCTTGCCGTTTTCGTCCGCCTTTAAAATCCCGAATTCTTCCGCCTCGTCCGGTCGGCAGGGAATGACGGAAACGGTCAGATCGGCGTTCGTTTCAAAATGGCGTTTTAAAAACTGGCGGTAATCCATCCGATACAGGTGATCGCCCGAAAGTATCAAAACCGTGTCCATCCGCCAATCGCGGATGTGCGGCAGCATCTGGCGGACGGCATCCGCCGTGCCTTGAAACCACTGCGGCGAATCGGCGCGCTGTTCGGCGGCGAGAACCTCGACAAAGCCGGTCGAAAAGCTGGAAAAACGATAGGTGCGCGAAATATGCCGGTTGAGCGAAGCCGAATTAAACTGCGTCAGAATAAAAATCTGCGTAACATTGGAATTGATGCAGTTCGAGATCGGCACGTCAACGAGCCGATACTTTCCGCCGAGCGGAACGGCGGGTTTCGCGCGTTCTCTGGTCAAAGGAAAAAGGCGCGTTCCCGCGCCTCCGCCAAGTATTACCGCCATCACGTTATCGTATTTTCCCGTCGCCATAAGTTCTTTCAGCATAGCCTTAAAAGACATTCGTTTCAAGATTATGCAGGCAAAACCGCTTGATTTTTTGACAAAAAATCGAGCGCGTGATAAATTCCCTTTTCGCGTTAGTTCTTTTTACAAGACGAAAGTTTCAGGTGCTGTTTTGTTGAGAAAATCAACAAACGGAGAATAGGGAAGCGGGTGAAAATCCCGCACGGTCGCGCCGCTGTGAAACGATTTGGGATTGGTGATTTGGGATTGCGGATTGAAAAAAATCCGCAATCCGCAATCCGCAATCCGCAATCGAATAAGTCAGAAGACCTGCCCGAAACATTTTCGCCGTCAATGCTTCGCGTCAAAGCATTTGAACAGCCGATTATATTTAAAATAAAAAGCCTGTTTTTTCCTGTTTTGAAGTTGAAGCAAGAAAAGGCAGGTTTTTTATTTTGGCAAAATTAACAATCAGAAAATTAAATAAACGGAAGCCCGCGCGTAAGCAAGGGCGGAATATGCGGCGTATTCACTCCGCCCTTGCTTACGCGCGGGCTTCTGTTTTGATCCTCGCACTCGCGCTCGTTTTTATAAATTGCAAAAACGAAAATTCCGCAAATCAGTCAACGACTGTGCCGGTGCGCGAAGTAACGGACGATCTCGGCAGAACCGTAAAATTGCCGCAAAAAATAGAACGCGCGGTTTCGCTTGCGCCTAACTTGACGGAAAATATTTTCGCCGTCGGCGCGGGCGATCGTCTGGTCGGCGTAACGACATTCTGCAATTACCCGCCCGCCGCCGAAAAAATCCAGAAAGTTTCCGACACGCAAACGCCGAATATGGAAACGATTATCGCTTTAAAGCCGGATGTCGTTTTCGTTTCGACCGCTTCGCAGATGGAAAATTTCACGAAAGTTTTAGAACAGCAAAACATCGCCGTTTTCGTAACTGCGCCGAACAATCTCGAAGAAGTTTTTAAAAATTTAAATACCTTCGGCGAGCTTTTTGGAACTAGCGAAAAAGCGGAAAGTCTGGTCATCGAATTGAAACAAAGAGCCGCCAATATCGAAAAAGAAGTAACCGGGAAACCGCGCGTCAGAGTCTTTGTGCAGATTGATAAAGACTCGCTTTACACGGTCGGAAAAGATTCGTTTATCACCGATCTGATCAAACGCGCGGGCGGCGAATCGGTTACAAAAACGCTCGAAACGGCGTATCCGAAAATCAGCAAAGAAACCGCGCTTGCCTTAAACCCGGACGTGATAATTTTGTCGGAAAGCCCGAACAATCTAGAGCCGAACGAAGTTTTTAAAAATTCGAATGCGGTCAAAAACGGGAAAGTTTTCAAAATAAACGCCGATATAATTTCGCGCCCCAGCCCAAGACTGGTTGACGCTTTGGAACAAATTGCGAATTTTTTACATCTGTGAAAAAAGTTCAAAGTTCAAAGTTCAAAGTTCAAAGTTTGCGTTTCGGCGGCGCGCTTCTTGTTTTGCTTTTTATCGTTTTGTTTTTAGCCGCCGTTTTCGGCAGTGAAAAACTGGAGTTCTTTGAAATGACCGACGCACAGCGGGCGATTCTTTTCGACATCCGCCTGCCGCGCGTTTTGCTCGGCGCAACGGTCGGCGCGTCGCTGGCGATTGCGGGCGCGGCGTTGCAATCTCTTTTGAGAAATCCACTGGCAGAACCTTACTTGCTCGGCGTTTCAAACGGTGCGGCTCTCGGAACAATGCTCGCGTTTGTGTTCTTTTCGCAGATCGAGTTTGCGCGTCCCGTAATGGCTTTCGCGGGCGCGTCGCTGGCAACCTTCGCCGTTTACCAGATGGCGAAATCACGCGCCGGAATGAATGTCGAAAGACTCGTTTTGTCGGGCGTGATCGTTACGACTTTTCTTTCGTCAATCATCGTTTTGCTGACTTCCCTTTTGGACGCGGCAAAGCTCAGAAGTTTTACATTCTGGCTGCTCGGCGACCTGTCGCAGGCAACGAAAGGCGGATTTTATTTAACCTTGATCGTTGTCATCATCGGCACAATTGTTTTGAGTTCGCAGGCGCGGGCATTGAATCTGATGATGATCGGCGAACGCGACGCGCTCGATTTCGGCGTGGAAATAAAAAGAGTTCGCCTGATAGTTTTCGCAACCGCTTCCGCGCTCGTCGGCATCAGTGTCGCGGCAAGCGGTTCGGTCGGCTATGTCGGTTTGATCGTGCCGCATCTGATTCGTCTGCTCGTAGGAAGCGACAATCGCCTCGTCGTTCCGTTTTCGGCAATTGCCGGAGCGATCTTTGTCGTTTCAGCCGACACGATTGCGCGGACGGCAATCGCGCCGCGCGAACTTCCGGTCGGCGCGATCACGGCTCTGATCGGCGCGCCGATGTTTATTTATTTGCTTCGCAAATGAGTTCAAAGTTCAAGGTTCAAAGTTCAAAGTTACAATACTGCTCGAATTTCTAATGAACCTTAAACCTTGAACTTTGAACCTTGAACCAAGATGTTAGAAGTAAACAACATTTCAATAAATTATGGCGAATGCAATGTCATCGAAGACGTCTCTTTCGTGCTGGAAAGCGGAAAAATCATCGCCTTGCTCGGCGCAAACGGCGCGGGCAAGACGACGCTTTTGAAATCTTTGAACCGCAGTTTGCCCGTTTCAAAAGGCGGAATTCTTTTGAACGGAAAATCATTGGACGAATTTTCGCGGCGGGAAATCGCAACAGAAATCGCCGTCATTGCGCAGGAAAACGAAACGAAATTTCCCGTGTCGGTTTTGGAATTTGTCTTAGCCGGAAGATTCGCGCACGGCGGAAATTTCGGCTGGGAAACGGAAAACGATTTGCGAATTGCCGAAGACTGTCTCGCATTGTGCGATCTGAAAAATTACGAATCGCGTTTGATGAACCAACTTTCGGGCGGCGAACGACAGAGAGTGATTTTAGCAAGAGCTTTGGCGACCGAAGCGAAAATTTTACTGCTCGACGAACCGACAACGAATTTAGATTTAGCGCATCAGGCGATGATGTTTCGCCTTGTGAGAAAAAGATGCAAAAGTTGCGATAGTTCGGCAATTGTCATCACGCACGATTTAAATCTGGCTTCGGAATTTGCCGATGAAATTTTGCTTTTGAAAAACGGAAAAATTTTTGCCAAAGGCACACCCGAAAAAGTTTTAACGGAAGAAAATTTAAGAGAAATTTTCGATGTAAAAGTTTTGCTCGACCGAAATCCGGCGAGCGGAAAAAGAAGAGTAACGACGATCTTTTGATAAAACGGCTCGTCGTTTGTTGTTAGTTGTTCGTTGCTGATTGAGTATTTGCAACGAACAACTACCAACGAACCACGAACCAAAATGACAACCGACGCGAAAGGAACGCGGTGCGATTCCGCGACTGCCCACGCAACAGTGAACTGAGGGCGGAGGGATGAAGGATGAGGGATGAAAATTTTTTAAATTCATCCTTCATCCCTCATCCTTCATCCCTCAGAAAGTCTGGAACTTTGCTTCGTTTGTTAAGGCACAAACCAAATTCCGCGTTGGGCGGAAAAGGAGAAAAAATGAAAATTATAAAAATTTTAAGTTTGATTTGTTTTTTGACAATCGGCATTTCGGCACAGACCGGCGCAACGGTTGCCGGCGTTGTGAGAGGAAAACCATTCAGGGATGGTATGAAAATCACTGTTTTTCTAACTCTAAAAAATGACAGGACAAAAAGTTTTGAAAAGGTTGCCGATAATAATGGAAATTTTCGGTTTGAAAATATACCAAGCGGTGAGTATTCGATTTTTGCGGGCGCAGAAATAAGCGATGTTATTCTTCAAGACGAACAGGAAATTGTTTTAGTTGATGGTCAGGTCAGAAATGTTGAGCTGAACATAAGTTACGACAGAGGTGAGATTTCCGAAATCGTTACAATCGTCGCTTCGGGAACAATGCAATCGGAAAGCGAAGTTTCCAAAACCGTCAACATCATTGACGGACAGGAAATGCGCGACCGCGCGGATTTTGCTTTGGCGGAAACGCTCAGGACAGTTCCCGGTTTCAGAGTTCAGCAGCTCGGCGGTTTCGGCAGAACGGCTTCGATCAAAACGCGCGGTCTGCGAAATCAGGATACGGCGGTTTTAATTGACGGCATTCGTTTCCGCGACGCTTCGGCGATCACGGGCGATGCTTCGGCGTTTTTATCGGATTTCACCTTGACGAGCGTATCCAGAATCGAAGTTTTGCGCGGTTCAGGCAGTTCGCTTTACGGCACGAACGCCATCGGCGGGACGATTGATTTTCAAACGCCGAAACCGACGAGCGGACTTCGCGGAAATATTTCCGCGGCGGCAGGCGGACTCGGTTTGGGAAGATTTCGCGGCAACATTTCGGACGGAACAAATGACGGAAAATTCGCGTTCAATGTCGGCGTTTCGCGCACCGCATACACCAAAGGAATTGACGGCGAAGACGATGCGCATAACACGAATTTTCAATCGCGCATCGAATACAATCCGTTTCAAAAAACGAATCTGTCAGCGCGTTTTTTCGTCTCGGATGCTTATGTTCGCCTGAACTCGAATCCCGACACATTCGGCAATCTGCCGCCGACCAATGCAGCCATAATTGACGCGCGGCAAGGCGTAAATTTTATCTTCGATCAAAACGACCCGGACAATTTTCAGAAATCGAAATTCTTTAACGGGCAGATTGTTTTAACGCACGCCTTTAACGACAAACTCGTTTTTCAAGGCTTTTATTCCGGCTTAAAAACTTCGCGCAAAAATCAAAACGGCATTTTAGGCGCGGGTTTTCAGAGTGAATCAACAAGTATTTTCGACGGCACGATCCAGACGGCGAACGGGCATTTTAACTGGTCGCCGAATCGCTTTAACGAAATTACAATCGGCTACGAATTCGAGACGGAAAAATACGGCAACTTTGGTTTTACGCCGTCGGGCGCGGGTAATTTTTTCACCCGCGCAAAGCAGTCGAGCAACACAATCTACGCGCAAGACCTTTTGCAATTTTTCGGCGGCAGACTGCAAATTGCGGGCGGTTTCAGAGCGCAGTTTTTTAATCTGAAAAATCCCGATTTTAGTGTAACCAACGCGCCGTATGAAAATCTCGTTCTGGAGAATCCGCCGACCGCTTACACCTTCGACGGCGCGGCTTCTTACTTTTTCGAGAAAACGAAAACAAAGATCCGCGCGCACGTCGGCAACGGCTACCGCGTGCCGTCGCTCTATGAAAGGTTCGGCACGTTTTACAGCAGTTTTTCGCGGCAATTTATCGCGCTTGGTTTTCCGTTTTTACAGCCTGAAAAAACGATTGCCTATGATGCGGGAATCGAGCAGTTTTTGTTCAATCAGAAAGCGAAACTGACCGCCGTTTATTTTTATACGAAATTGATTGACACGATCGGTTTCGGCAACGTCGTGCCGTCTGTCGGCAATACGCCGCGACCGTTCGGCGGCTATATCAACACGAAAGGCGGCATCGCGCGCGGCGCGGAATTTAGCGGACAATTTGCCGTTACGGATTCGACCGATGTTTTCGCGTCATACACTTTTACCAACAGCGACCAGCGCGTGCCGCAAGTTTCGGGAAGCGGAATTATCGAAACGCTCGGCGTTCCGAAAAATCAATTCACGCTCGTTGCCACGCAGCGTTTTAAACGCGCGTGGGTAAATTTCGATTTTCTCGCAACCGATGCATATCTCGCGCCGATCTTCAGCAATTCGAGTTTTCAAACATACGTTTACCGTTTCAAAGGAAACCGCCGCGCCGATCTGACCGCCGGTTATACATTCCCGGTTAGAAACGAAAAAATGAATCTGCGCCTGTTCGGAACGATTGAGAATCTTTTCGATTACGAATATTACGAAAACGGTTTTAGAACGGTCGGTAGAAATGCGCGGGCAGGTTTAGCATTCGGATTTTAAGAAGTTTAGCCACGAATAACACGAATTACACAAATAAATTTTTTAAAATTTCTTATTCACGCTATTCGTGGCTAATTTCTTATTCTGATTCGACTCCGGCAGCTTTTAGAACGAAATCCGGTGTTTTCGGCTCGTCGGGCAGAATATTTTCTCTGCCTTTCGCCAAAGCCCAGCGGTGAAGCCATGAAATGCCGTTTCTTCTGACAAAAGTATCGGGCAATTTGTAGGCTTCGTCTTTTAACGTTTCTTCCAGAGCGACGAATTTATAATTTCGTTTTTTGAGCATCTCCGCAATGTCGCCCATATAATCGGCGTTGATCGAATTGGCGTGCAGAAGCAGAATCTGCTTAACTTCGCGCCCGAAAAGTTTGACCGACTGCCGTTCCCAGTAATCGGTTTTCGCTTCGAGATACGGCACATAAGCCGCGCCGATCTCCCTTTTTAATTTCTCGTCTTTTTTCGCTATCGCATTGTCGTAGGCGCGGGCGAAAATCCAATCGGAATTGTCAATCGTCACGGGCGCGATCGTGTAGCCGTGCTGATCTAAAAATTTTCCGAGCTCGTTTTTTATTTCCAGACTCAAACCCGTCCACAAAAAAGGATGACGAAAATATTTTATTTTTTGATTTTTGTCGGCGAGCAGTTTTTTTGTAACGATCTCGCCTTTCAAAATCTCGGCTTGATATTTTTCCAAAGGATTGTCGTGCAGGCTCAGATGCGAAAAAGTGTGATTACCGAGTTCGAGTCCGGCATCGAGCCACGCTTTCAGTAAATCAACTTCTTCGGCGACGAGTTTTTCTTCGCGGTAAAGTTTGTTTTCATTGACAAAACCGATGGCGGGAATTTTCTTTTTTTTAAGATGACCGAGCAGTTTGCGCGTGATTTTCTGCCGTTTTTGCAAATTACTGTCTTTGGCAACAACTGGCAGATCGTCAATCGTAACGGCAATAAATCTCTGCGGCTTCTGTGCTGGAATTGCCAGAGCGGAAAATAAAATCAAAACTAAGATAAGAAATTTCATAAAGATATTTGCCCGCGAAATACGCGAAAAAGCGCGAAATAATATAATGACTTTCGTGGATTTTCGTGTTTGTTCGTGGCTAATTTATTTAGCGAAAACCTGCGAAAAATCGCTGAAAGATTTAAATTCCAGCGCGTTGCCGCTTGGGTCTAAGAAAAACATCGTCGCCTGTTCGCCGGTTTCGCCTTCAAAACGAATCTTCGGTTCGATGACGAATTCGACATTTTTCGATTGCAGACGTTCGGCGAATTTTTTAAATTCGTCGGGCGGCAGAACGATGCCGAAATGCGGAACGGGAACGTGGTCGGCATCAACTTCGTTTTTATGTCGCACGCCCGAAGCATCGGGCGCGAGATGCGCGACGATCTGATGACCGAACAAATTAAAATCAATCCAGTTGTCCGAGCTTCTGCCTTCTTCACAGCCGAGAATCTCGCCGTAAAACTTACGCGACGATTCCAAATCTTTAACGGGAAATGCCAGATGAAATAAATTTTGCATAATGTTTTTTACCGGAAATTTGTCTTACAATTATACGTCAAAAACAAAATTTTATTTGAAAACGGTATGGAAAACAATTTAGCAGATCTGCATTTAACATTTATCGGCTGCGGCGTGATGGCGGAATCAATCGTTGCCGGACTTTTAAGAAAAAACTTAGTCAAACCGGAACAGATCACAGCGAGCCATCCGCGCGAAAGCCGCCGCAAAGAGCTGACGGAAAAATACAGTATTCGAGTTTTTGAAAAAAACGCGGAAGCGGTCGAAAGCGTTAAAAGCGAGGAAAATTCCGGCGTTTTTCTGTGCGTCAAACCGCAGAGAATCAAAAATATTCTCGAAGAATTAAAAGGCGTGGTCGCGCCCCGTCAGATGGTTTTGTCAATCATTGCCGGCGCGAAGATCGAAACGATTTCCGGTGCGCTCGGAAATGAAAAGATCGTCCGCACGATGCCGAACACGCCCGCGCAGATCGGCGCGGGAATGACGGCGTGGACTTGCACCGAAAAAATTTCCAACACGGAAAAAGCGCAGATCAAATCGCTTTTGTCGGCTCTCGGCAAAGAGCTTTTTGTGGAAAATGAAAATATGATTGATATGGCAACGAGTTTGAGCGCGACCGGACCGACTTATATTTTTATGGTGATGGAAGCTCTCACAGACGCGGGCGTTCATCTCGGATTTTCGCGCGAAGTTTCAAAAGAACTCGTGCAGGAAACGATGCTCGGCGCGGTTCTCTTTGCAATGGAATCGCACAAGCATCCGGCGGAGTTAAGAAATATGGTAACGTCGCCGGGCGGAACGAGTGCCGATGCCATTTATCAAATGGAAAAAGGCGGACTTCGCACCGTTCTTTCAAAAGCCGTCTATGCCGCCTATCAACGCGCCGTCGCGCTCGGACAGAAAAAGTGAAATTGGTAATTGGTAACTGATAACTAGCTTTTGGCTTTTGAATTATTATATTTTCGATTTAAGGCTTGAAAAGACATTTATGAAGAATTGAATCAAAAAACCAATTACCAATTACCAAAAACCAGTTACCATTTTTTATGTTAAAATTTCTTCATTAAAACTTATGAAAATCTGCCCGAATTGTCAGACCAGATATACCGACGACACGCTCCAATTCTGCCTGCAGGACGGCGCAACGCTGGTCGGCGATGACGCTCAAACTTCACAACCGACCGTCGCGTTTAATGACGAGCAGGAAACGGTCGTCAAAAATCGCCAAAATGAGCCGCCGATCAATTTCGATCTGCAAAATTCGAAAGAAACACAATACCGGCAACCGCAAACGGCAAATTTTCAAACCGAAGAGAAAAAATCGAACACGGCACTTGCGGTCGTGACGACCATTTTGGCGATGCTTCTGATTTTCGGCGCAATCGGCATCGGCGCGTGGATTTATTTCGGAAAAGATTCGGAAACCGCCAGAGACGCGAACGTCAAAAATTCGTTTCCCAATAATTCCGCCAAAAACAAAAACGAAAACGCCGAAGTTTTTCCGCCCGAAAACGCGAACGAAAAACCTTCCGTCCGACCGACCGACCAAAAAACGCCCGCCCCGGATTTTGATGCGGAAGAGGTAAAAGCAAATGTTTCGAAAACCGTTTATGCGTGGAAATCGGCGGCGGAATCTCTTGATCTGACGGAATATATGACGCATTACGCCGACCGTCTGGATTATTACAACAAACGCGGCGCGAGTATCGGCACGGTGCGCGCCGACAAACAAAAGGCGTTTTCGACCTATGACACGATCAAAATAAATCTGAGCAATATGCGCGTTACGCCTGACGAGACCGGCGAAAACGCGACCGCCGTTTTCGACAAGGAGTGGTATTTTGAAAATGCTCAAAAGGTTTCGGAAGGCAAAGTACAAACTCAATTAAAGATGAAAAAAATCGGAGGCGATTGGAAGATCACGAGCGAGCGCGATCTGAAAGTTTATTACGTCAACTGATGAATGACAATTCGGAAATTTTTATCCGTCCGGCGACCAATGCCGACTGTAAAAATATTCAAAAACTCGTTTTCGGCGTTTTGCGAGAATACGGCTTAACGCCTGAACCCGGCGGCACGGACACCGATTTAAACGACATCGAAAAAGAATATTTCGGGCGCGGTGGTTTGTTTGAAATTTTGGAAGATAAGGACGGAAATCTTTTGGGAACGGTCGGGCTTTTTCCTTTAGATGATGAAACAGTCGAGCTTCGCAAAATGTATTTCGATAAAAAATTGCGCGGTCGCGGTTTCGGAAAAAAAATGCTCGAACGAATGATCGAAAAATCGCGCGAACTAGGTTTTAAGAAAATCTATCTCGAAACCGCAAGCATTCTGAAAGAAGCCGCCGCGCTTTACGAAAAATTTGGGTTTAAGCCGACGACCGAAGGCATTCACAGCAAGCGGTGCGACGCGGCTTATTTTTTGGATTTGTAAATTTTTTATGAACGAAAAACCTGTCGAAATAAAACTTCCCGCGAATCTTTTTGCGGGCAAAACGGCGATCATAACGGGCGCGTCGCGCGGAGTCGGCGCGGCGACCGCTCTGCGGCTTACGGAAGCGGGCGCGAATGTCGTTGTTAATTTTCTAAGCCGTGAAGACGCGGCAAACGAGGTCGTCGAAAAATGTAAAAATCTCGGCGCGGACGCGATCGCCGTGCAGGGCGATGTGTCAGAATGGGCGGACGCGCAAAATCTCGCGCAGAAAGCTCTGGAAAAATTCGGGCGAATCGATCTTTTGGTTCTAAATGCCGGAATCTGGCAGGGCGCGCCGATCGAAGAGATGAGCGAAGAAGTTTGGAATAAGGTTTTGAATACGAATCTCAAAGCGGCTTGGGCGATGACCAAGGCGTGTGTTCCGGCGATGAAAAAACAGGATTCGGGCGCGATTGTTCTCGTCAGTTCGACCGCCGGACAGCGCGGCGAAGCGAATTATTCGAACTACGCCGCGTCGAAGGGCGGGCAGATTTCTTTTACCAAAGCTCTCGCTTCGGAACTCTGTCCGAAGATCCGCGTCAACTGCGTCGCGCCCGGCTGGATCGAAACGGCGATGGTGCGTCCCGTCTTTGAAGACGAAAATTATAGAGCGAGCGTCTTAAACTCGATTCCATTAAAGCGTATGGCGGCGACCGACGATGTTGCGCTTTCGATCTGTTTTCTGCTCTCGGATTGGTCGCGCCACATCACGGGCGAAATTTTAAATATAAACGGCGGTGCGGTTTTGTGTGGGTGAACAGGCTGCAGAAGCCCGCGCGTCAGCAAGGGCGGATTTAAGTTATATTCATTATGGCGATTCCGAAAAAAGGTTCGAGAAAAATCGTAGTTGACAATGTAACCTATCGCTGGCGAATTATGTGGAAACCCTCGCAGGATTATGAAGCCGGAAGTTTAAACGCGGCAGTAGAACTATATGAAAATCCTCAAGGTGTTTTGCATATTATTTTTCCTTGGGTTAAATACGAAGGCAATATGTTCATTAAAAAATCAGTAACACCAAAACATATGGAAAGTGTAATTAAAGATGCTTTGAAAAGTGGTTGGAAACCGACAGAGGACAAAAACTTTCAAATTATATGTGAAAAATCCTGATCTTAAATTTCCGCCCTTGCTGACGCGCGGGCTTCTGCACAAAATAACTTGACAGTTCTCCCGCAAACATTTAGCCTTACATTTTTGCAAGCTGTCAGAAATTCTGATGGATGATATTTCAAAAATTTATGTAGAGGCGCGGTTTTCATCAGTATCGGCGCGGAGAGTTTTTGAAGGCTCTGTGAAACGCTTGTGAGAAAGGGATAAACCGCCGAAACGCGAAAAAGTCGCTTCAAAGATTTTCGCGTTGGTCGTAGCGGCTAAATCCGCTAGACTGTCAGCGGACTTTTTTCGTTGGAGTGCTACGATTGATGATAATTTTTTGTAAAATAAGCCAGTCGTATGCTCTTTCAAAAGCGCGGCTGGCTTTTTTCTTTTTATGACGAGTATAAAACCGACGGTAATGAAATTTGGCGGCACGAGCGTGCAGGACGCGGAGGCGTTTGCGCGTGTCGCTTCGATTGTGGCGGGCGAAAAGGAAAATTCGCCGGTCGTCGTAACTTCGGCGATGTCGAAAGTTACTGATGCGCTTCTTAATGCTTTTGAAACGGCGAAACGCGGCGAAGTCGAAAACGCTATTCTTTCGCTCGAACCGCATTTTGAACGTCATCGCGCCGTTTCGCGCGAATTGACAAGCGAAGCACAGCAGAAACTTTTCGAGGTCGAACTGAAATTTGCCGAGCAGGAATTAGGCGATCTTTTGATGCGCGTGTCGCGCCGAAGCCTGCCGCTTTCGATGCTCAAAGACGCGATCGTTTCCTATGGCGAACAGCTTTCATCAAGACTTTTAGCGGAAGTTTTTAAAGCGAAAAATCTGAACGCACGGCAGATGGACTCGCGCCGTCTGATCGTTACGGACGACGAATACGGCGCGGCAACGCCGATCTGGGATGAAACGGAAAAGCTCATCAAACTGGAACTCGAAAATCTGCTCGAAGCGGGCGAGATTCCCGTCCTCGGCGGTTTTATTGCGGCGAGCCGAGGCGGTGAAACGACCGTCTTAGGTCGCGGCGGTTCGGATTATTCGGCGGCTCTCGTCGGCGCGGCTTTGCGGGCGCGGGAAATTCAAATCTGGACGGACGTAACCGGCGTTCTGACGTGCGACCCGCGCATCTGTCCCGAAGCGAAAACCTTAAAAACTCTTTCGTATGAAGAAGCGGCGGAACTCGCCTATTTCGGCGCGAAAGTCCTGCATCCGAAAACGATCAAACCGGCGGTTGATTACCGCATTCCGGTGCGCGTCTGCAATTCGCATGCGCCCGGCGAGCGCGGCACGATGATTCTCTTTGAGACCGAAAAAATCCCGAACACGATCAAATCAATCGCGCATAAAACCGGAATTACAATCCTCAGAATTTCATCGGCGCGAATGCTCGGCGCGTTCGGTTTTATGGCGGCACTTTTTCAAATCTTCGAACGCTACCGCGTCGTCATTGATGTCATCTCGACCTCGGAAGTTTCCGTCGCTCTGACGCTCGATAACACAGATTCGCTCGAACAGGTCGTTGCGGAATTAAAACGTCTCGGCGATGTCGAGATCGAACACGACAACGCCGTCGTCTGCGTCGTCGGCGAAGGTCTTCGGGCTTCATCAGGTTTGGCTTCAAAAATATTTTCGACCATCGAAGACGTTCCGATCTCCCTGATTTCACACGGCGCGTCGAGCGTTAATATTACGTTCGTGATTAAGGAAGACAGAGTGAAAGATGTGATAAAAAGATTACACGATGAATTTTTTACAAATCAATGAGCGAATATATTGAGTTTGAAATAAATGATCCGGCAAGATTTCAAATGTTACAAGAGGCTTTTCAGAAAATTAAAACTGATAAAGACAGAAACTCATTTGAAGATGAAAACGTATATTTGCGATTTTTCGATGAAAAAGCAAAATATTATTTTGGCTGGTATTCAGAAAAGGAAAATAAAGAATGGTCGGAAAAATGGTTCTCTACACCGCTTGAAAATCGTTGGACAAATCCGAACTTGGAGAGAAAATGGATTTTTGGTTCGATGATAGAAATGTTTAAAGATGGTGAATATGAATTATTGTCTTGCGAAAAGGTTTCCGATAAAATCGGCAGATTATGTTATAAACCTTTCTCATTTCCTTACGGCGGAACAGGTTGTATGAAGGCTTTAATTGAATCATTCGGTTTCGAGATTGTAGAAGTCAGCGATGAGTAAATTCTTAACTATGTAATTTTTGCTACAATCGGTGAAAGGAGTTTAAGAAAATGGCAGAAACATTAGTTGAAGAAAAAAGCGCAGAGAAAGATGTTTACGGCATTACGCCCGAAGTGCGGGAAAAGTATCGCAAAAAATTGGAAGAAATGATTAAAGCGCAAGAAATAAAAGCCGTAAAAACCAAAAAAGATTTATACCGCCGTTCCGAAGACAGTGAACAAACTCAGGAAGAAATCCGCGCCGAAGTGGACGAATTTTTGCAAATGTTGGAAGAAGACCGAAAACTGTCTCTGGAGCGTGAGCGATGAATCTTTTGATTGATACGAATATTATTTCGTTCATTTACAAAAAAGATTCGCGGGCGGCTTTGTATGAACCTCATTTGGAAGAAAATTTTTGGCTTATCTCATTTATGTCTTTAGCCGAATTGAAACTTTGGACGACAAAAAATAATTGGGGCGAAAAAAGAAAAAAGCATTTTTCGGAATTTTTAACAGATTATCTCGTAATTTACCCTGACGAAAAACTCTGCGAAATCTGGGCTAACATTAAAAGCGACGCACACAAATACGGCAATCCGATTGATACGGCTGACGCTTGGGTGGCGGCGGTCGCGCTTCTTTTTGACGTTCCGCTCGTAACTCACAACCGCAGACATTTTCACGCGGTCAAAAATCTGCAAATTATTTCTGAAGAATAAAATTTATCGCAGTTAACCCGCCCGCTACCGCAGGCGGTTCTGACCTTAAACCGCAATCGGCGCGGCGATTGACTTGTGTGATTGATAGCCGACGATCTCGAAATCTTCAAATTTGTAATCGAAAATCGAATCGGGTTTGCGCTTTATTTCCAGTTTCGGCAAAGGGAAAGGTGCGCGCGAAAGCTGGCTTTCGACCTGTTCGAGATGATTGAGATAAATATGACAATCGCCGCCCGTCCAGATGAAATCGCCAACTTCGAGGTCGCATTGTTGAGCGATCATGTGAGTCAGAAGCGCGTAGGAAACGATGTTATACGGCACGCCTAAGAATGAATCGCACGAGCGTTGGTAAAGCTGACAGGAGAGTTTTCCGTTTGCTACATAAAATTGAAAAAGCGCGTGGCACGGCATCAGAGCCATTTCGTCCAATTCGCCGACATTCCACGCCGATACGACCAGACGGCGCGAATCGGGATTGGTTTTAATCTCATTTATCAGCCATTCGATCTGATTGACGACGCGCCCGTCCACGGTTTCCCAATTCGTCCATTGCTTTCCGTAAACCGGACCGAGATCGCCGTTCGCGTCCGCCCATTCGTCCCAGATCGTTACGCCGTTATCATTTAAATATTTAATGTTCGTATCGCCTTTTAAGAACCAGAGAAGTTCGTGAATGATCGAGCGGAAATGCAGTTTTTTGGTCGTTACAGCAGGGAAACCTTTTTGCAAATCAAACCGCATCTGATACCCGAAAACGCTGATCGTGCCTGTGCCTGTGCGGTCTTCTTTCCGCACGCCGTTTTCCAAAATGTGTTTTAAATAGTCGTGATACTGTTTCATAAAAATGCGAACCGTAGATGGAAAATTTAGATATTTCTAAAATACTCATTCCGTTTTGAAACGGCAACAATTGAAAGACAAAATCATTCGGCGGTGATGTCAATTTGCGTTATAAAATTTGAAAGAATGAATTCACCGCCGAGACGCGGAGGTTACGCGGAGAACGCTGAAATTTTCTCTGCGCCGGTTAGCGCCGAACTCTTCGGTGCGGCATCTGCCGCTTTCGTTTCCGGTTTTTACGTTACTCGAAACTGAGCGCGTCAATCGGATCGAGCCGCGCCGCTTTCCACGCCGGATAGAGACCGAAAACGATTCCGACGAGAGCCGACACGCCCAATCCGACGAGAATCGCCCAAAACGGAACGAAGGCGGGAAGCGGCGAAAATTTATTCATCAAAAGACTGGCAATTTCTCCGATTATCAAACCGATCACGCCGCCGATGCCGGTCAATACGACCGCTTCGATCAGGAATTGCGAAAGGATGCTTTTCTGCGTCGCGCCGACCGCTTTGCGGATGCCGATCTCTTTTGTTCTTTCCGTGACGGAAACAAGCATAATATTCATCACGCCGATGCCGCCGATCATCAAAGCGACTGCGGAAATCGCGGTCAAAACGAGATAAGTCGCGCCTGTCAATTGATTGTAAATATCCAGAAGCGCGTCTTGCGACGAGATAAAAAAATTGTCCGGCCCGTCCGATTTTACGCCGCGCCGTCGGCGCAAAATCTCGCGCATTTCTTCGGTCGCCTGACCGACTTTCGAGCGGTCGGTCGGTCGAACGATGATGACAAAAACCATCTGCGGATACGGAATGTCGCGCCAGTATTTTTGAAACGTCGTCAGCGGAATAAAAACCGAATTGTCGCGCGATTGACCGAAGACCGCGCCGAGATCGCCCATCACGCCGACGACCGAAAACGGGCGACCGCCGATCTTGACATCTTTTCCTATCGGCTCTTCGTTCGGAAAAAGCGCGCCCACGACATCTTTGCCGAGAACGACGACGTTTGTCCGGTATTGCAGATCGAGTTCGGTGATAAAACGTCCGCTTCCGACATACTGCGAATGAACTTCCTCGTAATCCGGCACCGCGCCGATCAGGATCGGCGTGTCGGTTTGTTTATCACGATAGACGACCGTTTCCGAAATCGTCCGCTGAAGCGGCGAAACGCCGATGATCGAACTCATTTCGCGGCGCAGTGCGTCGGCATCTTCGAGCGTCAGATCGTTTCGCGTTCGCTCTTCCTGCGTCGGCTGGCGACCGAATGAGCCGTCGAATTTTGTCGCGTAGATGATATTCGAGCCGATTGATTCGAGTTGTTCGGCAAACGAGCGGTTTAACCCTTGAATGATCGAAACCATAAACATGATCGTAACGACTCCGACCGTTACGCCTAAGATAGTCAAGCCCGAACGTATCTTGTTGGCGCGAAGCGTATCTAATGCCATCGCCGCCGATTCCTTGTAATCGTCAAAATTCATCTCTTGTTTATTCCCTCCGCATCGCCTCGACCGGATCGAGCGCGGCGGCTTGCCACGCCGGATAGATGCCGCTGACGATTCCGACCAAAGACGACACACCGACACCTAAAACGACCGACCAGATATTAAAAAGATACGGAAAACCGATCAGAAACGAGATCAGATTGGCGAGAGAAAATCCCGCCAAAACGCCGAGCAAACCGCCGACCGACGCGATGACGACCGCTTCGATCAAAAACTGCGAGAGAATGTCCTGCCGCCGCGCGCCGACCGCTTTTCTCAGTCCGATCTCTTTCGTTCGCTCGGTTACGGAGACGAGCATGATATTCATCACGACGATGCCGCCGACGATCAGCGAAATTGCCGAAACGCCGATCGTTACGAGATAAATATTGTCGGTCGCGTCCTTGTAAAGCCCGATAAAAACGTCGGAAGACTCGACCGAAAAACCTTCGTCTTCTTCTTTTTTGCCGTCAACAAAGGTCGTAATTTTCCCGCGCCGCGAGCGCATGATCGTTCTCACCTGATCCTGCGCCGCTTCCATTTCGGCGGCATCGGCGACCTGAATATTAACGGTCAGAGATTCGCGGCGCGGAAAAACTTTCTGCGCGGTTTGAAACGGGATCAAAACGAAATTGTCGCGCGAAACTCCGAAAATAGAACCGAGCGAAACCGACACGCCGATCACCCGAAAAACCGTCCCGCGCACTTTTATTTCCCTGCCGATCACCGCTTCGGGCGCGGCATCATTGAAAATATTTTTCACGATGTCCGCGCCGATGACGGCGATGTATTGTCCGCTCGTGTCTTCGTTCTGCGTCCAGCTTCGGCCCGCTTCGATCTCGATGTCTTCTATCTCGAAACTCGACAAAGTTATTCCGCGCACCGAAACATTTTCGATTTCCTTTTCTTCGTATTTAACCGTTCCGCTGTCATTAACCGAATAACCGACTCGCCAACACGCGCGGCACAGACGCGCAACCGCGCCGGCATCTTCTTCGGTTATGTCCTTGCGCTTAGCGGCTTTGATAAATTCCTCGCGGCTCGTGATGACGCCCGGATTTTTGGAAAGCGTGAAAACGGTCGAGCCCTGCGATGAAAAGGTATTTGAAACCGTCTGATTCAAGCCTTCGATGATCGTGACGACGGCGATGATCGCCGCCACGCCGACGATGATGCCGAGAAGCGTCAGAAAAGTGCGGAGCTTGTTGGCGCGCAGGTTTTCGAGCGAAAGCCGGAAGATCGAAGCGAACAGCGTCAGGGATTTTGCAAACGACAACGAAGCCGTAATCCGGTTTCGCCACGCTTTTTTAATATCTTGATTCGATTGTTTTCGGGCGTCCGCGTTCACTAATATTTATACAATTTTACGTTTCGTTTTGTTTCGATTTTCGAACTGAATAATGCAATGATTATACCGGAATGTAAATAGATTGAAGCCTTAATTTATAAGGTGTTTGAGCTTTTCGGCGCGGAATTTTCCGCGATCGGAGCGCGAAACGTTTCACGCTTTTTCGACAAAATTTGAAGTTAAAGCTATTTAGACCAAGCTGCCGGTTATTAAAAATTTTGCGGTTTTGCCGCGCATCGGGCGGCAAAACCGCGTAACTGCACATTACGTTATTTGTGATTATCGCGGTTGGCGAGACTTGCTACGACCGTGAGCAGTTCGGCAGGTTCGATGGGTTTTGTAACGTGCATCTGAAAGCCGGACGAAAGTATCCGCAAGCGGTCTTCGATGCGGGCGTAAGCCGTCAGCGCGACTGCCGGAATGCGACCGCCGTGTTCGGGCGCGAGTCGTCTTATTTGTTTTATCAGTTCGTAACCGTCGCGCTCCGGCATTCCGATGTCGCTGATGAGGATGTCGAATTTGTTCGATTTAAAAATTTCCAACGCTTCTTCCGCCGAAGCCGCACTGCCGACCGCCGCGCCGCAGTTCGTAAAAATATATTCGAGCATCGTCCGCGTGTCGGGTTCGTCATCAACTACCAGGATGCGCAGATTCTTTACTTCTTCGGGACATCTGATAAAAACATCGCCGCCGCCCGCCGGATAAATTCTCTCGGACGGTATTTCTTTTGTAAAAGACATCTCTTTTGACTGAATGACCGTTATCGGAAGCGCGACTGTAAAAACCGCGCCTTTGCCGATTCCATCACTTTTCGCGTCAACGCTCCCGCCGTGAAGTTCGACCAGATGACGGACGATTGCCAAGCCTAGTCCCAGTCCGCCGTATTTGCGCGTCGTCGAGCTGTCGCTCTGACGGAAACGCTCGAAAATATAGGGCAAAGTTTCCGCGTCAATGCCGATGCCGTTGTCTTCGACCGTGATCTCGACGTGCGAATTGATGCGTTCAAGCTTGATGCGCACGCGCCCGTCCTTCGGCGTAAATTTGATCGAATTGGAAAGCAGATTCCAGATGATCTGCTGAAGCCGGTCGGGATCGCCGGAAACTATCGCGTTCGAATCAATGATCTTTTGCAGACGGATATTTTTCGCCTCCGCTGCCGGACGCACTGATTCGATCGCCATTTCGATCACGTTGTCTAACTCGACCGGGCGCACATCGAGCCGGAGTTTCCCGCTTGTTATGCGCGAAACGTCGAGAATGTCTTCGATCAATTGCGATTGGGCTTTGGCGTTGCGTTCGATGGTTTCGATGGCGCGGCTTGTCTGCTCAATGGGAATTTTCCCGTCTTTGAGCAGACGCGACCAGCCCAGAATAGAAGAAAGCGGCGTGCGGAGTTCGTGCGAAAGCGTAGCGAGAAATTCGTCCTTCATACGGTTTGCCTGTTCGGCTTCGGCACGCGCCGTTTTTTCGCTCCAGAGAAGCTGTTCGCGTTCGGATTCGATCAATTTATTTTCGGTAATATCGAGCGTTACGCCGTCGAAACGATACGGCGCGCCCTTTTCATCGTAAAAACCGCGACCGATGGCGCGGATGTATTTGACGCGGTCGTCATCGGGATTGACCGTCCGGTAAACGACGTCATAAATGGTCTGTTTGGCGATTGATTCTTCGATCGCCAGACGCGTTCTTTCGCGGTCGTCCGGGTGAATTATGCGGTAAAACTCGTCAATCGTCACGACCGCATCCGCCGGCAGCCAGAAATGCTCTTTGGTCAGATCGCTCCAATTCAAAACGTCGAACGGCAGATCGCAATACCAGAGTCCGAGCTGCGAAGCGTCAATCGCCAATTCCAATCTGTCCTGACTGAGCCGCAGAGCTTCTTCGGCATTTTTCCGTTCGGTAACGTCCTGCATCGCGCCGAGCATCCTGACGGGCTGCCCATCGCGGTGAACGGCAAGCCCGCGGTCGAAAACGTATTTGTAACTGCCGTCGGCGCACAGAAAACGATATTCGTCCGACCAGTTTTCGCCGCCGTTATCAATCACGGCGTGAATGCCGGAAACGACGCGTTCGCGGTCTTCGGGGTGAATATGCTCATACCACCAATCCGCCGTTTGACCGACCTGTTCGCTCTTAAAACCGAACATTGTCTTCACAGCCCGGTTCCACCAGACATCATTGGTCTGCAGATTCCAATCCCAGATGGCGTCGTTGGTCGCGCGCGTAACGAGCTGAAAACGCTCATCGCTTTCCTGTAAATTCGCTTCCGTCTGTTTTCGCTCAATGGCGTTGGCAATCGAATTTGCTACGTTCGACATCGCCTGCAGAACGGTTTCGGTCAGTGTCCGCCGCGAAAAAGCGCACATCACACCGACCAATCTTTCTTCAACGACCAGAGGATAGCCGGCAAACGCGGTCATCTGCTCGCTCCGCGCCCAATCCTTATCGCTGATATGCGGATCGTTCGGCACGTCATTGGTCAGGTGCGGCTGACGCTCTTCGGCGATCTTGCCGATCTTGTATTCCCCGACGCGGATACGCGAATGCGCGCCGTCAAGATGCGTGTAGATTCCCGAACTCGCTTCAAGCACAAGCGTTTCGCCGCTTTTGTCAAGCGTCCAAATTCGCGCAAAAGCGACGTCGAGATGTTCGACCAGCGCGTCGGTGCAGTATTTTAAAAGCTGCGGCAGATCCTCGCGGCGGTTGAGCGCGATGCCGATGTCGCCGCTCATAGAAGCCATCCGCGCCCGTTCGGAAATTTCCGCCTGGGCTTTTTTAAAGTTCGTTACATCAACGTTGATGCCGGTCATTTTTGACGGCTGACTTTCCGCGTCGTATTCGAAACGCGCCCGCCCGTAAAACCAGCGGCGCGTCCCGTCGGGCAAAACGGCGCGGAACTCGTAATCGAAAAAATCGTCTTTTCGGGCGAGAGCTTCCTCGATGCTTTTGACGACCTGCGCGGCATCTTCCGGCACGACGCGCTTTGCCCATGAATCGAAGTCGCCCTCGAACGTGCCGACCGGCACGCCGTACATTTCTTCCAGTTCCGGCGACCAGATATTGACATTCTTTTTAATGTCCCATTCAAACGTTCCGGCGCGTCCGGCTTGCAGCGCGAGCGCGAGCCGCTGCTGGCTTTCCCGCAGGTCTTCTTCCGATTGGCGGCGGCTCGTGATGTCGAGCGTTACGCCGTTCATGACGAGCGGATTGCCGTCGTTGTCGTAAAGACAACGCCCGCTCGCGTAAATCCACGCCTGGTTTCCGTCGGCGCGCGTGATCTTGTATTCGATCTTGTAATCATCGCGTTCGGCAATCGCTTTTTCGATCGCTTTTCGAACACGCGAACGGTCGTCCGAATGAATCATCGAAAGAAATTTTTCAAACGAAAAATCCGCGTCCGGCGGAAGACCAAAATTTGCCAGACACCTTTCCGAAGAAAACATCTTTCCGGTCAGCGGATAGTATTCGTATGAACCGAGCTGACCGGCGGCGAGCGTGAATTTCAGACGCATCTCGCTCTCGCGCAGAATATCTTCGGTCATTTTCCGTTCGGTAACGTCCTCGACACGGTGAATGATATGAGAAACTTGTCCGTCCGCGGCAAATCCGGGAAAGGTAACGAGCCGCCGGTATTTTTCCGTAAAACCGTCGCCCGCCGGCTGGCTGATGTCGTATTTGACCAGCGGAAGTTCGTCCGGTTCGCCCGTCGCAAAAACCTTTTCAAAGGAAGACCGCACCCTCGCGGCATCTGGATCATGGGGAAAAACGTCAAAAAAATAACGTCCCGTCAAATCTTCGCGTTCGACGAGCATCGCCCGCAAATATTCGTCCGTCACGGCAACAATCTTCAAATCCCGGTTCAAAACGGCGTAAAGTCCCGGGACGGTTTCAAAAAGGCGGTGAAAATCGATTGAATACGAGGTTTCTGACATATATAAAGATTATGTTTCGACAAAGAAAAATTGCAAATAAAATTTTGCGCTTACAAGAGTTTGTTTCGTCAGTCCGCATTAAAACGCATTTTGCGGATGAACAATCCGAATTTTTCGACGTATAATTTTTCTAACCGTTTCAAATTTTATCAAAAGGAGAGTCGTCTGAAAATGTTTTGCCCGGGATGCGGTTCGGAAGAAAATAATTTCAATCAATTTTGCCGCGCGTGCGGAACCGATCTGCGTCCAGTGCGCGCCGCGCTCGAACGACCGGACACGATCACGGCTTCGGCTGTCTCGGCGCGCGACGAGATCGGTCGCGCCGTCGCCGCCAGGATACGCGAAACCCGTTCGGCAAAAGAACTAGCCAAGGTCACGGAAGAAGTTCTGCCGGAAATCGAAAAATTTCTCGAATCGCCCGCCGAAAAACGTCTGCGCCGGATGCGAGCCGGAACAATTCTCTCGTCAATCGGACTAGGCACGGCACTGGGCATCTCGGTTGTCGCCGTTATTTTGAGGGAAGAAGATATGTTCTTTCTCGCCGCACTGGGAGTCGTAACTTTTTTTCTCGGTCTCGGCTTTATACTCAACGCATTGCTTTTCACACTGCCGCGAAAAAGCCTGCCCGACAGATCGGACGAAGCCGTCAGCCAGCGCGAACTCGATGCAAATACAAACGAACTCTCCCTGCCCGAATCGAATCAGGTTTTCACATCCGTAACGGAAGAAACGACGCGGCAATTGAAGAAAAAAATTCCCGCTTCCCGCCGCTAGTTAAATCGTTTCCGTTAACGGGAATTTACGTTTCGTCAAAAAAATTCCGATCCGGTCAAATTACTACCCAAACGGGTGGGACAAATTTATTTAAATTGAGTTATACTTCGTGCAAACGTTCTACCAATAAATTCAAAAATTACGGAGAAAACAATCGAATGAACAAATTTAGTAAAATTTTGGTTCTTAATATGCTTTTCCTGCTTGTCGTCAGCGGATTTACGGGATGCGGTTCAACCGCCGAAAACACAACGGCTAATACTGCGAAACCGGCGGAAAACAAAAACACGACGGCTTCGGACACCAAGCCGGCGGATGCCAAACCTGCCGCGGACAATACGAAAACCGACGCGGAAGATAAAAAGACCGAAACGGCTTCGACCGGCGACAGTATCGGCGTTCCCGAATGCGACGACTACATCGCCAAATACGAAGCCTGCGTAAACAAAAACGTCCCCGAAGCGATGCGCGGAACTTTCAAAACATCATTCGACCAAGCGCGCAAAAGCTGGAAAGAACTCGCCGCCAACCCGCAGACAAAAGCGACTCTGCCCGCCGCGTGCAAACAGGCGACGGAAGCCGCCAAACAAGCGATGGCTTCGTATAAATGCGATTTCTAAATTTTCTTTGATTTTTCCTGCTTCTCTTCTCGAGTCTGACCTTTCCGGGTTAGACTCTTTTTTTTTGATTTTTCACCAAACCGCGCGGCGGGAAAATGCGTATTAAATTTCGCATTTGAAAGATCGAAAAAAAATCACTCTTTTTCGGCTTTACAGCGAATCTTTTTCGTCAATCTATCCGCGTTATAAATTATGAACCGGCAGTTTACAATCGTTCAAAAAAAAATCATCGTCATCGCCGCCCTTTTCTTATTCGGCGCGAATCCGCAAATTTTCGCGCAGACCGACCGGACAACGCGCGCCGAAATTTTCGAACAGGTCTGGAGCGTGATCAACGAAAAATATTACGATGCCGGATTTAACGGCGTTGACTGGAATCAGGTCGGCGAAAAATACCGCTCGCGGCTCAAAAAAATTTCCGGTGAAAAAGATTTTTACGAACTGCTCGACCAAATGGCGGGCGAACTGCGCGATTCGCACACGCGCGTCTATTCGCCCGAACAAAAAGCGGAAAGAAAAAACCGGAAGCGCACGAGCGTCGGCATCCAGATAAAAGCGATCGAAAACGCCTTCGTGATTTCAAATGTCGCGCCCGATTCCGAAGCCGCGCGTCTCGGTATCAAAGCCGGAATGATAGTTTTATCGGTCAACAACCAACCGATTAAGAAAGCGATCGCCGATGCGAAAAAAGCGATCGGCGCGTCGTCTTCCGAACGCTCGACCGCGATGCGCCTCTTTTCAAAATTACTCGCGGGCGAGCCGGAAACATTTTTAAAGATCGGTTTAATTGACGAAAGAAAAAACTCGAAAATTTTTACCTTAAAAAGAATTTCCGCCTCATCCGCGCCGCAGGTTTCATCAAGGATTCTGCCGTCGGGCATCGCGTATCTTAAATTCGATCAATTCCACGAATCAATCGAAAAAGAAATTTCCGAACGTCTTGAAAATTTCCAAAACGCGCCCGCTTTGATTCTCGATCTGCGCGGCAACGCGGGCGGTGACGGCGAGATGGGTTTGCGTTTCGCGGGAAAGTTTTTCGATGAAAAAATTACGGTCGCCCGAATCGTTACACGCACCGGGAAACCGCCGATCGAGGGAATGCCGATGACGCTCGAAACCGGGGAAACGGGCGGGCAGGTATTTTCAAAACCGCTCGCCGTTTTGATAGACGAACGCACGGCAAGCACCGCCGAACTCATCGCCAACGCCCTGCAGGAAACCGGACGGGCAAAAATTTTCGGGACGAATTCGTGCGGCTGCGTTCTCGCGTTTTTGGATTACAAATCGCTCGCGGGCGGCGGCGATCTGACCTTGAGCGAGTTCGGTTTTATCACGCCGAACAATAAACGGCTCGAAGGCGCGGGCGTTCTGCCCGACCGGTTTGTTTTGCCGAAGCTCGAAGACATCCGAAACAATCGTGATGCCGCACTCGAAACGGCGGAAAATTACTTGCAAAAGCCGACGCCGGGTTTGTTGAAGGCAAATTGAAATCGAATGGACGCACCAAAAGTAAAAGATCATCATTTGCCGCCGTCCATGGATATAATTTTACAGATAAAAAAGGCTTCGGGCGCTGCCGAAGCCTTTTCGTTTTTTTGTAATTTATAAAAAATTACCAGCGCGAGCCGCCGCCGTAACCGCCGCGATTTCCGCCGCGATTTCCGCCGCCGAATCCGCCGCGACCACGACCGCCGCCGCCGTTATTTTCACGCGGCTTGGCTTCGTTGACTTTCAGTTCACGACCGTCGAGTTCCTGCCCGTTAAGCTGCGAGATGGCGTTTTCGCCTTCTTCACGGCTCGACATTTCGACAAACGCGAATCCGCGCGAACGTCCCGTGTCGCGGTCTTCGATGATATTGGTTGATTCGACCGTTCCGATTTCTCCGAAAAAGTCTTCCAAATCGTGACTGGTTGTATTGAAGGAAAGATTTCCTACATAAAGTTTCATTGACATAATAATATTTTTACCTTTTTCCCTTAGACGCGGGGAATTTCGATAGAAGTGTAAATCGAACTGTCTGCGGATTAGATTGATCTGCGCTTAAATCCGGTTTCTGCTGCTTAAAAAAAACTCAAGAGCGACTTCTGTAACTAATAAACGACCTGCTCTCGAACTATCCAAAAACCGTTTTGACGAGTCTGCATCTTTCTGATTGATGCAAGAGAAGGATTAACGCTTTCTATGATGCACGCTTTCGGGAATAGTTGCAAATCTAATTTACGATTTCCGTTCATCAGCCGTTAAAACCGCATCTGTTGTTTTACCTTCATTTTTTTCTTTTTTTCGTCGAAAAACCGCAACGGGCAGGCTGACAATAAAGGTCGAACCCAAACCTTCGCCCGGACTTTCGGCGCGGATCGTGCCGCCGTGCAGTTCGACGAGGCGATAGGTGATCGCCAGCCCAAGACCCAAGCCGCCGGTCCGTGATTTCGATCCATCCTGCTGGCGGAAACGCTCGAAAATAAAGGGCAGAAAATCGGCACGGATGCCCTGACCGTTGTCTTCGACGCGAATTTCCACATTGGAATTGACGCGCCGCATCGTGATACGAATCCGACCGTCTTTCGGCGTAAATTTGACGGCGTTGGTCAAAAGATTCCACATCACCTGCTGGAGACGGTCGGCGTCGCCGGAAACGATGCAATCGGAATCAAGCGCGCTTTCGAGACTTATGTTTTTGGCGTTTGCTCCCGGCGTAACCACGTCAATCGCCGCTTCGACCGTTTCCGTCAGCTTGACCGGCTCGACCTCGATCCGCAGTTTGCCGGAGATGATGCGCGAAAAATCCAGAATGTCTTCGATGAGTTTGGTTTGTATCCGCGCGTTGCGGCTGATCGTTTCCAGTCCTTTTTTCAGAATTTCGCCGGTCGAGCGTTCCGCGTCGAGCATCCGCGTCCAGCCGAGGATGGCGTTAAGCGGCGTGCGGAGTTCGTGCGAGACGGTCGAGAGAAACTCGTCCTTGGCGAGCGTCGCGGCTTCCGCTTCTTTTTTCGCTTTGAGGATTTCGTCCTCATACTGATTGCGCTGGCGCATCGGGACGAAGATGCAGTCATTAAAAGTTTCGCCGCCGCGCTCATGCCGGACGGCGTTGATCAAAACGGGAATATTCTCGCCCGTTTTCGAGCGTAGATCAAGATAGATTTCCTCGATCTTTTTCCGCATTTTCAGAAGCGGGAAAATATGAGTTTGATAAAAGATGCGTCCGGCGACGGAAAAGATTTTTTCGACGTGAACGCCGCCGATTTCTTCGCGCTCGTAGCCAAGCAGCGCGAGCAGAGTCGCGTTGGCTTCGACTATTTTGCCGTCGTCGGTAAAGACAAGAAAACCGCACGGCATTTTGTCCAGTAATTCGTCCATACAGGGCGCGCGAAAAATCCCGAACCTAACTCAAATAATTTTTAATAATTTCGATGGTTTCCTGCGGATGACTCATATGCGGGCAATGCCCGGTCGCGTCCATCAAATTGTAAGTACTGTTCGGCATTTTCGCGTGCATAAATTCGCCGACCGACACCGGCGCGACCGCGTCGTCGGCAACCTGTATGATGAGCGACGGCGTTTTTATTTTTTCGAGATCGCCGCGGTTGTCCGAGTAAAACGTCGCTTCGGCAAAGCGGCGGGCGATCTGCGGATCGGTCGAGCAGAAACTCTCTTCGAGTTCCGCACCGAGTTCCGGGCGGTCTTCGTTTTTCATTATGACGGGCGCGAGAAAGCTCGCCCAGCCGATATAATTTTTGTCCATCATATCGAGCAGACCTTCGATGTCGGCGCGGTCGAATCCGCCGACGTAACCGGGCTGATTGATATAACACGGCGACGGCACGACCATCACCAATTCCTTAAAAAGTTCGGGACGTTCTACGGAAGCCAGCGCGCCGATCATCGAACTGACCGAATGCCCGACAAAGATCACATCTTCTAGTTCCAGCGCGTCGCAAATTTCGATTACGTCCCGCGCGTAGCCTTCGAGCGACGCATAGCGATTCGCGTCGTATGCGCCGAGATCGGATTTTCCCGAACCAACGTAATCGAACAAAATGATTTTATAATCGTCCTCAAAAGCCGGCGCGATAAACCGCCACATATTCTGATCGCAGCCGAATCCGTGCGCGAACATCAACGCCTGCGTTCCATTGCCGGAAACCTTTACATTGTTTCTAACGAGTATATTTTCAGCCATTTTTTTTATGATTTTTGTTTAGTAAGAATCAGACAGAATAGTAACATATTTCCCGACAATTTCATTATTTCGCAGTTTCACGGCTGGTGCTTTTTCAACAATTCGTTTGCCGGTAAATTAAAGGCTATCCCAAATACGGCAACTTATAAAGATCGCGTAGCGATGCAACAACTCATTTTTACGGCAGTTAATTTTCTAAATTAAAAATGCCGCTGATGCGGCGTAAAAACCATTTTTGATTCTAAAAAAAGCAAAAGCCCGAACAAATGTCCGGGGCTTTGGCTTTCAGAAAAAAAACGTCCGAAAAAAATTTACCAGCGTGAACCGCTAAAGCCGTAATTGCCGCGATTGCCGCCGCCGCGGTTTTCACGCGGTTTGGCTTCGTTGACCTTCAGCTCACGACCGTCAACTTCCTTGCCGTCGAGTTCGCTGATCGCTTTCTGCGCTTCTTCCGCGCTCGCCATTTCGACAAAACCGAATCCGCGCGAACGTCCCGTGTCGCGGTCTTCGATGATGTTGACCGATTCGACCGTGCCGACTTCGGCAAAAGTTGATTCCAATTCCTGATTCGACAGATCGAACGAAAGATTTCCTACATATAATTTGTTTGTCATAAAAATATTTTTCCTTTTCCCGTCTAAGGGAATATCTGAAAGAAGTATCGAATCGAATGTGTCTTCGGAGAAAACGGTCGGCTGCGAAGGTTTCGGCTTTCGAATGCTCAAGTAACTTATAAGAGCGTGACTTCTGTAACTAAATAACTAACCTGCTCTCAAACCTGACCAAACTAGCCGTCTTTTGACTTGACGCATCAACCAGTGATGCCAGAGAAGGACTTAACACTCTATATGATGCATTTTTTCCGGCGCGGTTGCAAACTGCTTTTCAAATTAGCCGCCCGTGTCCGGTTTTTGTCGGGTATGTCCTTAATCAAAACATATCGCTTTTTTGCGAAACTCCGGCGCAAATTTGCTCTCAGCCAAACGGAATCGGGCTTGTAATTCACAAACCGGTTTGCGGCATAGTCATTGCAATATACCGGCGTGGCTCTCTCCGGCTGTATCAATACTTGACGGAAACACGCTTAATGGTTATTTGACTGTTATTTGTTTTCAGATTGAAACGGCATTGGAGAGCTTAATTATTTTAAATTTGAAAAGGGGAAGAAAAATTATTATGAAATACAAAATTAGCGCACTCGCCATCGCTCTCGTGCTGGGCTTTTTCGCATTTATGCCGACGAGCGCATCGGCGCAAACCAATCCGTTAAAGAACATTTCCGTTACCGACACGACGGGAAATCTGACCAACGGCGTATTAAATATCACGAGCTTTGCCGTCAAAAAAGGCAAGGTCGTCGCCAACGGAACTTTGACCGGAACGCTGAACGGTCAGCAGATCAATCAAGCCGTTTCGCTTCCGGTAACGACCGGACAGCATTCGTGCGAGATTCTCAACTTACAGCTCGGACCGCTTGATCTGAATCTGCTCGGTCTGCGAGTCCAGCTCAGTCAGGTAAATCTGGACATCACGGCTGAACCGGGTTCGGGCAATCTGCTCGGCAATCTCTTGTGCGAAGTAGCCAAACTGCTCGACGGCGTCGGCAATTCGACAGGCAGACTGGTCAAATTGCTCAACGACATTCTCGGCGCGTTGGGCTAAAGCAAATTACAATTTTTTTTCATATTCAAAAAGAGGAGTTTTCGGCTCCTCTTTTTTTCGTTTGAACAAAAAAGTTCTGATAAAAATTTTGTTACCGCCAACATTAAAAATTCTGATAAAATAACCGCATTTAAAAAACGGCGGTGAAAAAGCCGATAACAAATTTAAGATCGAAGTGTTTGAAGAATGGATGAATAATCTCGATTCGAACACGCCGAATCTGACCGACGAGCAAATCAGCCGCGAAAATATTTACTCCACTTCGTTGTAAAAAGAATCGAAACCTTTCTTAATCAAACCTCTTTTCAAAACATCGTCTTTCGTCCAAAATTCGCCTTCAATTTCCAAGGTCAGAGCAACAAAAGGCGTGTCTTTTTCATCAATGTTTACACAGAGTTTGTAGGCTTCGATAAAGTTTTCGAGCGATATAGTTTCTTCGCTGATAAAGATTATTTTGTGAAGCGTTTGGTAGAGTATTTCGTAAACTTCTTCTTCCGTGACTTTCGATTTATCGAGAATTCGTTCCTTATGTTTGAAGATTTCAACCATCAAAAAATTGGGCGCGTAGAAGCGGCAATCTTCTCTTTCCAAAATACGCCTCAAACGTGAGTTTTTCGCCCGCAGAGATGAAAACAAAATGTTTGTGTCAACGACGATTTTTCTCATCTCTAAGATTTGATAAAGCGGTCTTTATTTTTCTTCCACCAGTCGGCTTTGATCTCCTCGCCCAAATTCTCGACGCTCTCATCAAAATCCGCCTTGCGAACCAGCGATTCCAGACGAATCTTTTCGATCAAATCCAGTAAAAACTCTTTATCAACCGAATCCTTATCAATCGAAATCAAAAATTTATCCTCGGTCGTTTGCAGATCAATCGCTTGCATAAATTTACCTCAAGCCGTATTTTAGCACTGATGCGGAAAAATGTTTAGAAAATCCTTAAAACATTCCGTTTCCGGCGTTCAAGTCCACGATGCAAAAATCGTTGCTTCGATGAAAGCGCACGACATCGAAAATCTGTTGACTTTCAATGCCAAAGATTTCAAACGTTATCCAGATATTAAAACTTTTGAACCAAAAGATGTTTAGAAAACAAATGTTTTTGCTTTTATATTTCTATATAAGAGAGTTGAAAAATTAAGTATGGATGAACTCAAAAATACGCTCAGAAAATTTTTGAAAACAAATAATCTGATCTGCAGTCTTGGAGAAATTTCAAACTTACAGCAAATTGGTGAAGGTGGAAATGGACTTGTTTTCTCAGGTGAAATTGAAGGTTTTGAAATAGCAATCAAATTCTTAATTAATCCAAGTAAAAGTAAACTTGTGAGATTTAAAGCAGAATACTTAAATGTTCTTACTCTTCCTGAAAATGAGCTAATTGCAAAACCTATTCTTTTTACAGAATTTACTATAGAAAACAAACTATATCCTGCAATTATAATGAAAAGATATGAAAGGCATATTTATAGACCAGAAAAACCTTCACTTTCAGGATTAAATACTCTTTTCAAACTTTTAGTGAATGCTCTTGAATTTATTCACTCACATGGAATAATTCATCGGGATTTAAAACCGGATAATATTCTATTCGATAACGGAAAAATTCTCTTAGCTGATTTTGGTATCGCCAGCTTTAATCCAGAAATATTCAAACTTCGTGCAGATACAAAAAAAGGAGAGAGGATTGCGAATAGATTATTTTCCGCCCCTGAGCAAGAAGAACCTAACGCAAAGGCTCATCCTACAATGGATATTTATGCTTTAGGTCAAATTTTACAGTGGTATGTAACGGGATCAACACATAGAGGAACTAACAGAATAAAACTTTCATCTTTGATTGAAAACGAAAAAATCTACGATTTCATAGTTGAAAAATGTCTGGCTCAAAATCCAGCAGAGAGGTTTCAAACAATCGAAGAATTAAAAAACTTTGTTGAGGAATATAAAGAGAAAGAAATTGCAAAGAAAAATAGGGTTGAGCCAATGGATTATTTACATTCGTTTGGTATGGCATTGAGCGCATCTTTTCCAAAAGGACTTAATACTGCAACTTTCTCAGATGATAAAAGGAGAATTGCTAGATTAATTGCCAATATCGCTGAAAATTGTAATTGGAAACAATATTTTTGGTGGATTAGTGGAAGCGGCGAAAGTAGTGAAGGTAGTTTCACCAAAATTGATGATGAAACTTGGTTTATTGGTGTTCCTGAAATGGGAGAAGAAATAAGAATTAAATCAGTTTGGGTATTTCACGATGTAACTTTTTATGCCGATACTGTTTTGCTTAATCTTGAAGCAATGCCTTCATTCGGTATTTTCGAGGAAGATACTCTTGAAAGATGGGAGAGAAATAAAGTGACAGATGATTTTTATCGTGAAACTGTTCCCTGGGAAGAAGCAGTGTTAGTTGATAACGAATTTTATGTAACTTTGCAGGAATTCGATAGCGGATTTGCAGAGGTTGGAGAAGATATTATTGATCTTAGTAAATACGAAACATCTAAACGCTCAAGGAATTTAGGAAAAAAAAGTATTCTTATTGGAACATTTTTTAATTCCTTTATGCGTCAAGAAAATGAGAAAACTGCTGAAGAATTTCTAACAAAATACAATGGAGGAGATGGTATTACAAAAGAAAATTTCCTAGAACTTGTTCGGAAAATGCGATACCACAAATATAGAAATCGCTATTAAATACAACCGTTTTTCGCAACTTTCAAAAATTACTGCGCAGTGTGTTACGAAACCGCAAAAAATTAATTAAACAACACTGAAAAATATTTATTGCAAATCAATTTTATTTGGACATATTATTGGGCATGCTCAAACCACTCGAATGAAAGGTTTGATTGCTGTTCTAACTACAAAAGTACGATTGCCTCGTTTTTCAATAGAAAATCCTCTTATTTCAGATAAAAACCTGTGTAAAAGACAATATAATGCCTGAATTCAGACAGAATCGCATGATTTTTTACGTTATCGGCTGAAAAGAGACGATGACGGCTGAATTCAGAGGTTGATAGGCTGAAAAGAGAGGTTGAACCTCTGATTTTT
>JBGTSF010000015.1:0-71031 GCA_041940425.1 Pyrinomonadaceae bacterium
AATAAGAAGCGCGTTTTTGAGAAAAATTCTCGATGCGAAACTCGGTGCGGAATTGGCAAAAGATTATCGTTCAAGCACGGTAAATTCGCTAATTGACTGGCTCGCCGCAGAAAAACACGCCGGTTGGCTGCCGAAAGAATTTAAAAGCTACAAAGAATTATTTTTCGCCGCCGAAGCGACGGCAATCGAAAATATAACGAAAAAACACGGCGCGGACAGATCGAAATGGACTTGGGGAAACGAACGGAAAATCAATTTTAATCATCCGCTTTTGCCTGCGCCGCTCGTCGGGGGGATTTTCAAAATTGATCCGGTTCCGGGTTTCGGACACGGTTTAACGCCGAATGTCGGCGCGGGCGTTTCGATGCGGCATATTGCGATTCCGGGCGATTGGGACAAAACGCGGCAGGGAATCGCAATCGGTCAGAGCGGAAATCCGAGATCGCCGTTTTTTAAAGACCAAATCCAAAGCTGGAGCAACGGCAGAACGCCGGAATTTCCGTTTTCAAAAGCATCAGTGGAAAAAGCAGCAACTGAAGTTGTTGTGATGAAACCTTAGTTCAGTAGGCAGCGGCTGTAGGCAGTATTTATTGAGAATTTTGAATGAATAGATATGTTTTAAAAACTGCCTACTGCTGCTGCCTACTGCCTACCGATTTCGCTTCCAAAAAATCCCGCAAAATCACCGCCGCGGCTTCGCTGTCAACCTGTTCGTAAACTTTTTCGTTGTCAAAACCCATTTCCCAGAGTCGTCCTTTAGCTTCGAATGAGGAAAGCCGTTCGTCCTGTAAAAAAACGGGAATATTGAGAGAGAGAGAGAAATTTCGCGCCAGACGTCTTGCTTCCTGCGACATTTCGCTTTCCGCGCCGTCCGTTTCTAGCGGCAAACCTAAGACGAGCGCGACGGCATCAAAGTCTGCGATTAGACCGATGATTTGTTTGAGAAATTTTTTCCAACCCGTTCGTTCGATGGTTTTTACGGCGCGGACGATTTTTTGCGATTCGTCCGAAACGGCAACGCCGACGCGCTTTGTGCCGGGGTCGAGCGCGATGATTCTGCCCGTCGAGGGACAGAGAGAAAAATCTGTAAACTGAGCCGGATTAAAAGTTTCTTTTTCTTGCACGAATCAATTTGTTATCGGATAATCGTTAATTGTTTATTGTTAAAACATTTTCGTCAACCCGGCGTATAAACAATCAACAAATTCACATAAGAGGTAAAATATGTCATTTCGCTATAAGTTTTTAATCGGTCTGGTTTCGGTATCAATCGCCGCGTATGCGTTTGTCGGCGGGATTTTGGGAACATTTGCCCAACAGCCGATCAATGATGCCGGAGCGCAGATCAGAATTTTCGAATCCGTTCTACAACATATTCAGAACGATTATGTTGACGAACCGAATCTCGAAAAAGTGCGCGACGGCGCGCTGCGCGGGCTTGCCGACGGGCTTGATCCGTATTCTTCGTATCTGACCGCCGAACAAGTCAAGGATTTTCAAGCCGGAAAAACGAACGGCAGAGTCGGCATCGGCGCGGAATATTCGAAAGTTTCTTCTTACCTTTATGTGATTTCGGTTGTCAAAGGCTCGCCGGCGGAAAAAGCCGGTCTGCAAGCCGGCGATGTCATCGAATATATTGACACAAAAGCGACGCGCGATATTTCGCTTTATGACGCGCGGCAATTGCTTCTCGGAACTTCCGGTTCGCCGGTTAAGCTCCGAGTTTTGAGAGCTAATGCCAGACCGCAGACCTTGACGGTCGCGCGCGGTTCATACAGCATTCCGAAAGTCGAAACCCGAATCGAGGACGGTAAGATCGGCGTGATCAAAGTTTATTCTTTGGAAAAAGGCGAAGCCGCCGACATTCGCGCGGCTGTTCAGAATCTGACCAAACAGGGCGTTCAAAAGATCGCGCTTGATTTGAGAAATGTTTCTTCGGGCAGTCTGGAAGAGGCGGTCGAGGTGGCGAATTTATTCATTAAAGACGGCACTCTGGCGCAGGTCATCGGACGCGACGGCAAGGTTTTGAGAACTTTTTCAGCCGATCAAAGCAAGTATATTTTTGACGGAAAAATTTCCGCCGTCATTGATCTCGGAACGGCGGGCGCGGCGGAAGTCGTCGCTTCGGCGATTCTCGATAGAAAACGCGGCGAAGTCGTCGGCGAAAAAAGTTTCGGCGCGGGAACCGAACAGCAGTTGTTCACATTGCGCGGCGGCGACGGTCTGCTTTTGACGACTTCGAAATGGGCTTCGGCAAACGGCAATCCGTTTCTTATGGACGAACGAACGGCATCCGGCGTGAAGCCATCGGTCGAAGTAAAACGTCCTGAAACGCCCGAACCGATCGAGGTCGAAGAACTCGTCGAACAGCAGGAAGAAGAAGATCAAAATCCGCAGCCGCAGACGACTCCGCAGGTGAAGGAAGAAAAACCGAAACCATCGGTCGAAGACGTGCAGATGAAAAAAGCTCTGGAACTTTTGAGAGCAGTTTAATTTAATAAGTAGGCAGTGGCAGTAGGCGGTTGGCAGTTTTAAATAACTGCCAACCACTTTTCATTTAATAACTCACCATATGCATTTACCTGTTTTAACCCGTGATATGGTGAGTTATTCATAGCGGAGTGCCTCAATCGGATCGAGCCGCGCGGCTTTCCAAGCCGGATAAAGTCCGAAGAAAATACCGATCATCACGCTGGCGAGAAATCCGCCGACCGGCGCCCAGAGCGGAACATACGACGGTAAAAATATTTTAATCAGAAGCGTCAAACCCCAACCGAGTAGTAAACCGAGCAGACCGCCGAGTCCGGTTAATGTGCCGGCTTCGATCAAAAACTGAAGTAAAATATCACTGCGTTTCGCGCCGATGGCTTTTCTGATGCCGATTTCGCGCGTTCGTTCGGTAACGGAGACAAGCATAATATTCATCACGCCGATTCCGCCGATCATCAGTCCGACCGACGAAATGACGAACATCGCAATAACGGCATATTTTGTCATTGACTGAAACTGCTCGATCAGACTCGCCGCCGTTTCCATCGCAAAATTATTTTCTTTTCCGAACGGAACTTGCCGCCGGACGCGGAGCAGGTCTTGAACCTGATCTTTGGCGGTCGTTAATTGACCGTTATGCGCGACCGCTAAAATAAAAAGATCGTCGGCTTGCGGTTTCAGTCGAAGCGCGGAATTGATCGGCATATAGATAATATTGCTCTGATCGTTATTGCCGCCGCCGCCGCCGAAAAGCTGTTCGCGTTTTTCGAGCATCCCGATGATGCGAAATTCGCGCCCGCCGATTTCGAGCGTTTCGCCGATTGGCGAACTATACGGAAAATATGTGTCTTTGACGGTCGCGCCGATCAGACAGACATCTTTTTTCAGCTCGTTTTCACTTTCAGAAAACCACCTGCCTTCGATCAGAACTTCCGTTCCGGCTTTTTCAAAATCGGGCGAAACTCCGTTAAGATTTACCGAACTCGACGTTTTCCCGTTTTTGCCGATGACGTTTATCTTTCGTCCCCAGAAATTGTTTGAAACATCGAGAATCGGAACGGCAATGTCAACCGCCGGAAGGTTTGAAATCGCTTCGGCATCTTCCATCGTCAGAGGTTTTCGCATCCGTTCTTCCTGCGAACGCCTGCCGATCTGGATTCCGAGATTGTATTTGTAAAGAAAAATGGAATTTGTCCCGAATGATTCGACTTGTTTTTCGATGGCGACGTTGATGCCGCTGATGATCGAAGCAATCAGCATCACGGTTATGACACCGATCAAAACTCCGAAAATCGTTAAAAAAGAACGGAGTTTATTATTTCTAAGCGTGGCGAGAGCCATTTTCAGATTTTCGAAAAATGCTGTGTTCATAAATTTTCTACTCCATTCTTAACGCTTCGATCGGATCGAGCCGCGCCGCTTTCCATGCCGGGAAAAGTCCGGCTAAAATTCCGACCAGAGCCGAAACGCCGATAGCGATCACGGCGGCATACCACGGAATCACGGTTTTTATCACAAATGCGGTTACGATCAATCCCAAAAGTTCGGCGATTATCAAGCCGATGATGCCGCCGATTGCCGACAATGTAGCCGATTCAAAAAGAAACTGTTTGAGAATATCGGCTTGCCGCGCGCCGAGCGATTTTCTGATGCCGATCTCTTTTGTCCGTTCGGTAACGGCGACGAGCATTATGTTCATAATGACGATCGCGCCGACGACCAGAGCGATTGCCGGAACGATCAAAACGACCAGAAAAACCGTTCCCAGAAGGCTGTCGCGCAAACCGGCAATCGCGTCGGGCGTTAAGATTCCGAAATTGTCTTTTTCGCCGAACGACAAGCCGCGTTTGATCCGCATCAATGTTCTGGCTTCTTCGACGGCATCGTCAAAAAGACGGTCGGAAACCGATGTCGCTTCAAAATAAATCTGACGACTGCGCGTTAGACCGCCGAAATTCGAGCCGTATGTTTTGATCGGAAGCCATATAAAATTGTCCTGCGGCTGACCGAAAACAGTTCCTTTGGCGGTTTGAATGCCGATGATTTTATACGGAATTCCGCTGATATTTATTTCTCCGCCCAAAGCGTCGCCCTGGGGAAAAAGATTGTTGGCGATGTCCGTGCCGACAAACGCGACGCGCATCGAGTTGTCGTTTTCGGCATTGGTGAAAAATCTGCCTTCGGCAATGTCTATATTTTCGATGTCGCCGATTACGGGTTCGACTCCTTCGATCCGCACGTCCTGCAAAGTTTTGCTTCCGCGTTTGACTTCGCGCGTGTTCGGCAGAGCCTTCGCGCCGATCTTGTCAATCAACTGCGCTCTGGCTTTGATAAATTCCATTTCTTCGAACGTGAGTTCGGGATTTCGTCTCTGCGCGGCGGCAATCGAATCGGTGTCTTTGAAATCGTCGAAATTGAATCTTCTGATCGTAAACGAATTCGAACCGATGCCAGCGATCTTTTCGTCAACATACGCATTAAAACCCTGCAAGACGGACAGGACGAGCATAAACGCGGCGACCGCGATGATCATTCCCAAAAGCGTCAGAAACGAGCGAAGTTTATGCGACCAAATCGCCGCCAGCGCGAGTTTTAATGTTTCGGTAAAATTCATAAACTAAATCATCGGACGAATATGTTATTGAATAATACGCAGGCACAAAATGCAAGGTTTATTTATTGTGACCCACAAAAACAATTAAGATTTCGCCGAGAGCGCACGCCTCCTTGCGTGCAACGTCGCTGAAAGGGGCGTAAAAATCTTTACTTTTTTCAAGTTTAATTGTAATGAACGCTTTTGAACGCTTTCGCGTTCATGCACGTGGGGATACGTGCGCTCCCGGCGAAAAAGTTATTTATTTGATTTGAACAACTGCCAGAGCGCAATGAGATGCGAAAAAAGCACGAGCGGCACGATCACGGTCGGCAGCCAGACATACGGGAAATATAAAACCGCGCGGTTCGGCTGGTCGAATGCGAATTGTTGGAACGGAAAGGGGAACGACAAAATCGCGTTTGTAACGATATTGACGAGCAGACCGAGCGCGATGAGATTCCAAAAAATCAAAAGCGGACGATTTATTTTTCCCCCGCGAAAGGCGAGCCAGTAAACGAACGGTGCGGTGATGCCGGAAAGAATATCGAAGTTTCTGCCCTCGAACGTCATCAATTGCGGAATCAGTTTTTGCTCGAAAAGCCAAAATAAAACGATCTCGACCGGAATTCGGATAACGTGCAGAAGCGTTAAAACTTTTAGCGAAAGTTTTTCGATGAAGTTCTGACGAAAAAGAACGAAAAATAAAATTATCGTCAGAAATGCGGGAATAAATCCGAAGAGCAAAAGCCGCGGCGGAACAACATCTGTCTTGAGATAAAAACCGCCGAGACTCATCATGGCTTGAAAGATGAGCCAGAAAGCGATCAAAAATGTAATGAGTTTGGCGGGAAAAGTTTCAAAAACGGTTTGGCGAACGGCGTAGAGAAAAAATCCGACGGTGAGAAAGACGGTAATGATAAATGTTACCGAAATATATGGCGGCAGATTTTCGATCATTGCAGTTCGTCCGATTCGATGATTCCGTCCTTGATCGTAATAATTCTTTTGGCGCGAACGGCGATGTCGTGTTCGTGCGTTACGAGAATGATCGTGTTTCCTTCTTCCCAGAGTCTTTCGAACAAAGCCATGATTTCGACGCTCGTTTTTGAATCGAGCGCGCCGGTCGGTTCGTCGGCGAGCAGAATCGAAGGATGATTGACCAGAGCGCGGGCGATGGCGACGCGCTGACGCTGACCGCCGGAAAGCTCGTTCGGGCGGTGCGTTACGCGGTCGGCAAGTTCGACCGCCGCCAGCGAAGCCTGAGCTTTTTCGTGCCTTTCGGACGCGCTCATTCCGGCGTAAATTAATGGAAGCTCGACATTATGCAGAGCCGTCGCACGCGGCAGAAGATTGAATGTTTGAAAAACGAAACCGATTTCCTTGTTGCGGATTTTTGCCAATTCGTCGTCGGTCATATCGGAAACCAGATGGCTGTTGATCCAGTAATTTCCCTTGGTAGGCGAATCGAGACAGCCGATCAGATTCATCAAAGTTGATTTGCCCGAACCGGACGGACCGATGATCGCCAGATATTCGCCGCGTTTGACATCAAAGGAAACATCGCGCAGAGCATGGAGATTTTCGTTCCCCATCTTGTAGGTTTTCCAGATGTTCCGCATGCAGATCAGCGAATTCGGATTTGACGGCAGATGATAGCCGTTGTCGCCGTTTGTTTGTATTTCTTCCATAAAAACTAACTTCCGGGCGATGCTTCGCCTTCTTTTTTGGTCTGCTTTTTGACGATCTCGCCTTCTTTTAATTTATTTAGAACGCGGCTCGGACCGGTTATCACCTGATCGCCTTCGCTCAGACCGCTCGTTATCTGAATATCGGCTTCGCCGGTGATTCCGGTTTCGACCTCAACAAATTTCACCTTATTGCCTTCAAGAATATAAACGCCTTTGACGGTTTTCGGTTTTTCAGCCGTTTCTGCCGGAGGGACATCGCCTTCGACGGTCGGGCTGGGTGAAGCGTCGGGTTTTTTCTCGATCACTGCCTGGATCGGAACGGCGACGACGTTATTGACGGTCTTTGTATTGATAACGGCGGTCGCGCTCATTCCCGGTCGAAGTCCCGCTTTTATTTCGTCGGGAAGTTCGGCGAGCTCGATAACGACGCGGAATTCCTTTGCTTCCTGAACATTAATATTCGTCGAAAGACCGCCCGAAGTTTGCGATTTACCGACCGCAAGCGGCGTTTTCTGCGAAACTTTTCCGACGAGTTCTTTTTCGCCGAACGTATCAACTTTGATAACCGCATCCTGACCAACCTCGACTTTATCAATTTCGGTTTCGTCAACTTTGACTTCGACATTGATCGAAGACATATCGGCAATCGTCAAAAGCGGCGTCGAAGAAAGATTCGCCGTGGCGAATGTTCCGACTTTGGAAGGAATTTCCGCGATGATGCCGCTGATCGGAGCGAGTTGTAAAGTCTTGTCGCGCTGGTCGCGCTGGGCGCGAAGCGATGCCGCCTGCTGTTGAGCGCGATCCGCGCTGGCATCCGCGCTGTAGCTTGCGGTTTCCACGCCGCGCCGCGCGTCGCGCACGGCAACTTCCTGCTGGCGAACTCTGGCGCGGGCTTCTTTGACACGCGCTTCGGCTTCGTTGACCGACAATCTTTGCGATTGAAGACGCGCCTGCGCGTTTCTCAAAGATGCCTGCGCGTTTGCCACGCGGTCTTTTGCCTGATCGTATTCGAGCCGGGAAATTACACCGTTTTCAAGCAGTTCTTCCGAGCGTTTTAATTCGCGGTTGGCGGCATTTAATTCGACTTCGGCGCGGTCAACTTCGGTCTGCGCGGCGACGACCTGCTGACGAGCCGTTGCGACCTGCTGAATCGCCGTATCAACCGACGCTTCCGAAGCGTTCAATCCCTGCTGTGCCTGTGAAAGTTGGTTTTGCGCCGCCGAAATTTGCGAACGCTGAACCTGAGTTTCGTTTAAAGCGGCTTGATAAGCGGCGAGCTGGGCTTCGGTGCTTGATTGAAGCTGTGTCGGGTCAAGTTTGACAAGCTGCTGCCCCTGTTCGACCGGATCGCCTTCTTTGACGAAAATCTCGACGATCCTGCCCTGCACCTCGCTGGTCAGATTGATATACTGCACGGGACGAATCTCGCCCGGAGCGGTTACGGTTGATTTAAGCGTCGGGCGCGTTTTTACTTCGACGACCGTTACTTCCGACACGTCCTTGCGGGTCGCAAAAACGGTCGCGGCGATGATGATCGCCAGTAAAACGACCGCAGAAATACCGATTATAATTTTTCCTTTTCGGCTGAGTGCCATCTTTATTTTTTCCTTTTGGGTTAATTAGTTTCAAAAATTACATTTACGCAAATGAATTCGATGCTCGCGTCTGGCAATTGTTACGACCAGATTAAAAAAAGAGTTTCAAAAAAATGGAGACGGCGCAATGTTTGTGATTGCAAAAATTTTATTCTAAACTTTTTCTGTCATTTACGAACAGTTAATTAAAGGATAAAATAAACCAGAAAACTATTCATAACATAGAAACAAAAAAGGTAGATTAAAAATGATAATATGTCAGGCGTGCGGTTCAAAACAATCGGACAATTCGCAATTCTGTGATGAATGCGGAACCAGGTTGAACCGTCAAACCGAAACGTCGGGTGTTCAAACCAAAATGTCCGAATCGCCGTTTTATCAACCGGCAAATGTTACTTCAGTCGGTATTCCGCCGATTTCGGATGATCAGGAAAACGAGGAAGATTCGCTTGTCGAAGCCGAAAAATCGGACAATAAAAACGTGCACGCCAGTTTGGTTATTGAACGCGGCAGTTCGGTCGGTAAGGAATTTGTTCTGGTTTCGGATGAAAACTATATCGGTCGCTGGGATGCGGATAACGGAGTTTTTCCCGATGTTGACCTTGACGCTTTTGACAGCGAAGCCAAGGTTTCTCGACGGCATGCGCGGATAAATTTAAAAAACGGTGTATATTCAATCGAAGATTTAGGTTCGACCAACGGAACATATGTCAATCGCGGACGACGTCTGATTCCTGGAACTCCGCACCGTTTAACTGACGGCGACGAGATTATCGTCGGGAAAACTTTTTTGCGATTTTATATAAACCAATAAACCTATTTTGAAGACCTTTTAAAACAATGAATTTTTGTCACGAATGCGGTTCAGAAATCGCCGAAATCGAAGCCTTTTGCCCATTTTGCGGAATATCGCTGAAACCGGCTGAAGTTTCCGAAAGTGTGTCCGGTGAACAGGACAAAACGATTGCCGTAAATCAAACGGATTTTGAGAAACAATTGCCGCCATCGAATGCCGGTCAGGATGAAAAGAATATCGAGGCTTCGGTTTCAAATAGCGAACTTGATATAAACGACGGTATGCCGGTTAATGCGGAATCCGACTTAAAAACCGGAGCGGAAGATTCCGAACCTGTTGAAAGCCAGCCGAAAAAAGAATTGGAAAATAAAGCCGATTTTTCCGATATTTCCGAACCGGCTCAACCAGCCGAACAAGTCGAGTCAACAGAGAAAACAGCGTTGCCCACAGATGCGACTTTAGTAGATATTCCAAAGCCGCAGGTTTCGGATGGATCGGTTGAAAACGCAGAAAAAAACGTGGCTGAGGAAAAAATATCCCAACCTGTAGCTCAGGAATCTGTTTCCAAAACAGACGCGCAGGTTGTTGATTCGGTAGTTACCGAGCCGGAACCGCAAGCGAAGTTAGAAGAAACTTCTTCGGATTCGCAGTTGCCGGATGAAGAATATGTACAAACGGTTCCATACGTTAATTATCAGGAATTAACGAATGCCGAATCGGTTGAAAACGAATCGCCGGCGCGGAGTGCCGAAGATTTAAAAGCCGAAACCGAAAACGAACCGGAAATTGAAAAACCCGAAATTCCAGTCGAAGAAGCCGAAAATCGCGACACGACTTTTGATTCGGTCAAAATTAGAGAAGACGAAGATGAAAATGCTGAGGATTCTAAATCATTTATTTCCACTGATGACATTAAATTAGAAGCGGAATCTCAAATCGTTGAGAGCGAAAAAGAACGCCCGCAGACGACGCCGAACATCGGAGTCGGCGATACCGACGGGCGCAAATCGCCGAAACTCAAGCCGCTCGATGAAGGAACTGTTTTAAACGGCAGATACGAGATCGTCCGCAAAATCGGCGGCGGCGGAATGGGCGCGGTCTATCTGGCAACGGACAGAAATCTCGGCGGCATACTTCGCGCCGTCAAGGAAATGATCCAGTCCTACATCGAAGAAGAACAGCAGGACAAAGCGATCAGCGATTTTAAGCGCGAATCAATGCTCCTGACATCGCTCGACCATCCTTCGATCCCGACGATCTACGATTATTTTTACGACGAAAAAGAAGGCAGATTTTACCTTGTGATGAAGTATATTTCAGGCGGCGATCTCGCATCGCGTCTGCGCTCCGCGCCCGAAGGTCGGATTGACGAAGAAACGGTCGTCGGCTGGGCGATTCAGATCGCCGACGTACTCGATTACCTGCACAATCGTCAGCCGCCGATCGTTTATCGTGATCTGAAACCCGCCAATATCATGATTGACGGCAACACGGGACGGACGATGCTCATTGATTTCGGCATCGCGCGCTGGATCAACAAAGAGGAAAAAGGCGTAACGGCAGTCGGGACGATGGGCTACGCGCCGCCCGAATTGTTCAGCGGCAAAGTCGAACCGTCGTCGGATATATATTCTCTGGGTTCGACGATATTTCATCTTTTGACCGGAGCCGACCCGCAAAGCAATCCCTTGCTGATTTTCGATTTTCAGAAACATCCGCGCCCGCGCCAGATCAATCCGCAGCTTTCGGATCAGATCGAGAAGATTTTGATGAAAATGGTCGAATACAATGCCGAAAAGCGTTATAAATCCGCCGGTGAAGTGCGTGATGTGCTGACAAAACATTATGAAAATTTAAAGGGCGGAAAAATAACTTACGGCGTTTCAAAAACCCCGAGCGCGGTTTCATTTTCCGAACAGATGGTTTTTTGCGGTTTCTGCGGGCAGAAAATCGTCGCCACCGATATGTTCTGCGCTTTTTGCGGTTCGAAACAGCCGCTTGCCCAGCAGGGCGTTCATTCCGCCGAATATCATCTGCCGCAGACGACCGCGAAACTGATGATCCTGGGAACGAACGAACTTGAAACGCCGACATTCGTAATCGAAAAAGATGACAATTTGCTTGGACGGCGCGATCCGCTTTCGAATATTTTTCCTGAAATTGATTTGTCGAAGTTCGATCCGCAGACGAAAATTTCCCGCCGCCACGCGCATATCTGGCGCGAAGGCAACGAATTTATGATCGAGGATCTGGGAAGTTCGAACGGGACGCTCGTGATGCGCGTGGTCGGCGATGCGGTCAAACTCAATCCGCATCAGCCTCATACATTGATAAACGGAGAAAAGATCAAGGTCGGTGATACGACGCTTCATTTCGTTGTCGGTTAAAATTATTTATGAAATCTGATTTACAAAAAAAGTCTCCGGCGAAAAGGGCTTTGAGAACGGAAAGAATCGTCAAAGATTTTGACGCGGAACGCCTGAAAGCACCGTTTTTATTACGTTGCGGGGCTTTTTTGATTGATTATATTCTGCTCGTCATTATTCCTGTCATCGGACTTCTGATCGCGCGTTATTCGGGCGACGACGGCGCGAAACTGCTTAATAGCGAAATCAACAGCACCGGCTGGCTGATCGCACTGCTTTTGGGTTTGACCAATTTCGTCATCTTTCCGATGTTCAGCGGGCAAACGATCGGAAAATTTCTGACCGGTTTGAGAGTTGTCAATATGGACGGCGAATTTCCCTCTTTTTGGAAACTTCTTCTCAGACATTCGGTCGGATATTTTCTGACGCTTTTGACCGGCGGTCTGGGATTTTTACTTTCGGTTTTTAATCTCAGAGGTCGCGCTTTGCACGATTTTATCGCCGGAACGATCGTTATTTACGGACAGAGAAAAGAAACGACGGAGATCGTAAAATAGAAGGACTTTGGTTTTTGTTCTTCGGATGAATTTGTGATGAGTTGTTTTTGATGATTTCATCAGACTTTAGAAAAAATCCAAAGCCCAAAGACCAAAAACCAAAGACCAAAGAATTTATTTTTACTATGCCCCAATTAGTCATAAAAGATACCGATCTCCCGAAAGAAACCTTCAATCTTTCGCGCCTGCGGACAACTATCGGTCGTTCGGCGCGCAGCGACATTTGTATTCCCGACGCTTTCGCCTCGCGCCTGCACGCCGAGGTCAGAAAAGAGGGCGACAGTTATTGGCTGCAGGATCTGGGTTCGGCAAACGGGACGCGGTACAACGGTTCGGTCGTTTCGATGCCGATTCCGCTGACTTCCGGCGGCGAGATACAGATCGGAGAAACAGTACTCGTTTTCGAGGACGAAAAAGCGCAGGAAAAAAGAAGCGCGACCTTGATTGCCGAAAATACCGAAGCTCTCGACCCGTCGAAAACCATCGCCCTGACGCGGGAAAAAATGCCGACCGCCGAGATCCTCGAATCGCAGTTTTCAAGCCGCAACGAACTTCTCGGAATCATCAGCAAGGTCGGACTCGCTCTTTTGTCTTCCAGCGGTTTGAACGATACCTTGAATCAGGTTGCGTCGCTCGTTTTTGAAACCGTTCCGGCGGAGCGTTGTATGATTATGCTCCGCGATGAAGCGGCGGACGGCGGAATGAAAATTCTCGTCGCGCGGGTTCGCGGAAAAGACGAGCAGATTGAAGAAGTCAGGATCAGCCGGACGGTGATGGACGAAGTTTTGAAAAACGGCAAATCCGTTTTGACTTCCGATGCCCAGCACGATCCGCGTTACGCATCCCAAACGATGGCACTGCTCGGCATCCGCTCAGTTTTAGCCGTTCCGTTAAGCGTTCAGGAACAGGAAGTTTTCGGGATCGTTTACGCTGATTCGCCGACCTACGAAGCCACTTTTACCGAAGAACATCTGAACATTTTGACGACGCTTGCTTCGGTCGCTTCGATTCGAATCGAGAACGCTCGTCTTTTGGAAGAAAGATTCGAACGCGAGAGAATGGAGCGCGAACTCGAACTCGCCACCGAAATTCAGCAGAGATTTCAGCCTTCGTCGCCGCCCGTAATTGACGGCTACGAGTTTCAGGGAATTTCTTTTTCCTGTTATGAGATCGGCGGCGATTATTACGATTTTATCAACCGCCACGACGGAAAAATGCTCATCGCGCTCGGCGACGTTTCGGGCAAGGGAACTGCCGCCGCGCTTCTGATGTCGAGCGTGCACGCCGCGATCCACGCGCAGGTCGCCGCCAGAAATTCTCTTTTGGAAACGGTCGTTTCGGTCAATCAATATCTGGCGGAAAATACTCCATCAAATCGTTTTGTAACGCTTTTTGTTGCCGAACTCGATCCCGAAACCGGAAAACTTCTCTATATCAACGCCGGACATAATCCGCCGCTGATCGGTCGAAAAGACGGTAATGTCGAGCAGCTCGGTTCGGGCGGGTTTCCGCTTGGAATTCTTCCGAATGCCGAATACGAACTCGGCGAAACTCAGCTAGAAAACGACGAAGCTCTGGTCATCTACTCGGACGGCGTTTCCGAAGCCGCCAATCTGACGGGTGAAGAGTTCGGTATCGAACGACTGACGGAAGTAATTAGTAAAAATCTGCACAAATCCGCTTCCGGCTTGCGCGACAAGATCGAATCTTCGCTTTCGAGCTTTACCCAATCCGCTCCCGCCGGCGACGACATAACTATGGTTATCGTCAAGAAAAATGCGGAATCCGTGTCTGTTCAAACAAGTTAAAAAATGTTGACCAATTTGTTTTGATGCATTAGAATTACAAAAGGCGAAATTCTTCGTCTTTCCGTAATTACCCAATGCCTCTGAAAACAAAAAAACTGCCGTTAATAATTTATATTCTGATCGCGCTGTTGTTGGTTGGAGTAGTGCCGCTCGTCATCACGGGCTGGTTTCTGTCGAACCGCAGCGCGGTCGAACTCCGCGCCGCCGAAGGTCGTTATCAAACACAACTCGTGCAGGATAAAGCCCGCCAGATCGAACTTTTCGGTCAGCGTTACGGCGAACTCGTCCGCAATTTTGCCAAAGCTTTAGAACTTTCCAACGATCTGAAAATTTTATCTTCGCCGCAAACCGAAGAAAAACTCAGCGTAACTTTGAAGGAAAATCCGAATCTGATGGCTCTCTACATCAAGCCGGTGATGGAAGAATCGCTCGCGGTTTTTCGCCCGCAGATTCACCGGCAGGAAATCGAGGGGATTTCAGAAGAAATTATCAATAAACTAAGCGAAAAAAATCTGGAATTCGGTCAGCCGGTAAAAATTCAAACCAATGATGAAATCGTGATGCCTGTCGCCTCGCCCGTAATTATTAACGGAGAGACCTCGGCTGTGGTCGTAGCGGTCGTTTCGCTCAAGGAATTTTCGAGAATCATTCCCGAAAACCGCCCGATGAACGAAACCGACTTGTGGAAAGCCGGACTGCCGATCGTTTTTGTCGTGGACGATAACGGCAAAGCGGTTTTTCATCCCGACGCTCAAGTCGTGGCAAACCGGAAAAGTCTTTCGGATTTAAGAATCGTGCAGGAATGGCAGCAGTCGAGCCGTCAGATCCAATCCGCGCTTTTTCCGTTTACGGCGACCTACGGGGAAAACGATTATCAAATGATCGGCGCGTATTCGACCGCGAATTTTTCCAACGAATTGAAATTCGGAGTGATTGCGATGCAGGACGAAACCCGCGCATTGGCTTCGGTTTCCGATATGCGCCGGAACACGTGGCTCATTAGTCTCGCGCTAGCCCTGTTCGCATTACTTCTCGGTTCAATCCTTGCCAGACAATTTACCTCGCCGATAGGAAATCTCGTTACCGCCGCGCAAAAAATCGCCGCGGGCGATCTCTCGACCAGGATCACGACGCAAAATATCAAGGAGATCGGAATTCTCGGCGACGCGTTCAACACGATGAGCGGCAATCTGGAAGAATATATCGCCAAACTCGCCAGGGCGGCGGAAGAAAACCGCGAGCTTTTTGTCGGCACGGTCAAAGCGCTTGCCGCCGCGATTGACGGCAAAGACCGCTATACGCGCGGTCATTCGGAAAGAGTTTCGCGTTTTTCGGTTGCCATCGGAAAGCGGATGGGAATGGATGAAGCGGAACTCGAAACGCTTCGCATCAGCGCGCTGCTGCACGATGTCGGCAAAATCGCGATTGACGACAATATTCTGAAGAAACCGGCGGCATTAACGGATCAGGAATACGAGATAATGAAGCAGCATCCGCAAAGAGGCTACAAAATTATGTCGCAGATTCCGGCAATGAAAGATTTTTTGCCTGGAATGTATATGCATCACGAAATGGTCAACGGTCAGGGTTATCCGCAAGGACTTCGCGGCGAAGAGATACCTTTGCAGGCAAAGATCGTTTCGGTCGCCGATACTTTCGACGCAATGACGACCGACCGACCTTATTCGAAAGGAATGAATCTCGAAGATGCTTTAAACCGGATCAAAAGTTTTGTCGGGACACGCTATGACGGCAGTGTGGTCGAAGCCCTGATTCACGCTTGTGCCGAAGGGCAAGTCCGTCCGGTCGGCGGCGCAGTTCGCCCGAAGACTGATCAAGGGCATATCGCCCAGGAAAAGTCTCAATTAATAACATAGAATTTTGCTATTGTGTTATTGAGAAATTGTTTTTTAATTTCATAGTTCGATTTCCCAAAATCGGGGAGGAAACGTAGTTGAAAGAAAGTAGTTCTACCCAAAAGAATACCGTTATTCAAAAAAAGGATGCTGAAATACTAACAAGTTTTCAGGTAAAAGCGGATAAAACAGTAGTTAAGGAAAAAGATGAGATCGCATCGAAAATTTGCTGTGCGGTTCATGGGGACCAAAAGCCGTATTGGGTCTGCACGGTTTGTAAAAATCTCTTCTGCAAAGCCTGTCCGGCATCAGACAGCGGCAGATTGAAATTTTGTCCGTTTTGCGGCGGCACCTGCGTTTTATATTCCGGTCTCGACTGGAAATATAAAAAAGGACAAGCCAGATACAATGATTACGATGAAGATGAAGTCAAAGAGACTAAAAAGAAAAGAGAACCGGTTAAAACCTCGATGGAGTTAATAGATTTTATGGCGGCAATGACCTACCCGTTTTATTATCCTTCAAGTCTCGCAATCGGCGTGATTCTCTATCTTTTTCTGATCTTCGGACAAATTATGACGGTTTTTGCAGGCGGATGGACTTTTTTAGCGACATTCGGATGTATAGTCGTCGTCGTAATGATGAAATTCGGCGTGATGTTAAAAACAATTGAAAATTTCAGGCAAGCCGATTTCAAAAAGAGTTTTCTGCCGCGTATAAAAAAACTGACAATTCGGGAAGATTTATTTCATTCTTTATTTGTCGGGATAAGTGTATATATCGCGTCCTTCGGATTATTTGCGTTGATGGCGGTCTCGCTGGGAGTTTATGCGAGCAATTCAAATCCTGTGGATTTAGAAACAAAAGGCAAGGTTAGCAATAAACCAGCCGGTTCGACAAATTTTGATAATTCATTCCGAGATATAAAAGATCGTGAACAAAAGAAAATCCAGGATCAAACCCGTCAGAGCAGGTTTGAAAATGTATTCGGACGAAATTATTGGCTGGAAAGCAAGCAGTTCGAAAATTTTGTGGGTTCGCTGAAAAACTTATCTCCCGTTTTTTACCTCCCGGTATTTTTATCACTTGTCTTCGGATTTTTTTATTTTCCCGCCGCTTGCATTTTGAGCAGTAAAAATCGTTCCTTCACAAACATTTTCAATTACAAAGCCGGTGTTAGGGAGATCAAATTTTTCAAATCAGATTATGTAAAAATCCTTCTGATGATCTTTTGTTTCATAATCATTTTGATTTTGACGGTAGTCGGATTGATCTGGTTTTTCAATTTTTTGGAAATTCCCAATGTCGGAATTGTCGTTACTCTTCTTGCCGAAAGCGCGCTGATCTTATATTTTTGGTTAGCTTTTTCCGGTATTTTAGGCATTTTATTATGTAAAAAACAGTCAACCGGTTAAAAATACTGATCGAACAAAAAAAAGCCGCCGGCGAATCCGATAATTTTTTACCCTCACAAATCTTCCAGCAAAAATTACATCTGCAATTCAATTTAATAAGAGGATAATTATGGTTGAAAAGGATTTTCAGGAAGTCTGGCAGGCTGATGTATTAGGTCAAATTTACGAAACAAATTTCGCGGAAATGGCTCAATGGATCGCCGAAGGCGCGCTGATGCCCGATGACAAAGTGCGGCGCGGAAATCTGCGCTGGCTCGAAGCCGGAAAAGTTCCCGCGCTCGTGCCTTTTTTTAACGCCAAAGAACAGGGCATCGAACCGCCGCAAGTGCAGACAAGCGTTACGGACGCGAATGATTCGCCGGTCGAAAATATTTCGACCGCGGAAAATTTTCACCCACAGAACGAAAATGAAAATTCAGGGCTGAATTTTCAATCAGCACCGGACAATTTTTCCCATCAATCTGAGGCTTTTGACGAACCGAATTTTTCAAATGAACAGCCGTCGGCAAACATCTGCGTTCTACATCCCGAAGCGGAAGCGAAATTTCAATGTGAAACTTGCGGCAACGCTTTTTGTCCGCAATGCGTGAAGAGCTACGGCGGATCGGTCAAAATCTGCGCGATGTGCGGTGCGATGTGCAGAAGGATCGGCGAAAAGGATTTAAAGCAAGAAAGAGAAATTGAATATCAAAAAGCGATCGGCGAAGGTTTCGGCGCGAAAGACATCGGCAGCGCTTTTTCGCATCCGTTCAAATTCAAATCCAGTCTCGTCATCGGCGGCATAATGTTTATGTTTTTCACGCTCGGTCAATCGGCGGGCGCGATCGGCGGCATAATGATGTTTTTCGCCGCGCTGGTTTGTTTTATGCTGGCGAATATGCTCGCTTTCGGCATTTTGGCAAACACCATCGAGAATTTTTCGCAAGGGAAACTCGAAGCCAATTTTATGCCGGATTTTGAAGATTTCAATCTCTGGGATGATGTCGTTCACCCGTTTTTTCTGGCAATCGGAACGTATATCGTTTCGTTCGGAGCGTTGTTTTTGATAATAATTATCGGCGTTTACCTGATAATCAGTTCGATGACCGAACAGGTGCAGAAAATGCAGACCGAACAGATAAAAGCGGCGAGCCCGTTTATGATTGACGAGAAAAAGGCTGTAGATCAATCGGAAGAAGTCAAAAAATTGGTTGACGGCATAAAGGAAGAAGCCGATGAAAAAAGACGCCTGACCGAAAGCGGTTTTTCCGAAGAAGTTTTAACGCGCGAAAAAACCGAAGAAGAAGAATTTGAAGAGATCAACCGGATGATCCAGCAAAGCCGCAAACAAGAACTCGAATCAATCGTCGGAAAAACTGAAGACACCAAACAGGCGGAGTTTCAGCAGATGATTTCCGGCTTTTTGCAGATGGGCGCGATTTTTCTGGTTTTAGGATTTGCGGCTTTTCTGTGGGGAATTTTTTATTTTCCGGCGGCGTGCGCGGTCGCGGGCTACACTCGCTCATTCGTGGCGACGATCAATCCGTCGGTCGGCATTGATACGATCAGAACGCTTGGCGCGGATTATCTAAAAATTCTCGGTATTTATATTTTGCTCCTTTTCGCGGCGGTGATCGTCAGCATAATTTTGAACATCATATTTTTACCGTTTATGCTTCCCGGAATGGGCAATCTTCCGGCAATCGCGGTTTCGAGCTGGTTTACGTTTTATTTCACGATCGTCTTTTCCTGCGTTCTCGGTTACGCCCTGTTTAAGAACTCCGACAAATTCAAATTTTACAGAGGCTGAATTTTTCCGATTCACCCCGACTGACAATTTCCGACCTACTTGTTTATAATCTGTTATTTTGGAATTATAAACGGGTAGGTATTTTTTATATATGGCATTTTGGAGAAGAAATAAGGAAGACAAATTTTCGACCTCGGTTCTCGGTCTAGACAAATCCATCGAGGAACTGAAAGCGCAGGAAGAAGCGGTCGAAAAAGAACTCGGCGTGCGTTTTTACAAAGCGATCGAAAAAACGCGCGATTCGATGAACAACAAGCTCGACGCAGTTTTCGAAAGCCGGAAGAAAATTGACGAAGCATTTTTAGACGAACTCGAAGAAATGCTCATCTCGACCGACATCGGCGTTTCGACGACGTTTCAGATTCTCGAAGCCGTCCGCAAAGGCGTTTCGCGCGAAGAGATCAAAGACCTCGACGCGCTCAAGCGGATAATGAAAAAAGAACTGCTCGACATTCTGCATCACTCGGAAGAAAAAGGCGTGGCATCGGAAACCGAAGTTTCGGATGCGATCAAACCGTATGTTTTGATGGTCGTCGGTGTCAACGGTGTCGGCAAAACCACGACGATCGGCAAGCTCGCCAACCGCATCAAGGATGAAGGCAACAATGTTCTGATCTGCGCCGCCGACACCTTCCGCGCCGCCGCTTCCGATCAACTGGAAATCTGGGCGGAACGCGCCGGAGTTCCTTTAATTCAGCAAAAACAGGGAACCGATCCGGCGGCGGTTTTGTTCGACGCTTTGAAATCGGCAAAAGCTCGAAACTCGGATGTTTTGATAGTTGACACCGCCGGTCGCCTGCACAACAAATCGAATCTGATGGCGGAACTCGAAAAAATGAAACGCATCGCCGGGCGCGAAGTGGAAAAAGCCCCGCACGAAACTTTGCTCGTCATTGATGCCGTAACGGGACAAAACGGCTTGGAACAAGCCCGCCAATTTATGCGCGTCGCCGACGTAACCGGAATCGTCCTTACAAAACTCGACGGCACGGCAAAAGGCGGCATCGCCGTCGCCATTGCCAAAGAGTTAAATCTCCCGATCAGATACGTCGGCATCGGCGAACAAGTCAGAGATTTAATGGTCTTCGACGCGGAAGATTATGTAAACGGTCTTTTTAACTAATTTGAAAAACGAAGCGACAGAATTTGATATGAAAATGACGCGGCGTGCTTTGGAACTCGCGTCTTTCGGCATCGGGCAGGTCAGCCCGAGTCCGCTCGTCGGTTGCGTGATCGTTTCGGAAAACGGCGAAACGATTGGTGAGGGAACTTATATTTTTCAAAATGTTACGCATGCGGAAATTATCGCCCTAAATCAGGCAGGCGAACACGCAAAAAACGGGACGGCTTATGTTTCGCTTGAACCGCACGCTCATTTTGGAAGGACGAAGCCTTGTACGGACGCTTTGATAAACGCCGGAATCCGCCGCGTTGTCTGTCCGATCGAAGATCCGAATCCGCTTGTGTCGGGAAAAGGTTTCGAACAGTTAAGAAAAAATAAGATCGAAGTCGTTACGGGAATTTTGAAGGATGAAGCATCGCGGCTGAACGAAAAATTTTGCGTCTGGCATCAAAAAGGAAGACCGTTCGTGCATCTGAAATTGGCGATGAGTTTGGACGCTCGGATTTCTTTGAAAAATTCGGTTTCGACGACGCTTTCGGGAAAAGAATCTGCCGCAAGAGTTCAGGATTTGCGGCACGAACACGACGCGATTCTGGTCGGCGGAAATACGGCGTTTGTTGATAATCCATCGCTGACCGACCGGAGCGGAAAGAAAAGGCGCAGAAAACTTTTTCGGGTGATTTTGGATAACAGTTTGAAAATCCCGGTTGATTCGACGCTTGTTCAAACGGCGAAAGAAACGCCGACACTGGTTTTTTCAAATTCGTCAGCCGAGCAAAAAATCGAAAAACTGATCGAATGCGGCGTTGAAGTTATAAAAGAAAATGCGCGTGATTTGAAAGCGGTTTTGGATGAATTGAAAAAGCGCGAACTGCAAAGCGTTCTGGTCGAAGGCGGGACGGAAATCGCGGGCGCGTTTGTTGACGCGCGGCTGGTTGACAAGCTGACTTTGATCGCCGCGCCAATCGTCATCGGCGGACATTCCGCGCCGCTTGCCGTCGGCGGAAAAGGCGCGGATTCGTTGGAAAACGCTCTCCGTTTGAAAGATTTGGAAATTATCAAACGCGGCGATGATTTTGAAATTACGGGTTATCCGGTTTAAGGCATCATAAATCCCAGATTCGTCGTTGAAAAATTGTCCAGATTCGGAAAAACATATTCCATATCGCCCGTTTCCAGACCGAACCAGTTTGCCAGAGTCGCGGCGTATTGTTCGACCGAAGTGGTCGGAATCCAGCGACCGCGGGTGATCGAACCGAAGTCGGCATCGTCCGGTCCGTTTTGGATGAGCGTCGGGAAAGGCGTGCCGTTCGATGTGTTCATCCCGTAGAAATCGCCGCCGAGAACCGCGCCGCCGAGAACTAATGCGTGATTTCCCCAGGCGTGATCGCTTCCGACATTCGCGCCCGAACTCGCCGGATTGAATGTGCGGTTAAAATCCGACATCGTAAACTGCGTAACTTTATCGGAAATTCCCTGCGCCGTCATTTCATCGTAAAATGCCCGCATCGCTTGACTGACCTGCGCGAGAAGTCCGCCTTGCCCGGACAATTGCCCGGAATGCGTGTCAAAACCGCCGATATGACAGTAAAAAATCTGGCGGTTAATATTTAAAATTTCGCGCGCCTTTATCATTCGCGCGACCTGTTTTAGTTGGTTGCCGAGTTCGGTGTTCGGAAATGTAACGGTCGTTTCCTGGTTGCTCTGCAAAGCCTGACTGATCTGCAAAGCCTGCCGATGAACATTATTAGAAGCCGTTACGATCTCCTGCTCCGCGTCGAGATTCAAAGCCGCGTTTAACGCCTCGAAACGCGCGTTCGAGATCGGCGAATTGTTATATCCGGTGAGCGACAGAATACTGCTCAGAGAAGTCGGCGCGGGCGCGAGAGAAACGGGCTGAGTGTTCATCCCGACCGTGAACAGAAGTGTTCCGGCAAACGAGCTGATCGTCGGGACGAGACCGAGCGGATTTGCCGTCGCGGTCATCTGGTCGGAAATTCTGCCGCCCCAGCCGGTCAGCGTTACCTGATCGGAACGGCATGTGTGATGCTGGTAAATTTGATCGGTGTGAGAAAAAAGCTGAAACGGGCGCGGCACTGCGCCGGTTTGATATTGCAAGCGCGTCATCGGCGCGACTAGCGTCCCGACATTTGTAACGACGGCGAGTTTTCCTTGCTGGAAAAGGTCGTGAATTCCGGCATTGACTCCGCCCGTAACCATTCCGAATCCCGGATGCAGACCGTAACTTAAATTTCCGATTCGCGGAACGGAGATCGGCAACAGCGTATTTTGCGCGAGTGCCAAACCCTGCGGGCTTCGCGCCGCGCTGTAATGTGAATAATTGCTGACGTTTTTGTCGTTGTGGATCGGAATGACCGTGTTGTTGCCGTCGTTGCCGCCCGTCATAAAAATACAGACCAGAGCGCGGAAATCGTCCGGCACGGCGTTCGCGTTTTTCCTCATGGATTTTTGGGCGAAAGCATTAACTAAACCGAAATGACTCAACTGCGTGGCGAGAGCGGTCATACTCAACGCACTGCACGATTTTTTCAAAAATTCCCGTCTGTTTTCCATCATAATTTCTCCGTTAGGGACGAGGGATGAGGGACGAGTGACTTTTTTTGGTCCCTCATCCCTCGTCCCTTTTCCCTACCTCTGAATCTGGTATTGCGACGATGCGGCAATTAAATAAACGGCGGTTTTTACGCGTAAAGCCGGATTGTCTGCCGGAACTGCGGTAACCGCTGTAATGATTGCGGCGCGATGCTCGGCTGAAAGCGCACCGTGCATCATTTTATTATTTAAGAAATCCAAAAGCTGATTGCCTGACGAATCGTTTGCGGCAAACGGAATCGCTTCGCTGAAATCAAGCGATGTTCCGCGCAGTGAATCCGTCGCGTTCGGAGGCAATGCTTCAAAAACGAATACATGCAGAAAATTTGTGCGGCTGATTCCGGTGTTCGTGTTCAGAAGCGCGAATTCCGGCGCGTTAACCGTCGTGCCGGGAACGACGAAATCGGGCGGATAATAATTGAAAACGGTCGGCGAATTGAAAGTATTCTGTCCCATCTTATTAATCCAGTAACTCAAACCGCCGTCGGTCTGTGTTTGACCGTCGGCTGATCTTGCCGGAAAGATTCTGCCGAGATTTGTGATTAATTGCGCCGGTTCGCGCAATTTTCCGTAACGCGGAGCGGTTTTCAAATTGCCACGAGCTTCCGGGTCGAGCAGGATCGCTCGAATGACGGCTTTCATATCGCCCCGAATGTTTTGACCGCTGTTGACAAAAACTTCCGCCACACGCTCGACGTAAGCGGGCGAAGGATCGCTCGTTACGAGATGCTGAATCAGCACACGGCTGACATACGGCGGCAGGTTCGGATGATAAAAAATATTATCCAACGCATGTTTGAGCGATGTTTCCGCATATTCGATTCTCTGCTCGTCAGTTGTGCAGTTTTGACAAGCTGGAATCGTTTGATGAACGGCGTTCGGATAATTTAAAAGTTGCTTTTCACTCAAATCGTGATTTGCCGGAAAAAGAATCATCGGGTCTTTGTAGTTGACTAACCCGGGTTCGCCGTTCGGACAACTCGCGCCGGCGCAAAACGACCATCCGGTAAAGACTTTTGAAAAATTGTTGATGGTTTCTTGATCGAATGTCGGAATCGGATTATTGTTTGCGTCGCGCTGGAGCGTTCCGTCCTGATTAAGACGGAAAAGTCCGATAGTGAATAGCTGTAAAATTTCGCGCGGATAATTTTCATTCGGATTGTTTCGGGTGCTTCGCGCCATATCGAGATAGCTGCCCATCGCCGGATTGAGCGTAACGTGATACATCAGATCGCGGTAATTGCCGAAAGCGTTCTGTGAAAGAATTTTGTGATAGGCGATCATATGGCTTGACTGCTGAACGCCGATGCCGGACGTAACCCAAATCTGGCTTAAAGCCCACGCTATGCGGTGTCTTAATTGAGCGTCGCCGTAGAACGCTTCTTTAAAAAACCATTGCTGGACGGGCTGCATCGTGTATCTTTCGCGGTAGCAAACCGGATTGGTATTGGGCGAACAACCGCTCGGCGGATTCGTCGGCATCGAAGGAATGTCAGGATAAGGAATTGTCGGATATGTCGAATTAAATTGCTCGGCAAGCCATACCCGCAAACCGGTTCTTCTGATGCGTTGGTCGAGCGCGCTTGTCGGACCGAATGTCGCCTGTTCCAAAAATCGGATTCTATCGCCCGACCAAAGATAACCCGCGTAATCGTCTCCGCCGGGAATTTCGGAAGATTTCGCCGGTTCGGAATTTAGAAATTTCGGATATTTGATTTCTCCGCCGCGACTTCCAAGTGAGATTTTGAGGGCGTTGCTGACAAGTCCGCGCCATGTCAGATAGATCAGCGATTCGCCGTCCGCTTTCGGCTGACCGCGATAGCCGTTTGCATCGCGCAGGCGGACTTTTAAGGCGTATTCGGTTTCGCCGATTCGAATCAATTCATCGGTTTGAAGTTCGAAAATATTACCGCTTTTTTGATATAGATAAACCCGAAAAGCGTTTACGCCTTCTTTTTCCATCAATTCGACGTTTGTGAAAAAAAGCGTGATAAAATTTCCCGTTTGAAATATCTCTTCGGAAACGTCGGGAATTTTCCCGCGCCAGTTTTTGCTGTTGACTGCCAGAACTTTTTCCGAATCGCTATGGCTCAAAAGCACCGGCGTCGGCGAGTTAGGATTCGGGTCGGATTCGGCAAATATTTTTACGGAAAATAGCAGTGTTAAAACAATAAAACCTTTTAAAAGAAATTTTTTCATATCGATCTCCAATCAAAAGACTTTCAAATTTTTGTTACGGCGAGAAAATATGTGCGGATTATGTGATTATTTATAAAGCAAAATTGATTTATAATCAACATAAATTGAATGGCTTGGCAGTTCAATCTCTAAATCAAAAAAAAAGTTTTTAACTAATGCCGGAAAAAAATAAATACAAACCTTTTGCCAAAAAATCGTTCGGGCAAAATTTTCTGGTTGATCAAAATTATATCGAGAAGATAATTTCCGCCCTAAATCCGAACAAAGATGAAACGGTGGTCGAAATCGGAGCGGGGCGCGGCGCGTTGACAACAAAGCTGTTACAAAGCGGCGCGGACGTCATTGCCGTCGAACTCGACAACGATTTGATCCCGCTTCTCAAAAATGAATTCGGCAATTTTGAAAATTTTCATTTGCTCGAAAACGACGCGCTGAAAGTAGATTATTCAAAACTCAATATTCAAAATTCAAAACTCAAAACAAAGTTGGTGGCGAATCTGCCGTATTACATTTCGACCGCGATCCTCCAGCATTTGATCGAACACCGCGCGAATTTTGAAAGACTCGTTTTGATGCTTCAGCGCGAAGTCGTCGAACGCATCACCGCCGAAGCTGGGAACAGGGAACGCGGATTTCTGACGGTTTTGATCGAAGCTTATTTTGAAACTGAAAAACTGTTCGATGTCCCGCCGAACGCTTTTCGTCCCGCGCCGAAAGTCTGGAGCGCAGTTATTAAATTAACTCCAAGGGAAATAGATTTTGCAGATAATGAAATACTTTTCCGCCGGCTGGTCAGCACGGGTTTTAGGCAAAAAAGAAAAACGATTTTTAATAATTTGAAAAATGAAGGTGAAATTTTGTATAACAAAGACCTCGCGGGAATTCTAAACAAAGCCGAAATTGAACTGAATCGGCGTGCCGAAACTTTGACTTTGGAAGAATGGATAAAACTAACCGAAAAAATATCCGATGCTGATTAAACAAACAAAGATAAGAACAACGAAACAGAAAATTTATGAGATTGTCGAAGCCGTCGAGCATTCCGACGGTTCGGGAAAATTTTACGACTGGTTCGACATCTCGATTCTGACATTGATCGTTTTGAACGTCATCGCCGTAATTCTGGAAACCGTCGAGGTCATTCACGAAAATTTCGCAGCCTATTTTTTCTGGTTTGAAGTTTTCTCGGTCGCGGTTTTCAGCGTCGAATACATTCTTCGCGTTTATTCCTGCACGGTTCGGGAAAAATATCAACGACCGTTCTGGGGCAGGATTAAATTTATGCTCACGCCGATGGCGATCATTGATCTGCTTGCCATTCTGCCTTTTTTCCTGACATTTTTGGCGATTGATCTGCGGTTTATCCGAACGCTCAGATTGTTCCGCCTGTTCCGTGTGATGAAACTCGTCCGCTATTCGCAGTCGCTCCTGCTTCTGGGAAAAGTTTTGCGAAATCGAAAAGAGGAAATGATCATCACCGTTTCGATTATGTTCGTTCTCGTAATTCTCACATCTTCGTTTATGTATCTGGCGGAACACGAAGCCCAGCCCGACAAATTTACCGACATACCGACCTCGATGTGGTGGGCGATCGTTACTTTGACGACGGTCGGTTACGGCGACGTTTTTCCGGTAACGCCGCTCGGAAAAGTTTTCGCGGCGGTCATCGCCGTTCTCGGAATCGGAATGTTCGCCCTTCCGACCGGAATTTTGGGCGCGAGTTTTGTCGAAGAAATTGATAAAATGAAGCAAAAACCGTGCTGTCCGCATTGCGGAAAAGAAATAAATTAAAAAAAAGCAGGCGGAAAAATATAATAAATTTCTGCCCGTTTTAGTTTATTAATCGAGTTTTTTATTCGGAAAGATCAGCGAGGCGATGACCGACAGCGCGATCGTCGCCAGAATAAATCCCAGAGAATACGAGATCGGAAATTTACCGCCGTAGAGGTCGTTAAGAAAAACCATTTTCAAACCGACAAACACCAGCACGACCGCCAAGCCGTATTTCAGCAGATGAAATTTATCAATCACGCCCGCCAGCATAAAATACATCGAGCGGAGTCCGAGAATCGCAAAAATATTTGAAGTAAAGACGATAAAAGGTTCGTCCGTAATGGCGAAAATCGCCGGAACGCTGTCCACCGCGAAAATAATATCTGTCGCTTCTAAAAACAATAGCGCGATAAAAAGCGGCGTGGCGCAAGTAGTGCCTCCGATCCGTGTAAAGAAATTTTTTCCTTCGAGTTTGTGCGTTATGGGCATAAACCGTTTGAAAATGCGGATCAGAAAATTTTTCTCCGGCTCGATCTTTTCGTTTCCGGCAAAAAACATCTTGATTCCGGTCAGAATCAAAAATCCGCCGAATAGATAAATAACCCAGTGAAACTCCATCAATGCCGAACCCATGGCGATAAAGATCGCGCGGAAGACGAGCGCGCCGATGATGCCGTAAAACAAGACGCGGTGCTGGTATTTCGGCGGAATCGCAAAATAAGCGAAAACCATCACGAAAATGAAAATGTTATCCACCGACAGAGATTTTTCGACGATGTAGCCGGTCAGAAATTCTAGCGAGACATTCCACCCTTCCGCTTCGGCGTTAAAGCCCGGAATCGCCAGCAAGCGTTCGTCCTGCGGAAATTTCCAGAGCGAGTATTTGTATAGAATGAAATTGAAAGCAAAGGCGAGCGAGACCCAAACCGCGCTCCAGATGCTCGCTTCCTTGAATGAAACTTCGTGAGCTTTTTTATGAAAAACGCCGAGATCGAGCGCGAGCATTAAAAGAACGAAAATTAAGAAAATGCCGTAAAACCACCAATATTCGGCAAAAGGGAATAATGTCATCGAGATTTTTTTCCTCCAAAAAATTTTGTGTTTTCCGGCAAAAGAAAAAACCTTTTGCCGAACGAAAAATTATTCGTCGCAAAAGGTCTCGATACTCTCTCGACTGAACCGAATCGTTTCCGACTTAAAACGATTGTAATGACGGCTTCAGTCAACCCGAATATGTTCGGGCTATCTACTCCCCTCTAATTGTCGTCTATAAACTATCAAATGATCGGGAATTTTGTCAATTCGAAACCCGATAAAGAAAAATTCGTCTGGATTGTGATAAAATTTTCAAAATTTAGAATTTTTAGAGAGAAATTGTGAGCAAAGTAGAAATAATACCTCTGGGCGGCATCGGCGAATTCGGGATGAACTGTATGGGAATTCGTTCGGGCGGCGAAATGATTCTGGTTGATGCGGGAATGGGATTTCCCGAAGAGACGCCTTACGGAATTGATATATCAATTCCGAATTTCGATTTTTTAGACGAATACAAAGACGAACTGACCGCTTTAATATTGACGCACGGACACGAAGATCATATCGGCGCGCTGCCGTATCTTTTAAAAAAATTCAATCTTCCGGTTTATCTTTCGCATTTTACGCACGGGCTGGCGGAAAGAAAACTTGACGAACACAATATGCTCGACGAAGTTTTGCTTCACAGAGTAAATCCGAACGACGTTTCCGAGATCGGAAATTTCGTGATCGAATATATACACGCTTCGCATTCGCTGGTTGATTGTTTTTCGCTCGCCATCAAAACGCCGCTCGGAACACTGATTCATACAGGCGATTACAAGATTGACGAAACGCCCGTCATTGGCAAGCCTTACGATCTCGAAACGCTGAAAAGATACGGCGACGAAGGCGTTCTGGCTCTGCTTTCGGATTCGACGAACGCGACGGTCGCGGGCAGAACGCCTTCGGAACGCGACGTGATTCCGGCGTTTGAGGAAATTTTCGCAAATGCCAAAGGCAGAATTTTCGTCTCGACATTTTCGTCTTCTTTGCACCGTTTGCAGATCGTTTTTGATGTCGCGCACGAATTCGGCAGAAAAGTCTGCGTTCTCGGTCGCTCAATGCTGAAAAATGTCGAAATTGCGGAAGAACTCGGACTGCTTAAAATTCCGTATGGAACATTGATCGGTCTTGGCGAATCGCGCGCGCTTGATTACGAAGAGATTGTTTACATGGTAACGGGTTCGCAGGGCGAATCACGCGCCGCGCTCTGGAATCTGGCGACGAATTCCTACAAGGGGATGGAGATCGAAAAAGGCGATACCGTGATTTTATCGGCGCGGATCATTCCCGGAAATGACAAACGCATCAGCCGTCTGATTGGTCATTTATATAAACGCGGCGCGAATATCATCGAAGAAAAACGCCGTCTGATTCACGTTTCGGGACACGCTTCGCAGGAAGACATACGGATTATGACCGAAACCGTCCGCCCGAAATACGTCGTGCCGATTCACGGCGAATACCGGATGCTTTTTCGCCACAAGGAATACATCAAAAATCACATCGCGGGTTATTCTGACGAAAATATTATCTTGATCGAGAACGGCGATCTTCTGGAAATTGACGAATTTGGCGCGCGTATCGTTGAGAATCACGATCTCGGCAGAACCTTCATTGACGAAGAATCGCTCAAAGAAGTCGAGCACGACGTTCTCCGCGAACGCAAAAAACTCGCCTACGGCGGCGCGATCTCGCTCGTCGTAACGGTTGACAAAGAAACCAAAAAGCTTGCCGAAGAACCGCAAATTACGTTTCAAGGCGTTGCTGGAATGGATTTAACTAACGGAATTTTAGGCAGCGCGCGCCAGGCGGTTTCCGATGCCGTAAACGAAATGTCGGCGCACGACATCGGCAACACGAGCTTTTTCAAAGAAAATCTGCGGATTCATCTGAAAAGATTTTTACAGTCGGAAACCGGCACGAAGCCGGTGATTGTAACGACGATTGTCGAGGTTTAACTTTTATAAATCAATAAAAATATGAAAACCGTAAAAATAATTTTCTTTATCATTTTTATTCTGGTTTTTGTTATTTCAACCCAAAATCTTTTTGCCCAACGAACGATTCATGAAAGAGCGGAAGAAGCCGAAAACATCAGACAAAGCGGCGATACCGAAAAAGCACTCCGATTATTGAACGATCTGATCAAAGAAGATCCGAAATTTTTCGGTCCCTTTTACAGCCGCGGTTTGATTTTTATTGAGGCTCAAAAATTCGACCAAGCCGCCGAAGATTTCACAAAAGCAATTCAATATCAGCCGGACATTCCGATTTTTTATCATTACCGCGGTTTGGCTTACGCTCAAGCCGATAAACTCGATCTGGCGGTCAAAGATTTTACAGAACTTATACGATTGGAGCCAAAAGAGGCTTCTGCTTACTCAAATCGCGGCAATGCCTACAGGATAATGAAAAAGCACGATCTTGCGATTGCCGATCTGTCAAAAGCCATGGAACTAACGCCGGAGGATGCAGGTCTTTATTTGAAAAGAGGCTGGGTTTATTCCGACACCAAAAAGTATGAGTTAGCGATCAAGGATTTTTCGAAAACTATCGAACTGGATTCGAAATCGGAACGGGCTTTTTTTGAAAGAGGAAATATTTATTTGATACAGAAAAAATTCGATCTTGCATTTGCCGACATCAATAAAATGATCGAAATAAATCCTAATTCGGTCAACGGATTTTCACTTCTCGGCGATTATTACGTAAAGATGGAAAATTATCGAAAAGCTCTGGAAAATTATGAAAAAGTCGCCAAACTCGCGCCGAAATTTTTCGGTAATTTTATAGATAAAAGTTTCGTTTATTTTAAACTCGAAGATTTTGAAAACGTGATAAAAGAAGCGAACAAGGCGTTGGAATTGAATCCTGAAATCGCTTTGGCGTTTAGTAATCGCGCTTACGCTTATCTGCGGCAAAACAAATTGGATTTGGCGGAAGCGGATTTGAAAAAGGCTCTGGAACTCGATCCGAATTTGGCACTCGGTTTGAATAACCGCGGATTATTAAAAATAAAACAAAACAAACTCGAAACGGCATTGGCGGACATCGAAGCGGCAAGAAAGATAAATCCCGATCTGCCTGAAATTTATCTGAATCGCGGTTTATATTTTGCCGCGCAAAAAAAATATAAGGAAGCATTTTCCGAATTTGATAAAGCAATCGAATTAGACCCGAAACTGGCGATCGTTTACGAAGAACGCGGAAAAGTTTTTAAACTTCTAAAAGACGAAAAGAAATCATTAGCCGATCTGGGTAAAGCAGATGAATTGAGAAAAAAAGTTAAAGAATCATTCAATGGCGCAGACGCTCGAAAATAAAGAATTACTTTCTAAAACAAAAATAATCATCCGACCGGAAAATTTTGCAATTATTTCGTTAGGCGAAGACGAATGGCTGAAATTATTGAGCAAACCGGAAAACTCGCCGCGAATGACCGCGCCGTTTATGATTTTTAAGGACGGTTTCGAGATCACGCTTCTGCTCGATGAAACGGATTTTGCCAATCTCGAAAATTCACTCGAAAAACCGAAGATCGAACGCGGTTTCAGAATTTTGACTTTCGATATCGAACTCGATTTTGAATTAGTCGGCTTTCTCGCTGAAATTTCGAGAATTTTGGCGGAAGCCGGAATTTCGATCATCGCGCTGTCGTCATTTTCGCGCGATCATCTTTTGATAAAACAGGAAAATCTGGCTAAAGCGTTGAAAGCATTGGGCGAATACGTCGAGGAGCTTTGCTGAGCAAAATTTTTTTGCAAGTAAAAATTTCAAATACGTTCTGAAATTGCCGACGAAAATTCGGCAATTTTTATGTTTAGGGGAAAAAATTATGAATTTATTGAAATTAAAATACTTCAACCTTTTGCTGATCGGACTTTTGACGATCATTTTACAGACGAATGTGTTTGCTCAGAACCAAACTCAATACATCGTTGTGGCGGATGAATTGGGCGATTGCCGGAATTTACGGAACGAACAATGTCTTCAGATCAGAAAACCGCACGAAAATAATTGGCGAAATCTGGACGGCAGAATCGTAAATTTCAGATACCAGCCGGGATTTTTCTATCTGCTCGAAGTCAGAGAGATCAAATCGAGAAACCGGCGGAATAATGATTATCGGTTGGTCAGAATTCTCTATCGTGAAAGATCGGCTAACGAACCCGGCAATAATTCAAAACTCGGAAACGGGAAATGGATTTTGACAAAGATCAACGGCGTAAATGTCAATACAAACCGCGCCTTTGTTCGATTTGAAGAAGACAAAGACCGTTTCGGCGGCAACGGCGGATGTAACGGTTTCGGCGGCGATCTGTCGGTCAACGGCTCGAATATCAATATGTCGCAGATCATTTCGACAAAAATGTATTGCGAAGGAACGTCCGATATTGAAAACAAATTTTTGATCGAACTCGAAAAAGTAAACCGTTTTGAAATCAGAGGGAAAACTCTGCTTCTTTATAACGGCAGAAGATTGGCTTTGGAGTTGAGATCGGAAAGATAAGGTCATTTATAGAAAAATAAAAAGATGCCAAGTCAGCGTTTTTGAGATAAACTAAAACGCACTTGGCATTTTTTTTATGAAATTCTGGAAGGACAAAGTTGTTTTTTTGACCGGCGCGTCGAGCGGCATCGGCGAGGCTCTGGCATTGGAGATGGCAAAGCGCGGCGCGATTCTCGGATTGCTGGCGCGGCGTGAATCGCTTCTGCGCGATCTGGCGGCGAAATGCGAGCGCAAGGGAACGGCGGCGCGTGAATTTCCGTGCGACATTACAGACGAATACAGCGTGCGCGACGCGGCAAACAGTTTGCGGAATGAATTCGGAAAAATAGACATTCTCATTGCCAATGCCGGAATCGGCGGCGGCACAAAACACGCCAAGGATTTGAAGCCGGAGGATTTTCGCCGCGTGATTGACACGAATCTGGTCGGCGCGGTCAATTCCGTTTCGGCTGTTCTGCCCGATATGCTCGAACGCGGCGAAGGTCAGATCGTGGCGATTTCTTCGCTCGCCGGATTTCGCGGTCTGCCGAAATCCGCCGCCTATTCGGCAAGCAAAGCCGGAATGACCGCTTTTTTTGAAAGCGTCCGGCTCGACGTTCAAAATTCCGGCGTGAGCGTTACGATCATTCAGCCCGGCTTTATCAAAACGCCTCTGACTGCCGGACGAAAAAACAAAATGCCTTTTCTGATGGAACTCGAAGATTCGATTCCGCTTTTTCTTCGCGCCATCGAAAAAAAGAAAAAATTTGCCGCTTTCCCGTGGCAATTGGCAACGTTCGTCCGCGCCGGACGGATGTTTCCGGCGTGGCTTTATGACCGCATCGCCGGTAAAACAAAATACCGCGAATAGTTGTAACGGCAAATGTTTAATGGTAAATTGCAATTTCGTCTTTGCATTTTAGAACCGCCGGAAACTTGCCGTTCGACTTTCGCATTTTATGACTATTCTTCAAGCCATCATTCTCGGCATCGTCCAGGGATTGACCGAATTTATACCGATTTCCTCGACCGCCCATCTCGTTTTCGCATCGCGCTGGACAAATCTTTATAACGGAAATCCCGAACAGATCACCGCGACGATGGCGGTCATTCAGCTCGGAACGCTGGCGGCGGTTTTTGTTTATTTCGCTTCCGATATCTGGAATATCTCAACCGCGTTTGCCCGCGACAACTGGAATCTGATTTTTAACAAACGCAAGATGCGTTTTTCCGGCACGAACGGCTCGCGTCCCGTTCGCCTGTCGGATGACTCGTGGCTCGGGTGGCTGATCATAATCGGCTCGATTCCCATCGGAACGGTCGGTTTGATCTTTAAAGAAACCATCGAGGGCGAAGGCACGAAAAATCTCTGGATCATTGCGACGATGATGATCGCTGTCGCGCTCGGTCTGGCACTTGCCGAAGTGGTGGGAAGCAGGCGCAAAGAACTGAAAAACTTCGGTTTGATTGACGCGATTGTTGTCGGTTTCGCGCAGGTTTTATCTTTGATTCCGGGCGCGAGCCGTTCGGGTTCGACGATCATGGGCGGGCTTTTCGCCGGACAAAAACGCGAAGCCGCTGCGCGTTTTTCCTTTCTTTTGATGATTCCCGCGATCACGGCGAGCGGTCTTCTCGAATTGCGGGAAGCCCTTCACATTCTTTCAAAAGACGATCTGATCGCGCTCGTGGTCGGAATGATCGTCGCCGGAATCGTCGGTTATCTTTCGATCTGGTTTTTACTCGCCTTTCTGCGCAAATACTCGACCGCGATTTTTATTGTTTACCGCATTGTCGTGGGTGGTATAATCCTTTTATTATTGTGGCAAGGCGTTCTTAGCGCGCAAGTCTAAACGAGTTCAAAGTTCAAGGTTCAAGGTTCAAAGTTAGTCGGAAAAACCTTGAACTTTGAACCTTGAACCTTGAACTAAAAATGTTGAAGCGTTGGACAATTCAAAAACACGATCGGGCGGAAGTGATCACGCTTGCCGAAACGCTTAGAGTTTCTCCTTTAATTGCAGCTTTATTAATCTCGCGCGGTTTTGAAACCGAAGAAAAGGCGCAGAAATTTTTAAATCCGTCTTACGAAGATTTACACGATCCGTATCTGTTGAAAGGAATGAAAACGGCGGTTAGTCGCATTCTGAAAGCAATCGAAGAAAATGAAAAAATTCTGATCTGGGGCGATTATGACGTTGACGGCACGACCGGAACTGTCGTGCTGCGAAAGGCTCTGGAAATTCTTGGCGCGAAAACCGGATTTCACGTTCCAAATCGTTTCACTGAAGGCTACGGCTTAAATATCGAGTTTCTCGAAAAAGCGAAAAACAAAGGTTACTCGCTCGTAATTTCCGTTGATACGGGAACGCGTTCGTTCGAGCCGCTTGCCTGGGCGAAAGAAAACGGGCTTGATGTAATCGTTACAGATCATCATCTTTCGGACGAAACGCGAGGAATTCCCGAATGCGTGGCGATGATCAATCCGAATCAGACGGGCTGTAATTACCCGGACAAAAATCTCGCCGGTGTCGGCGTCGCCTTCAAATTGGTTCACGCGCTTTTAAGAGAAAAAGGCAAAGAACATATCATCAAAGGATTTCTGAAAGTCGTCGCTATCGGCACGATTGCCGACATTATGAATTTGACGGGCGAAAACCGCGCGATCGTCAAGATCGGTCTGGAAGATTTGCCCAAAGCGCATAATTTCGGTTTAAAGGCTTTGATGGAAGTTTCCGAATGCCGTTCAGAAATGACGAGTTATCACATCGGTTTCCGCATCGCGCCTCGAATTAATGCGGCGGGCAGAATGGAAATCGCGCGGCACGTCGTCGAACTTTTTGAAGCCGACAGTTTTGAAAAAGCGCGCGAATTAGCCGAACTTTTGGACAGCCGAAACCGCGAGCGGCAAAAAGTCCAGCGCGAGATTACCGAATTGGCTCTGCTTGAATACACGGAAAACGGCGGAAGTGAAAAACAAACTCACGCCATAATTGTCGCGGGAGAAAACTGGCATCGCGGCGTGATCGGTCTGGCGGCTTCTAAAATCACCGAAAAACTGCATCGCCCGTCCGTCGTTATCTCGCTCGAAAACGGTATCGGACACGGTTCGGCGCGTTCGATCGGAAATTATCATTTGCTGAACGGTCTCGAATCCTGCGGCGATCTGATGGAACAATTCGGCGGACACGCCGCCGCGGCGGGAATGAAGATCAAAGCCGAAAATATTGAAATTTTAAGTGAAAAACTGAATGAACACGCGCGGCAAAATCTTTCCGAAGAAGATTTGATTCCCGAAATAAAGATTGACGCAGTAGTTTCTTCCAACACTCTGGATTTAAGCATTATCGAAGAGTTGAAAATGCTCGAACCATTCGGCGCGGGAAATCCGAAACCGGTTTTTGTTACAAAAGATTTGTATCTTGTTGGCGAACCGTTCGTGATGAAAGAAAAACATCTAAAACTGCGCCTTGCGGATAAAAATCGGAAACAATTCGAAGCCGTCTGGTGGGACGGCGTTGAAAAATCAAAGGGGCGAACTCTCTCGCCCGAAACGCGCATCGAATTAGCTTATACGCCCGAAGCGAACACATGGCAGGGAAATACGCGCTTACAGCTTGTCGTTGAGGATTTGAGAACGGATAATTGATTTTTGAGGAAAGAAAAATGGATTTGGTCGTTAAATGGCACGAATTGATGGAAAATCCTTTTTTTCAGGATGTTCCGTATAAAGTCGAACTTAATAAATTCGGACAGATTTTAATGAGTCCGGCTTCAAACAAACACGGGATTTTACAAAACCGTGTGGCTAGGGATATTGAATACGAAAAACAATCCGGCGTTGTAATTATCGAATGTTCAATTCTGACGAGCGAAGGTGTAAGAGTCGCCGATGTTGCTTGGGCTTCCGATGAATTTGTTGCAGAATTCGAGGAAGTTACACCGTTTCCGAAAGCGCCGGAAATTTGCGTCGAAATAAAATCTCCGGCAAATATACAAGCTGAAATGGATGAAAAGGTCAGATTATATTTAGAGAAGGGCGCGCATGAAGTTTGGATCGTAGATTTGAAGGGAAAAACAAATTTTTATTCTCACGTCGGAAAAATAAAAAAATCGAAACTCGTCAAAAATTTTAGTCTTTGATGTCGAAAGAAGAAAAAAACAAAAAATTAAGAAAACTGCATTTTCAGGCGAAACTGCCGAAATATTTTCGCGTCGGCGCGCTGGTCGGACTGGCGGCGACGGTGCTGGTGATTTTGATCGCATTTGTTTTTACTGACCGGACGGAGTTTCGGATGAAAAGTCTTCCGGCGAATCTTTCGAAAGATGTCATTGCCGAGATCAATCAATTCGAACGCCGCGAAACCGACGATCAGGGAAATCCGAAATATTTTATTAGAGCCGATAAAGCCACGACATTTTCCGACAATCATCAGGAAATGGAAAATATTTTCTTGCAGGTTTTTGACGAAACCGGAGAAAAATCCGATGTTATCACGGCGGAAAAAGCCATCTATATTCCGAAGGAAAACAAAAATTTCGACGCTTTTTTCGCAGGCAATGTAAATATCGAAACGCGCGACGCTTTGAAAGTCAAAACCGATCAGCTCGCATACAAAAAGGAAACCGAAATTGCCGAAGCCGAAGAATATATCGAGTTTGAAAGAGAAAATGTTTCGGGGCATTCGACGGGCGCGATCGTTCACGTTAAGGAAAAACGAATCGAACTTTTGAAAGATGTCGAGATCAGTTCTTTTGATTTCGGAAGCAACGGCGAATTTGCAAATAAAGATATAAAGAGCGCGACACTGAAGGCAAATTACGCGATGTTCGATCAGGGCGCGGGCAAGATCGAACTCAAAGAAAACGTTTTTATTGACGTGATTCCGAGCGGTCTAAATAAGGAGTTTTCTCAGCCGACCGAGATCAGCTCGAGTAATGCGACCGCGTTTTTTACCGGAAAGGAAATCAAACAGATCGAATTGAACGGAAATGTAAAAGTAATCCAAAAACCGGTCAATAATAAATATACAAACACGCGGGCAAACCGCGCGAAAGTGAAAATTGAAAAGGAATTAAAATCGCTCGAACTTTTTGAAAATGTCGAGATCGAAACGACCGTCAACAATTCAAAGCCGACGAAAATTAATACCCAATACGCGCTTTATCAAAAGGACGCAGAACGTTTTGAAATGAAAAACGGCGTTCATATTTTGACTTCGCAAAACGGCGACGCGGCGGACATCAAAGCGAACGACGCGGTTTATGAACAAACGAACGGCAAAATTTTTCTTATCGGCAATGCCGAAATCTGGCAGAAGGAAAATTTCATTAAAGGCGATCAATTGAACGCCGATCTTTATCCCGGTAAGCAGTTAAAATTCGCCGTCGCCAAAGGCAATACTTATCTCAAGCAAGTTACCGAAGACCGCCGGACGGAAATTTTCGCGCCGGAATTGAACACTGCTTTTAACGAAAATCAAAAAATCCAAAATGCCAACGCGCTCGGCGCGAGCAATGTTACGGTTATTCCGGCAAATGCGAACGAATACACGAAGCTGACGCTTTCCGCGCCGAATGCGATTCGTCTGAATTTTCATAACGAAGGACTTTTGCGCGAGATGCAGACCGAAGGGCGCACGACGATCAATCTGAACGCGCCGAACAATAAACCCGACGCGGCAAACAAACGACTGACCGCCGATTCTGTAAAAACGATCTTGCAGGCGGACGGAAAAAATCTGGCGCACGCCGAAGCCGTCGGCAACGGCGAACTTTTTATCGAGCCGCTTCGCGCTTCGGCGGAAAATTATAAAACGACGATCAATGCGCCGCGTTTCAACTGCGACTTCTTTCCGACCGGGAACAATGCGAAAAACTGCACCGCCGCGACGAAAACAAAAACCCTCCGCGTGCCGACCGTTGCGGCAAATAACCGCGGAACACAGACGCTTTTAGCCGATACGCTGAAAGCGGTTTTTAATCCGAATTCGCAGGACATCGAATCTCTGACCGCCGACGGGAATGCGAAATTTACCGAACTCGACCGCAATGCTATCTCATCGCAGATAATTTACACGGCGGGCGATCAGAGAGTAAAACTTGCGGGCGGCGAGCCGACCGTTTGGGATTCGCGCGCGCGGGCGAAGGCGAATAATGTCGAATGGGACACGAAAAACAATAAATCATATTTGACGGGCGGGGTCAGCACGACCTATTACAATCAAAAAACCACGGGCGGCGCAACGCCGTTTATGGCGACGAATTCGCCGGTTTATCTGACCGCCGACAACGCCGAATTCAATCACGCGCAGGAAACCGCGCTTTATTTCGGCAACGCGCGGGCGTGGCAGGAAAACAATTACATTCGCGCCGACAAACTGCTTTTACAGCAAAAACAAGGTCAGCTTTTCGGTGAAGGAAATGTGCAGAGTTCGGTATATGATGTCAAAAGAAAAGTTGACGGAAAAGAAGTAAATGTTCCGGTTTCGGCGGCGGCGCAGAAGATTTCATATAATCGTGATAACCGCGTTTTGCGTTACGAAGGTTCGGTTGATATTCGTCAGGGAACAGACCGCATCACGTCGGAAATTGCGACGATCTCGATGGATAAAAATAATGAGCTGGAAAGATCAGTCGTCGAAAATTCCGTTGTTTTAACACAGCCGAATCGAAAGGCGACCGGCGATTGGGCGCAATACACTGCGGCGAAAGAAGAGTTTATTTTACGCGGCAATCCGGCGCGGATTGACGATGCCGAACAAGGCTCGTCTGCCGGAGCGCAGGTTACGGTTTATATAAAGGAAAACCGCGTCATCGGCGAAAGCAAAACCGAGCAGACGAATACAGGCAGAATCCGCTCGGTTTATAAAATCAAAAAGAACGAATAGAATAATTTTTAATGTTCGCATTTTTTGGAAAAAACAATTCCCAGACGGAAAACGGCAATTATGAAAATGTAATTGCCGATTCTCTTTGCGCGTTTAATTTGCAGAAAACATACGGTCGGCGGCGCGTCGTGGATGATGTCAGTTTATATGTCAAACAGGGCGAGATCGTCGGGCTTTTAGGTGCGAACGGCGCGGGAAAAACGACCTCGTTTTATATGATGGTCGGGCTGGAAAGAACCGAGCAAGGGAAAATTTTTCTCAACAATCAGGACGTAACCGCTCTTCCGATGTATCTCCGGGCGCGGCTCGGATTGGGCTATTTGCCGCAGGAGCCTTCGATCTTTCGCAAAATGTCTGCGGAGCAAAATATTCTCGCCGTTTTGGAAACGATGAAAATGAAACGCTCCGAAAGATTTGATCGGCTCGAAGAATTACTGGAAGAATTCGGCGTAACGCACGTTCGCAAAACGCGCGGCGATTCGCTTTCGGGCGGCGAACGGCGGCGCGTCGAGATCGCTCGGTGTCTGGCGAGCGAGCCGGAATTTATTTTGTTGGATGAACCGTTTGCCGGAATTGATCCGATCGCGATTGACGACATACGCGAAATTATTTTGTATCTCAAAGAGCAGGGAATCGGCATCCTTATTACGGATCACAATGTCCGCGAAACGCTCGGCATCACCGACCGCGCGTATATTATGGCGGAAGGCAAAATCTTGAAAAGCGGTATGCCGGACGAACTGGTCAAAGATTCGGAAGTCCGACGGCTTTATCTCGGCGAAAGGTTTAGTTTATAGAGATTCGGTTTGCGCATTGATCGAGCAAATGAGTTATAATTTAATAAATTTCGGAAATCAACATTTTTTGACTTGGCGCGATTTCCAAACTAGAATTTTTAATACAATATGTCATCGTTACGACTTACCACACAATTAAAACAGCAGATGGTTCTTACGCCGCAATTGAGGCAGAGAATCGAAATGCTCCAGATGACAACGCTCGAACTTGCCGAACTCATCCAGCAGGAATTGGAAAAAAACGTCGTTCTCGAAGAAGTTCCGGCGACTGAAGAATTAAACGAGATCGCCGAAAAAATTCTCGATCAAAATGCGAGCGGTCAGGAAGATTTTGAAGGACAAAACGACCGGAATTCAGAATTGAAATCGGATTCTCAATCTGATGATTTTGAAGCCTACGAGGAATTTTCGCCCGAAAAACCGCTCGAAAACGGACATAAAGAGGATTTTGATGCGGAAAATGAGTTTGAAGGCGACGAGCCGTCGGAAGAAAAATCCGACGCTTTCGACGAAGTTGATTTCGGCAGGGAATTTCAGGAATATCTCGATCCCGGTTATCGAACTCAGGAATTCGAATATAAAGAAGACGCGCCGAGTTTCGAGCAATTTTTGTCGCGGACGGAAAATCTGACTGAACATCTCGAATGGCAGGTTCACCTGCTGAACATCAGCGAAGAACTCGAAGAAACGGCGATTGGCGTGATCGGCAATCTCGACAGCGACGGGCGTTTGACGGCGACCAATGAAGAGATCGCCGAACTCTGCGGCGTGTCGGAAGAGGTTGCGGAAAAAGCGCGGCAGATCGTGATGAAACTCGAACCCGTCGGATGCGGCGCGCGAAACGTCAAGGAATGTCTGCTTGCCCAGCTCGAATCAAACGGCGAAAAAGAGAGTCTCGCATACGAACTTGTCAGCGAACACCTCGAAGACCTGCAGCCGCATCGTCTCCAGCATTTATCGAAAGACACCGGAATTGACGTCCACACGCTCAACGAGGAAATCAACAAGGTCAGAATTTTAGACCCGTATCCGGGCAGACGTTATTCGACCGACGAGCCAATTTATGTTTCGCCCGAAGTATATATCGAAAAGGTCGAAGACGATTATGTAATCTATTTTGCCGATGACGGCAGTCCGCGTTTGCGAATCAGCCCGACGTATCAACAATTGCTCGATAAAAACGATACGACGAAGGAAACGAAGGATTACATAAAAGACAACGTGCGCTCGGCGATTGACCTTTTGCGGAATATCGAACACCGCAAACAGACGATCTACCGAGTTGTCGAATGTATCGTCAAAAAACAGCGCGATTTTCTCGATTACGGCGTTCAGCACATCAAACCGATGATGCTGAAAGACGTTGCGGAAGACATCGGGATGCATCTTTCGACGATTTCGCGCGTCGTCAACCGAAAATACGCGCACACGCCGCAGGGCGTGATCGAGCTTCGCCGGTTCTTCTCGGAAGGAATGATGAATGAGGACGGCGAGGAAGTTTCGACGCGGATTCTGAAATTGAAAATTAAAAAAATGATCGAGGAAGAGGATACGAAAAAGCCTCTGACCGACGACAAGATCGCCAAACTTTTAAGCAAGGAAGGCGTAAAACTTTCGCGCCGCACGGTCGCCAAATACCGCGACCAGATGCAGATTCCCGGCTCGCGCGAAAGAAAAACTATTATTTAGTAATTCGTAAACCGTTAATTGTGAATCGTTGTAATTTTAATTATTCACGATTAACGATTCACGATTAATGATTCACTAAATTATGAAATTTGAATACACTGGAAGACACATCGAAGTTACTCCGGCAATGCGATCCCATGTCGAAGAGCATTTCGGACGGATCAAACATCTTTTCGACGGCAATCATACCAAAGCTCATGTCATCATCGAGGTCGAACGCGGCAGGCACCGCTCGGAAATAATCGTCAATTGGCGCAAGGAAGTTTTTACGGCGACGACGACGCTCGACGATATGTATCAATCGCTTTCCAAATCAATTGATAAAATTGAAAAACAAGCCCGCCGCTTGAAAAATAAGATCATTGATAAATCGCACAAGGCGAAAAAGGTCAGCGAGGTAACGGTTGATTCGCAAGCCGTCCAGCCCGCGCCGAACAGTCCGCGAATTATCAATTCGCGCCGCTACGCGATCAAGCCGATGCGCGCCGACGAAGCCGCACTGGTTTTGGAAGATCAGGAAAATCAGTTTCTCGTTTTCCGAAACGCGGATAACGAAAATATTTCGATAATTTACAAACGAAAAGACGGCAATTACGGTCTGATCGAACCGTAAAGCCGTAGCTTGTTAATGACTTCTAAACATCATAACGAAATTTCTTTTATCACAATCGAGGAATTCGTTTCGACCGCGCCGGAAGAATTGAAACTAACGGTCATCACCGGCGCGGGCGGCATTAAAGAGAGATTTATTTCTTCACCCAGAATCCAAAAACTGGGTTTGGCTCTCGCCGGATTTACGCATTATATTCATCAGGGTCGCGTTCAGCTTGTCGGGCAGAGCGAGATTTCCTATCTCAAACAATTGCCGAAAGAAAAACGGATCGAAGCCCTGAGAAATCTTTCACTTGAAAAAATAAGCTGTATTTTAATCACAAAAAATCTCGACGCCCCCGAGGAATTGATCGAAATCGCCGAAGAAATTGATCTTCCGGTGATTCGAACTTCGACCGTCAGCTCGACCGCCATCGGAACGGTTTCCAACTTTTTGCAGGAAAAACTCGCGCCTTCCGTTTCTCTGCACAGCGTTCTGTTGGGAATGTATGGACTCGGCGTTTTGCTGAGGGGAAAATCGGGCATCGGAAAATCGGAATGCGCTCTCGATCTCATTACGCGCGGTCATCGGCTGATTTCGGACGATACCGTGATCGTCAAAAAGATCGGAAAAAAACTCGAAGGTTACGCGCCCGAACTGACCGCCGGACATATGGAAATCCGCGGTCTCGGAATTATCAATATCCGCGATCTGTTCGGCGTTTCGGCTGTCGAACCGAACAGAAAGATAGATTTGTGCATCGAATTAAGAAAATGGATGGATGTCGAGGAAATTGAACGGCTCGGTCTGGAAACCGAAACGGAAGAAATTTTGGAGATCAAGATTCCGAAATTTGTTTTGCCGGTCAGCTCCGGCAGAAATATCTCGACCCTTGTCGAAACCGCTGTGCGGATGTATCTTCTAAAATCAGCCGGATTCGATGCCGCTCAAAAACTGATCGAGCGGCATGCGGCGGTGGTCGGTCGTGAAAGTCATTAAAATATGCCGAAAAAAAAAGAGCAGAAAATAATAACGGTTCCGAATTTCGTGATAATCACGGGAGTGAGCGGTTCTGGTATGAGTTCGGCAACCAACGCTTTTGAAGATTTAGATTATTTTTGTGTTGATAACCTGCCGGTTACGATGCTTTCGACCTTTGCCCGCCTGCTTGTGCCGAACGAAGAAGAAGTCGTGGCAATCGAGAAAGCGGCACTCGTCATAAATATCCGCGAGCGGCATTTTTTATCCGAATTTCCGAACGAACTGAAAAAGTTAAGCAAGAAAAAACTCGAACCGTTCGTGATGTTTTTCGAGGCTTCGGACAATGTTTTGCAAAGAAGATTTTCCGAAACGCGCCGTCCGCACCCGGCGGACACGGGCGGTGGTTTGCTCGAAGCCATACGCAAAGAAAAAAAAGCGATGCAGAATGTCCGCGAAACCGCCGATCTGATAATTGATACTTCCGAACATACTGTTCACACGCTCCGGCGATTTCTCGTGGAAAGATTCGGGCATAAGGAAGACGGCGTGCCGCTGAATGTTCAATTTGTCAGCTTCGGTCATAAATACGGCGTCCCGCGGCAGGTTGATCTGCTTTTTGACGTTCGGCATCTGCCGAATCCGTATTTTGAAAAAAAACTGAAGCATCTGCCCGGAACGGACGGGAAAGTCATCGAATTTTTAAATAAACAAAAAGAAGTCGCGGAAACCGTCCGGCGGTTTTCCGACCTTTTAAAATATCTGTTGCCGCAGTATAAAAAAGAAGGAAAATCTTATCTGACGATCGGAATCGGCTGCACCGGCGGTCGGCATCGTTCGGTAATGGTCGCCAACCGTTTGTATGAAGACATCAAAAGCGAAGGTTACGAAACGACCGTTACGCACCGGGACGTTCAGAAATAATTATGAGTGATATAAAAAAAATCGGCGGAGTCATCGTTTCACACGGTCGCGTGGCGAACGAACTTTTGGCGGCGGCGGAGACGGTCGTCGGAAATTTGTCGCATATCGCGGCGGTTTCGATCGGCTGGCACGACGACGTGGAAATGGCGAAGGAGGAAATATCTCGCTCTATAAAAAAAGTTTCCGAAGGCAAAGGCGTTTTGCTTTTGACGGATATGTTCGGCGGAACTCCGACGAATATCTCGGCGATGTTTATCAAGGAAAACGAGGTCGAGGTCGTGACGGGCGTAAATCTTCCGATGGTCGTTAAACTCGCTTCACAAAACAAGGAAATGACCTTGAAGGAAATGGCTGAGGCGGTCGAGGAACAGGGAAAACAAGCGATTTACCGCGCCGGTAATTTGCTCTCGCCGCAAAAATAAATTTACTGAAATGCTCGAAACCGAAATCACAGTCGTCAATCCGCTCGGTCTGCACGCCAGAGCCGCCGCGCAATTGGTTCGTCTCGCCGGAAAATTTTCGAGCCGGATAATCATCAAACGGACAGACAACAATCTTTATGCCGATGCCAAATCAATTTTGAGCGTTCTGACGCTGGCGGCTTCAAAAGGAACGGTTTTGGTCCTGGAGGTCGAAGGCGAGGACGAACGGCAGGCGTTTGAAGAAATCAAAACTCTTTTTGCAAACGGCTTTGGGGAATTGTAAATTTTAAATATGGATTTTACCGCGAGAGATTTTCCCGGAAAAGATAAAAAAATAGGAATCATCGGCGTTCCGCTCGGCTACGCCGCGGGAACGACCGGCAGCGAACTTGGCGCGACGGCGATCCGTCTGGCGAAACTTCACGGCTTGCCGTTGAACGAACATATTGAAAATCTCGGCTACGAGGTTATGGACTACGGCGATGTCGAGATCGTCAAACCGGATTACATCGCGGAAAAAAACGAGAACCCGAAGTATTTTAAAGAATATCTTGCTTCGTGCAGAAAAATGACCGAAGCCGTCAAAACGATCTTGCAAAAGGGCGAGATGCCCGTCATCATCGGCGGCGATCATTCGATAGCGGCGGGAACCCTTTCGGGAATTTCTTCGCATTTTCATTCTGAGGAAAAAGAGATCGGACTCATCTGGTTTGACGCGCACGCCGATATGAACACGCCCGATACATCGCCTTCGGGAAATATACACGGCATGCCGCTCGCGGCGATTCTCGGTTTCGGTCATGATGAAATGGTCGGTCTCGAAGGCTTTTCGCCGAAAATAAATCCGAAATTTTGCGCCCACGTCGGCGCGCGCGATCTGGACGCGGGCGAAAAAAATCTGATTCGATCGCTCGGAATCCGTGAACAGTTTTTTACGATGAGCGACATTGACCGGCGCGGCATCACGAACTGTGTCGAAAGGGCGGTTGAAATCGCTTCGCAAGCCGAAGGCGGATTCGCCGTAACATTCGACGTTGATGTAATTGATCCGCGTTTCGCGCCCGGTTCGGGAACGCTCGTGCGCGGCGGGATGACTTACCGCGAAGCGCATTTTGCACTGGAACTCATCGCCGAAAAAGGCGGAATGAGGTCATTTGAAATCGTCGAGGTCAACCCGATGCTTGACGAAAAAAACATCACGGTCAAACTTGCCGGAGAACTTATACTTTCAGCTTTAGGAAAAACGATTATTTAACTTATGAAAACAAGGATTGGCGTAATATTCGGCGGGCGTTCCGGCGAACACGAAATCTCGATTCGTTCGGCAAAGACGGTTATCGAAAAACTCGATAAGACGAAATACGACGTGATGCCGATTGCCATTTCAAAAGACGGAACGTGGCTTTCTCCGGCTGAATCTTTAAAATTGCTCCCCGAAAACGCGCAAAATATTCTGCAAGAAAATTCGGAAACTTTTCCTGAAACGGAAATCGCGCTCTTGGGCGATACGAAATATCGCGGATTGACAAAAATCTCGCCGGAAAATTCCGAAGAACAAAACCTGCCGCTTGATGTCGTCTTTCCCGTTCTGCACGGCACATACGGCGAGGACGGGACAATTCAGGGGCTTTTGGAAATGGCGGGAATTCCCTTTGTCGGCTGCGGCGTTTTGGCTTCGTCATGCGGGATGGATAAGGTCGTGATGAAAACGCTTTTCCGCGATGCCGATCTGCCAATCTGCCGTTATGTCTGGTTTTTGCGAAGCGAATGGGAAAGCGACACGGAAGCGGTTTTATCGCAAATCGAGACAAAACTCGGTTTTCCATGTTTTGTAAAGCCCGCGAATCTCGGCTCGTCGGTCGGCGTTTCAAAGGCGGAAGACCGCGAATCTTTAAATCGAGCCGTCGGACTCGCCGCCGAATACGACCGGAAGATCATCGTCGAGGAATGTCTCGATATGCGCGAGATCGAATGCTCCGTCATCGGCAATGAGCAGCCTCAAGCGAGTCTGCCGGGCGAATATATTATCAATGCCGACGATAAAAAATTTCTCGATTACACGGAAAAATACTGCGGAACGGGCAATAATGAATTTGTCGTTCCCGCGCTCATCAGCGACGAACTGACAAAAAAAATTCAGGAAATGGCGGTTCGCGCTTTCAAGGCGATTGACGGCGCGGGCTTTGCGCGGGTTGATTTCTTTTTGCGAAACGATACGGGCGCGCTTCTGGTCAATGAGATCAACACGATTCCGGGACTGACCGACGCTTCGGGGTTTCCGAAAATGTGGGCAGGTTCGGGAAAAGATTTTTCGGAGATTTTAGATTTGCTGGTGGAATACGCTTTGGAAAGATTTAACGATAAGGCTCGCAATAAAACTTCAATATAAGCCGGAGCAAATGCCGGGAGCGCGCGCACCATAACAGTTTTAATTTTTTGCCTTCGGCGCGTGGTAGCCTTCGCGCGTTCTAATGTTGAGATTCGGACGTGTGACCCTGACTTCGATGGAATGCCATTTGCCGTCCTTGTTGACGTTTTGCGGTTCATAACCGAAAGTGTATTGGTTGCCGAGTTCCTCGACAATGTTTTTGAAAGCGTTTCTGAGTTCGATTCCGCCCGGAGTGGCGACGAATCTCCCGCCCGTCTTTTCGGCAAAATTCCGCAAAACGCCCTGATTCTGCATTCTTTCTTTTCCGCCAGTGCTGATTCCAGACATATCTACCGTGTAGATCGTCGCATTAACTTTTAAAGCGGCTTTTAGAGCCTTGCTTGCCGAACGACCGCTCCGGGTGTCCGCGCCGTCGGACAAGACGACAATCGCGCGGCGTTTTTCGGTTCGTTTTTCAAGTTCGAGCGCGGCTTGATAAATAGCGTCATTTAAAACCGTCCAGCCGTAGGCTTTGAGATCGAAAACTTTTTCCGTGATGTCGCGCGAGTTTGAAAAATCCTGAACCAGCGAAACTTTCGAATCGAAATTATAGATCGCCACATTGTCGTCAACCCTGATTCCGTCAAGAAAATTTATCGCGGCGGAACGCGCCAGAGAGATTCGCTGTTCCATACTGCCTGACGTGTCAATCAGGATAACGGCGGCAAACGGCGATTCCTGCGATTCGAAAAATTCGAGCGTCTGCTCTTTTCCGTCTTCCAGCACTTTGAAATCGCTCTTTTTCAGACCGTAAACTGTTTTACCTTCTTGATCTGTAATCGAGGCGTTTAAAACGACAAGAGAAGTTTCGACATTGATTTCGTCATCGGAGTTGTCCTGAGCGTGAAGTGGAATTTTTATGAATAAGAAGATAGAAAGAAAAAAGAAAATACCGAAAAAATTAAAACGCTGGTGACAATTAAAATTCATATTACTTTTTCCAGAAGCGTATATAACGAACGATATTTAACAATGTGTTCGAGCTTTGAATGGCGACGACCGAAATACTGTAGCGCGAAGTCTTTTTCAATTCGTCAAACAGCCCGACGGCGGATTCTTTCAAGTTGGAAATTGCGTTTTTTATCGAGGAAGGTTTTTCCGGCAATTCTTCGGAATCATAGTCATCGCCGCCTAGTTCCTTGCGGATTTTTTTCAGAAGTTTCTCGATCTTTTCCAGTTTTTCGACATCCGACGAACTCAATTTATTATTTCTATTAAACGAGGTTTCGACTTCTTCGCTTAACTTTACGGCTTCTTCGCCGTTAGCGAGCATTTCCTCATAATCTTTTTTCAAGCGTTCGAGTTCGTTCTTTTTTAATGATTCCCGGACGTTTTTCGGAATAGGTTCTTCGGGACGCTTTTTCCCGAACGGGGTTGAAGCGTCAAACTGCGCGCTAACCGAAACGGCGAGCGAACCGATTGCGAGAAATAAAAATAAAAATTTGGAAAATCTTTTTAACATCAAATATTCAGGGAGTTTTAGTTACGATCGGTTCTGGAGTAATACCCGTTACAGTTTCGATCAGTTTTGCTAAAAATTCGTCCTCCGCCGTGCCGTTACTCGACAGATTCACCCATTCGGAAAACAGACCGTTTTCCTGTCTGCCCTCGACTTTGGCAATGACGGAAACATTGTTTTGAATCCCGTCAATTGACTGCACCTCGATAGTCAGCGTGTAGCGTCCGCGAGTCCAGACCGAATCGTAGCCGGGAAGTTCGGCGTAGCGGCTTAGTTGACTTCGCGTCGTAACCGCTCCTTTAACGAAAATATACGGCTGGGTAACGATGACTCCTTCACTCAGACGCGAAGCGGCGTCGTCAACCAAAATCTGTTTGTCTTTTAAAACGCTGACAATGTTATTTACCAGATAATCGCGCCGAGCATTTAATTTATAGGGGTTCGGCAGACGCTCGCGGGTTTTGGTCTTGCCCGATCCCCAATCGAACGAGCGGTTAACATCATTGCCTTTATTGGTTTTATTGCTGTCTTCGCGTATTTGCTTGGTTTGCGGGTCAACGCCTTTTTGCGCGAACACCGAAGTTGAAAATACGAGCAGGCAGATTGTAAATAGAATTTTTTTCATAAAGTTTTTCAAATAAAATATAACTCAAATTCTACCTGATTAAAAGGTTTGATGTGTATGGAAATTTTGAAGTTGTATTTACAAAAAAAAGTCTGAATGCCAGACGGCAGAAATGTCCCGAACCGATTTGAAGCGAGCCTCTCGTTACTGCTCCCGGTTCTGAAGTTCCCATAAAAGCAGATGTTTCAAGAATGCGTGATGGGCGGCAAAACGCGCTATGCAGAAACCGGGAAGTCCATCTAAAAAACCGAGTTTTAAAAAATATGTCCGCAGAAACGCGGTTAATCCGGCGGCTGCGATTTTCAGAGGAGTAGTTTTTCTGCCTCTCAAAAACATTTGTTCAGCGGCGAGCGGCGCGTATCTTTCGCCGATCATCCGGTGATGATGCGCGGCGTTTTCGACCGTATGGTGAAGTATGTCGCCCGAAAGTTTTTCTACTTGCCCGTCAATCTCGACCGATTCGTGAATTAAAACGTCTTTCCATTTTCCTTTTCTCCGATCAAAAAAACGAATCTGCCAATCTGGATACCAGCCGCCGTGCCGAATCGGGTGATTCATATAAAACGAAAGCCGGGGGATTTTATAACCGTCGGCAAGTTGTTCGGAATTTTTTAAGGCGAGAATTTCACACTTTAATTTTTCGGAAACTACTTCGTCCGCATCGAGACTGAAAATCCAATTGTGCGCGGCATTGTCAACGGCAAACTGTTTTTGTTTTGAAAATCCGAGCCATTTTTGCGTGATGACTTTCACGCCGAGTGATTCGGCGATTTCGCGCGTCCGGTCGGCACTTTCGGAATCAATAAGCAAAATCTCGTCTGCCCATTGAAGCGAGTTGATAGCATCGGCGATTTTAGCTTCCTCGTTAAAAGCGATGATGACGGCGGAAATTTTCACGAAACAGATTGTCGCAAACTTCTCAGAAAACATAAAGAGCCGGCATCGCGGCTCTTTAAAAAAAAAATGATTGATTGATATAAAAAAACAAAAACGACTGACTTATTGATCGTCCTGCATCGGCGAATCTATCAGGACATTATTTGCTCGGAAGGTCGTCGAAGTTGCGCGCTGCAGATCGGCAAGCGCCTTGTTGTAATCGGTCTCGGCGCGAATCTCGGCATTGCGGGCGTTGGTTAGAGCGTTTTCTCTCTGGAACAGAAGAAACGTCGTCGAGCGTCCGACATCGAAAAGTTTCTGTTCGCCTTCTAGCTGGATTTCGGCGTTTTCACGCGCCCGCCGCGCCGCTAGAACGCGCTGTCTTGCCGATTCGACCGCCTGCACCGCATTGCGGACTTCGGCGACCACCGTCTGTTCCTGCGAACGGGTTTGCGCTTCGATTCTTTCCTGTTCAAACCGCGCTCCGGCAAGATTTGCTTCGGCAGTTTGATTTCTCAAAGGAAAACTGATCGTTACTCCGGCGGTATAGCTCGGCGAATCGCTTCGAAAAAGATTTGACAGCGATTGATTAAATCCGCCCGTTAAAAAATCCGGTCGCGGTGTGATCGGTATTTGCGGGTTCGGGATCGGATCGAGCATCGCCCTGCCTAAAAGTATATTTACATTTTGACGCAATATTTCATCGTTGCCCGTAAACTGGGGAAATGAATTAACACCGTTCGTACCGCCGGTGCCTGAAATTCCGCCGAGCGAGACGGTCGTATTAAGATCAATCTGCGGTTTTGTTTGATTCTTGAAATAATCAATATCAATTTTGTTGATCTCGCTCTCCAATTTTAAGCGTCTCAGTTCGGGACGGTTTTCGACGGCATCTTTTAAGGCTAATTCCAAGTTTACCGGATCGGTGCTGAACACAGGGCTATCGGTCGGCACGTATTGACTCGACCATTCGGCGGCGGTCGGTTCACGGAGAACCAGTTGCTTTAATCTGTTTTCCGCCGATTCGACCTGCTGTGTGGCGACGATCAGATCCGATTCACGATTAGCAAGTTCGGTCGCAACTTCGGCGCGGGCTAGAGGAGCGGCGACGCCGGCATCAATCTGCGCTTCGATACGTCGCATATTTTCTTTTGAAAGATTCAGATTCGCCACGCGGTTTTGCTGGTCGCGCAAAGCGAATACCAAATCCCAATATGCCTGTTGAACCTGAGAAATTATCTCGATTGTCTGGCGGCGGAAATCGGCATCCGATTGGGCGACACGTTTTCTTTGGATTTTAATCAAACGGCGGTTTTGATCAATTTTGAAATCTCTCCAAAGCGGTTGGGTAAAGGTAACTCCGAAACTCGAAGAAAACAATGCTCCGCCGCTTCCCGATGTGATCCCGCCCTGTGTCGCCTGCGCCTGAGCGAAGCGGTTTTCAGTTCGCGTATTGTTAAAAAATACGCGGTAATTTCCGCCGCCCTGTCTGATAAATTTCGTAAAATCGGAATTGAGCCGGAGATCGTTGGTCGCCGCCTCGCCGGTCGTCGCCGTTCTTTGAAAAGTCGGCGCGATTGTAAAAACGCCGTCATACACGCCTAAAAGCGACCGCAAACTAGATTCGGCGATCTTTACATCGTTTCGGGAAACTTCGATATCGTTGTTGTTTTCCAGTGCTTTTCGAATTGCGTCATTTAAAGTCAGAGGCGTTGTTTGTCCCGTCTGCACGCCGATGCGGCTAACCGGATTAAATGTATTTTGCGGGGATTTTTTGGAATTAACCGAAATTGTTTGAATACCGGTCTCGACCGTAGTCGCTTCCGCGGAAGAAATAATCTTCTCTTTTTCGGCGGCGTTTTTAGCGATCTGCGTTTCCTGTGCGGAAATCGAATTTGTTCCGGCGAAAACGATGCACAACGCAAAAAATGAGTGGACAAAAAACAAGCGTAAATTTTTCATTATAAAAGACTCCGAGTTTTAATTCCGAATAGTTTAGAACCTGGCGAACTCAACCGATTACTACGACAAAATAATTTTTATAGTTTCATATTTTTGGATATTGCCGCGAACGATTTAACAAAAAGTTTAGAAATTACAATGCTTTGAGTTTTGGGCGAAATTAAGTTATCTTCAATGTTTTAACACAAACTTATTCTGGAGGAAACTATTAAAAATGGCAATTAAAGTAGGTATTAACGGTTTCGGGCGAATCGGGCGCAACATTATGAGAACCGCGCTCGGCGATGCGGATTTCGATTTCGTGGCGGTCAACGATCTGACCGACACGAAAACTCTGGCGCATCTTTTGAAATACGATTCGGTGATGGGAAATCTCGAACAGGAAATCTCGGCGGACGGCGACACGATCAATGTTAACGGCGAAAGTTTTAAGGTTTTCAGCGAAAAAGATCCGTCGCTGATTCCGTGGGAAGAAGTCGGCGCGGAGATCGTTATCGAATCAACCGGGCGGTTTACAAAAGCCGAAGACGCGGCGAAACACCTGCGCGGTTCGGTCAAAAAAGTCATCATTTCCGCTCCGGCAAAAGGCGAGGACGTAACGATCGTTCTCGGAGTCAACGAGGAAATGTATGACGCGGAGAAACACAACATCATTTCAAATGCATCGTGTACGACAAACTGTCTCGCTCCGGTTGCGAAAGTCATCCATGAAAAATTCGGAATCGAAAACGCTCTGATGAACACGATTCACAGTTACACGAACGATCAGCAATTACTCGATCTGCCGCATAAAGACCTGCGCCGCGCTCGTGCCGCCGGGCTTTCGATGATCCCGACCTCGACCGGCGCGGCAAAAGCCGTTGCACTAGTCATTCCCGAACTTGAAGGAAAATTCGACGGAATTTCGGTTCGTGTTCCGACACCGAATGTTTCGCTCGTTGACGTGGTGATGAATCTCGAAAAGGAAACCAGCACGGAAGAAGTCAATCAGGTTTTGAAAGACGCGGCGAACGAAGAATTAAAAGGCATTCTCCAATTCAGCGAAGAGCCGCTTGTTTCCATTGATTTTCGCGGCAATCCGCATTCTTCGATTGTTGACGCGGAAAATACGAAGGTCATCGGCGGCAAAACCGTCAAAGTCCTTTCGTGGTATGACAACGAATGGGGCTATTCGTGCCGCGTCCGCGATCTGGTGAAATTTATCGCCGACAAAGGATTGTAAGTTTAGGGACGAGTGATGAGGGACGAGGGAAAAGAGATTTTTGCTCGTCCTTTTTATTTTAGAATTTTATAAAAATGAATAAGAAAACGATCAAAGATATTGACATAAAAGGCAAGCGGGTTTTCATTCGTGTTGATTTTAATGTTCCCGTAAAAAACGGCGAGATCGAAGACGATACCCGCATCAAAGGCGCATTGCCCACGATACAATACGCCGTCGCACAAAGCGCGAAAGTCATTCTCGCATCCCATCTTGGCAGACCGATCAAAGACAAAAAGAAGGCGGAAGAAAAGGGAATGCCGTATGACGAAAGCAAATATTCTTTGAAACCCGTCGCCGAACACCTGGCGAAATTGTCCGATTTCAAAGTTGAATTTGCAGAAAACAGCATCGGCGACCAAGTAAAGGAAAAAGTAAATAAACTAAACGTAGGCGAAGTTCTTCTGCTCGAAAACCTGCGGCTTCACGCCGGAGAAGAAAAGAACGACGCGGAGTATGCCAAACAGCTTGCCGAACTCGCCGACGTTTACGTCAATGACGCATTCGGCACGGCGCACCGGGCGCATGCTTCGACCGAAGGCATCACGCATCACGTTGACGACGCGGTTGCCGGGCTTTTGATGGAAAAGGAATTGAATTTTTTATCGAAAGCTCTGAACGATCCCGAACGCCCGTTCGTCGCAATCTTAGGCGGTGCGAAAGTTTCCGATAAAATTCCCGTCATCAAATCGCTGATCGAAAGAAAGGTTGACAAACTCCTGATCGGCGGCGCGATGGCTTATACGTTTTTCAAAGCAAAAGGCTACACGGTCGGAAAATCACTGGTCGAAGACCAAATGATGCCGACCGCTCTTGAAATCGAAAAACAAGCTGAAGAAGCCGGAGTAGAACTCATTTTACCGACCGATCATCAGGTCGTTGATTCTTACGAACCTTTGACTTCGCGCAAAACTATTCCGGTTGATTTTACGAATGCCGGACTCGTCGGTTTGGACATCGGCGAAGAAACGCAGGCGATTTTCAAGAGGGCTTTAGAAGGCGCGAAAACGATCGTCTGGAACGGACCGATGGGAATGTTCGAGGAAAAACCTTTCGATCAAGGCACGATCGCCATCGCCAAAGCGGTTGCCGAAGCGACCGAAGCGGGCGCGACTTCGATCGTCGGCGGCGGCGATTCCGTTTCAGCCGTCAACGAAAGCGGTCTGTCGGAAAAAATCTCGCACATCTCGACCGGCGGCGGCGCGACGCTCGAATTTCTTGCGGGCGACGAACTTCCGGGCGTGGCGGCTTTGGATGATAAATAATTTCTTTGGTAATCTGCCGAAATAATTTAGAATGATTTTATGCAGCCGCAAGTTTTAACAATCGAAGAAGTCGCCGATTATTTACGCTTGCCTGAAGAAGTGGTTTTGCAGGAAGCGGTGCAGGGGCATCTTCCGGGCAGAAAGATCGCCGACACCTGGCGTTTTCTCAAGGACGCGATAGACGATTGGCTCAGAACGCAGGACAGCCGCGCGATTTTGCTGAGTCAAGCCGGAGCATTGTCTGATGATGAGCGGATAGATCAATTTCTAGAAAAGATTTATGAGGAGCGCGGTCGTTCCGAATAATAAACGATGCACATACTCGACACCGACACTCTCACGCATCTGCAAAAAGGAAACGAACGAGTCAAAGCGCGTCTGGAAAGCGCGAACGATTACGAATTCGCCATAACGATCGTATCCAAAGCGGAGATTCTTCGCGGTCGCATCGAATTTCTATTAAAAGCCGAAGATTCGACAGCACTGGAAAGAGCGCAGAGGTTTTTTACCGAAAGTGAAAGACTTTTAGAACAGATTCCGGTTGTCGGGTTTGATTCGGAAGCGTTAAAGAAGTTTGATGAACTCAGACAAAATAGCAAATACCGAAAAATCGGTCGCGCTGATCTACTGATCGCAAGTATTTGTTTGGCAAACCGCGCGGTTTTGGTTACGAGAAACGTCAAACATTTTAAGCAGTTTCCAAATTTGAAAGTTGAAAATTGGATTGATTAATTTTTGATTTTTTCATAAATGTTGAATGACGAAAACACTATCTTGGAGCAGAGAAATTCCGCAGTTTATCTCGAATATCTGCTCGATCTGATGAATGAAAAGCCGGAATCGAGAGAAGAGATCGCGGAAACGGTCGAGCGTGTGTTCGGGCAGAAAAAAGCCGTGATGATTCTGGATATGAGCGGTTTTTGCAGTAAGACGCGGCATTTCGGCATTGTGCGCGTGCTTTCGATCATTTATCAAATGCGAACGATCATTCAGCCTCTCATCGAGCAGGGAAACGGGACTTTGATCAAAAGCGAAGCCGATAATTTATACCGCATCTTCGATTCCGTTACCGAAGCCGTCAATACGAGCTATAAAATTAACGAGTTTTTAGCCGGGAAAAATGAAACGATGGCAGACGATTGCCGGATTTTCGTTTCCATCGGCATCGGTTACGGAAATATTCTTAACATCGAAAACAAAGACCTGTTCGGAAACGAAGTCAATCTCGCTTCCAAACTGAGCGAAGACATCGGCTGTAAGGGCGATATTTTGTTGACCGAAAACGCGCTCGATGAATTGCGCCAGACCGAAGCCGTCGTGCTGGAAAAAACCATCGAGATTTCCGGCGTTTCCTTCCGTTATCATTCGATCATTTAATTTTCCTTCCAAATTTGTATTCTGCACCCGAACGAATTATCTTAAATCATCCGATTTTCGGATGACTTGCCCATTACAACAGTTTTTCAGTTAAATTTTAATAGATAACAGGAGGAGATTTTATGTTCAAAACAGCCGCGTTGGTTGGTTTTATTTTGGTAATGTCCTTTTTCGTTTCGGCGCAGAACAAAGATTATGAATGGCTGAACGGAACTTGGGAAGGCACGGCGTATCAGATTGACAGCGACACGATCTGGACGATGCGTCTGACGGCTTCGGGCGGCAGGTATGCCATCGAATACCCGACGCTCAAATGCGGCGGTTCGTGGCGGATCGTCAGCCTGAGCCTCGAACGGGCGACCTTCATCGAACGCATAAATCACGGCAGGGACAAATGCGTGGACGACGGCAATTTGATCATCGAAAGATTAAATGCCGACCAGATTTTGTTCCGCTGGACTCTGCCCGACAGTCTCGAAGTGATGGCGACGGCGGTTCTTAAAAGAAAGCTACCGTTGAAGAAATAAAGCATCAGCAGATTAAATAAGCGAAATAGCCAGCAGATCACGTAAAAAAAAGAAATCTCACGACCGGAGCGCAGGGAGCCTTGCCTGCATGAACGCGCTAGCGTTCAAAGTGAGTTTAATCAAATTCGACTTGAATTTATTAAATTGGTTTATGCCGCTACGCGCCGTTGCAGGCAAGGCTGCCTGCGCTCCGGTCGAAAACGCCCGATTTTTTATTTTTTTGATCTACTGATAGTTGATTGTCAGACAAAAATGGCTTCCTGTAAGAAGAAAATCCTTTCCTGCAAGACAAAAATCCTTTGGTGTAAAGCCTTGCAATAAAGGTGTAAGACAAAAATCCTTTCCTGCAAACTCTTGCAAGTTTCCTGTCAGTTATTGCAAAAAAGGTTTGAATCCGCGCCATAAATAAATATTAAAAAAATCTATGCAAAAGCGTTTCTGCGGTTCGTCCTTTCTGCGTTCCCAAATCTTCAGAGGAACTATCACATTACAAAAAAGGAGATTAAATAAATATGGCAAACAAGAAAACTAGGCAGTTAAGCCCGAAACAGTTGCAGGAAGACCTCGACGCATACGCCGGAATGCTGAGCCTTACGGATTACGCTCCGGCAAACGCGAGTTTTAACGCGGCAAGCGGACAAACCCTGTTCGCCAAAATGCAGGCGAGTCAGACCAAAGAAGTGCAGGACCATGCAGTCTGGCAGGCAAGCCGCGATGCCAAAGTTTCGGACGAATGGGAGTTTCACGATTTTGTCAGAAATATGCGGATTCAGGTCAAAGCCCAATACGGCGAAGATTCGGATCAGGTGCAGACAGTCGGACTCAAGAAAAAAAGCGAATATAAAAATCCGACAAAGAAAACTACGCCGACACCTTAGTCAAAAAACATTTACGGAAAACGGTTTGGTTAATTCCAAGCCGTTTTTTTTGTGTTAAAATGATAAGAAATTTTTCGTTAAATCATAAAATTTATGGGCGTTCCGAAATTAAGACCAAAAATCTCGATTGAAGATTATCTCGAAAACGAAAAGATCAGCGACGTGCGCCACGAATATATTGACGGCGAAGTGTTTGCGATGGCTGGCACGAGCAAAAGCCATAACCGGATAATCAGAAATCTTTTGAGCAAATTGCAAGGCAAACTGGGCGAGGTTGATTGCGAGGCGTTTTTTGTTGACATCAAAGTTTACGTCGAAAAATTCAATCGTTTTTATTATCCCGATCTGCTCGTGGTTTGCGGCGAAGATGCTGAAAGCGACTATTACACGACCAAGCCGAAACTGATCATTGAAGTTTTGAGTCCCAGCACTTCCTTGACCGACCGGCGCGAGAAAATGTTCGTTTATAAGGAAATCGAAAGCGTTGAAGAATATATCTTGATCGAGCAGGACAAGATTTACGCCGAAATTTACAGGCGCAGAGAAGGCGGCGACCTCTGGGACTGGATCGAATACTTTCCCGAAGAAGAAATCGAATTTGCATCGGTCAATTTCAAAATGCTAATGTCTGAAATTTACGAAGGCGTAGAACTGCCCGAAAAAAATCCTTTTGAATAAACTATGAGAAAACCTGTTATCGCCGGAAATTGGAAAATGTATAAACTGCACGACGAAGCGGTCAATACGGCTCTGGAATTGAAACCATTGGTGTCGAACGCGAATCATTGCGAGATAGTCATCGCGCCGGTTTTTACGGCTTTGAAAACGGTTGCAGATAGATTGGAAGGGTCGAATGTAAAAGTTTCGGCGCAGGACTGCGCTCCCGTTTCCGAGCAGAGCGCGAACACGGGCGAAGTCTCCGCCGAAATGATAAAAGATGCCGGATGCGCTTACGTCATCATCGGTCATTCCGAGCGGCGGCAGTTTTATAATGAAACGGATGCAAGCGTAAATCGAAAGACGAAAGCCGCTTTGCAGGCTGATCTGACGGCGATCGTCTGCGTCGGCGAATCGCTCGAAGAAAGGGAAGCGGACAAGGCGGAATCGGTCGTAAAACGGCAGTTGGAAGGCGGTCTTGACGGTTTGACAGTTTCGGATATGAAACGTATCATTATCGCTTACGAGCCTGTTTGGGCGATCGGAACGGGTAAAACCGCCACGCCGGAACAGGCTCAAGAAATGCACGCTTTTATCCGAAAAACGCTGGCAGAATCGCACGGAAAAGAAACATCAGAAGAAATAAGAATTCTTTACGGCGGTTCGGTCAAACCGGAAAACATCGCGGAATTGATGAGCGAATCGGACATAGACGGGGCATTGGTCGGCGGCGCAAGCCTGAAAGCCGACAGTTTTGCAAAGATAGTTAATTACAAGAATTAGTTAATTGAAATAGTTAATCGTTAAGCGAATCGAATTTTATTAACCATTAACCATTAACCATTAACCATTAACAAAATGGCTTACTTTTTATACGGATTATTTTTTGTTTCCTGCATTGTTCTGATCGTGTCGGTGCTTCTTCAGCCCGGAAAGACGGATGCGGGCGCGCTGTTTACGAGCAATATTTCAAGCACGGCGTTTAACCCGCGCGGCACGCAGACGATTCTGGCAAAGATCAGCATCACGGCGGCGGTCGTCTTTATGCTCTCGGCTTTGTTTCTTTCGATGCCCGCTCTGACCGGCGGAATCTCGGTTCTGCAAACGACCAGCCCGGACGAACCGACCGCAACCGCGCCGGCTCTGACCGACGCTGATGCGAATACAACCGTTGACCCGAATGCGGCAACTAATACCGCTTTACAGCCGAATGTAACGGTCAATACGGGCGGCGTTACCGGCAACACGACGGAAACGAATTCGGCAACCGCTCCGGCGGCGAACACCGCTAATACAAATCAATAGTTTGTTTGAAAATCTGCTGAGGTGGCGTAATTGGTAGCCGCGTACGTTTGAGGGGCGTATGGAGAAATCCGTGCGGGTTCGAGTCCCGCCCTCAGCACCAAAGATAAAAAGACAGGTTTTTTATGCCTGTCTTTTTTGATTTTAAAAAAGGCTTATTCTGATTCTGAGAAATTTTTTCGGATTCTGCCGAAAATCGTAGATCAGTTTTGTTCCTTCGCTGGAAAGCTGATTGATGTTCGATGAAGTTTGATTGATATTGTTATATAGCGTTTCGTCGGTCAGAAGTTTGCCGATCGTGCCTTTGCCGCTTTGCGCATCGGCTAACAGAACATCGAGCTTTTCGGCGGTCGAATTGAATCTCGCCAGAGTGTTTCGCGCTTCCTCGTAAAGCTGTTCGTCCTTTAAGAATTTTCCGGCGGTGCCTCTGCCTTGATTGAGATCCGAAGTAATGACATTGATGTCGGCGACCGTTGTATTTAATCTTTCAAAGGTCGGTCTGAGTTCATTTATCGAATCGCGCAAATCTTTTATCGCGCCGCGCGTTTCATTATAAAGCTGGTCGTCGGTCAGAAACTTTCCGGCAGTGCCGCGTCCGGCGCGTAAATCTCTCGAAATCGCGTCGAGTTCGCTGATCGTGCTGTTGAGATTGTTGTAAAGTTCGGGATCGTTGAGAAGTTTGCCCGCCGTGCCGTCACCGGAACGGACTTGTTCGAGGACATTTTGCAGGCGAAGCATCGTGATCTTCGCTTCGCCGACAGTCGCGTCGAGATTATTGTAAAAACTTTCGTTGTTAATAAATTCGCCGAGTGAGCCTTCGCCGCGGTTGGCTTTTGTCAGGATTTCATTTGCCGGAATTGCGATCTTGTTGATTTGCTGAAGAAGATCGTTTCCGGTCGAAGTCAATTGGTTAATGGAAATCGCCGTGCTGGAATTAAGTACGCTGTTTTCACTTACTGGTTCGCCTTTGATCGTTCCGGGCGAGATATTGATCATTTTGTCATTTCCGAGAACAGAGGTGGCGACAAGTTGAGCGGTCGAATCGGTGCGGATTCGTTCGGTGATCGGTCTGCCGTCGAGAGTTTGGGAAACTTTCATCACGGCTTCAACCTTTTCGTCTTCAGGACTGTCAGGCGGTAGAAAACGCACCTCCTCGACATCGCCGATATGAACGCCCGCAAGCTGAACCGCCGCGCCGGGACGCAAACCGTCCGCGCTGACAAACCGCGCCTTCAGATACATTTCCTGTTCAAAAGGGTTGAAATCGCCGCTCGCGTTTAGTATCAGAAACGCGAAAACGACCAGTCCGATGAGTACGAAAATCCCGACTCTTAATTGGCTGAATCCTAAATATCTCTGTGTTTTCGGCATAAAAATTTCTCCTTTTTACTTTCCGCGGATAAAGCGGTGAATGTAAGGTTCTTGCGATCTTTTCAATTCCTCGTCTTTACCGCTGAAAATTATCTTGCCTTCCCGAAGCATTATCACTTCGGTATTTATCAGACAAAGTTTTTCGCCTTCCTGTTCGAAAATGACCTCGCCGCTTTCGTTGATCGTGGCGTATTCGGATGAAAGATAATCGAGATTGTTCATCTCGTGCGTAACGAAAATTGAGGAAACGTCTTCGAGATCGCGCAATTTGATCGCCAGTTCGCAGATCGTCCGCGCCGTCGGCGGATCGAGTCCGGCGGTCGGCTCGTCAAATAAAATTATTCGGGGATTTCCGATCAATGCTCTTGCAATGCCGACCCGGCGGCGCATTCCCCCGGACAGCTCGATCGGCATTTTATCAATCGCGTCTTCCAGATCAACAAATCTCAGCATCCGCCGAACTTCGTGTTCGACTTCCGCTTCGTCCACATTTTGTTCGTGCAGGCGATACGCGACATTGTCATAGACCGAAAGCGAATCGAACAATGCGCCTTCCTGAAAAACCATGCCGATCTTTTTTCTGACTTCCATCAGATCGGCTTCTTCAAATTCGGTAACGTCCTCGCCGTCAATAAAAACTTTTCCCGAATCGGGATGAAGCAGACCGAGAATCAATTTGATGATCGTAGATTTTCCGCCGCCCGAACCGCCAAGCACGATTTTTGTTTCGCCCTGCCGGACGGTAAAACTGATTCCGTCCAAAATCACCTTTTCATCAAAAGCGAGAAAAACGTCCTTAAATTCGATTGCCGGAATAACCCGCTCGATATTATCGGTCGGCTGTTCGAGAAATGATTCCTCGTGTTCTTCGTGCTTTTCGGGAAATTTGATTTCCCGAACAGTTTGCGCTGTATCCAAACTCATAAATTAATTCCGCTTAATACTCGCTGATACCGAGAATGCTTTGCAAAAGTTTCGAGAGGAAAAAATCCGCGATAATTATTGCAATTGATGAAATAACAACCGCGTTGGTTGTCGCACGACCGACACCGACGGTTCCGCCGGTCGTAGATAAACCTTTATGACAGGAAACAATCCCGATTATCAAAGCGAATGCGATTGGTTTGATCGCTCCGCCAATCAAATCTTTTACCCCGACGCCGGCTTTGACCGATGTAAAATACGCATCCAGATTCAAACCGAAAATATTCGAAGCGACAATTCCGCCGCCCAATATGCCGAGAACGTCGGCGACAACAGTCAATAACGGTAAACTTATTATCAAAGCGGTCATCCGCGGCGTAACGAGTTTTCTGATCGGTGATGTTCCGAGCGCGCGCATCGCGTCAATCTGCTGCGAAACGACCATCGAACCGAGTTCCGCAGAAATAGCTGAGCCGACTCTGCCGCTGACCATCAACGCCGTCAAAACCGGACCGAGTTCCCGGATGAGTGTCGTCGCCACGCCGCGTCCGGCTTCCGACTGAACGCCGTAATAGGCGAGCGTCGGATAAGCCTGAAGTATCAAAACGCCGCCCGTAAAAAATCCCGTCAGGATAATAATCACCAATGAACCGACACCGATATAGTCCATCTGGCGAATAATTTCCGAATAGTATCGGGGTCCTTTGACGATACCGAAAAAGATCCGGTAGATCATATAGGACATTTCCTGCAATTCGAAAAGGAATTTTTTGAAAAGGTTCATCGGATAAGAATTACAAAATCTTAATTGCTAAAAGGTTACAATGAAGTTGGGAAAACGACAAATAAAGAAACAGCCGAAAAAATGATTTCTTCGGCTGTTTCGGTAAAATATTTGAGAATTGGGATTATGGTTTTCGCGGCGGCGGTTGCGGGAATTGACTGTTTTCTCTTTGATTTCGCCTTTGGTTACGCATCCGTATCGGATTTTGCTGTCGTTCGCGCCGCTCCTGCTCGAATCTCTGACGAAGCTCGCGAAAACGAATCAATTGTTCGGTCGTCAGAATTTTTCTGATCGAAAATTCGGTGACCGCGCGGATTCTGGCAATCTCGGCTTGCGCGTCCTGAAATTCCTTTAGTCTTTGCTTGACGGTCGCTTCGTCAGGGTTTTCGGCATAGATCGCCTGATCGAGATTGCGTCTGGTTTCGGCGACTTTATCCTGCGCCGCTCTCATATTTTGCCGGTTCGACTGATTAATCTGACGAATTTCCCGGATTTGTTCCGGCGATAAACCGAGTTCGCGCAGAAGATTCGGTCTTTGATCCCTCTGATTCGGCGGCGGATTATCGTCAAAATTATCCTGCGCCCGAACAAAACCGATGCAGAAAATTAAAATTATAAATACATATAAAAAATTTATTTTAGGCATATTTACACCACCTTAATAATTAGTCTTTCGATTCGAGTTCGGCAAACAAGTCCGTCAACCGCAAACTGTTGTCTTCGGATTCTTCGGGCAATTCGTAAAGCCGGAGTCTGTTTTTGTTATTTAAATTTTCGGCGACTTGACCATTATTTATAACGTCAATTGACGAAGATTTCTTTTCGAAGGTTTTAACGGGCTGAGATTTCCGCTTCGTGTTCGATTTACTGTAAATCCGAACCGGCTCGGATTTTTTATCAATTTTTCTTTCTTTTTGAAAAGCCGAATCAGCCGCCGGATTTTCTCTTTCCGATTCGTTATTTTCTTTGGCAATTATTTCTTTATCAGGTTCGACAATATTCTGCGGACTTTCTGCCGACTCATTATTTGAAATTGGCGGGACATTTGAATCGGCAAGCGAATCTTTTTCATTATTGTTCAAAACAAAAATTCCCAGTCCAAACATCAAAGCAATGATTAACACAGCCGCCGCGCCCGACAAGACCGGTGAGAATGTGAAATATCTTCGAATCGTTTCGAATAATGAAACGGAATTTACTGTTTCAACTGTTTTTGTCGCCGCAGTTTGATAAGGAATCGAAATTTCCGGTGTCGAAAGTTTGTCAAATTCAGCCGCTTTCCATTCACGGATAGAAAATCTCAAACCGGAAAATTCCCGAATCTCGTCGGCGCATTCCGAACATTCATTCAAATGCAGATGAAAAGATTTTTCTGCCGCATCATTCAGCTCGCCGTATAAAAAATCGAGCGTTTCGGCGGCGAATTCGCAATTTAAATTTTTGGGGCTGTCGTTTTTCATTTCTAAACAATCTCCAGAGGAGTTCTTTCCAATTTCAGACGCATTTGTTTGAGCGCGGTATAAAGCCGGCTTTTGACCGTGCTGAGCGGAATTTCGAGCGTTTCCGAAATTTCCTGAAACGTCATTTCCTCGAATTCCTTCATCACGACGATTTGCCGCAATTCCGGCGGAAGAGAATTTATTATCTGCCGGATAACCCGCGTCGTTTCGTCTTTTTCAAAAAGATGCGACGGGGAATTTCTGATCGGCGCGACGAAGAATTTTTCTTCCTCGTTTTTCTCTTCATCGAGAAAAGTTTCCGACCGCGTTTTGTCGCGGCGTTTTTTTGTCAAACATTGATTGACGGCGATGCGGTGCAGCCATGATGAAACTTTCGCGTCGCCGCGAAAGTTTTTTAGATTCCGGTAAGCGTTGATAAACGCTTCCTGCGTCGCGTCTTTCGCTTCGTCTTCGCGGGCAAGCATACCGTAACAAAGCGCGAAAATCTTGCGCTCCCAACGATTTACGATCTCGCCGAAAGCCTCAGGATTTTCCGAAACCGCCAACTCAACCAATTGCTCATCCGTTAAATTCGTCAACATTACTCGTGTTTGACCAGCTTAGCACGAGAATTTTACCAAACGCGCTTTCAAAGACACAAAAAATTTCAGTGTCCGGTTTTTAGACGCTTTTTCTCGTTGAAAAGTCGAAGTGGTTAAAAATTTACTTTTTTCGATTACTCCAAACCGAAGAATTTTCTAATTGATTTGAAAACGGTTTTATCTTTCGGATCGGTTTTATCCTTTTTCTGATGTTCGGACTTAGCGAGGGCTTCGCGTCTCTCTTCGATAATTTTTCCGAGTGCATTAATAAGTCCGGGATTATTATCAATGATCGGTTTCAGACAAAATTTTCCGATTTGCAGAACCTGAGTTTCTTCTTTCGCAACGACCGTTGCCGTGCGCGGTTCGCCCGTTAAAAGCCCCATCTCGCCGAAAAACTCGCCTTCGCGCAACGTGCCGACGATCTGTTTTTTTCCTTGGTCGTCCACCGTCTGAATTTCGACCGAGCCTTTGTGAATGACGAACATCGAACCGCCGGGCTGATCTTTTTCGACGATCGCTTCGTCGGGCGCGAAAACACGCAGATGCGCGGCATCGGTCAGTTTTTCGGTCTCTTCTTCGGAAAGCGGGGCAAAAATATCAACGTGTTTTATCCGTTCATAAATCGTGTTTTCCTTTTCGACGGGCGGTTCTTCGGTTTCGGATTTTTCGATATACAGCGTCCGCGTCGGATAGGCGAAATTAATGCCTTCGCGCCGGAAGGCATACCACACGCGCTGGCGGATAAGCGCGTCGGTCGTGTTGTATTTCGAATAATCATCAAGCCAGTATTTGATTTCCCAATCAATGCCGTTATCGCCGAGATTTCTGACGCGGACGATCGGGCGGATTTTTGTCGAGACGTTCTCGACCTGGCGGACGGCTTCGCGGACGATCTGGATGGTTTTGGCGGGTGAATCGGTGTAAAGAGTGTTAAAGAAAACCAGCCGCGCATTGAGATTGTTCTTCGGCGCGACTTCGATGAATTCTTTGCCGAGAATACTATTGCTGATGACGAGCAGTTTGTTTTGGAAAGTTCTGATCTTTACACCGCGCCACGTGATGCCTTCGACCACACCGGTGCCTTTTGCGCCAAGAGAAACAACATCTCCAACCTGAAAAGGCTGATCAGCCTGAAGCGCAAGACCGGAAAAAAGATTTCCGAGCGTGTCCTGCAATGCAAGACCGACCACGATACCGATGATCGTCGAACCGGTAAAAAGCGGCGCAAGCTCGACGTTCGGATACTGTGATTGAAAAATGATAAAAAATGCGATGATGTAAATCAGGATGATTACGACATTGCGGATCAGACTGGCTAATTCATTCGAACCACCGGCTCGCAATGCTCTGCTGAAGATCAGAAAATTAAAAAACCGAATTATCGTAATTACAAGCGCAAACCAGAGAATTACGCGGACGAGCCGGAAAAAATTGGTCAGAAGAGTTATTGAAAGCTGACTGAGTTCGGTCGGTTTTACTTGCGTTTCGGGTCTGATGATAATGGATTCGCCGCTCGGTGCGGGTGTTTCGGTGGGCGAGGGCGACGGCGACGGCGACGGAGTCGGCGTCGGTGTCGGTGTCGGCGTTGGAGTTTGAGTCGGCTGATTGGCGTTTAGATTACCGCGAACCGGAGTATTTGCGTTTCCGTTTGCTTGATTACTATTGCTGTTGACGATAGTTTCCGGCGTCGGTTCGGGTGTCGGTGTCGGCGTTTCGGTCGGGGTCGGAGTCGGGGTCTCGACGGGTTTCGGCAGTTCTCTTTCGACCGTCATAAAAAAAGCCGAAACATAATCTTTGATCGGCTTTTCGATAAACGGAATTAATATCAGAGAAAGAATTATCAGAGTCGAAACGACGAGAGTAATGTAAAATTGTTTTCTAATTTCGGATGCCGCCATAGAGTTTTTGCATTTTAACCGAAAATATCCGCAAATGTCATTACAAGAAGCAGAATTGAAAGCGTCGAAACTACTATCGTGATTGTCCAGGCGAAAATGTTAAAGAGCAGAGTGTTTTTATATTCGCCCATAATTTCCTCGTTATTGGCGAGCGAAACGATGGCGACGAGCAGGAATGGAAGCAAAAGACCGTTGATACACTGCGTAAAGATCAAAAGCTTGATCTGCGGAATTCCGGGCAAAAGGGCGACAATTGCGCCCACCAGAATTAAAGCCGTAAAAATTCCGAGAAAGATCGGTGCTTCCCTGAAAGTTCTCGACAGACCTTTTTCAAATCCGAGAGCCTCGCTGATCGAATAAGCCGTCGCCAGCGGAAGAACGCCCATTGCCAACATTGCCGCGCCGAAAAGTCCGATGCCGAACAGGTATTTAGCGTAATTTCCGGCGACCGGCGCGAGAGCTTCGGCGGCGGTCGCGGCGGAATCGAGTTCGGTTATGCCTTGTTTATTCAAGGTCGCGGCGGTGCAGATAACGATGAAAGCGGCGATCAAACATGCGAAAAGAGTTCCGACTATCACATCGGCGCGAACAAGTGGCAAATCTTCTTCGTCCATCCGTTTTTCGACGACCGACGATTGGACGAAAACCTGCATAAACGGTGTGATGGTCGTTCCGATAATGGCGATGACCATAAAGAGATAACCCGTTTCCAGCGAAAAACTCGGGTTGACGAATTCTTTTCCGACCGTTCCCCAATCGGGATCAGCCATAAAAGCCGAAATGATGTAGCCGAGAAAAACGAGCGACATAATGAGAAAAACGCGCTCGACGCGCTTTTGCGTTCCTTTGACGACCAGCCACCAGATCAATCCCGCCGTCAGCGGAATCGTAAAATAACGCGGAATTCCGAAAAGCTCGGAAGCCTGCGCGATGCCGACAAATTCTGAAATTATTACGCCGGAATTTGCGACTAAAAGCGCAAGCATAACAAGCGCCGTCCAGCGCACGCCGAATTGTTCGCGGATCAGGTCGGCAAGTCCCTGTCCGGTTACAACGCCCATCCTGACGCACATTTCCTGCACGACGATCAAACTCAAAGTTATCGGAATAAAAATCCAGAGTAGCGTGTAGCCATAGCCCGCGCCGACCGACGAATAGGTGGCAATGCCGCTCGCGTCATTGCCGGCATTGGCGGCGATGATTCCGGGACCAAGAATAGCGAGATAAGCGAAAAAACGATAATCGGACAGATCACGACGGACACGCGCAGGCTGGCGTTTGAGAGACTGCACAAATTTTCTGAGCGAAAATCCGGTAAAAATCATTTTTTAATAAATTACTACTGTCGCCGTCGTTCATAATTCGAGACTCAAATAAAACCGTCCGCAGCGGTTCTAGCTGAAAATGGGAACCTGCAATTTGTTGACTATAACGCGAAAAACTCAAAGTTAAAAGCCGAAAGGGAATTATCCGATATATTTATTTTTTATGCGAATATCGCGCCCGGAAAACACGCCGGTTTCAAAATCGTGCAGATTTATTTCGACACAGGATTTATCGAACATTTTCGTAACTTCCCGAAAATCCTGATTGACGCGGCACAGCTCATTGAAAATGATTTCGTGCAGTGCGGTTTCTTCGGGCAGATCGTTTTTATAATTTTTGACTTTTTCCAGATGAACGATCAGAGTTCGTTTAAGTTCCTTGTCCTCGTGGCTTTTAATCTGAAAAGAATTTATTTTGCCGCTCAAAGCAGGATGCGTGTTGATGATTTCTTCCAGATCGGTCGGAAAAACTTTCGCGCCGTAAAACGGAACGCTCAGATCGCCGCGCCCATGAATGTAAAGAATGGGAAACGCGCTTTGTCTTTCGGCTAAATTTTTTAATTCGATTCCGTTTTCTTTCAGTATCGTTTTTAATTTCTTATGTGTGTAAGTTCCGCCTAAATCGCGCAGATTGTATCGAATTTTCGGAGCCGCGCCTTCAAGCCGCAAAATGGTAAACAGAAGTTCGCCTTCTGGTGAATTTTCGATGATGTAATCGGCGGCATTGTATTGAAAGATCATCGGCGGCGTTTCGCGTCCGAAAAGTTTTTCTGAAAGCATACGATTTTCAAAACACAGCCGGCGCAGGGCAATCGTCAGATCGGTTTCAACACCGATATTGATCTCCAGATCGGACGCGCCGTATGAAGAAACGACCGTCTGAAAATATTTCAAAAGATACGAGCGAAGACCTTCGCTCATTCCCTCGCCGCCGACCACCGCGTCCATTTTATATTCGGCAAGATTGAGCGTCGTATTGTCGAGCCACGCTTTGATAAACGGCGGGTAGCCGAAGATCAGATAGCGGTAGTTCGGACCGAAAAGCGTCAGGGTGTTTTCTAGTTTTACCGCGTCGGGACCGATTGATTTTAAAATTCCGACATCAACCAGAGACATCGAAACATTCATCCCGGTCGCCCATGGTCCGAGCGCGAAGCAATTGAGCAGAATGCACTGGTCGTCATTGTAAATAATTTCATAATTTAATTTCAGTATTCTTTTCACGTCGTCGCGTTCGTATTCGCTCCGCACCCAGTTGTTAGGAACGCCCGACGAGCCGGAAGATTCGTCAATCACTGTTCCCGGCGCGGGGATTTTTCCGCCGAAACAGCGCGCTTCGAGCGGATATTTTTTGACGTAGTTTTCCTTGGTCATGACGGGAACGTTTTCTATTTTCCACGCGCCGTTTTCCGAAAAGTTTTCCGCCAAGAGAAATTGCCGGTAAGCAGGGCAGTCGCGCTTTGCTTTGTAAAATACGGCAAACGAACGCAGTCGCGCGATCCATTCCAAAAAAGGCTGGCTCTGCGGCGCGAACAGAAGCAGATAACCGCGACCGTCGGTACTGATGATCCGGCGGACGATCCATAAAAAATAGATAACGAAATAGCTGAAAATGTATCGAAACATAGATTATTGAACCAGAATTCTTTCCACGGGAAGGCGATGACTTTTCGGCGGTTCGTCGGAAAATCCGATCTTGAAGATCAGCCAGATGTCTGTAACGCCGAGTTCTTTTTCGACCTTTCCGGCGATTCTTTTATTGGTTACGAGATTTCCGTATGGATGAATATAAAGGTCGTGAAGTGCGGTTTCGAGCCAGAAACGCATCAAGAAACGTCCGGCTTTGATTCCGTCGGAAGGTTTCCAGAATCCGCCCGCAATCACGCCGAGCGTCGGGATTTTGCCAAGACCGCGGCGGTAGATTTTCGCCATGATCTGCCGCGAAACGGGAAGCAGTAAAAGACGCGGAAGATTTGCGACGAGCCAGAAATTTACGGGCGATGTGTTCATACAGCGCGCGTCTAAACCGTCGAGATGTTTGCGCGCCTGACTTTTCGTATAACGAAACCATTCCGCTATCTCGTCGTGATAATCGGGCGAATTCAAATCTTCGAAAAGGGCGTCGGTATTCATCTCCATTAAACTTTCAATTTGTTCCGAATCTGTAAGGGCAATAAATTTTTGATCAAATTTTTCAGCGATCTTACCGAGTTCATCAAGGGCAGATTCGCTCGCCAATTTGTCCTGTAAATGAAGGCGCGATGTGCGTCGTTTGAAAAATAAATTATTATCGTATCGAATTTCTTTCTTATTGCCGGGAACAAGTTTCAGTTTAGCGAAGGGAATCAGCCACGGCGGACGCGGTTCGAGAATGGCGGGCGCGAACCATTCGGGCGGATGAATAAGTTCGTATTCGATTTCGAGAGAATTATGACCGGCGAGAACATCCAATGCTTCGATAAACATTCCCATCGTAGAAATTATAAAACTTCCGGTGATGTCTTCTTTCGGCAATGTTCTTGCCGAATCAATGTAAAGTTCGGCGTTTTCATCATTAATGATCTTTACGCGCCACGGCTGGACGTTGTGCGGCGATGGAATATGAACGGCAGTTTCAAGTAGTGTGCGCCAGACACTCATCAATTCAATTATCGTTGAAATCTCATTGAAATTTCAATAAAAATTTTCAGGAACGGGCATTTTTTATTACTTAAAGCAAACATCAACTAAATACATAATTATTAAAAGACCTTGCAAATATTAGAAACAACAATCTACAAATCCGGCTAGATGAAAAAATCTGATAAATCGAGCAAAGGCTTGAGTTTTTGCGTGTTCAAACATAAAATCAAAGTAAGGATTTATTAGCAATACTTTTATCTTTTAAACTATAAAATAACTATGACACATAATCTTTTTAACACGCGACAGACTTTTAAGACGGGAAACGGTCAGGACGGAACATTTTATTCTTTGCCGCAACTTGAGAAGGAGGGAATCGGCGAGATTTCGCGTCTGCCGGTTTCGATCCGCATCGTTCTGGAGTCGGTTTTGCGAAATTTCGACGAGAAAAAAGTTTCCGAGCAGGATGTCAGAAATCTTTCCAAATGGGGCGCGAATGCCGAGCGGACGGAAGAGATTCCGTTTACCGTTGCGCGCGTTATTTTGCAGGATTTTACGGGCGTTCCGCTGCTCGTTGATCTGGCGGCGATGCGTTCGGCGGTCGAAAAATTGGGCAAGGATTCGGGCGTGATCGAACCGCTCGTGCCGGTTGATCTGGTCATTGACCATTCCGTTCAGGTTGATTATTCGGGTTCGGAAGCCGCCTACCAGCGCAATATGGAAATGGAATTTAAGCGCAACGAACAGCGTTACCGTTTCTTAAAATGGGGAACGCAGGCGTTTAACGGTTTCCGCGTCGTGCCGCCGGGAATCGGCATTGTCCATCAGGTCAATCTGGAATATCTGGCGAAAGGCGTGTTTGAAAAAGACGGCGTATTTTATCCCGACACTTTGGTCGGAACCGATTCGCATACGACGATGATCAAC
>JBGTSF010000016.1:0-70713 GCA_041940425.1 Pyrinomonadaceae bacterium
CTGAGGCCTAGGGAGGCCTAGGCCCAGCCTGCCCGGCCGGCGGCCGAGGGGGGGTGGGTGGGGGTGGCAGTGGCAGAAAGAAAAATTATTATTATCCGTATCACAAAAAGATCGAAAATCTATTGCGGGAAAGACTAGACGGATTCGGAAAAGTTCTGCTCTGGGACGCGCATTCGATTCGCCGTTTTGTTCCGACGATTCGGAGCGAACCGTTTCCCGATTTAATTTTAGGCGACAACGACGAAAAATCCGCCGGAAAGGAAATCATTGAAATTGCCCTATCGAATTTAAAAAAAGGAGAATACGGCGTAAACCACAATTCTCCGTTCAAAGGCGGTTTTATTACCCGTAGTTTCGGAAAGCCGGAAAAGGATATCCACGCTCTACAGCTTGAAATGGTGAAGTCGCATTATATGGACGATGACGAATTGAATTTTAATGAAGATAGAGCGAACGAAATGCGAAAAGTTTTGCGTCCGGTTTTTGAAAGATTGGTCGAATTTTTAGCCTAAAAGCCCTGCTTTTAACAATTACAATCAAATAAATACCGTATTACATTCGTGAAATGTTGCGTTACATTTGGCAGATGTAACGATGCATTTGCCAAATGTAACGCAACATTTATCAAATGTAACGATGAAATTGATAAATGTAAGCTTGAAATTGGCAGATGTAACGCGACATTTGGCAAATGTAAGCATGCATTTGGCAAAAAATCGGGTTTATTTCAAAAATCGGCTGTTGACCGGCTTTTGCCGGAAGATTTAATCTAATTCTTTATGAAAGAAAAAGTAAGAGTTGCCAGCGGGCAGGGTTTTTGGGGCGATCTTTTGACTGCGCCGGTCGAGCAGGTGCGCGGCGGCGAGATTGATTATCTGATGCTCGATTACTTAGCGGAAGTTACGATGAGCATTATGCAAAAACAACGCGCCCGTAACCCGGAAGCCGGATTTGCGAGAGATTTCGTTTCCTTGATGCGGGAAATTCTGCCCGATTGCGTCGAAAAAAATATCAAAGTTTTATCGAACGCGGGCGGCGTAAATGTCGAAGGCTGTGCCGAAGCGATTCGTGAAACGGCGCGGGATTTGGGACTTTCGGGAAAGGTCAAGATCGGCGTTATCACGGGCGACGATGTTCTGCCTCGGCTTCAAAAATTTCTCGATGACGGCATCGAGATAAACAATATGGACACGGGCGAACCGCTTTCCGATATTTTGGACAAAGTGCAGTCGGCAAACGTCTATCTCGGCGCGGAGCCATTGGTCGAAGCACTCGAAAAAGGCGGACAGATCATCGTCGGCGGTCGTCTGACCGACACGGGTTTGACGCTCGCGCCTTTGATGCACGAATTCGGCTGGCAGTTCGGCGATTGGGACAAGGTGGCGACCGGAACGATCGCCGGACATATCATCGAATGCGGTGCGCAATGTTCGGGCGGAAATTGTCAATTCGACTGGCAAAATATTCCCGAAATGGCTTCGGTCGGTTTTCCGATCGTCGAGGCATATCCGAACGGCGAATTCGTCATCACGAAACACGAAGGAACGGGCGGGCGCATCAATATTCCCTCGATCAAAGAACAGCTTCTCTATGAAATGGGCGACCCGCACGCATACATCACGCCCGATGTCGTCGCCGATTTTACGACGATTAATCTGAAAGACGACGGCGAAAATCGTGTGCGCGTTTACGGCATAAAAGGAAAACCGAACACGGAATTTTACAAAGTTTCCATCGCGTATTCGGCGGGCTGGAAAGCGGTCGGAACACTCGTCTATTCTTACCCGGACGCTTACGAAAAAGCGCAGGCGGCGGATAAAATTCTTCGCGCACGGCTTGAAAAATTGGGCTTAAAATTCGATGTGATCTTGACCGAATTTGTCGGCTGGAGCGCAACACACGGGCATCTCGCGGGCGAACCGCCGAAGGACATTCCCGAAATCCAGATGCGTTTCGGCGTGCGCGGGCAGAGCAAGGAAGATGTCGAGAGATTTACCAAAGAACTCGCGCCGCTCATTCTGACAGGTCCGCCCGGAGTAACGGGCTTTGCCGGCGGTCGTCCGAAAGTCGAAGAAATCATGGCGTATTTTCCTGCTTTGATTCCGAAAAATCTGATCGAAACAAAAGTCGAGATCATCGAAGCATAAAGCCGGGAGCGCAAACGGTTCGCTCGCGCTCCCAAATTTTAATTTCCGTCGTCGTCCAGTATTTCAATTTCGACATCGGTTTTCTTAAATTCCGAATAATCGAAAGTTACCTGCGAGGCTTTCCGCGTGGAATATGCGTTTTTTCCGTTTTTCTTAAAATCGTAATCGGTAAAGGTTATCCGGCGCGGAACGTATATCTCGTATTCGCTCGGTTCGTATTCAAAGACGGCTTTTTGCGCGACGAGCGGCGCGCCCGCATTGACGACGACCTCTCTTTCCTCTCTCAAAAGCTGAAAGTTTTCCGCATCTATCCATAATTTGCCCTGCAAAAATTTCTCGGCTTTTTTCAGAGAACCCGGCAGATTCAGATCGAAATCGGCGGAAAACGCTTTTTCTTCGGATTTCTTTTCGTTGATGGTGATATACGGGCTTTTTCTGTTTTGTTTGTAATTGACGACGTAAACATTTCTGCCCTTGAAATTTTCTTCGCCCGCCAGCGAAAAATCGAAAAACGGGCGCAGATTTTCCGCCAGCACGATCGCCTCAAAAAGCGTTAAGCCGTAGATGATGACGCTCTTGTCGAAACGCAGACTTTCATCGGCGATCTTTTCGAGTTCCTTTTCGGCGGTTTTGGCTTTTTGCAGTTCGCTTAAAAACCGGTCGGCGCGTTCCTGTGTGTCGGAAACCGGCTTGCCGTCAACTCTGAAAACATTGCGAAGCTCGGCGGATTGCCCGTTCTTTGACGAATGATAAACGAAAAAATTCGATTCGATTGTTTTCGTGTCGTCTATTTCGCCGTTTTTATCGAATTCGTCAAAAGTTTTGGTTTCGACCGCCAGCAAATCCCTGAATGTTTCACGATACTTCAGGGCTTGAGCGGCGGCTTCGTCCAGAATGGTGTTTAAGCTCGGTGGCGGCGCGGGAGTCGGCAAAGTTTGAGCGTCCTGAGAAAAAGCGGAAAGCGAAGAAAAAATAACCAGCGTGAATAGTAAAAAAAATCTTGACATAAAACCCTCCTTATTTAATGTATAATTGAAGCATATTTCCTTTGGAAATCGAAACCATTTATGCCCGAAACAGTCGAAACTTGGAAGCGAAAAGACACGAGAGAGGTTGCCGATTGCCGCGTCTTCAAGGTGCGCGAAGACCTCTGCGAACGCGAAAGCGATAAAAAGGAAAGCACGTTTTTCGTCGTCGAGAATCCCGATTGGGTGAATATCATCGCCCTGACCAAAAATAAAGAAGTGGTTCTGATCGAGCAGTTTCGCCACGGCACGGAAGAAGTGATTTTGGAAATTCCGGGCGGAATGATTGACGAAGATGAGGAAGCAGAAACGGCGGCGCGGCGCGAGCTTTTGGAAGAAACCGGATTTTCCGCCGACAAATTTATTCTCCTGGGGAAATCGCATCCGAATCCGGCGATTCAGAACAATACGATCTTTCATTATCTGGCGGTTGACTGCGAAAAAAACGGCGACGTTTCATTTGACGAACACGAATCGGTTCTTCCTCGTATTGTTTCATTGGAAGAAGCGGAAAACTTGATTGCCGAAGGCGCGATCACGCATTCTCTGGTTGTCGCCGCGTTTCATTATTTTTCGATCTACAGCCGGAAGGAGAAATAAAAATATGCGCTTGTCGAGAATGATCCTGTTTTTTTTAATTGCCTTATTCATTTCGCAGTGCGTCTATTATTACCCGAATTTGCCGGAACGGATGGCATCGCATTTCAACGCCGCGGGCGAGCCGGACGGCTGGATGTCGAAGCAAGGTTACTTTTTATTTTTGGGCGGAATTTTAAGTTTTATCATTTTGGAATTCACGCTTCTGCCCTGGATCATCAGGAAAGCTCCGGTTCGGCTTATAAATATGCCGAACAGGGAATTCTGGTTTGCCGACGAAAGGCGCGAAGAAACTCTGCGTGTCATCGGCTCTTATTTCGAATGGTTTAGTTCCGCGCTTCTCGCGCTCTTTATCGGCATCAATCAACTCGCCATCCGCGCCAATCTGACGGGCGAAAACCTTTCGGCGCAAAGCTGGCTGATCTTGGGCGCGTTTCTGGTTTTCGTCGTCGTCTGGCTGATAAAATTTTACAGACGTTTTAGAATAGAAAAGATATGAAGATCGAACTGACAAAACTCGCCCATGCGCGTTCGGGCGATAAGGGTGACACGGCGAATGTCGGCGTGATCGCATTAAAAGACGAATTTTATCCGGTGCTTGAACGCGAAGTAACGGCGGAAAAAGTAAAAGCGCATTTCGGCGCGATGGTCAAAGGGGAGGTCGAACGCTTTGAACTGCCGAATCTTAAAGCTCTGAATTTTCTTCTGCACGAATCTCTCGGCGGCGGCGGAACTCTTTCCCTGATGACCGACGCGCAGGGCAAGACTTTTTCGACCGCGCTTCTGCGGATGAATATCGAACTCGACGACGCGGAAGCGGAAAATCTGGGGTTAAAATGAGCGAAGAATTACAGAGAAAAATAAATCACGACTACGCGCAGATCGGCGGCGTGAAACTGCATTACGCGACCGCCGGCACAGGCGACAAACTCGTAATCTTACTGCACGGTTTTCCCGAATTCTGGTATTCGTGGCGGCACCAGATCATTGCTTTGAGCGAAGATTACACGGTCGTTGCGCCGGATATGCGGGGCTACAATCTTTCGGACAAACCGCCGTCGGTTTCCGATTACGAGATGGATAAACTGGTTGATGATGTTGTCGGTTTGATCCATCATTTCGGGCGCGAACAGGCGGCGGTCATCGGGCATGACTGGGGCGCGGCGGTCGCGTGGGCTTTGGCGCGGAAGCATCCCGAAGTTTTATGGAAACTCGGCGCGATGCAGGTGCCGCCCGTTTCCGTCTGGCGCAAAAATCAGAGTTTTAAACAATTCCTCGCAAGCTGGTATATGTTCTTTTTCCAGATTCCGAAACTTCCCGAATGGCTTTTGAGCCTCAATGATTTCGAAGGCTTGGAAAAAGGCTTGAAAAATTCGACCGCGCGGCGCGGCGTTTTTACCGACGAGCATATCAGGGAATATAAAAAAGCGTGGCGCGAGCCGTTCGCGCTGACGGCGATGATCAATTACTACCGCGCCAATATTCTCGGACGGCTTTTTTTCGGGCAGGCGGATCCGCCGAAGATAAAAGTCCCGACCTTGTTCATCTACGGCGAGCAGGACAAAGCCATTCTGCGCGAAACGGTCGCGGGCGTCGGCGAAGCGGTTGACGAATCGTTCGAGGAATTTTTTATTCCCTCAAGCGGTCACTGGGTTCAGCAGGAAGAAGCCGAAACCGTAACCGAGATTTTGAAGGATTTTCTGGCAGATAAAGAATAAGCGATATGAGTTGATTTTCATTGTTTCAGAATTAACGTGGATGAGGCTTCGAAATAGATGATAACTGATAGGTGATAGATAATAGATAAAAATCTATCAGTTATCATCTATTCCGAAGCATTTTTTCAATAATAAAATCGGATTTATACTTTCAAAGGAGAAAAAATTATGGCAGATAAAAAATACATCGTCGCGGCGCGCGTCGAAACCGGTAACAAAGACTGCATCGTCGTCGAAGAAGGCGCGATGATGATGGCGACGCACCGCAAAGTTTACGGTCCCGACACGAAGGCAAACTGCGAACGCTGGAAACGCTCGAATTGCAAATAAAAACACCGACGCCGCCTGCCAAAACAAGCGGCGTTTTTTCTTCTCTCCGCAAATAATTTCCCGCCCGCCAAATCTCTCTCAAAAACAATCGAAAATTTTTAAAAATGTATGTAAGATTTCGCCCGAAAAAGTCATATATGGGCAGGAAAGAAAAAACGACGGTTTCTTAAGAAGCTTGCTTGAAAACTCGAATGTCGCCAACGGCGATAAATATTATAGCTTGGTGAGAATCACCAGGACATGCGGTAAAAGTCGTTCCGATGCTGAAAGCGTCGAACTATCAGTCCCCGTTTGTTGTTGCTCGCCTACAGCGGGCGATTAAATAATTTATCGCCTTCCTAGCAATTCTCGCCAGGCTATAATGTCAGTCATCTTCGATGACAAAAACAACAATTTTTGAATTTTCAAACGGTTTCCTAAAATCAGTCCCAGTCAGACTTCCCGGACCGGAATTCAAAAAAATTCCGGTATCCGACCGCGCAGACAAACACGCCCGAAGTTGGTGAGATCAAGCCGGTTTTCTCGGAAAACACCCAGGAAGTCGGGCAGTTTTCGATCAACACGGAGGTTACGCTTTCGTAAGGAGATAATTCAATGCTAAATAGAAAATTAAGAGTAGCAATCGTTTGTATGTCGTTGTTTTCTATCATTATCATTTGTGTGGACAGCATTGCCGGACAAACCCCGACATCAACCCCTCCGGTATTTTCTTGTTCCAGCGTGAAGTATGATAATTACTTCGATCTTGACGGCGACCGCACCCAATTGCTGAAGGAAACAACCGAAGCAAACAACAGAATTAAATTTATAAAAGAAAATCTGCCGAAACTCAAAAAAATCGAAACCGAATTAAAAAGAATTGACGACTTAAAGAAACTACCGACCAAGACGGATGAACAGGAGAAAGAGATTGCGGATTTTGACCAGTATTCCAGACCTTTTCTGGAAGACACTATCAATAAAGATTTTCAAGATCAAACCAGTCAACAACTCGAATCCGAACTCGCCAAACTGGAAACCGAAACTCCCCTGAAAGCTCAGCGTTTACAGTGTATTGATGGGGTGATCAAAAAATGGTATTCTCCCGATGCCAGTTTCAAGTTTTGGATGAGCCTTATTTTCGCAATCCTGATTTTACTGGTCATAGTGGGGTTTTTCTGGACTGCGCTTAACGACGAAAAAGTGCGGCAGGCGGTTTTTGCCGGACAGGTCGGCTTACAGTTCATCGCGCTTTTTTCGATTGTTATCGCCATAATTCTTTTCGGCATAACCGGCATTCTCGAAGCCAAGGAACTGGCGGCACTGCTTGGTAGTTTGGCAGGCTATATTCTCGGTCGCACGATGTCGAACCAGCGCAGTAATCATGAAGGCGACGGGAGCGTGCGCGGCGGAGACAATTCCGGCGGTGGCTTTGCAAGTAAAATCGCCTCTATTAAAATAACGCCTTCAAGCGTTAGTCTCGATACTACAAAAACGAGTGAGAAATTAAAGGCGACTGTTCGGGACGCATCAGGAAACGAATTAGAGCCGCCTGCCGGGACTCCTGATCTGCAATGGAAGTCGAGTAATACGGCTGTTGCCACTGTTGACAGCAAAGGGATTGTCCAGCGCGTATCAACTGGGGAGGCTGATATTTCAGTTGAATTTAACGGAGTCAAATCGCAAAACTGTAAAGTAACTTGCGCTTAATTAGAGGTTAGTGTTTCGCAATTGATGATAAGAAAATAACTTCTGAATAGATGAAAGATGATAACTGATAGATTTTATCTTCATCTCTTATCTATTCCGAATCGTGTTTCTTTATCACAAAATCTGCAACTGCCAATTTGAAAAGGCGATTTCGCGCCTACCTGCGCGGCACGTCTTCGCCGATCGTCCAGACGACGACCGAGCTGGAAAGTCCCAAGCCGGAAAGCCTGCCCGCCATCATGACGATCGTTTCGCCGCGTTCGACGACTCCGGCTTCGAGCAGAGTTTTTTCGCCCGTTTTGAGCATTTCTTCGGTGGTGGTCGAATCGGCGTTGAGCAAGTCCATCATCGTTCCTTCGCCGACTGGCGCGGCGTTGTTCGATGTGCTGAGGTCTTTGTGATAGAAGGGATTGACGCCCCAGATCAAAGACAATTGATTCCGTGCGTGCTCCGATGTCGTCAGGGCGAACGTCTGCAAGCCCGAACGGAACGAGGAAAGCCTGCGTCCCATCAGACCGGATTCGGTAAAGACGGCGACTTTGGCGGTCTGTATCTCCTCGGCGGCGTAGGCGGCGGCTTTGCACAGAGCCTGCGAAGTGCGTCCGGTCGGTTTCTGCGAGAGCTTGATCGGTTTGCGCAGACTGCGCGGTCGGACGGCTTCCGCCGAATCAATGATCCGCGCCATCGTTTCGACCGCTTCGACCGGAAATTTTCCGGCGGCGGTTTCCGCCGAGAGCATTACCGCGTCCGTTCCGTCCCAGACGGCGTTCGCCACGTCGGACGCTTCGGCGCGTGTCGGGCGCGGGTTTTCGATCATTGACTGAAGCATCTGCGTTGCCGTAATGACGAATTTGTCGTTGGCGATGGAGTTTTCGATGATGCGTTTTTGATAAACCGGAACGAGTTCGACGCTCGTCTCCACGCCGAGATCGCCGCGCGCGACCATCAGCCCGTCCGCCGCTTGTATAATTTCATCCAGATTCGTGATCGCTTCCGCTTTTTCGATCTTCGCCACGAGCAGAGCGCGCCCGAATCTTCTTTTGTTCAAAGCCTTGATGATGTTTTTGACCTCGATGCAGTCTTCCGCCTTTCGCACGAACGACAGCGCGATGTAATCGGCTTCCTGCGCCATCGCCCAGCCGAGGTCATTGCGGTCTTTATCGGTCAAAGAAGGAATCGGGAGCGGCGTATTCGGCAGGTTTATTCCCTTGCTTTCGTAAAGAAGTCCGCCCGAAACGACGCGGCAGACGACATCCGTATCTTTTACTTCCTCGACTCTGAGTTCGAGCGAGCCGTCGTCGAGCAGGATCGTCGCGCCCGGTTTGACGACTTCGGGCAGTTCCGTGAAGGTCGTCGAAACTTCCCGTTCGTTTCCGACAATATCGCGCGTCGTCAGAGTAAAAAGCGCGTCGGTTTCGAGCTGGACGGGTTTCTGATCTTCGAGCGAGCGCGTGCGAATCTTCGGTCCGGCGAGATCAACCAGAATGGCAAGCGGTTTATTGAGTTTTTCCGCCGCCGCGCGCGCCGCTTTGATCGTCCGCGTTTGGTCTTCCTGCGTGCCGTGCGACATATTGATCCTCACGGCGTTGACACCGGCTTGGATAAGCTGTTCGATCTTTTCCTGCGTGTTCGAAGAAGGTCCGAGGGTGGCTAAAATTTTGGCTCGTCGCATAATTGGATTCTAATGGTTCGCGTAAAAAAAGATGTTACATCTTATCTATTTAACTTTCCAATCATTGAAGATTATTTTATTTGCCCGCGAAATACGCGGAAAGCATAAGAAATCGTCCACAGATACACACAGATAAACACAGATTTTTAAGATTATTTTAAGCACGCCAATAAAAATATATGAGAATGTCGGAACGCCGTCATCCTGACGGCGTTCCGACAACAAACTTTTTTAATTTATTTTGCATTGGTGCTTAAGTGATTTTTAAAATCAAAAAATTATCTGTGTTTATCTGTGTGTATCTGTGGACAAATAATTTTCCCCGCATTTCCGCGCTTTCCGCGGGCAAAGTATTTTCAATTTTTCTTACTTCTCAAATCTACGGTTTCGATTTCGCCGATGGAAATTCCGCCTTCTTTCGGCAGGGCGTTGTCGGCGTAGAGTTTCCAGCGGAGTTCGAGATTCCGCGCCTCTTCTTTTATAAAATCTTCACGAAACGGAATTTTCCAGCTCATGGACATATTCCTCAGAAGCGGAAAATTCGATTTGAAATTTTCGTCGCCGAATTCCTGATTGAGATTAAAAAGCCTCTGGCGATAATATTTTCCGCCGTCGGTCAGGCTGATCTTGTTTTTTATTTCTCTTAAAAGAACGGTCGGCACGTCCAGAAGACACGCGACATACTGCGCGAATGCCGAACCTTGATTCCGCGCTTTGACGGTTAAGCTCCAGCCGTTTTCGTCGGAAACTTCGAGCAAGAAATTCAGATGTATATCGGGTGTTTGCTCGCGGAAAATAACGTCGCGCACTTCGTAATCTTCCATCGGCACGCTTTGGAAATTAAAACGCTTGTAGTAGCGGTGATCCGAAGCCTGATGCGCCGTGTTGCTCTGCGGAATCTCGATAACGTAGGCGGCATCCGCATCGCCCGAACTCAGAGCGACCGAGTGAATCACGATGCCGTCAATGCGCGGACGGATCGCGTTGATGATCTGCTCGACCCATTCGCGCGGAAATTCGTTGCGGTTGACGGGCGTGATCTTTTCCGGCAGATGACGCTTGTCGGGTGCGGAATGCTCGCAGATGCCGTAGATCAAAGTTCCGCCCGCCGCGTTCGCCATCGCCGAAACGTCCTTCGTGATTTCCTTTTTTCGATACTCGCCGCGGTCGAGAGCTTCGGCGGATTTGTATTCGAGCGTGAGCGATTCTTCGATTCCGCTTTCGATAAGTTTTTGCAAACGCGATTCGTTCCAGATTTTTGCCATCGGCTTTATTTTAGCTTTCTTTTGAAAATCCATAAATGCCGAGTTATCCGGTTTTAACAACCCGCAGTCGAAAAAAGTTTGTTATTTTGCGAATTATAATCTATAAATAAAGTCATCAAATTTTTGAAAAATCATACTTTGCGATTTTGTCGGCAGTTCGGACATTAATCCAGATCATCATTCAACCGAAAATAAAGGGAGTAATTTGATTATGAAATGTGAGAGTTCTCCTGTGTTCCGGCTTTCATTGAAAATCTTTTCAGTCATTTTATTGTTTTCACTTCCGGCATTTGCCGAACAAGACCCGAACCCGAATTCACCTTCGCCGATTCTCATCAGCGAACCGGATTCGACCCGCGCTCTGACGAATCTTCCGGTGAAATTAAAAACAAAAAACAAATTCACCGACGCTCTTAACTTCAACTCGAAGGCGACGCTGTATGTAACCAACGTGGATTTATTAAACGGCGAAGGCGCGAATGCTTTTCGCGTTTACGCCGAAGACGAGCGGGGCAGAATCTACCGTTTTCCGGTTCTGGATTTAGAACCGCTGAAAGATAAGGATTGGATTTACGCGCTGACCGTTCTTTTGCGCGACGAAAGCGGATTCCGCGAACAACCGCCGACCGAAAGCGACTTTTTGATAAGCGTTGCGTGGCGCGGTCTGGTAAGCAATCAGGTCAAACTCGCAGTCGGCAGAACGGGCGGAAAGACCGCCGAAGACAAATCGGCACAGCCGACTCCTTTAAAGATGTTTCTGCAAAAACCCGTCTTCGAATCCGAATCCGATTACGCCGGCTACAGGTATTCGGGCGACCGCAAACGTTTTATGGAGCAGGCGACGTTCGGACCGACCGAAGTTTTAGACCAGCGTCTGCGGCGCATCGGTTTGCTGATTTGGTTGAACGAACAATTCGACGCGCCGTATCCGAGCGCGAATAATCCGTATCCCGATCTCGAACTTCGTTCGAGCATACAGGTCGTCGGCTGTTCGATCTATCTGCCGGACGAAGAACGCCGCATCTGCGACCGCGATTATTACTCGATGTATCCTCTGCAAAATTGGTTTTTCCGCGAAGCTCTCTACGGCGATGCCCAGCTTCGCCACCGCGTCGCGTGGGCGTTGAGCCAAATTTGGGTGATCGCGGGCGGGAAAACCCAGCAGTCGAGCCATATGATCGCCTATCACAAGGTTCTTTCAAGAAACGCTTTCGGAAATTACCGCGATCTGATGCGGGAAATGACGCTCAATCCGGGAATGGGAAATTATCTCGATATGGTGCGAAGCGGCGCGTTCAGCCCGAATGAAAATTACGCCCGCGAACTACTCCAGCTTTTTTCCATCGGTTTGTTTATGCTCAATCAGGACGGCACTCTCCAGTTAGACCAGAACGGTCAGCCGATCCCGACCTACAATCAAGAAACGGTCAATAATTTTTCAAAAGTTTTTACGGGCTGGACGTATTGCAATGACGGAAATAATCCGGCTTGCCCGTCCGCCGCGCCCGGACTGCTCAATTACAAAGACCCGATGATCTTGAATCAGGATGATCATCACACGGGCGCGAAAACTCTTCTGAATTATCCAAACGCCGTTCACCGAGAAATTCCCGCCGGACAGAACGGCAATACGGATTTGACTCAGGCTCTGGACAATGTTTTTCATCATCCGAACGTCGCGCCGTTCGTTTCCCGAAGGCTGATCCAGCATCTCGTAACGAGCGATCCTTCGCCCGCCTACATCGGTCGCGTCGCCGCCGTTTTCAACAATAACGGCGCGGGAGTCAGAGGCGATTTGAGAGCGGTCGTGAGGGCGATCCTGATTGACCCGGAAGCGCGCGGTGATAAGAAAACCGATCCGTTTTACGGCAAACTGCGCGAGCCTGTCCAGTATGCGACAAATCTTCTGCGGCATTTCGACGTGCGTTCGGCTGACCGCGCGCAGTTGAGCGACGGCGTGATAACATCTCTGCCCGTTTTGATGGGACAAAATCCGTTTAATTCGAACACCGTTTTTAATTATTATCCGCCCGATTACATTGTTCCGCGAACGACGCTGAACGCGCCCGAATTCGGCGTGATGACGACGACGACCGCGATTGCCCGGACGAACGTCTGCACGACGCTGATCTACGGCACGATTCCCGTCGGTCAGGACATCCCGCTCGGAACTTCAATTGACTTTAATTATTTGACACAGCTTGCCGCTGCCGATTCATCCGGCAATCGTCTGATGGATGAATTGAGCAGAAAATTAATGCACGGCACGATGTCCGCTCCGACACGCGAAAGAATTTTATCGGTCGTAACATTGATTCCGTTTCTTCAGACAAAAACACGCGCTCAGACGGCTTTGTTTTTGACGGCAAGTTCTTCGCAATATCAGATTCAGAGGTAAAAAAATGAAACATACGAGACGGGAATTTTTGAAAAAATCGGGCTGTGCGTTGGGAATGACGGCGTTGGCTGGCGCGTTTGAACATTTCGGTTTGATGAGCGCGTTGGCGCAGAGTAAAACGGCACAAAACGCATCGTCCGGCGGAAATTATAAAGCACTGGTCTGCGTTTTTCTCGAAGGCGGAAACGACGGCAACAACACGATCATTCCGAATCATAACGATAAAACTTTGAGCAATTACTCGGTTTACCACGCGGCGCGCGCGCCTTACGGTTTGGCAATCGCGCAAAATACGCTTCTGCCCTTCACTGTGCCGCGCATGGGAAATTTGAGTTACGGTTTTCATCCGTCTCTGGGCGCGGTTCAGAACGGTGTCAACAACGGAATTTACGAACTGTGGGCGCAGAGAAAAATGGCGGTCGTCGCCAATTGCGGTTCGCTTGTTCAGCCGATGACCAAAACGCAGTTTGAAAACAACACCGTCCCGAAACCGTTTCAGCTTTATTCGCATCTCGATCAAATTATGCAGTCGCATACGAGCCGCGCCGATGTCGCCGTCTTTAGCGGTTGGGGCGGAAAGATGTCGGACAGAATGACCGACACGAATAACCCGAACGGTCTGATCCCGATGATCACGTCCGTCAGCGGCGCACAGCTTTTTACCGCCGGACAAGCCACGGTCGCGCTCGAAATAGCCGATGCCGAAACGCCGCTCAATCAGGTTTTTAAACCGACCGGATTCGGGAGCGACGGCATTTCACAGGCGCGGCTGTCCGCTTATAATCAGCTCCGAAGAAACGATCTGGATTTGCGTCTGGTGGCGGCGGCAAGCGCGGTTACCGATCAGGCGATACAGGCAAACAACGCGCTCGTGTCATATCAGGAAGTTACCGTTCCGTTTCCGAATACGGACATCGGAAACCAGTTAAAACAAGTCGCCCGGCTGATCAAAAAACGCGGCGATCTGAATGTCCAGAGACAGATTTTCTATTGTCAGCTCAACGGCTTCGACACGCACGACAAACAGGTCGGCGATCATAGCCGTCTGCTCGCCGAATTCAGTCAGGCGGTTCGCGCGTTTTACGACGAGATGGTCGTGCAGGGCGTTTCGAATAATGTAACGACCTTTACGATGTCGGATTTCGGGCGCACATTCAACCCGGCGGGAACGGGCGCGACGGTCGGTTCGGATCACGCCTGGGGAAATCACCTGTTCGTCCTCGGCGGCGCGATTCTCGGCGGCGATTTCTATGGCGGCAACACGCCGAACGGAACGCCCTATCCGACGCTTCAATTCGACGGTCCCGACGATGCCGATTCCGGCTCGACCGCGCGCGGACGCTGGATTCCGACAACTTCGGTCGAACAATACGCCGCGACTCTGGCGCGTTGGTTCGGACTTTCGGATGCGGATATGCCGGCGGTTTTCCCGAATATCGGCAATTTCGCCAACACGAATCTCGGATTTATGCAGTTATAGAAAAATTTAATTTAGCTGTTGATTGAAAGTTTGTTTTTTCGGCGTTTGGAAATTCTACTCTTTTGCGCCCGCTTGAACCAAAAGTTCCAGAACATCCTTATAATGTTGAAAACTGGATTGCTTATAATCATCTTTTGTATATCGTTTTTCTTCTTCTTTCAGATAGTTCAAAGCGGTGAAACCTCTATCGTCTTTGTGGTTCACCTCCGCGCCGTGTTCGATCAAAAATCTTACGACCGCCGTTCGTGTTTTATATGACAAAAGTCTTACTGCCTTGATAAGCGCATTTTCTCCAAAATTGCTTTTACCATTAACATCAACTCCAAATCCTAAAAGCACTTTGAATAATTTTTCGTCCATTGTCCGGCGATTATCAATAAAGTCAATTAAGAGAGTATGACCGTAAGAATCTTCTTTTTGGGTAAGGTCTAAACCGGCGTTTTTTAAAACATCGAGAATTTGAATCTTTTCATCCGTTTTCGGATTGTCGCGCCAGAAGTAATTGCCGTTCGGACCAAGTAAGGCGAGAAATGCGGCGTTTCTTCCGTAGGAAGTTTTTGCCTTGATGTCTGCGCCGGATGAAAGCAGTAATTTTACGGCTTCCGAATTTCCGAAAGCCGCCGCCGTCATCAACGGCGTTTCGCCTCTTTCATTTTTAGCGTTTACGTCCGCTTTTGCGTCAACTATCGTTTTTATAGTTTCAAAACAACCTTGTTTGATCGCCAAATGCAAAGCCGTATCGCCATTCGAGCCTTTTGCGTTGATGTCTATATTCTGCGAAATAAAATTTTTTACCGAATCGTTTTCACCGCGATAAGCGGCGGCGAGAAACTTTTCTTCCTTCGTGTTTTCCGGCGGATACGGAAATTTTATGAAATTATTGAAACACGGCGAAACCGTTTTTTGACCGATAATCATAGCCGCAAGAATATTTGCGGCTTTGCGGACAAATTCAAATTCGGTGTCAGGCGCAAACCAGATATAATCCGGTCCTTTTTTATCTTTGCCGGTGCGCGGGAAATCCGAGTATAAACTCACATAGATATTTTCTTTGACAAAACTTATTTCTACTCTCTCTGCCGTTTCAGCCGTGAGAGATTTATCCCCGATTGTCGGCAGTTCTCTGGTTCGCGGCATAATCGAGCGCATATAAAAAAAACGTTCCAGATCACTTACGGCTTTAGCGTTGGATTCAAAAAGGCGGACGTTAATTATTAGTTTTCTCTCACCATTTTTTAACAGAGCTTCAAATGCCGGAGTTCCGCCCGAATGGATATTCATATTGAAAATCTGCGGTGTATCCGATTTCCAATCGGGAAAATTCTGACTGAAGGCAAAAGCCATTTGTTCATCCAGAGTTTGATACGTTTGCGCTTCGGATGAAAAGGAAAAAATGTGACAGAAAACTAAAACGGTCGTTATTAGAAGTAAATTTTTCATTTTTCCAGTATTTAAAAATTCAGATTCAACCTTTTTGATGATTCAATCGGTAAAAAGGTTTTTTTGCCCGGAAGTTTCTTTTGATTTACTATTGATTGAAAGATTGCTCCAGCCGTCGGTTCTGATAACGACCGTTCCGGCGATAAAATCATGAAGAGCGCGTTTTTTCTCGGAAGCAAAGCAGACGATAATATCCGCAACGCTCCAGACGGAATACAAGACGTATGAAACGTTTGTCGCCATTTTTAACAGATCATTGGCGGCGGCATTTTCCGCTGACATTTCCGAGATAAGAAGACTTGAGGTAATAAAAACCGGGAGCATCTGCGGCAGACTGCGGATGACGGCTTGTGTAAACGTGATCGGGCGTTCGGAGATGTCCAGCACTTTTACCTTCATCGCCATTTTGCCGAGCGTCTGACCGTAAAAATTATGCATCAAGATCGTATATACGACTGCGACGGAACTCAGAAGGATATTTATAACGGTCGAATATTTTACGGAATCGCTAAAACCCGCCAGAATCATTCCCAAAAAACTGACGGGAATCAAAATCATCGAATCAATGAGCAGAGCAAGAAAACGCGAGCCGATGGTTTGATATTTTTCCATAGCTTTTATTTCAGTTCATTTAATTTTTTCAAATAATTTTGCACGGTTGCGACAAACGTCGAATGCGACCAGGTTAATGGCGAAACCGAAACGGGCGAGCCGTCGAACGGGTGAACCTGTTCCGCCAGAACGCCCGACGGCAGAGAATTTTTTACAGTCCATTCCAAAATCTCGATCACGCCTTTTAAATCCGCTTTTTTCTTTGCCACATCAATTCTATAATCGGCGAGCCAGAGCGTGCAGATAAACCAGGCGTTGCCGGTTACGTCCTGCGAGACGCGCATATAGCCGTCGTTTTGAAAACGCGCCACGCCGCCGGTTTCGCCCTTGACCCAGAGATGCTTTTCGACCGCCCGCATCGTCGTTTTGACCATCTCGTCGTGAACGTCCAGCGCGCCGAAATAAAAAACGCCGAACATCGAAGCGTCAATCGTCGAATCGGCTTCGTAATGAGCGTCGCCGTGAAACTGCAGAGCGCGAAGAAAGCGATTATGTTCGCGGCTGTATAAATGCTCGCGCATTGCCGCCGTATATTCGTCCGCCGCCGTGTCGTAAATCTCGGCGCGTTCGTTTTCGGCAAAGAGCCGCGCAAAATTTGCCGCCGCGCGAAGTCCGCCGATGACCGACGCGACCGTGAAAGTGTGAATGCCGCGCCTATCTTCCCAGAGATTCCAAGATGGAAAAGGCAGATTCAATTCTTCGTGCCGGAAACCGACCATAAAATCCGCGCATTTGACGACCAGATTCCGGTAAAGCCGATGCACGAATTCGATGTCGCGGTATTTATCGTAATGCTCCCACAAAGCCCAAAGCACGAGCGCGGTTTCGTCTTCCTGAATCGGCACGAGCTGTTTCCGTCCGTAAACGTCCCATGCCGCGTGCCAGCCGGAAGCGACCGTTCCGTCGGAATTGTATTTTTGCAGAAAATAACCGTTCGGGTGTGCGATGCGGTCGCAGAAATCGAAGAACAGGCGCGTTAATGTCGGATAGCCGGCAAGGTCTAAAGCGTTAGCGACAAACGCGCCGTCGCGTGTCCAGAGATAACTGTAATGATCGGTCGCGCGTTCGGTTACGTCGGAATCATTTGCCGCGAGGATCGCGCCGTCGTTATCCACCTGTGTGCGGACGATAAGAAGAGAACGTTTATACTGTTCGACAATTTCCGGTGCGAGTCCGGCAAAATCCGCATCGTTTTTATTGACCCACGCCCGCCAGTAATTTTCCGTGTAGGCGAGATATTCCGACGGCGTTTGATTGATGACCGACAGGTTCAGATTCATTACTTCTTCGTGCGAAGTTCCGGCGGCGATCCAGTAATAAAATTCATGACTGCTCTGTCCGCCGAGCGCAAAAGTTATCTGGATCGTCGAATCAACCGAGCCTTCCGTGATCGCGCCGCCATTTAAAATGCCGTCTTCCGCGTCGCGCCAAGTTCCTTCCTGATCGCGGAACGCCTTGCGTCCGGTCGAAAAAGCGTCGAAATGCGGCGCGGTGTTTATCAAAAAATATCTGTGCTTTTTGTAATGAATGAGCGAGAAAGATTCGGGATCGTAAAACGCCGTGTCGCCGACCTTGTTTTCGTAGATACGAAAATCGTGATGCAGAAAAATACGGATTTCGCGTGTCCGGTCAAGCAAATTATAAACGCGAATCCGCCGCAGAAAAATATTTTCGTGGCTCGCGACCGTATCGTTTGAAACGATCTCGATACCGAGTTTTTCATTCGTCAGCCGAACTTCCGTGACCAGAGTTTCCGGCAAATATTTCAGCGCGCGCTTCCACTCATCGGAAAAAATCCAAGAAAAATCGCCGTCCGCCCAAACGCCGAAGCGGAACGGATAGCCTTCCGAATGATTTTCCTGCCCGACGTGCGGAAAATAAACGTCGCGGATCTGATATTTTTCGTCAAATGTTACAAGCAGTGAGCCGTTGCCAACGGGAATATCGCGCATAATGATCTATAAGAAAATTTCTCGCAGATCATTTTACACGATTTTTATATAAGGCGGTTTGCTCGATAGATAGTTTTGAAATTAATTCAAAAGATTACCGAGTATCAGTCCGTCGCCGGTCTGAGCGGAAGTAACCTGACCGGTCATTGTATCAATGATCATAACATTGATCTTTGGCTGTTTGTTTCCGGTTCGCACGATCGCGCGGACACCTGCTGAGTTAGGCATGGGCGCAATGTCCATCGTAACCGCTTCACCCGAAGCGATCATTAACGGCGGCATATTCGTCTGATCTGCGGCGGACATTCTGCATACCCCGTCGCTGTTGCAAGTTCCCTGTGAATATCTGATTTGTCGAACTCCGATATCATCACGACCGTCGCCGTTCCAGTCGCCGACTATCGAAACGCGCAGAATCTGGTTCTGACCGAGCGAAATAATTCCGCTATCAAAGACCGCTGTGCGTTGCGCGCTGACAGAGGAATCGAAATACGATAACGACAGGAAGACGACGCTCAAGATGAACGTCGTCAAAATCACATAATTTCTTTTCATAATTTTTGCTGTCCTCAACCGGATTTGATCAGCCGATCAAAATGGCGATGATGCCTTGAACTTCGCCGGTCGTCGTATCAATGATCTGCGCATTGACCCGCACCGGGCGGCGGCTGACGACGATGCCGCGAACGCCGGATTCGCCGGGTGTCCGGTCAATGTCTATCCAAACCGACTGGCTCTGCGCGTCGAACGTTACATCTTTGAGAACTTCATTTGTAACCAGAGAGCGACATACGCCGTTATTGCAGGATTGCTGTCCGTATTTCATTTCGCGGAATCGAGCGTTTATCAAACTGTCATCGCCGCTCATTCCGTTGACCGTAATACGCAGCACTTGATTCGGACCGAGAGCGACAATGCCGGTATCATAGATAGCACCCCGGAGGCTGCCACCCTGCTGTGCCTGCACGAACGAATCGGAAGCCGTCAGCGATACTAAACCAATGCTCAAAACGAGCGCGGTTATCAATGTGAATCTTCTTTTCATTTTTACCTCCAAATTTTATAAATCGAATTATCTTAGCCTAATAGATTGATGTCTATCGGCGGAACATCAACTGCGGTGATTTTTCCCGTCGCCGTATCTATTATCATCACGTTGACCCGCATATTCCGCGTACTGCCGAGTACTTCGGCGGAAACGAGATTTCCGTTTCCGTCTATTTCGAATGAAAGCGACTCGTTCGGATTCATCGTCAGCAGCGGCGTTGTGTTCTGTGATTCGACAGTTTGCCGGCAGACTCCGTTAGCCTGACACTGCGTCTGACCGTATCTCATCATTCGAAAACGAAATCTTTCGGGCGTGTCGGTCGTGGGATCAACGCTGATGGAAACGATCATTTTTTGCCCCGTGCCGAGTGAAACCGCGCCGGTTTCCGTCTTGAATCTTGCCGGTCGCTGTCCGTTTACTGCGGAATCGAAATACGCCGGAAAAAGAAATACGAAGGTCAGTCCGGCAATTGTTAAAAAGAGAATTTTAAGTTTCATCGGTTTTTACCTCAAAAATTTATTTCACAAAAAAATTGAATTTGTGCGTCAATAGTTTTATATTTCTGGGGTAGAAAAAAACTTTGGAAAAGATTAGGAATTTATAAGGAATAACTAAAACAAGCGATGTCCGGCAAAAATGGACAATTTTTCGAATTTGAAAATTTCCGCCTCAATACGGAAAATCCGGGTTTGTGGAGCGGCGGCGAACTCGTTGCGCTCTCGCCGAAAGCGCTGGAAGTTTTAATCTTGCTGGTCGAAAAGGGCGGCGACATCGTCAGCCGCGAAGAACTGCTCGAAACCGTCTGGCGCGAAACGTTTGTCGAAGAAGCCAATATCAATTATACGATCTCGCTCCTTAGAAAAACTCTCGACAGCAAAAATAAATCGCGGTTTATTCAAACCGTTCCGAAACGCGGCTACCGTTTCATTGCCGACGTGCGAGAAGTTTCTCAAAACGGCGCAGTTAACGGAAATAAAGCGGCGGTCGGAAATGACGAAATTTATATTCCGAACGCGCCCGCTGACGGCAAACTTCAGAAATCGCCCGTCCGCTGGCATTTTATCGGAATTATTTTATTGAGTTTGCTTTTTCTTTCCAGTTTTGCCCTCTGGTGGCGCGCAACCGACCGGACGATTCCCGCCGCCGAACGCAATATTTCAACGGTCGCGGTTTTGCCTTTCAAAAATCTTAACGAAGACAAACGAAACAACGAGCTTTCTTCCGGTCTGCCCGATCTTTTGATTTCCCGTCTGGGAAGTTTCAACCGATTTACGATCAGACCTTTCGACGCGGTCGGCAAATTCGAGCAGAGCGGAAAGGACGCCCTCCGGTTCGGCGAAGAGTTAAAGGTTGACGCGGTTTTGGAAGGCACATTTCAGACGGTTGACGGGCGTATAAGAATCAATGCGCGGCTTTGGGATGTGCGCGACGGCACACAGCTCTGGCATGAAACTTTTGACGAAACCGAAACCGATATTTTTATTTTGCAGGATAAACTTTCCGCCAGCGTCGCCCGTTCGCTGGCTTTGGAATTGACCGGGCAATCCGAACGGCTCTTGACGAAACGCCCGACGGAAAATGCCGACGCTTTCCGCGCTTATCTTCGCGGGCGGGAAATTCACGACCGCCGCCAGCCGGGCTGGTTTGAAAAGGCGACCGCCGAATATCAGAAAGCAATCGAACTCGATCCCGCCTTCGCGCTCGCTTATACGGGATTTGCCGATATTTTTACCGCCCGCGCCAATGTCGTCTCCGGCGCGGCGGGAACGGAGTTTTACGAAAAAGCGCGGATGTATGCCGAAAAAGCGGTCGCGCTCGATGCCGAATCAGCCGAATCGCATACCGCGCTCGGCTCGGTCAAACTCAACGGCGAATGGGACTGGAAAGCCGCCGAACGGCATTTTGTCCGCGCCGTCGAATTGAATCCGAATTATGCCAGAGCTTATTACCGCTACGCCCAACTGCTTTCGATTCTGGGCAGAAACGACGAAGCTCTTGCCGCCGTCAAAAAAGCGAGTGAGATAAATCCGCTCTCACAGGCGATCCTGATGATGCATTTTCCGATTCTGGAAGCGCGCGGCGAAATGGACGAAGCTTTGAAAATGGCGGAAGATTTTTACCTGTTCGAAAAGGAAAACGCCGTTGCCGCAATCGCCTACGCGACTTTTCTCTATCATAAAGGCGATTACGCGAAGGTTATCGAACTAGGCACGACAAGTTTGAACAAACAGCAAACAGCGGAAAAAGATAATTTTCCCGCCTTCAAATGGTATTCGCTTTTGTCCGCCGCTTATCACAAAAGCGGTAAAACCGCAGAAGCCGCCGAAATGCTTGCGCGGCTCGAAAAGCTCGCTCAAAACGACACGAAATCTCTACACACGCTCGCGGTAAATTATGCCGAAATGGGAGTTGCTGAGAAAGCGTTCTAGGCGCTGCAAAAATGTCTGGACGAGCGCGAAGAGAGAATGATCTGGCTAAAGACCGAACCGCGGCTGGCTAATCTCAGAAATGATCCGCGTTTTAAAGAAATTCTGCACAAAATGAATCTTCCCGAATAATGAAAGGCGAAATCTTCCGCTGTTTTATCAAGCCGTTTTTCTACAAAACCGATTCCGAATTATAATTTTTCCAAAAAATGCGTTTTTGTTTTTATGTGAAATGATTGAAAATTCAAATAAATAAAATGTCTGAAATATTAACCGGAAAGAAAAACTCGATATTGACTATCACGCTGAACCGTCCCGAAAAGCGCAACGCTTTGAACGACGCTTTGATAAATTCGCTAAAAAACGCTCTGCGCGAAGCGGACAAAGATTCTGAATTACGTGCGATTGTTATCAAAGGCGCGGGAAGCGATTTTTGTTCGGGCGCGGATTTGTCGGCTCTGCAAAAGATCGCCGAAAGCGATGTGATGGAAAATCTATCGGATGCGGAAAATTTGTTGGAACTTTTTTCGCTGATTCGCAGAATAAAAATTCCCGTCATCGCCGCCGTAACGGGACGCGCTCTGGCGGGCGGGTGCGGTTTGGCGACCGCTTGCGACATCGTTCTCGCGGCGCGGTCGGCGCGGTTCGGCTACCCGGAAGTCAAGATCGGTTTTGTTCCGGCGATGGTCATGGCGATTCTCAGGCGCAATCTTTCGGAGAAAAGATCGTTCGAACTCATCACGCAGGGCTTTGAATTTTCTGCCGGAGAAGCCGAAAAAATGGGTTTGATAAACCGCGTTTTTGAAGACGAAAGTTTTGAGCGGGAAGTAAAAAATTATATTTCCGTTTATGAAAAAGTTTCGCGCTCGGCGGTCGTTTTGTCGAAAAAACTTCTTTATCAGATGGACGGAATGACGTTTGACATCGCGCTCGAAACCGGCGCGGAGGTCAACACCATCGCGCGTCTGACGGAAGATTGTCAGAAGGGAATTGCAAAGTTTTTAAACAAGTAAACTGTATGTTTTCAATTCAATAAATTAAATAAACGCAGATTAAAATGATGCGGTCAATTTGAAATAAAACTATTATATTCAATAGTTTGCAAAAGCTGGCACAGTCGTTGCACTATTTATTACCAAGATTTAGAGAACGAAAAAGGGTAACAAATATGCAAGGGGAAATCATCAAGGCGGGGAAAAATTATAAACAAACCGAATCTATCGCAAAGCGGCGGTTTCGGACCAAAAAGTTTGTTCAAAAAGAAAGCGCGGCTGTCCGCGTCAAAAGATTTCTCCTTAAAGGCTTCGTTTATTCTTTTATCACGATCTTAGCCGTCGCCGTTTTATCCGGCATCGGCTTTTTGTATTTTTACAATCACTATTCGCAGACGGTCGAACTGCGCATCGCTTCCGGTTTCTGGCATACGCGAGCCGGTATTTACGCCGCGCCGCGCGTTCTGAGAAAAGATCAAAAAATTTCGCTCGATGAAACAGTCGAAATTCTCCGCCGTTCGGGTTATGTCGAAAACGATGCGGCGAACGGCATCTGGAACGGCACTTTTCGGACGGACGAAAATTCCGTCCAGATCAAAGACAATAATTATTTCAGCACGGAAACAAAGACGGTCAGTATCAAATTTGACGAAAAAAGAATTGCCGGCATCAGCGATCAAACTGGAACGCTTCAGCAATTCGAGATCCAGCCCGAACTTCTTTCCGGTCGGTCGGAAGCCAAGCGCGGCGTGAACCGCGTTTTGAAATACGAACAGATTCCCGAAATTCTGAGAAACGCCGTTTTAACGGCTGAAGATCAGAGATTTTTCCATCACCCCGGCATTGACGTAAAAAGCGTTGCACGCGCTTTTTACGTCAACCTCACCGAGAACGAAATTCAGCAGGGCGCTTCGACGATCACCCAGCAACTGGTTAAAAACACGTTTTTAACGCCGGAAAAAACTTTTACGAGAAAATTTTCCGAAGCATTTCTCGCGCTTTCGCTGGAAAAGCAAATGTCGAAAGAAGACATTTTCGCGCTCTACTGCAACGAGATCTATCTCGGTCAATACGGCTCGGTCGGCGTTCACGGCATCGAGCAGGCGGCGCGGGTTTATTTTAATAAAGACCTGAAAGATTTGAATTTGACGGAAGCGGCGGCGATCGCGGCGATGATCAAAAATCCGACGCATTACGCGCCGCACAAAAACGACGCGAAAGCGAAAGATCGCCGCGATTGGATCATTTCTAAAATGCGCGAAAGCGGTTTTGTTTCAAACGAGCAGGCGGATAACGCGCTCAAAACGGAGATTGCTTTAGCCAAACCGCAAAACGGCGACTCGACGATCGCGCCGTATTTTGTTGACGCGGCGATGAAAAAGCTGACCGAAGATTTTTCCGGCGATATCTACAACACGAATTTCAACCGCCGAGTTTACACGACGATTGATACGCAATTGCAGCAGATCGCCGAAAACGCGGTCGCCGAACAGATCGTCAAACTCGACAAGATCTACAGCAAAAAAGGAAAAAATATACAGGCATCGCTCGTAGCGATTGACCCGCACACGGGGCATATTCTCGCGCTCGTCGGCGGCAGAAATTATAAAGAATCGCAGTTTAACCGCGCAACCGAAGCGCGTCGTCAGCCCGGATCGGTTTTCAAACCATTTATATATGCCGCCGCGCTCGAACGCGGAATGACGCCGATGCGAACTTTTGCCGACAGCAAAACAGAATTTAATTTCGATAACGGCAAACCGTATATTCCGGCAAATTACGGCGGCTCGTATTCCAACGACACGATCACGATGAAAACCGCTCTGGCGAAATCATCGAACGTCGTCGCCGTCAAAACCGCGATGGATGTCGGCTTGCGAAGCGTCGCCGGAAAAGCCGAAGAGTTCGGTTTTGAAAACATACAGGCTTATCCGTCGCTCGCGCTCGGCACGATGGAAGTTACGCCTCTGCAGTTAGCCGCCGCTTATGCGGTCTTCGCCAACGGCGGCAGAGAGGTTACACCGACATTTGTTTCGAAAATTATTTCCGGCGAGGACAAAATCATTTATCAATCAATGCCGGGCGACAGACAGATCGTTTCGCCGAAAACCGCCTATATGATGACCGATATGCTCGAAGCGGTCGTCCAGCGCGGCACGGCGCGGGCGGCGAAAAACGCGCTCGGAAAATCGGTCGCCTTTGCCGGAAAAACCGGAAGCTCGAAGGACGGCTGGTTTGTCGGCTACACGCCGAATCTCGTAACGGTCGCGTGGATCGGTTTTGACGAAACCGAAGACATCGGGATGACGGGCGGCGAATCCGCGCTTCCGCTCTGGACGGAATTTATGCAAAGGGCGGTTTCGCACAGACCGGAACTCGGCGGCGAAAACTTTGTCATGCCGAAAGGTTTGATAACGATCGAGATTGATCCCGAAACGGGAATGCTCGCCGATAAATATTGTCCGCACCGTGAGACGGTCGTCGTCCCGGTTTCGGCTTCGGCAAATATCCACTGTCTGAGGCATCAGCCGCAAATGCCGCAAACTATGATCGCGGTCAATGACGAGATTGTCGAGCCTTTACCGGAAACAATCGTCATTACGCCCGACACCGTTTCGGTCGAAAAGGCTGCCCGGATTCAAGATGGGGTAGACGATGCGGAAAAGATTATGCCCGCATATATCGAAAAACCAGCGCGGCGAGACAGATCAGTCAAGCCCGAGAGAAACGCGCCGGTTGACGATGATAAGAATCTGGAAAAGAAAGGGACGTATCTGGAAAGATTCGAATCAAAGACGAAAAGCGAAGATAAACAATAAGGGTAAAAAAATTTTAACGGGAGCGTAAATACGGATGTTTGCGCTCCCGTTATTTTTTCTTTATTGCAATTGTCTTAAAAGTTCGCTCGTCAGACGGCGGTTTTGAAGCGTGTTTGTGTCGTTGATCCCATTTGAAACCTGCAAAAATTCCCGCAACGCCTCGCGCGCTTCGTCTTTTCGTCCGGCTTCGCCGTAGAGCATCCCGAGCCGCATAAAAATATTTTTCGATTCCGGCAGCATTTCGCGCCGCGCCTGCGGTCGAGCGTCTTCGAGTTCTTTGAGAGCCTCGTCTTTGCGGTTTTGCTGGTATAAAACGATGGCGAGTTTCTCCGTCAGCGCAGCGTGATAAAGCGGCAGACGTTTTCTTGATTCGCGCAGAATTTCTGCCGCCTGTTCATTTTTTCCATTGTTGGAAAGTGCGAGCGCGAGTGCTTCGTAAGTTTGATAAAGCGTGTAAGCGTTCAATTCTTTGTCCGGCATTTCGACGACCGTTTTTAGATCCCAGACGGCTTCTTCATAATTGTTGAGTAAAATATTTGCGCGGGCGCGTCCCATCAGACCGAGCGCGGTCGGTCGGTTGTCGAGCGAACGGTTAAACGCTTCGAGAGCTTCGGCGTGCCGTCCCATCAGATTCAAAATCGTGCCGTATTGCGTAAAATTGGTCGAAGATGACGGATCAACTTCGACATTATGTTCCCAAAGCGCGAATTCGTTTTGCCAGTATTGATTATGGATAAATGTCTGAGCCGCGAGCGGAACGCTCAATAAAATTCCCAAAATCAAAATCGCATTTTCCGCTTTTTCATCAAAAAATCTTTTTAAAATTTCCAGAAGATACGGAAAGACTATCAGCAGAAAACCGAGCAGCGGAATATAGAGATAACGGTCGTGAACGATCTGTTCGGAAACGAACGCGGAAATATTCATTGTCGGCAAAAGCGGCAGGATAAAAAGCGCGAAACCGATCTTTTGAATAAAAGAACGCTGCGCCAGCAGATAGAACAAAACGATCGCCGCAATCGAAATCAAAAGCGGTAAAACGAAATTTAAAACGTGAATCGTTTCGACCGGACGAAGCGGGTAATTCGCGCCGATGGTAACGGGAAAAATTATCTGCTTTAAGTAAAAAACAAAAACGGACGGAACGCTCAAAACCGCATTATAAAAACCGACCGCTTCTTCTGCCGGATGCGAGATTCTGCCGAGAACCGCCCAGCGAATGAAAAAATAAGCGGCGGCTAAAACGGCAAAAGCGAGCGCTGCGTAAAACGCGGAAGTTTTGCGCTCGATTTTTGCTTGCTCTTCGGTTGCTTTTTGTTTTTCTTCCGTTTCATCTGCCGCATTTTGACGATACGAAAATACGAGAAAATAGATGGGGAAACAAAGCATCGCAACTTCTTTCGCGCCGAGCGCGAGCGCGTATAAAACGAGCGCGGCGAGCAGATTAAAACTGCCCGCTTTTTCCGTTGCCCATTTGTCGGCAAAAAAAAGCGAGCCGAGAAAAGTAATTCCAAATAACAGATCGGGCGAGCCGGAAATCCACGCGACCGATTCAACGTGAACAGGATGAACTGCGAAAATCAATGCGATAACGAACGAAAGATTCGGCGACAAATTCCAACGTCTGAGCAGTAAAAAAATTAACGCGCAGATTCCGGCGTGAAGCAGAACATTCAGAAGATGCCAGCCGAACGGACTTAGACCGAACAGACGGAAATTCAAAATATGAAACGCTGTAAAGGTCGGTCGCCAGTAATTGCTCGCCGTGTATGTGCCGTCGCCCTTGAACGCCCAAACGTCCGAAGTCAGAGCTTTGCCGATCAGAGAATTGTCCTGAATCAAAGGATTGCGGACGATCTGCCGCGCGTCGTCATAAACGAAATCGCCCGTCAGAGAATTGGCGAAAACTAAAAATGCGACCGACGCGATGACGGCAAGCAGGATCAAATCTTTTTTATTTTCGGTCATTGTCGAGTTGGAAACTAAAAATAATGGTGGTGTCTCAAAATTTATGATGAAGAAAAACAGATTCGGAATAAGTGATAAGTGATAGGTGAAACGTGATAGATAAAATCTCGACATAACTTATCACCTTTGACTTATCACTTATCACTTATTCCGAAATAAAAATGTTGAGAAAATCGAGTATCATAAAATTTGATACACCACCAAAATAATCTATTCGGCAGTCTTTTACAAAATCATTTTCACCGCATCGCTTATTAAATCTTCGCTGACCGCATCAATCAAACCGATTCTCAGAGCTTCTTCCGCCGACATTCTTTTCGCCGTCAGAAATATTTCGAGCGCGTTCGCTTCGCCGACCAGACGCGGCAGACGCTGAGTTCCGCCCCAGCCGGTGATGATTCCGAGACTCACGCCCGGATGCGAAAACTCGGCGTTCGGCGTGGCGATTCTTTTGTTGCAAGACAAAGCAAGATCGAGCGCGCCGCCGAAACAGAAACCGTTGACGGCGGCAATCGTCTGTTTTTCGGACGACGAAATTTTGTTCATCAATCGTTGCCCTCTGATGGCAAATTCGTGCGCCGTCTGCGGAGAAAGCGCGGCAATCTCGCGCAGATCCGCACCCGACGCGAAAACGCCGCCCGTTCCCGTAAAAATGATTTTTTTTATTGTTTCATCGCCCGCCGCTTCGTCTAAAATTTCGTCCAAACGCCTGAGAACAAAGACCGAAAGCGGACTGCGGATTTCAGGACGGTTGAATTTTATAATGAGCGCGTCGCCGATTTTTTCGGTCAAGACAGCCGTTTTCATAACCTGAATTTTAATTTTGAAATTATCCTTCGCAAAACGGATAATGTTAAAAAAGTGTTAATTCTTTTTATTTGAAAGAGTTAAAAATAGTTGAAAAACTAATTGAAAAAAAATTGAGAAACTTGCGAAAAAAAACTTGAAAGAATAATTTTCAGTGTTATAATCCCAAATGTCTAAACCCGAAAGTAGTAAAGATTTCTAATAAATCATCAAGGTCGGTTCAAGGAATACGGGAATCACTTTTTAATTGATGACTCAGGAAAAAGCCAAAAAACATCAGCTTTTTGCCGTGCCTAATGCGGCTGAAAATGCGTCCGAAGAGAGCGAACTCTATACGGTTCAGCCGCTGGCGGACGAGCCTGAGATATGTCCGCTCTGCTACGGTTCGGGAATGGAAGTCGTCGCGGGAAAAGGCGCGCGTCCGTGTGAATGCCGCAAACAGAAGAAGCGTCCCGACCCGCTCGGTAAAGCGCGAATCCCGAAACGCTACCGCGAATGCGATTTCAATACTTTCATTCCGAACAACGAATCACAGCGCACCGCCGTCTGGCTGGCGCAGAAACTCTCGTCCGAATTTCATCCCGATTACGACGGTCAGGGAATTTTATTTGCCGGCAACTGCGGTGTCGGAAAAACTCACTTGGCGGTTTCGATTCTCAAAGCGATTGCGAAAAAAGGCTACGGCTGTCTGTTTTATGAATTCGGTTCGCTACTCAAAGAAATTCAGGATTCGTATAACACGAACACGCAGGCATCCGAACTCAAAGTTTTATCGCCGATCTTCGAAGCCGAAGTTCTGGTTCTCGATGAAATCGGCGCGTCAAAACCGACCGAATGGGTGCGCGACACGATGGCGCATATCATCAACACGCGCTACAACGACAAAAAACTGACGATCTTTACGACCAATTATTTTGATAAAGTCCGCAACGAGCGCGAAGAAACTCTGGAAGACCGGATCGGTGTCCGCCTTCGCTCACGGCTTCGTGAAATGTGCAAAACGGTCGTTGTTGTCGGCGAAGATTACCGGAAAAAATACGATCATATTAAATAAAAACATTGTGAAGTCATGAGATATGAAAAGGTTTTCAATATTTTTATTGATTTCTTTCCTCAGCATCCTTGCATTTGATGCGCTTGCCTCGTTTATTTCCCAAACCTTTCAGATAGATTATGTATTATTTGCTATCGGTTCAGCCATAATTTACTTTTGCATCGGTTTTTTCGGTGAAAAATATGGGAATTTCGCTCTAGCTATTATTTCATCGGCACTAACAGGAATAATTGATTCGACTTTGGGTTGGTATATTTCTTGGATTGTTGGACCCGGTAAAATAGATATTGAACCGGATTTAGTAATTAAGTTTTCAGCAGTAGTTACTGTTGTTTTAATAGCAGTTTTTTTCGGCTTGATTGGAAGCGTAATAAGTTATTTTGTAAATCGCTGATTCAATTTGTTTGAACTTTTTGGATTTTCGGTTTTTCGAGCTTTGCGTAAATTCTGTAACCCAACAAAATTGCTAAAACCAAACCGAAGAGTAGCGGGTAAGTCAGATCGGATTTGACGATCATCCAGAAATGAATCACGCCTAAAATTGCGATCAGATAAGTCAATTTATGCAGACGCGCCCAATTTTTTCCGCCTAATCTTTTTATCATCCCGTTTGTCGAGGTAATTGCCAGCGGAATAAGCAGAAAAAACGCGAGCATTCCAACGGCGATAAACGGGCGATTCCAAACGTCTTCGGCAATCGCCGGAATGTTCAACGCTTTGTCGAAAATAGAATAAGTTATCAAGTGAAGAAAGGCGTAAAAGAAAGCGAAAAGTCCGAGCATTCGACGGAATTTTATGAGTTGATTCCATCCAAAATATTTTCTCAGAGGCGTAACCGCGAGCGTGATAAACAAAAAAACGAGCGTCAAAATGCCGGTCGTGCGGAGAAAAAACTCGACCGGATTCGCGCCTAAGTTTTGAAAATATGCGTCCCACGCGAGAAATGTGAGCGGAATGAGCGCGTTGATGAAAATTAGAATTTTGTTGAATTTTACATCGTTCATTTAACAAATATTTCAGCGTTATACCAACTTAAAAACTTTAGATTCGATTGAATATAGTTTTACATCTTTCGTCCAATCTTTAGGAATTTCGGAGTAGTAATTTATTACTACCTTATATTTATTTCCGTTTATTTTTCTTTCGACATTAGTTGTTGCCCATAAAGCTTTCATATTTATCTCAAAAATAAAGTGTTCATCAGGCTCAATTTTTTCAAATGAAATGGTTCTATGGGTAAGCTTTTGCTTTTTTTCCACGGTGAGCCATTGTTTGTTAATTTCGTCATAAACAAAAATCTCGAAGTCTATTAATCCGTTAATTTTTTGAAAATAAACAGGATTTTTATCAGTATTAATCAACTTTAATCTTAACTCTTCAGATTTTTTGTATTCGGATTTTACATTTTGAATTTTAATATTATCTCGTTTAAAACCTTCTTGTTGCGCTAAAATAACGCTTCCGAAAACACTAATTATTATTCCACAAAGTAATAGTAATTTTAGATTTTTCATATTTCTAATCAATAATATTTCTTCAAATCCATTCCCTCATAAAGACTCGCTACTTCATCCGCATAGCCATTGAACATCAAAGTTTCTCTCAAACCGAGTTCGCCGATACGTCTTTCCGTCGCCTGCGACCAGCGCGGGTGATCTACCTTCGGGTTGACGTTCGAATAAAATCCGTATTCGCCGGGCGCGGCAATGTTCCAGGTGGTCGGCGGCTCTTTTTCGGTCAAAGTTATCCGCACGATTGATTTGATGCTTTTGAAACCGTATTTCCAGGGAACGACCAGACGAACCGGCGCGCCGTTCTGATTCGGCATTCGTTTGCCGTAAAGTCCGGTCGCCAAGATAGTCAAAGGATGAAATGCTTCGTCGAGCCGCAGACCTTCGACATACGGAAATTCGATTCCGGCGAAAACGCTCGACTGCATTCCGCCGTCGCTTTCGGGCAAATTTATATTTTCGCCCGCCGGATTCGCGCCTTTGTAAAATGTTTGAAAAGCGACATATTTTGCAGTTCCCAAAGGCTCGACGGCATCGAGCAGTTTTTTCAATGGAAAACCGACCCACGGGATAACCATTGACCAGCCTTCGACGCATCGGAAACGGTAGATTCTTTCTTCCTGCTCGAACTTTAAAATTTCTTCGATGCCGAACGCTTTCGGTTTTTGGACGAGTCCGTCAACCTGAACCGTCCACGGCGAAGTTATAAAATTTTCCGCTTTTCTGGCGACGGCGGTTTTGCTCGTCGAAAATTCGTAAAAATTATTGTAGTTCGTGATGTCTTCAAACGAGGTCGGCGCGTCCGCGGCGCGAAAAGTTTCCGGCTTTGCGATATTTTCGATCTCGGCTGTTTTGATTTCTTTCGGCGGCGGCGGATTGAAAAATCTGTAAAGTCCGGCGGTGGCGAGTGTCGTTCCGGCGAAAGCTGCCGCACGAATAAAATTGCGGCGATTTAAATAAACGCTCTCCGGTGTGATCTCGCTCGATTTTATTTTATTGGCAGACATTTTAGCTGTTCATCGCGTTTGAAAGACTGCGCGCCAGATTCAGATTTTCCGCTTCCGGCAGATCGGAAATGACGAAAACCGCTTTGTTCGCTCCGGTAAAACTCGCTATTTGAAATCCGGTCTGTTTTTGACAAATAATTGCCGAATCCGGTTCGCCGCCTCTATTGTTTTTGTTCGTTTCGGCGGCGAGTTCGGTTTCAGTCAGTAGAACGGAAACGGTTCGTCTGCCGATGCGGATGACGGCGTGCGTGAAATTTCTGCCGTCGTAAACGCAGTCGTGAACGTGAAGAAGCCGCACCGGTTCGGAAGAATTAAATGCCGCTTTCTGCAAAAAGGCTTGTCTGAAATTTGTCTTTTTGGCGGTTTCCTGCGCCGCGATTTTCTGCCAGTAATCCATTTTTTCAAGCCCGCAATGCTGATGATCGCCGATTGCCTGATACGCGATCTTCTGCCACATCGCGCTCAGATTTTCATCTTTCGGCGAATTTATTACATTTGAATTTTCTTGAGAAATTGCCTGCCCGTTTTCGTTGTTTGCGAGAAAAACGAATCCGGTAACGCTTATTAATAACAAAGCGGCAAAAGATGCGGTTAGAACTTTTATCGAAAACGGATTCCGCCAAACATTCGGGACGGCTTCTACTTTTTCAAAATCATTTCTTAAACGGGAGCGCAGATCATCTGCGAATGCCGGATTTATCTGCGCGTCCGGCGCGTTGAGAACGGCGTTTCGCAGTCGTTCACGAAACGCTTTCCGCGTTTCCAATTCGTTGCGGCACGATTCGCAGTTTTCCAGATGGCGAATCGCCTTGTGATTTGTTTCGACGAGCAGTTCGCCGCTCAAAAATGAATCGGCGACTTCCCGAAAATCTTCACATCTCATTTTCTCTGACCTCAAGATCAACTTCGATTCCGTATTCGTCGCGGGCATAACCAGCCAATTCGCCGCGCAGGATTTTTCGCCCTCGATGCAGACGCGACATCACCGTTCCGATCGGGACATCGAGAATTTCGGCGATTTCCCGGTAAGCGAATTCTTCGACATCGGCTAAAATGACGACCTCCCGGAAATTTTGCGGCATATTTTTGAGCGCGGTCAAAATCTCCTTGTCGGTAATATGCTGGACGACCGCAGGCTCGAAGCGCAGTGTTTCGGCGAGCATTTCTTCCGCATCGCCGATCATCGGCATTTGTCCGAGCTTTCGTTTTCGCTTGCTGTTCAGATGATAAAGAATCGTCGTCAGCCACGCCTTGCAGTTCGTTCCGCGTTGATAGCGGTGAAACGACTGCAATGCCTGTATAAAAGTTTCCTGAACGAGGTCTTCCGCCTCGGTCTGATTTCGCACAAGCCACATCGCCACGCGGTACAGATCCGCCAGATGCGGCATCGCTTCCGCTTCGAACGCTCTCCATTTTTCGTCTTTCGTCCGTCCGAAATCGAACATTTTTCTATTGTTATTATATACAAATTGTTTTTGGTTTATTCCCTGAATTTCTGTAGCTACCGTTTTTCTACCATAAAGATTCCCCGCAAAAACTTTCATTTTTGTCAAAAATGTAGAATAATTTGGCAGATAAACTTTTCACCCGTTCAGAGAGAAAGAAAATTATGTTGATGGTAAATGAAGTAATACACGACCGCTACCGCGTTATTCGTCAACTCGGTAAAGGCGGAATGGGCGCGGTTTACGAAGCGCACGACAATGTTTTCGATACGACTATCGCCCTCAAAGAAATTCTGCTCGACCTTTCGAAAAACACGACTCCGGCGCAGAGGGAAATGATCAAACTTGCCTTCGAACGCGAAGGGAAAATTCTCGCCAAAGTAAATCACGAAGCGTTTCCGCACGTCCGTGATTATTTTCAGGACAACGACCGGCAGTTTTTGATTATGGAACTCGTTGACGGCGACGATTTCGGCGAGCTTCTGGAAAAACGCGGCGAACCGTTCCCGGTCGAAGACGTGATGCGTTGGGCGGAACAGCTTCTCGACGCGCTCGATTATCTGCACACTCTGAATCCGCCGGTCATACACCGCGACATCAAACCGCAGAATCTGAAACTGACGACGCGCGGCAAAGTAAAACTGCTTGATTTCGGAATTGCCAAAGGCAACGAAACGCAGAAAAATACGACCATCACGAATCAGACATTCGTCGCCGCGACTCTGCATTATTCGCCGCTGGAACAAATCTACCGCGTTCTCGATCCGACCTTCCGCGAAGTTATCGCGTATCAATTTAAGGACAAAGCCGGAGAAATTATGGAACAGAACGCCGACGCGCGAAGCGACATCTACGCGCTCGGCGCGACGTTTTATCATTTATTAACTAATACGCTTCCGATTGACGCACTAAAACGTTCGCTCGAAATCTGGGCGGGCAAACCCGATCCGCTCGTCAATGCTTACGCTCTCAATCCGCAAATTCCACCGGCGGTTTCGGAAACTCTGCACAAAGCGATGGACATCGAACACGCGAGTCGGTTCGAGTCGGCAGATGAAATGCGCTCGGCTTTGCGCGAAGCGTTCAAGACCGAACAGACGCGCGAAGAAGAAGCCAAACGCGCCGCTCTTTTAGCCGAACAGCAGAGGATCGAATCCGAACGCGCTTCGATCCAGCAGGAACGGCAAAAAATGGAAGCCGAACGCGAAAAATACATCAGCCAGATCGAAGCCCGCAATCGCCAGACGCAACGCGAAATAAAACCGACCGACGCGGCAACCGTCCAGATGAATCGGAGCGAGCTGAATACGGCGAAAGACGATTCGACCGCGCCGAAAACGGAAATTTACAACCAGCCGCCGTTTCCGACTCCGAACAAAGCGGACGCTCATCCGTCGGTCGAAACCATCGCCGCGCCCGCCAATTTCGCGGTCAATCTCGACAACAAAACCCGTCTCCCCGAAACGCAAACGCCCGTTTCGCCTGTAACGCAGGACAATTTTATGCCGCAGACCTTGACGGGCAGACCGAAAAAGAAGAGCAGTAAACTGCTCTGGCTGATCCCGGTTTTCGGTTTGCTTTTCCTGATGCTCGGCGGCGCGGCATTCGGTTTTTACCTGTGGCAGAAAAACCGCGCGGCGACCGTCGGCAATACGAATACGACCGTTAATTCAAATGCAGAAACGGCGAATGTGAAAACGCTCGTCGAAACAAATACCGAATCTTCGCCCGAACCCGAAACGGCTGTCGAACAAGGCGACCAGACCGGCGAAACGAATACGGAAACAACCGCTGCTTCGAGCGAACCGCCAAAACCGGTCGTCGCCAAACCCAAACCCGAACCGCCGAAAAAGACTCCGACGACAACAGTCGCCACCCGTCCGACACCGAAACCGGTCGTTAAACCGCCGACGCCGAAAAGAACCGAGGGCGCGAGTTCGATAAACCAGCGCAGAACGGAAGGCGCGGCGCCGCGTCCCTGAAAATTTTTGAAACAAAATAGAGACGGCTATTTTTTCGCCGCCGTCTCTTTTGCAAATCCCTCAAATCCCTTAAAATTCCGCAATCCGAAAAAAAAATCTACAAACTTAAAATTATTACTTCCATTATTTAAAGAATTGAGTATAATAGAAATGGCAAACAAAGTTTTTGTTTGTTAAACATTCACAATTTCTGTTCGACAAACACACCTTTTTTTCTTCCGTTAGAGAACTGACAGGTAACAATAAAAATATGCTTCCTATAAACGAACTGCTGCAAGAAGGACGTTATCGTATCGTCCGGCATCTCGGACAAAATGATGTCGGTTTGATATACGAAGGCTTCGACAACATTTTCGAGAAAAACATCGTCATCAACCAGTGCGCCTACAACGGCAGGAAAAATCTCGCTGATGAAGAAAAGCTTCTCAAGGGAATAAAACACGAGGCGTTTTTGACGGTTTACGATTACTTTGCCGAACCGAACGGCTGGTTTGTCGTGATGGAAACGGATGACGGCGAATTTTTAAGCGACGTCCTGAAAAAAGAAAGATTCGAATTTTCCTTCTCCGGTGCGATGAGCTGGAGCGAGCAAATCCTCGACGCGCTGAGCTATCTGCATCTTCACATGCCGCCGATCGTTTACGGCGATCTCAGACCGCAGAATATTCTTCTGGCTTCCGGCGGAAAAATCAAAATACTCACTTCGGCGATTCTCAAGATCCGCTGCGGCAATAAAACTGCCGGAAATCCGTCCGCCGAAGACTTGAATTATTCGCCGCTCGAACAGATTTGGGAAAATCTCGATCTCGCTTCGCAGAAGGTCATTGCCGCGAGCTTCGATGAAAGAGCGGAAAGAATTCTGCGCCAGCCGGTTGACGCGCGGTGCGATATTTATTCGCTCGGCGTTCTGCTGTATCGGATGCTGACCGGCGGTTTTCCGAAAAACGCGCTCGAACGCTCGATCGAAATTTTAGAAGGCAATCCCGACCCGCTTGCCGCGCCGTCCGCGCTCAACGCGGACATTCCGGACGAGGTTTCCGACATTTTGACAAAGATGCTGGAGATCAGACGCGAGAAGCGTTTCGATTCGGCGGTCATTATGCGGCAGGTCTTGCGGACGGCTTTTGTCCGTATCAAAGAACGCGAAGCCGCCGAAAACGGACAAAAAGAACAGGCGGAAGAAACCGGCGCGTATGAAACGTTCAGTCTGAACGATCTTAACGAGCCGGAAACGCATAAGACGGTTCAGTCCGTCAGAATGCCTCAGGGCGGGAACATCGGGGAAGCGGAAAGACATTCGTCCGTGCTTGATCTCGCGCCCGAAACCGCAGAAGAAATTCCGGCAGAGCCGCGCAGGGAAACCGGTGAGACAGCCGCCGAAGTCAGGGAGGAATTGAGTCCGGTAAAAGACGCCGTAGAAATTTCCGCCGACATATTCGATTTTGACGGAGCGGACGAAGAGGAGCTTCTGGAGATCGAGATTCCCTCGGAGGAGCCGGAAGAAGAAATCGAAGAGGAAATAGAGATCGAAACGCCGGAAGAAGAAGCGGAAACGGTCGAGCCGGCGGAAGACTCCGTCGCCGTCCGGGAAGAGGCGATTTCCGTCCCGGAAGCGGTAAAAGTAAACGCGGAAGTCGTTGAGACCGATTACAAAAAAGATTACGCGCCGTCGGAATTCAGCGTTTTGTTCGAAAACGCGGAAGAGACGAAGCGTTCGAAGATGAGCTTTCCGATCATCGCGCTGGTTCTGGTTTTGGTCGGCAGCGGAGCGGTCGGCGCGTGGATGTTCGTTTCGAAATCCGGCACGAACGGGCAGACCGTAACGAGTCAGGTCGGCGCGAATCCGCCTTCCGATTCGGCGACTCAGCCGGACGCCGATACCGCGCCGCCGCAGATGCCCGATAACGCCGAATCGCAGACGCTTTCAAATTCGGAAACGGCGGAAACGCCGGTCGAGACCAATCCCGTTCTGACGCAGGAAACCGAGCCGACCGCCAAAAAGCCGGTCGCGGTGAAACCCAAACCGGAAGCCTCGAAACCGCAGACGGCGACGGCGAAAACGCCCGATAAGAAAGAGAAAAAAGTTACGGTTGACGATCTGATCACCGATTATTAATGGAGCAGAGTTTTTTTATTAAAACGAAATTTGAAAATCCCCTAAAGGAGTAAAAATATGAAACAGACATTTTTTTACCGGACAAAAAAATCACGTATATTGGTTTCCGCGCTGGCGGTTTTGATGCTCGCCGTATTGACGCAGGCGCAGACGGCGCGCCAGCTCAGTCTGGCGGACATTCTGATCGGACTCAGATCGAGCAAGGCGACGATGCCGGAGAAGAATAAAATTCTGTCCGACGCGGTTTCCGAGCGCGGTATCACTTTCGCGCTGACGGCGGAGATCGAGGACGAGCTTTTCAAAACGGGCGCGGACAAGAGCCTGCTTGACGCGATCCGTCAGAAAAGCCCGGTCATCAAATCCGAAACGCCCGCCGAGGTGAAAAAGCCGGAAGTCAAACCGTCGCCCGCCGCCGCGCTTCCCGATTTTACGTTCTACCAGAAACGGGCGGACGAGAACATCGGCAAGGGCGAATACGATCTGGCGATCGTTGATTACAACAAGGCTTTGGAACTGAATCCGAAAAGCGTTCCGGCGTATTTCAACCGCGGACGCGCGTTTTATTTCAAACGCGAGTTTGCCGAAGCGGTCGCCAGCTACAACAAGGTCATCGAGCTGACGCCGAACGATTCGGTCGCCTTTTACAACCGCGGCGTGACCTACGAGAAGATGGGCGACGCGCTCAAGGCGATGGAAGATTATCAAAAGGCGGTCGAACTCGACGAAAACAACGAACCGGCGAAGGAAAATCTGAAAAAGCTGAAAGACGCCGAACAAGCGAAAGCAAAAGCGCAAACGCCGCCGGTCGTAACCAAACCGGCGGAAACGAGCGCGGCATCGCAAACGCCGCCGCCAACGGCGGAAACGAACAACAACACGCCGGGCGTTTTCAATCACGGGCGGATTGACGCTTCGCAGATCGAAAGAATGGTGATGCCCAATTACCCGCCGATCGCGCGGAATATGAACGCCGAAGGTCAGGTCGTCGTCGAGGTCGAGATTGACGAAGCGGGAAACGTAACTTCCGCCAAAGCCTCTTCGGGACATAATCTCCTGCGCCAGGCTGCCGAAGACGCCGCCCGCAAGACAAAGGTCAAACCCGTGATGATGGGCGGCAAAGCCGTCAAAGCCGTCGGGCAGATCGTTTATAATTTCAAGAGATAGAATCCGAATAAGTTAAAAAAAACTCGCGGCGGTTCGTTTGAGAAATTTTCAAACGAACCGACGTTTTTTTTGTTTCAAAATATGGCGAATAGTGTTAAATTACTCGCAAAAAAATGTTTTCGCTTTCGGAGGTAACAAGATGCTTATAAAAAATTCACTTTTTCCGGTTTTGGTTTTATCCGCATTCTTTGCCGGTTCGATTGCCGCGCAGGACGGGCGGCAGGCGCGCATTATACCGCTCAAGCCGATGACCGAAGATGTCGAGATTCTTTTCGGCGACCCGGAAAAGTCCGGCGAGCCGTTCGTCATACGCATCCGCGAACTGCCCGGCGGCATCATTCCGCCGCACCGGCATCCGGTTGACGAACATATTACCGTCCTGCAGGGAACATTGTATTTCGCCGTCTCCGACAAATATGACCGGACGGAACTCAGAGAGATGAAAGCCGGCAGTTACGCCTTTATTCCGAAAGGCAAAACGATGTTCGGCTACACGCCCGATGCGGCGGTCGTTCAGGTTCACGGCGTCGGACCGTTTCATATTTTCTGGCGCGACGGCGACGATTGGCGCGACCATTTCAAAACGCTCGACAGCCCGGATGCCGCTCAAATCTTCAAATTCAAAAAGAACGAGCGCGTCGTTACAAAACGCGGCGCGGGACGCATCCGGCAGGGCTTCGACACCGGCGAAGTCCGAGCCTACGAGATCAGCGGCGATGACGGCAGTCTGTTTATGGCTGAGGAAAAAGACATCCGTTCGGACACAAAGGAGAAATGACAATCCGGGTTTACTTTCTCATGAAAATAATTTTCGTTTGCTCCGAATAATTCCGCATTTGCCGGACTGAATTTCGATAAATTATTTTATTTCAAAATATGCCGGGTCGTGTTAAATTATTCAACGGAATAAAATTCGGTTGAATACAAAGTTGGGCGTTTCTTGGTTTCTCAAAACGTAAGACTATGAAACTTATTAAAATCTGGCACATATCTTATTTAATTTTAATAATTCTCTTTTTGAGTAGCTTTACTGCGAGCGGACAGAAACGGCAACAAACTCAACAGACTGGGAAAACGCCTACACAAATATCTTTAACTTCGCGCCAGATAGCTGAAAAAGTTTCAAAATCAGTGGTGCTTATCGTAACGCAAGATGCGGATGGTGAACTGTTAGCTCAAGGAAGCGGATTCTTTTACAGTGTTCCACTTTCTGCAAACAAATCTAGTGGGCAACTTGTTAATGGCAAAACGAATTTAGTGGCAACAAATCTTCATGTCTTTAAGCGTGCGTGGCAAGGATACGTCAAAACTTTGAATGACGGAGCAACCTACAAAATCAAACAAATTGTAGGTATTGATTTACTACGTGATTTATGTGTGTTAGAAATTCAGGGAATATCTAGTTTGCCGCTTACGCTTGGAAACTCTGACCAAATTGCTGTCGGTGATGATATTTACGCGGTAGGAAATCCCAAAGGACTTGAAGGCTCTTTTTCAAAAGGAATTGTGAGCAGTATCCGACAAAAACTAGGTTTAATTCAGATAGATGCTGCAATTTCATCAGGTTCAAGCGGCGGTGCTGTTGTCAATAATCGCGGTGAAGTTATCGGTGTGGTAGTTTCGAGCCTCAGCAGCGGACAAAATTTAAATTTTGCCATTCCTTCAAATTACTTGGCGCAGTTGCCGCTAACTTGGCAAGCATCGGTCAATGCGGCTGGCGCACTTGCAATAACTGAAAAAGAAGATGAAGGACTTTTGGGAAACGTGCGTATTGTAATGACTAAAGAAGCAGAAATTGATAATAGTAGAGATACACCGATAGAAGCAGAACCAAAACTAAAATTACGCAAAGAATATAATGAACTTGGTGAGAGCATTAGATATACTTCTTATGGTAATAATAATGATGTCAGAATGGATATGATAATTGAGTATGATGAGCGTGGTTTAAAGTCTTACTCAACTATGAGTTTTAGAGGAGAAAAAAAAGGAGAAAAGAGATACACTGACGCTGAAAATCTAGACTTAAAATTAAACTACCGAAGTTACAGCATTACAAAAGAAAGTGAATATACCTCTGCAAACAATTTAAAGGTTAAAAAAGCTGTTACTTATGACCGCAACGGACGCGAAATTGAAGACGTAAGGCGAGTGTCTGATGGCACGAACCTGAAAATACTCATAAAATATGATAGCGAAGGTAGAAAGATTGAAGAGCAAAGATTTAGAAATGGAGTGTTAGAAGACGTTTATCAATTTGTTTATAAAATTGATGGGCGCGGAAATTGGATTAGGCAGACTGAATTCTACTCTTCACCTAAATTTCCTGATGTGAGACCTATTCCAACGAAAGTAGTTTATCGAGAAATTGTTTACTATTAAGAATGAATACAATTTTAAAGTTGAAATGTTCTTATAAAGACACGCCCAACAAGTCATTGCACCGAAGCGCGAAATAAACTCTGGCTTGCGTGTAGCCGATTTCGCGCTCGGTGAACTCCGCCGTTAGACAATAATAAAAATTTGAATAAAAGCGTATCCGAATTTCGATACGCTTCCACATTTTTCGGGTTTTTGTATGGAAATGATGCAAAAAATTGCGGGAAATTGATAAATGTTGCGTTACATTTGCCAAATGTAACGCAACATTTATCGTTTGTAACGATACCTTCGTCAAATGTAACGATACATTTCACGAATGTAACGATACATTTCACGAATGTAACGATACATTTAGCAAATGTAGGCAAACATTTACCTGTTTTCCGTTCAAAAAGCGGCGAAAATTCGCTATTTAAATCCAACAAATAAAACACAAAGGAGCTTTTTGTATGAAATTTCCAAGAACAGAAGCCGAAATCATCACGCTCGCACAGCAGATCGAAAACGGCTTGAAAAATAACTCGAATCTCGGAAGCTCGCCCGTTTCGGACACGGAATTTTCGGCGATGCTGACGGCTTTTTTAGCGAAACGCGATCAGATCGTTGCCGCGCAAGCCGCACTCGGCGAAATGCACGACGAAAAAGACGATCTGCTCGACGACCTGACCGACGCGATGCAGCGCGTCATTGACTACACCGCCTCGGTTTCGAACAACGACCCGACCGAACTCGCTTCGATCGGCTGGAGCGCGCCCGGCGAACCGACCAAACAGCCGCCCGGACAACCGCGCTCTCTGGAAATGATCAATCAAACCGACACGACCGTTTTTCTCGATTGGAAAAACCCGACCGACGGCGGGCGCGTCGCTTCCTACCGCGTCGAACGCCGCGAACGTCCGAGCGGACCCTGGGAAACCTGCGGCGCAACCAATGTAACCGAGCTTCTTTTGACCAACCAGCCGCGCGGCAAAGAACTCGAATACCGCATCATCGCCTTTAACTCGAACGGCGATTCGACCCCGAGCAACACCGTCGCGGCGGTTTTGTAAGGGATGAAGGATGAATGAAGCGTCTGCTTCATTCATCCTTTTGATCAGTGCAGAAGCCCGCGCGTCAGCAAGGGCGGACTAATTCAATCTTGAATATTCCGCCCTTGCTGACGCGCGGGCTTCTGTTTGAAAAAAAATATCGAACGGGCGGAAAATTGTGATAAAGTTTATGAAAAAAAAAGAGGTTTTGAATATGAAAACCTTCAACAGCAAAATAATAAAACTTTCCTTTTTTCTCGTCTTGATTCTTTTTTTCGGTCAGACGGCTTCGAGTCAGGAAGACAAATGTGTTCAGCCGGTTTCAATAGGCGACATTTCCGAAAGATTTAAATCGGATTCAGGCAAAGGCAAATCTGTCCAACAAACGAATGAAGAATTGATAAATGAAATCGTTGAACGCAAAGTAAATTTCAAACCGGCTGAGATTAACGAAAAGACTTTGAAAAAAGCGGGCGCAACCGATCTGTTGTTAAAGACTATTCGTGAAAACCCGTCAAAATATCCCAGTGAATTAGGGTGCTGGTATCAAAAATATGTTGATAACTATCAGTCAGACGATCCTGAAAAATTGAAAATAGCATTAGAAGCGGCAAAAGAGTATGCCAGAATCTGTGAAAGTAAATACTTTTGCAACATTGATGAACTTCAATACTTTAAAGAACATATCTTAAAGCTGGAAAGAGCCATTAAATCAAAGTCTGCGATTTCGAGTCAGGGAAGCGACTGCTCACAATCAGACCGAATTTCAGTTAGTTATATTCTCTCCAAATTTATATTTACCTCGCGCATAACAAAACCTGCCGAACCGATCAACGAAAAATTGGTTGAAGAAATTATCGAACGCAAAGTAAATTTTCGATTGGATGCGGAGAATAAAAAATCTCTGAAAGAAGCGGGCGCGAGCGATTTGTTACTAAAAACTATTTCCGAAAATTATCAGCCGGGAAGTGAGATCGAGGCGGAGCGTTTATATCATATTTACATGAACAATTATCAATCGAACAAAATCGAGAATTTAAAGATGGCTATAGATGCCGCGAAAGAGTTTGTCAAAAAATTTGAAAAAGACGGGTGTTATGCGGAGCAAGTCAAATACTTTAAGGATGCGATTCCAATGCTGGAGCCGGATTATCATCCGCCCAGAGATCCGAAAATTGATCTCAAATGGAAACTCCTCGCCCATCTTACAGATAAATACAAAGCGAAAAATTGGAACGAAATTTTCGCTCTCGGCGAAAAAGTTTTAGAGATTGATCCCGAATTTACGCCTTTGATAATCGTGCTTGCCGGAGTCGGTTTCGATCAGGCGAAACTAAAAGGGGAGAAAAGCGAATTTAACGATAAAACCATTCGCTACGCCGAACTCGCCGTCAAATTGCTAGAAGCCGAAAAGGAAACTCAAAACAAATACGGCGCGTTAGATTACGAATACAAAACAAAAGCCGAGGCTCTGGAAAAAATGAAGCAAATCCTCGACTTTATGAAAAATCAAAATTTGTAAAAAACCGCGCCCGAACCGATTAAATAATTTTCACGTTGGAAAGCTTTATAGTAAATGAATCCCGAAGGGATTTTTCGTTAATAGCCCCGCGATTTATCGCGGGGTGTAGATGACAAGCAAAAACGAGTCCCGTAGGGACGGAAGAATCCGTCGTCCCTACGGGACTCGCCGCATTTATCAATCGAAAAACCCACGATAAATCGCGGGGCTATTGACAGATGCTCCTACGGAGCAAAATTTTGAGGATCACTTTTTTAATAACTTCCGACAGCAACATCCGACTTCACGCCGCTCGCTTCCTGCGCGATCTTTACGCCGACGCTTGCGCCGATTCGGGTTGCTCCGGCTTCGAACATTTTTCGCGCATCGTCAATTCCTTTTACCCCGCCCGACGCTTTGACACCGAGACTTCTGCCGACTGTTCGACGCATTAACGCAACATCGTCGGCGGTCGCGCCGCCTTTGGCAAAGCCGGTCGAAGTTTTAACAAAATCCGCGCCCGCGTTTTTCGATGCGAGACAGGCGCGAACTTTTTCTTCGTCGGTTAAAAGCGCGGTTTCGATGATGACTTTCAGCAAAACTTTGTTTTCGTGCGCGGCTTCGGCGACGGCGCGAATGTCGTCTTCGACCGCGCAATCATCGCCCGATTTCAACGCGCCGATGTTGATGACCATATCAACTTCTCTCGCGCCGTTAAAAATCGCGCGGCGCGCTTCGTATGCTTTCACGTCCGGCAAAGTCGCGCCCAGAGGAAAACCAATCACCGTGCAGACCGGAATATCCGAGCCTTTCAAAAATTCGGCGGCGCGTTTCACCCAAGAAGGATTGACGCAGACCGAAGCAAAGCCGAATTGAATCGCTTCGTTACAGAGTTTTTTGATGTCGCTTTCGGACGCTTCGGGTTTCAAAAGCGTGTGGTCAATCAAACTCGCCCAATCGTGCGCCGTCGCCGTTTCGCCCAAAACAATGCCGATGCGCGACGCGCCCGCGTCAACGATGCGTTCGACATCAGCGCGGCAAAACGAGCCGCTGTATTCGCCCGCGCCGCCGTCGAGTTTCGACAAAACGAGATCGGTGATCTGTTCGACAAGTTGTTCGTAATTTCCGTTAATCATAAGTTCAAGGTTCAAGGTTCAAGGTTCAAGGTAAAGCTGAAACTTTGAACCTTGAACTTTGAACTTTGAACTAAACGAGTTTCCATTCCTGCAAAATTTCCATCAAACCGGGCAGATTTTCCTGCCAGAGCCAATCGGTTTTTATCCAAAGATTTTCGATCACGCGGCTTTCAAAAACGCCGTCGGCTGAAACGGGAAGCATTTTGTATTTTCCGTTTTCGTCAAAACCGTAAAAAATCGCCGTTCGCGTATTCGGATCAATTGTCCAATACTCTCTGACACCAGCCATTTCGTATTCCCGGAACTTATCCTGCGTGTCGCGTTCGATGCTTTCGGGCGAAAGAATCTCGATTATCAGATCGGCTTTTCCGTCAACATACTGTTTTTCGACGCGATGCAGATTTTCGTTGGAAACGAACATAAGGTCGGGCTGTCTGCCCGAAGGTCGAAAATCGAATTTTATCTGAAACGGCGACGGAATAACTTCACCGATTTTTTTCGCTTCAACCCAAAATTGCAGAATTGCGGTTAAAAATCTGCATAATTGCTGATGTCTCAAACTGGGATTACTCATTTTGATCACCTCGCCGTCAACCCATTCGAACCAGCCTTCTTCGCCGTTCCATTCGAGAAATTTTCGATAGGAAATCGTATCGCGCGGCAGAGTCGGCGGCGTGGAAGCGGTTGATGTGATTTCGGCGGTTAGATTTTCCATCAGATTTACCTCGCTTGACCTCTCGATTTTATCACTTTTTATACTGCTTTTCGATTGCGTCAATTTTCCCGACACGCTTTTTATGACGCTCTTCCGAAATTTCGCTGGTCAGAAATGCTTCGACGATCTGTTTTATCTCGTCGAAGGAATTTTGCCCGCTTCCGAGAGTCAAAACATTCGCGCCGTTATGCTCGCGCGAATTTTTGGCGAGCGCGACATTGTAGCAAGCGGCGGCGCGGACATTCGGGACTTTGTTTGCCGCCATCGCGCTTCCTATCCCTGCGCCGTCAATAATGATCCCAACGTCGGCGTGCTTTCGCCCGACCGCTTCGGCGACCAGATGCGCAAAATCGGGATAATCAACCGCGTCTTTCGAATTCGTGCCGCAATCGCGGACGCTCAAACCTAGTCCGGCGAGAAAATTTTTGAGCTGTTCCTTAAATTCAAAACCGCCGTGATCGCAACCGACGGCGACGGATTTTACTTTCAGCGACGCATTGCGAGAAGATTTTTTTATCAGAACGAGTTTTTTGTCGTTGACGATGTCCTGGGCGAGCGCGGTAAATTTCACATTTTCCGCCACGCGGACGCGCGCGCCTTCGTCAAGCCCGCGCAGATCATCTTCGGTCAGGAGTTTTTTAGCCGATTCGTCGCGGTCAAATTCTTTTTCCGTCTTTTCTTTTAAGGAATTGACGACGACGCGCTTCGGAAAATTCTCACCCGCCTGTTTTTGCTCCGGTTGGGTTTCACCTTCGAGCGGAACATTTTCCAAAACCTGTTTTACAAGAGCGCGAACGCGGTCGCGCGTTTCTTTATCTGCCATACATTTTGAGTTTGGAGAGTTTATAGAGTTGCGAGTTTTGAGAGTTAGCGGAAAATTGATGATTTGATAACTCTATAAACTCTCCAAACTCTCTAAACTCTCTAAACCATTTGAACCTTCCAGACTTGCTACATTTAACTAATTTGAATAGTATTTCCAAAATACATTTCAATCAAATACAGGAAGCTAAAGAATGTCAACACAAACCGCCGAAAATCAAACCGAATTTGCCAACCCGAATCTCGAAATCCTACATTCCGCTGAAGAAATAAAAAATCGCGTCGCCGAGATCGGCGCGGAGATCACGCGCGCTTACGCCGGAAAAGACTTGGTTCTGGTCGGCGTTCTCAAAGGCTCGGTCGTTTTTCTCGCCGATCTGATGCGCGAGATTGATCTGCCGCTGACAATAGATTTTATGTCGGTTTCGAGCTACAAGGACGGAACGGTTTCGACGGGCGATGTGGAAATTTTAAAAGACTTGACCAACCCGATCCGCGGGAAAGACGTGATCGTCTGTGAAGACATTATTGACACCGGCTTAACGCTTTTTCGACTGATGGAAATCCTCGGTTCGCGCGGTGCAAATTCCTTAAAAATCGCCACGCTTCTTGATAAACCCGAACCGCGCATCAAAAAAGAACTCTCGATTGATTACTGCGGTTTTCAGATTCCGAACAAGTTCGTCGTCGGCTACGGCTTGGACGCGGCGGGAAGATATAGAAATCTGCCGTTTATCGGTGTCGTCAAAAATCCCGAAATCGCCTGACAAAAAAACAAAATCCTATAATTTTTTTTTCGCTTTAAATGATTAGAAAATAAACGCTTGCATTTTTTATTAATTTGATCGCCGCGTTTTGGCGAAAAAACGATTGACGCGGGCTTAAATTCTTTTGTATTCTCAAAAAACCCCCGGGATGTTTTATCGGTTGTTTTTTACCATCCGTTTTCCTATATACAAAATAAATTTCAAGGAGTGAACCGATAAATGAACAAATTTCGTTTCTTAGTTGCGATTGCCGGTTTCTGCGCAATTGCTTTCACGTTTCTGGGCGTAAATTACATTTCAAACGCGCAGATTTCCAAAATTGACAATCAAACAGACGAGAGAAAACCTCTGGTCGTCAAAGGCACGCGCTTCTGCGCGACCGAAGACGATCCGGCGAAGATTTCCGCGATGGAAGAAGATTTCGTTTCGCGCTTGATGAGCGAAAAGGCTCTCGGCGGCGAAAGCGAGAGCGTTACGGGCGGAAATATCAACGTCTATTTTCACGTTATCAACAAAGGATCGGGCATCGCCAACGGCGATGTTCCGAACTCGATGATCACCGATCAGATGAATGTCCTGAACGCCGCCTTTGCCGGAACGGGCTGGTCGTTCACGCTCGTCCAGACGACGCGCACGACCAACACGACCTGGTATAACGGCTGTTACGGTTCGTCGGAAACGGCAATGAAAACGGCTCTCAGACAAGGCACGGCGGACGACCTGAACATCTACACCTGTAACCCGTCGGGCGGAATCTTGGGCTATGCGACTTTCCCTTCGAGCTATTCGAGTTCGCCGAGCAAAGACGGTGTAGTTCTTCTGTATTCGAGCCTGCCGGGCGGCAGCGCCGCGCCGTATAACGAAGGCGATACCGCGACGCACGAAGTCGGACACTGGATGGGCTTATATCATACGTTCCAGGGCGGCTGTAACAATACCGCCGGCGATTACGTTTCCGACACGCCCGCCGAAAAGTCTCCGGCATACGGCTGTCCTTCCGGGCGCGATTCGTGCAAAGGCGGACGTTATCCCGGCTTAGACCCGATCACGAATTTTATGGATTACACGGACGATTACTGTATGTTCGAGTTTACGACCGGACAAGATTCGAGAATGGATTCGCAGTTTACGACGTATCGCTATAACAAGTAATTTCGGGAAATAAAAAGGCGGAAAGTCGTTAGGAAAAACTTTCCGCTTTTTCTTTGAGCCATGCTTTTACATCTTCGCGCATCTCGTCCGTAATTTCGTGCGCCGCGTGATATTTTTTTGTTCTGAGATTTGTAACACGGCTTTCCAATTTCTTCACGAAATTTTCGTATTTTTCCAGAGAATAAAATTCGTCGTCGTCCGCGTAGAGATAATATGTCTCGGCAGAGAGCGGTTTGTAAATCTCGTTCGTTTCGAGATCGGACGGAATGCCGCCGCAGATGCCGACGATGGCGCGCACGTTTTCGGGAAACGTAAAAGCGTAACGGAAATTGAGCGCGCAGGCTTGCGAAAAGCCGAACAGAAAAACTTTTTTCGCATCAACTGAAAAGTTTTCCACAAGGTTTTCCACAACCCGATTGACAAATTCGTGATGCAGTTTTACAGACTCGTCCGCTTTGAAATCGGTCAGCCAGCCGAAGCCGATCTTATAGCCCGCATCGGTTTGACGAAAATGCTGATGCGGTGCTTGAAGCGATGCGATAACAAAATTTTCCGGCGCGACCAATTGCGCCTCGCGCATCATATAACGCTTGTGCGCGCCGTAGCCGTGAACCGAAATCAAAAGCGGCGCGCCTCGTTCGAGATTTTCCGGCACGAGCAGATCGTAATATAAATTTATTTCGGTTTTGATTGACAGATCGGTTTGTAAATTAAACATTTTGATAAAAATAGGGGAAATATTTGTCCACAGATGAACACAGATAAACACAGATTTTAAGAATTATTAAATCAAGATGGGCAGGATTTTCAAGAATAATTTTGTCCTTTAAAAATCTAATCTTATCTGTGTTTATCTGTGTTCATCTGTGGACAATTTTCCTAACTCACTTTTTTCAGCCATTCCTGCGGATTGACCGCGCTGTGCGGAACGCGCGAACGCAAGAGTTTGTATTTCTTTTTCTCGAAACCTTTCAATTCTTTTTTGAAAACGACGAACGGGATCAGACGGCTGAGTTTGCGGTAAAGCGTCAGTTTTTCATCCCGAAACTGCCAGCCTGTTTTTTCGTTTTGACGAAACTGCGCCCACGCGATTGAGCCGACAAAACCGCACGCGCCGAAATTTGGCGAGAGCAAAACGTCTTCCATAAAAACGCGGATGCCGCCTTCGAATTCGTGCAGAACGTCGTGGATCGCCACGATCGCACCGTCTGACAAATGCGCGGCAAAACCGTCAAAATCCATTTTTGTTCCCTTGTATGTGTGATCGCCGTCAATCCATAAAAGCCGGATCGGTTTGTTCCATTTTTCGGCGAGTTCAAAAGAAAAATTCTGATGAAATTCGATGCGGTCGGCAACATCGTGAGCCGCGATGTTTTTTTGAAAATCGGGAAACGAAGACGCTTCGCCGCGCAGGTCGGGATCGGTTTCCGACGGCGCGATCATCGGGTCAACCGCGTGAACTTTGCCGTCGCCGTTAGTCAAAGCGGCGGCTTTTGCCAGAATGATCGTTGATTTTCCTTTAAAACTTCCAATCTCCAGAATCTCACCTTGCGCGGTCGGGCAAGCCGCCATCAAAGCGAGAAAACGAATCTCGTTCGGCGCGAGATAGCCCTCGACCGGTTCGATCTCTTTTAAAAGTTTTTCGGTAAATTTTTCAAAATCTGCGGGCGGTTTTTGCATATTCGAAACGTATTTGTCAGACTACTTTAGCCGAAAAGAAAAAGCAATGACAAACCGTTTTTTCGAAAAATTCGACTCTCTCGCGCAGATAGAAACCGAAAATAAACAAGCGCGTTTTCTGGAAAGAATCGCGTTCGCTTTTCTCGTTTTGATGGTTTTGGCAATGCCGCATTCAATTGCCGCGACGCAGACGGCGTGGCTTCTGGGAATGTTCGTTTGGGTGATTCGCCTGTTTATAAAACCGCATCCAAAACTAGTCAGAACGCCGCTCGACATCGCGCTCTGGGCATTTTTCTTTTGGACTGCGCTCACCGCCGTTTTCTCATACGCGCCCGACATTTCGATTGACAAACTGCGCGGCGCATCGCTTTTTCTGATCTTTTATTTCGCAATCAGTAATCTGCGCACAAAACGCGCCGCCGTTTTTCTCGCCCTCGCGCTCGTTTTCTCGACGATGTTCAATGTCGTCTGGACACCGGTTCAAAGATTGATCGGTCGCGGCGTGGAAATTCACGGTATCGCGCCGGAAAGTCCTTTGGCAAAAGCTCACCTGCGCGAAGGCGACGCGCTTTTAAAAGCAAACGGCAGGAAATTAAACGCGCCGGAAGATTTGGTTGCGGAAATCGAAAAAAACGAAACGACGAAAATCGAATTTTATCGTCCCGATTTTTATTTCGCGGTCGAGGTCAAAAGAGAAGATTTATTAAGCGGAAATGATGCGTTAGAAAAACTCGGCATCGGCAGTTGGAAAAAAAGCCGCAACTGGCGTTCGAGCGGATTTTACGGGCATTACGCGACTTACGCCGAAGTTTTGCAATTGATCGCTTCGCTCGTTTTCGGGATTTTTATTGGATTTTTAACGCAAAGGCGCAAGGACGCGAAGGCGCGAAGATTGATTGTTGTTTTCTTTCTTTGTTTGTGCGCGATGAGTTTCGCTTTGCTTTTGACTGTTACGCGCGCTTCGCAGCTTGCATTTATGCTTTCGGCTTTTTCCATCGTGCTTTTGAGCGGCAGGCGGAAATTGATCTTCGGTTTAACGGCAATCGCTCTGCCGGTCGCTTTGACCGGTTTGATATTTTTACAGCAAAGCCGCGAAGTCGGATTTTTCGATAAAAAAGACGATTCGATAAGCTGGCGGCAAACCGTCTGGCGCGAAGGTTTTGATCTGTGGACAAAAAACGCGAGAAATTTCACCGTCGGTGTCGGAATGGATTCGATCAAACGCTTTGCCAAAGACTGGCGTTTATTCGACGACGGCAGACTGCCGATGGGACATTTTCATTCCACGCCTTTGCAGTTAGTTGTCGAACGCGGTTTTCCCGCGCTTCTTTTGTGGCTCTGGATTTTATTCATTTACGCGCGAACTTTAATTCGCGGAATTACAAATTACAAATTACAAATTACAAATTCGGAAAGCGAAAACTCGGCACTCGGCACTCAGCACCCAGCACTCGCCAAAGGCGTTCTCTTGGGCTGTTTCGGCGGTCTGGTCGGATTTTTCTCAAGCGGCATTGTTCATTACAATCTCGGCGATGCGGAAGTCGTGATGGTTTTCTTTTTGCTGATGGCGTTGGGCGTAAAACTTTCGGAGAGAAACGGCTGATTTTGTGATATTCTTTATGAAAATGAGGTAAGGAAAATGAATGTCGAAACCTATCAAGGCAAGGTAAAAAACGGGCGAATCGAGCTTTCAATCGAAGTCAAACTTCCCGAAAATTCCGATGTTATCGTAATCGTTCCGAACAGTGAAAAACCGAAATTCGATCTGGCGGAAATGGTCAAAAATATGCCGGAAGATTACGAACCGCAAGAAGAAGATTTCGGCAAACCCGTCGGAAAGGAAGTTTGGTAAATGGCGAAATATATTCCCGAAAAAGGCGATTTCATCACGCTGTCATTCGATCCGCAATCGGGACACGAACAAAAAGGCAGACGACCAGCCGTCGTCGTCAGCAATTATCTTTTTAACAAAGCGACGGGTTTGGCGATTGTTTGCCCGATTACAAATACAGACCGCAAAATTCCTTTTCATATAGCCGTTCCGAAGGAAAGTTCTTTGACGGGTTTTATAATAGTCGAGCAAGTCAAATAAATTGATTTTAATTCGCGCAATGCGAAATTTGTTGAAAAAGCATCGCAGGAATTGATTAAAGATGTGCTTGCCTTGATTGATATTTGCATTAATTAAATTTATGACACAGACGAAAATTTCTAAAAACAGAGTTTCGAAAAAAGCGGCGAGTTTTACGGAATCGGTGATCCGCGAGATGACGCGCGAGGCTTTGAAATATGGCGCGGTCAATCTGTCGCAAGGGTTTCCCGATTTTGCCGCGCCCGAAGATATTAAAAAAAGAGCGCAGGAAGCGATTGCCGACGATTTTAATCAATACGCGATCACCTGGGGAACGAAGGATTTTCGCAATGCGATTGCTGAAAAGACGAAATGGTTTCTCGGACTCGACATTGACACGGAAACCGAGATCACCGTTACATGCGGTTCGACCGAAGGGATGATCGCGGCGATGATGGCGACCGTGGACGAAGGCGAAGAGGTGGTCGTCTTCGAGCCGTTTTACGAAAACTACGCGCCGGACGCGATTCTATCGGATGCACGCCCGCGCCATGTTCCGCTTTATCAAACGGCGGACGGCTGGTTTTTTGATCGGGATGAATTGAGAAACGCTTTTAACGAAAAAACGAAAGCGATAATTTTGTGCAATCCGAACAATCCGACCGGAAAAGTGTTTACGATGGACGAAATGCAGTTCATCGCCGATCTGTGCAAAGAATTTGACGCGCTGTGTTTTACTGACGAAATTTATGAGCATATTCTCTATGAAGGGACGAGGGACGAGGGACGAGGGACGAGGGATGAAACTCAGCACTCGGCACTCAGCACTCAGCACTTGAAACACATTTGCATGGCACAACTTGACGGAATGCGCGAGCGGACGGTCGTTGTCAATTCGATGTCGAAAACGTATTCGGTAACGGGCTGGCGCGTCGGCTGGTGTATCGCGCCGCCGGATATTTCGGGCGCGATTCGCAAGGTTCATGATTTTCTAACGGTCGGGGCGGCGCATCCGCTTCAGCAAGCCGGAGCTTATGCCTTGAGTTTGCCGCGTGAATTTTACGGCACGCTGCAAAAAGAATATCAGGCGCGGCGCGATTTTATTATTCCGGTTTTGCAGGACGCTGGTCTCAAATGCGAGATGCCCGACGGCGCGTATTATGTGATGACCGATATTTCCGAGTTCGGTTTTGCCGACGACATCGAATTTACCAAACATCTGATCCGCGAGATCGGCGTCGCGGTCGTGCCGGGGTCGTCGTTTTATCACGACGCGGAGTTGGGAAAACAAAAAGTCAGATTTTGTTTCTGCAAAAAGCAGGAAACGCTCGAAGCGGCGGCAGAAAGATTGCAGAAATTGAAAAAATAAAATTTGTATTTAAAGCATAAAAAGCACCGGAAATTAAAACAATCGCCGGTGCCTTTTTATTTTAAATAAAGCAAAAACTATTTTGAATTCGTATTCGCTTTTTTGTCGCTGTCCGACGTCATTTGATTGGTCGCCGAATCTTTCGCGTCAACTTTCAGCATATCTTTAACGTCTTTGACGCCGTCAACGCCTTTTGCCGCTTTGACCGCCGCGTCTTTTTGCGCTGCCGTGCCGACCGAGCCTTTCAGCGTTACGACATCGTTGGAAACGTCAACGTTGATCGTCGAATCACGAAGTTCGTCAACCGTCGCCAAGACCGAACGGGTTTTCGCCCACAGCCAGAGATCGTTTGCGCCTTGTCCGATGGTGCTTTTTTCTTCTTTGGCTTCGGCTTCGTATTTTGCTTTGTCCTTGTCAAAATCTTCACGGGTCAACTCGTCGTCGTCTTTTGTCATGTTGCCGACGTTCGTGTTGTTGTTGACGACGACCGCCGTGTTATTGGCGACCGTGTTGCCGTTGACTTTGACATTTGTGTTGGCGGTTGAATCACAACCGATTGATGCCATTGCGAAAATGGCTGCGAATGTTAAAAGTACAATTTTTTTCATATCTGATTTTTCCCTTGTTTCAAATTTAAAATTAAAAAGTTTAGCAACTTTGTAAAATATGCTAGTAAATCGCGCGTCGCATTGCAATCGGATAAGCGGGAAAAAGAGCGAAAACCGGCGGAAAAAATTTCTTAAACTAAAGAAAGCAGTAAATTTACAAAATCCTGCTCGTTTTCAAAAATTATTTGATTTTCGGCTGTAAAAACCGGAAAGTTTATCTCTGATCCGCTTAATTTCACCGCATCTTTCGCGGTCGTGATCAAAACGTCCGCGCCGCTTTTCCGCGCTTTTTTTTCGAGTTTGGCAATGTCCTTCGGCGAATAAAAATGATGATCGGGGAAAATTTCGGTCGCCGTCAGCTTAAAATTCTCGCGCCGCAACTGCCCGAAAAAATTTTCGGGATTGCCGAGAGCGCAAAAGGCAAGTGAGTGCTGAGTGCTGAGTGCTGAGTGCTGAGTTTTTTCTTTTTTTGCGGAATTATTTATTTGTATGAACTTTGAAAATTTATTGTGCGAAATGAAAATCGGCGCGTCTGTGTAATTTGTAATTTGTAATTTCAAATTTTCGATTTCCTCGATCAGATTGGCGCGGGTGATGACAACAGCATCGGCGCGTTTTAGATTTTCGAGCGGCTCGCGCAAAATTCCCGAAGGCAAAATTTTTCCATTTCCGAACGGGTTGGTCGCGTCAATGCAGACGATGTCCAAATCTCTTTCGACGCGCAGATGCTGAAAAGCATCGTCCAGAACAAACGCCGTAACAGCGAATTTTTCGCGCGCCCAGCGTCCGGCTTCGGCGCGGTTCGCGTCGGCGATGATAACGGCTTTTCCTGAAAGTTTTCCGGCGAGTTCGACGGGTTCGTCGCCTGCTTCTTTCGCACCGGCTAATATTTTTTCGCCGTCCGATACGACAACTCTCTTTTTCGTATTTTTGCGACCGTAGCCGCGCGTCAGAACACAGACCTTTTCGCCCGCTTCGAAAAGCGTTTCGGCAGCAAAAGCGACAAGCGGCGTTTTGCCCGTTCCGCCGACCGTAAGGTTTCCGATGCTGACGGTTTTCGCGCCGAGCGAAAAGGTTTTAAAAATTCCTTTTTTATAGAGCGCGTGGCGGGCGTTCATCGCCGCGCCGTATAGATAACCGAACGGCATTATTTTTTAATTTATTTTTTGCAGACTGAAATCTGCAAATCATCGAAACGGTCTTCGTAATTTTTGGCGTAGGTTTCGATATTGGTCTTTATTTTGCCGAAAACATTGCAGAAGAAAAGTTCTTTGCTGATTTTTTCTTTCAGGAAAAGCAGCGCGTTGACCTCGCTCCAGTATTCGCGGCTTTCCCAGATTTTCATCGGTGTTCCGCCCATCCGTTCGGCGAGTTCGACGAGTTTTTCATCTTTCGCGTTATGACCGTTTTTCAGGAATATCGAAATATAGACGGGCGTCAGTTTGTTCCGAAGTTCAAAACTTTCCTTGTCTTCCTTGAACGTCTGATTGACGTGACCGAGCTCGTGTGCGAGCTTGGTCGCCGCCAGAATATCCCCCTCGATCGAATAGAAAGAACCGCCCGCCGAGAGCGAGTTCATCACCGGATAATAGACCGGATCGGGAAATCCTTTTTCGGGTTTGCTTCCCAGAGTAATGGTCGCGCCGACGAAATTTCCGTCTTCGTCCCACAGATAATCGTCGGTTTTCGCGCCCTGTTTTTTATCGCCGGAAATTTTGACGGTCAGCAGAAAATTTTTATTGTTCGCATAAAAATCCCACTGCGCCCGCCCGAACTCGGTCGAAGTAAATTCGGCTTTCCATTTTTGAAATCTGTCGCGGTATTTTTTCGGAATTTCCTCTTTGATTCCGGTTTCGGATAAAGTTTTTACGGTGCGTGATGCCGGATAAAAGACCGAAGAATTTTTGAAACCCCCGAAAATTTGCCGGTCGTCATAGCTGCGGAAATTATATGTATCAGTTACGAAAAAATCGCCGCGATACGCGCCGTAAACTTCTGAAAACGCAAAACACAAACAAAAAATAAAACCCGTAAGTGAAAAAATCCTTCGCGACATCATTCGCTAAAACGCCTCCTGCTTGAAACTAAACAATCTTAAGTTGTTTGGAATTCTTAAATTATAAGAACTTCGCGTCAAAGTCAAAAATTTCGCCGGAATTTTAAGCTTTGGATTTGTTGGTAGTTTGCAGCAGTCTTTCCAATTTTATCCGCGCTGAACCGCTGTCAATGCTCTGTTCGGCAAGCCGCGCCGCCTGCATCGGCTGGGCGGCAAGCCCGCCGGCGATGATCGCGGCGGCGGCATTTAAAACGACCAGTGAGCGCGCTTCGTCGCGGCGTTTGCTTTCCAAAACTTCGCGGATGATCTTCGCGCTCTCGTCCGCCGATTTGGCTTTTAAATGTTTGATCTCCGATCTCTGCAAACCGAAATCTTCGGGCGAGATTTTGAATTTTTTGATCTTTCCTTTATTGAGTTCGGCGACGAATGTTTCGCCCGCGAGCGTTACCTCGTCCAAACCGTCCGCGCCGTGAACGACCCATGCGCGTTCGGTTTTCAAAAGCGCGAGCGATTTAACAATTAAATCAATCAGCGACGGATGCCATACGCCGACGAGCTGTTTTCCCGGACTCGCCGGATTCGACAAAACGCCGAGCAGATTCAAGCAAGTTCTAAAACCTAAATTTCGCCGGACATCGCCGACGAGCCTGAGATCGGGATGAAATTTCGGCGCGAACATAAAGCAAACTCCCGCGCCGCTCAAGGATGCTTGCGCGGCGGTCGGTTCGGCGGAAATATTCACGCCGAGTTTGGCGAGCGCGTCCGCGCTTCCGGTTCGACTCAATCCGGCGCGCGAAGTCTGCTTTGCCACCGTCAAACCCGCACCGGCGGCAACCAGAGCGGCGGCGGTCGAAACATTAAAGGTTTTCGCCTCGCTCGCGCCCGTCCCCGATACTTCGATCAGATTTTTCTGTCTTGATTTTATCTTGAACGCTTTTTCGCGCATCACCCGCGCCATTCCCGCGAGTTCTTCCGGCGTTTCGCCTTTTGCCGTCAGAGCCGAAAGCGCGCCCGCGATCTGCGCCGGATTCGCGTTCGCGTCGGTCAAAGCGCGGAAAAATTCCGACGCTTCATCCATTTTTAAATTCTCGCCGCGAATCAAGCGGACGAGAAAAGGAAAAAGCGGCGTGTCGGCTTTCGGATTCGTGGCGAAAGTCGGCGCGTTCATTAACCAATCGGTTTTCGGCATAAGCTGGATTATAAAAGATTTGCCAAGTTTATTGAAATTCAATTTTTTGCCCGCGAATTACACGAATAAACACGAATAATTAAAAATTTTGAACAATGATCTTTAAAACAAATTCTGATTTGTGAAGATTCGTTTAATTCGTGGGCAAAAATTCTTAAACCGGAAAAGTGAAGGAGATTTTCGCAGAGAAATTATCTCAAATTTCGAGAAAATTCCGCAAGAGTTTTTTGCCTTCGGGCGTGAGAATGGATTCGGGATGAAACTGCACGCCTTCGATCTTGAGATTTTTATGACGCAAGCCCATAACTAAGCCGTCGGCTGATTCGGCGGAAATTTCCAGACATTCGGGCAGAGAATCGCGCTCGACGATCAAGGAATGATAACGTCCGGCTTCAAAATTTTGCGGCAAATCCTTAAAAAGAGTTTTCCCGTCGTGAATAATTTCAACCGGCTTTCCGTGAACCGGCAGAGGTGCGCGAATAACCCGCCCGCCGAAAATCTGACCGATCGCCTGATGACCGAGACACACGCCCAAGACAGGAATTTGCTCGCTGAATTTCTTTAAAACTTCCAGAGAAACGCCCGCATCGTCCGGCGTTCCCGGTCCGGGCGAAATCAAAATTTTGTCGGGTTTTATTTCATTTTCGATTTCTTCAAGCGTAATTTCATCATTCCGAAAAACACGCATCTCCGCGCCAAGTTCGCCCAGGTATTGCACGAGGTTGTAAGTAAAAGAATCGTAATTGTCTATGACGAGAAGCATAAGAATCGTAAATCGTGAATCGTAAATCGTAAATCGGTTTTTTCTATTCACGATTCACGATTCACGATTCACGACTCAATAAGCCTTTGTTAAATCAATTCCGGTGTAATAATGCTTCAAAATCGCTTCGTATTTCAAACCCATTTTTGCCAGACCGTAAGCACCGTATTGACACATTCCAACGCCGTGTCCCCAGCCGCGTCCCGTAAAGGAATATGAAACGACGCGACCGTTTGCGCCGTAGCGTTTGTCCATAAAAAATAGCTGTTCTCTGAGGCGCAGAGCCGAACGGATCTTTCCGCCTTTGAGCGATTTTACGCCGTTCGTGCCGATGATTTCTAATTCGATCGGTCGGCGCGAATAGCCTTTTTGTTTGATATTGACATCAATCAAAGTTCCGATGCCGCGAACGTAGCGCGACAGGCGCGACTGAACGGCGGACGCGGAAAGATTCGCATTCCACATCGTAAACGGCGACATTTTTTCGGCGACGGTCGGCTCGTTCGTCGGCGCGATTTCGAGATAAAAAACCGCGCCGCTCGCGTCCGTCTGATAGCGCACATTTTCGCCGCCGATCAGAGCGGTTTCTTTCATCTGGTAAAAATCTTTGCCGAATTGCCGGAACAGAAAAACGTCAGGACGAACGATCAAAGTCCGCGAGCTTCTGCCGGATTTTAAAGTTAATTTTCCGTCATCTGAGGGTTGCGCCGTTCCGCTCTGCAAAATGGGCGACCATTTTTTCTTTTCGTAAATTTGATTGATTAATTTTAGAAAACGCGCCCGCGTCAGCGGTTTATTCGGCTTCATCGTCAGATCGGGATAGATCGAAAGCCAGCCGTCGCGCATTAAGATGGCAAGGTCGGCGCGGCGTTCTTTCGGGATTTCCGCCGCGTCCGCGAATGAAAGATGATAATTGATGTCGGATTCGGACAAAAGCGTGTCGGCGTAATTAGGTTCATAAATCCAGCTTGCAAGGAGTTTTGACAATTCGATCGGTTTCGCCGTGTCTTTCGTTACGTTCGGATAAGTTTTCCCGAAACGCCCTGCCAGATTGTTCAGCCAGTTTGAAATTTCGTTCGTGTTCGGTTCGCTTTCAAACCATTCGTCAGTCAATTGCGCAGACGAAAGGTAAAAGTTGTTGACGGCTAATTGCGACATCAATCTGACCAATTCAATATTTTCGTCTTTTTCGATCTTTGCCGGAAGACGCGAAGTTTTTATCAGAAAAGGCTCGAAATGTTTGCGACCTTCGAGCGAGCATTCCACGCCGCGCAGGTAAGGTTCGTTAAACTCGAAAATGTTTTCCGAATTTTCCGTCCGACCGCCGCAGGTCGAAGTGTAAAGCGCGTTGATCGGTTTGCCGTTATGCGTGGCGACGATGCCTTTAGTTTCCAGAACGGCTTGCGTTCCCATCCGCGATTCTACCGAAACGCCTTTGTAAACCTGCGACCAGACGGTCGGCAGCATATCGAAACCCTGCGATGCGTAACCGTTAATATTCGCCACGGCGTAAGTCCGCGCGGCGACCGCCTGCGCCTTTTGCGCTTCTAATTGCGGCAAGCTGAGTTCAGCCGGAACAACGCCGAGCAGATAATCTTCCATCGGCACGACATTGACGACCGTCAGAGTTCCTTTGGAATTAACGAAAACCTCGATCTTCCCGCGATACGATTTGCCGTTTAATTTGACAGGTGTGGAGCGGTCGTTGAACGAACCGAACGCGACCGGTTTTAATGAAGAAAATTTTGCCGCTTCGCCCGCGCCGCTGACAATTACTTCGCGCAGATTCGCATTGACATTGACATCATTGGTTGAAGCGACAGAAGCGGTCGCCGCAACATTATTCGGATTTGAATCCACGACACGCGGGCGATTATTTACGCCCAAGCTCCTGACATCGGATTTCGGATTTCGCGCGATCTGATTTGAAAGCCGGACGGCTTCTTCCGACGGCTGCGTGATTTTTTCCGTAACGATTGTTACGTCCGTCACGCCTTTTTCATCGAGCTTTGCTTTAAATTCGTCCGCTTCTTCGATGGATTCGCGCGCGTCGCCGATGCGGATTTTCCATGTGTTGGTCGCCGTGTCGAGTTGGAAAGTGGTTTTTTCACCCGTCGTTTCTCTAATGTCTTTGGCGATATTCGCGGCGACTTCCGCCGATTCGAGATTCTGAATTTCAAAATTGTAAACCTCGATCTCCGGCGGACGATACGAACGCGCCGAAACCGTTATTTTATTTGTCGCCAAAAATCTGTTTTGCTCATCGGGACTCGCGGCGATAAGCTGCGTATCGGTCGTCGTGATCGAAACGTAACGCGCGTTCGTCGCCAAACCGATGCGGATCAGAGGCTCTCGCGTCAGTTGAACAAATCCGGTTTCGGCATTTAATTGAGTGGTCAGAAAAATCGTCAAAAGCGTGTAGAAAACAAAGCGGCACAAATTCATAACTTTTATGATAAAAAAAAATCGCTGAAATGGCTACATTTTTAGCTTAAAAAATTAACAGGGATGAACAGGATTTACTGGATAAATTAAAAAGATCGGCATTAGCATTTTTCTTATCTCGTCCATCCCTGTAAATTTTTTTTTGTAAAATGTTTGCGCTTTCTCGGTTCAAAAAGCGATACTGAAAATAAACAGGAGAAATTTTATGCAGAAACAGATCGAACAAGCGGTGGCGGAATATACTTCCGAAAAACTCGACCGGCGCGGATTTCTTTCGCGTCTCGTCGCCCTGACCGGAACTTACGCGGCGGCGCATCTTTTGCTCGAACAGACGGGACTGGCGCAGACGGTTTTGTCCGACAAGGAATCGAAAAAAGCGAATGTCGAATCCGGCGCGGTCGAATACAAAAACGGCGATGTGAAACTTTCGGGCTATCTGAGCAAGCCTCTGAAAAAAGGAAAATATCCGGCGATTCTCGTCATTCACGAAAATCGCGGACTTAACGAACACACGCGCGATGTCGCCCGCCGTTTTGCCGCCGCAGGTTTTGTCGCGCTCGCTTCGGACGCGCTTTCGCGCAAAGGCGGAACGGCTTCGTTTGAAACACCGGAAAAAGCGCGTGAAGCTTTTTCCTCTTTGAATATGACGGAAGTGATGAGCGATCTGAATGCGGGTTTGAATTTCTTGAATTCGCACAAAAATGTCAAAAAAGGACAGCTCGCGTCAATCGGTTTCTGCTGGGGCGGAGCGCGTTCGTTCAAACTGGCGACCGAGCAGAACGATCTGAAAGCCGCAGTCGTTTTTTACGGAACCGCGCCTTCGGAAGAAGAATTAGCGAAAGTTCATGTTCCCGTCCTCGGCATCTACGGCTCGGAAGACGAACGCATCACATCGAAAGTGCCGGAAGTCGCCGCCGCGATGAAAAAATATAAGAAGGAATACGAATACAAAATCTACGAGGGCGCGCAACACGCTTTTTTCAACGACACGGGCAACCGCTACGACGCGGAAGCCGCAAAAGACGCCTGGGCGCGGACGCTCGCGTTTTTGAAAAAGAATGTGAAGTAGTTTTGTGATTTAGAGATATTTTTCAAAGTTTGAAATTTTTCACTTTCCATAAACGGCTCGGTAAAATCAACATTCACAAAAAATTTTATCGAGCCGTTTTTATGAAGATTTTACCTATAGCTTAAGACTTCAGCATTTTCCAGATTTCAGCATCAATTTTTTCCAAATCTTCGCTCGACAGTTTTCCGATTTTCTTAATAATCCGATTTTTATCAATCGCCCGCATCTGAAAAATCATCACGATTGAGGTTTGAGTCAAACCGTTTTCATTCGTCGGTTTGACTTCGACGGAAAATGCGAAACGTGAAGCATTAAGATTTGAAGTTACGGGCGCGACCATTAACATCGGCTCGCCCGCTAGATCGGTTTGCACGGCAACCGCCGGACGGCGACCGCTTTGTTCGCGTCCCGCGCTGGTCGGCAAACTCACAAGTAAAACATCGCCGCGAGCCATCAAGATTTTTCCTCTAAATCTTTCTCGAATTTCAGAAAATCTTCATCGCTTGCCGCGTCCCACTGCGCGATTTCCGCCTGCAAATCTTCGTCGCTGTCGGTTTCGATTATGATACGAACGCGCTCGTGTTCCTTGATCGTGTCGGGAACGCTTGAAACTGGTTTGAAAATTCCGTTTTCGTAGATTGCTTCGAGTGTTGTCATAGCAAGAATTTTATCATTAAAGATGATTGTCTGATACTTTTATATACAAAAATTAAAGTTCATTATTAAAGAGTCTTTTGATAATTGAAATACGTTCTTCAATTCTTGGAACATCAACATTGATTGTTTCATTGGGTAGTGAACGAAGATAATCTGAAACTGAAAAAACAAAAGCTCGTTCAAAATGACTTTTAGTTTTGACTTCAAAAAAGGGTTCACTTTTACCTGTAGGATGAATCACAAACCAATAAACTATTAGCGGTTTGACAATGCAATTTTCAATTGGAGAACGCATAACTGACAAGACTTTGTTAACTTTTGCATCACGGAATTTACCATTCTCTTCGTCCCATTGTTCAGCCCACCTAGTAATCTTTGCGTTTTGTATTTGCTCATCTGTCGCATCAAGCGGTAAATGTTTACCTCCAATAGAATGTGCCGACCAGTTTTTTACTTCAACTTGGAAAAGCCAGTTCTTATCGCTACTCTTGACAAACAACCACTTATCTAACCATTTTCCTTTTTTCATTCCTTCTGTACAAGATTCATTGCGGACAGTAACTAATAATCCTGTTGAATGTAAATAATGACAAAGAACAGCTATTGCAAAATCTTCCCCAATTAGTCCTGTAATAGCAGAAACGTGTTTGGCATTTTCAGGGTTTACCTCATCATAAAATCTCAATATTTCTTTTATATTTAACTCCATAATCTTCAAGTAATTCTTTTCACCTTTTGCATCACTTCATTCAAATCAATTTCACTCACACCATCAATTTCCGCGCAGATTTCCATTAATAACCTATCCTGAGTGTTGCCTTTTTCTTTGGCGACCGCGTAGGGCAAGTCTTCGCGGAATGTAACCATCGAGTATTTGGAAAAGTAATCCGGGAAAGTTTGTTCTAATTTTGTTTCCAATGCGCGTTTTTTCTGAAAGACGGGATCGGCGACCGCGTCGCGCATTTCATAGAAATTTTCCTTCGCCATATCGCAGATCGCGTCGGCGTTCGGTTTACGCTCAGCGGCAAATTCTTCAAAGATCGCTTCCCAATTTTCTGCGTTATGTTTTCCCATAATCGAATCGAGAATGCGGCAGTCTTCAAACGCGCAGTTCATTCCCTGTCCGTAAAACGGCACCATCGCGTGCGCCGCGTCGCCGAGCAGAAGAGCTTTCCCGCCGACATTCCAAGGGAAACATTTGATCGTGCCGAGATTTCCCGTCGGGTTGGTGAAAAATTCTTTTGTCAGATCGGGCATCAGAGGAATCGCGTCAGGGAAGTTTGTTTGGAAAAATTCGAGCAGAGATTTTTCGTCGGTTAGCTGCTCGAAACTCGGCTCTGTAGCAGAAGCCTGCGCGTCAGCAAGGGCGGAATCCGATTCAAGAGAATTTCCACCCTTGCTGACGCGCGGGTTTCCGCTTTCGTGCGCGAGAAACAGCGTGCAGGTAAAACTGCCGTCGAAATTCGGCAGGGCGATCATTAAAAACTCGTGCCGCGCCCAGATGTGCAGGGCATTTTTTTCCATTAAGAATTCGCCGTCGGCGTTTTGGCGGGCAGGATGCCCGCGCTCCAGTTCCGATGCGGGCGGAATAGATAATTCCTTGTAGCCGTGCGCGAGAAAATCCTGCGAGAAATCAAAGCGTTCGACGCATCCGCGATTGTTCAACATCGCGCGGCGGACAGCCGAGCCTGCGCCGTCAGTGGCGATCAGCGTCTCGCCTTTGACCGTAAAACGCTCGCCCGTTTTCGTGTTTTCGATCAGAGCCTCGCCCGTCGAGCAATCGAAATCAACGCATCTTTGATGAAAGAAAAATTTCGATTCCGCGTAATTGTCGGCTTCATTTATCAAAGCGATGTTCAGACCGCCGCGCGAAACGGAATTGATATATTCGCCCTCGCGTCCCGAATACGGCAGAAATTTCGTCTCGCCCGCGACCGGATGAATCAGGCGACCATACATCGGCACGGCTTCTTTGAGCATATACTCACTCATCCCGACCTCGCTCAGCGCGCGAATCCCGCGATCCGAAAGCGCGAGATTGATCGAACGCCCGGCAGACATTTTCTCTTCGCGCATATCGCCGCGCGCCTCGTAAATCTCGGTTTCGATGCCGCGTTTCGCCAGGAAAAAACTAAGGAGCGAACCCGCCAGACCTGCGCCGATGATGATTACTTTTTGCTTTCTCATTCTATTATTCTGCAAAACTCCAGATTCCTTTTTCCAGTTCTTCGAGCGAGTAATTAACCGCTTCGGGGTTGAGACGCAAGGCGTAGCGGCGCAAATCGCTCGTTTCGTAGAGCATCGTCAGCATCATCAGGCGTTTGCGAAATGTTTCATCGAGGTCGCTGTCCGCGTAGCCGTAAGAGCGGAAAAATTCGCGCTGGAGATTTCCTTGTCCCTGAATTATCAGCACGCCGACGGCGAGAAAATCGTATTCGAAAAAGCCGCGGCGCGAGTCGGCAAAATCGAAAAGCCCGGCGATCTGCCAGCCTTTTTCCGTTTCAAAAACGCGCAGGTTGCCGAGATGCACGTCCGAATGCATAAAGACGGTTTTGCCATTAGTCGGAACAAGTTTTAGATTTTCCTCGATAAAGACAGGCAGACTTTCGATAATTTTTTGGTTGACGCCGTGCGCGATCTGCCGCTCGATAAAAGTTTCGGCGCGGTCTTTGACGAACGCCGCCCAATCGCACGGAAAGCGTGCGGGACAAAGCTGGTGAATCTGTCTGAAACCAGTCGCAAGTTCGGACAAAAATTCGGTCTGCGCTTTTTCGGAAAGTTTGAGCCAGTCGGCGCGCGTTTTCGACAATCCGGGAATCTGCGTCGTGACGGCATAGCGAAAATTTTCGATCTCGCCCGTGTGAACGATCTCCGGCGTTTTGAAAATCGTCTTTCCGGCGACGAATTCGAGCGAATCCACTTCGCGCTCGAAACAGCGGCGAAACGGTCGGAAAAATTTCAGAACCAGCCGGTCGCCGATCAAAAAAACGACGTGGTCGGTGCTCGCGGCGCGTTTTATTTCATCGAACGAAATCCGGTGACGAAGGCAGATTTCCCGTGCCGCATCGAGCCACACATCGCTCTCGAAATGCGCGTCGAAATCTTCGTCGGTTGCGGTATGCGGAAGCTTTTTCATTTCAGGCAGTCCTTCAAAATTTCCGTAAATTTGTAAACATCCGTAAACGAATTATAAAGCGGCACGGGCGCGACACGGATTACGTCCGGCTCGCGCCAGTCGGCGATCACGCCCTTTTCCGAGATTGAATTAAAAAGACTTTTGTCGGAATTTTTAACGCGGATCGAAAGCTGACAACCGCGTTCTTCGGGATTGGAAGGCGTGATGACGGAAATACGTTCGTCGTGAATTTCACCGAGCAGAAACTCTAAATAGCCGGTCAGCTTTCGGGATTTCGCAAACAGATTTTCCATTCCCGCTTCTTCAAAAACATCTAAGGACGCTTTCAAAGCGGCAAGCTGAAAGATCGGCGGGTTCGACAATTGCCAGCCTTCCGCAGTTTTGATCGGAACGAATTCGTCGTCCATCAAAAATCTGGTTTCCTTGTCGTGTCCCCACCAGCCCGCAAAGCGCGGCAGTTCGGCGTTATTGTGATGCCGCTCGTGGATGAAAACTCCGGCAATGCCGCCCGGACCCGAATTCAGATATTTATATGAGCACCACGCGGCAAAATCCGCGTTCCAATCGTGCAGTTTTAATTCGACATTCCCGGCGGCGTGCGCGAGATCAAAACCGACAATTGCTCCGGCTTTTTGTCCGGCTTTCGTGATCGCTGCAAAATCGAATTTCTGTCCCGTGTAGTAATTCACACCGCCGAGCATTATCAGAGCGATTTCATCTGCGTTTTCTTCGATCGTTTTCAAAATATCTTCGGTGCGTAAGATCGTTTCGCCGTCGCGCGGCTTGAGTTCGATCAGCCAGTCAGTACCGCCTGCGTTAGCGGGCGGTTGAAGATTGGAATCTGAAACGTCCGAATTTGTATTCGCGTTTTGAATATCCCGCGTTAAACCGTCCGCTGATGCAGACGGTACTGACCTTTTATGAAAATCTATCTGCGATTTGACCGCGTATTGATCCGAAGGAAATGCGTCCGCTTCGATGACGATTTTGTACCGCTCGGCGGTCGGGCGATAAAACGAAACCATTAAAAGATGCAGATTGACCGTCAAAGAATTCATCGCCACGACTTCCGTGTTTTTCGCACCGACGATTTTTGCTAATTGTTCGGTAACGAATTCGTGATACGGCATCCAAGGTCTTTGCGCGTGAAAATGTCCTTCAACGCCGAGCGTCGCCCAATCTTCCAATTCCTGCTCGATAAATTCCCGCGTTTTTTTCGGCTGAAGCCCGAGCGAATTTCCCGTGAAATACAAAACGTCTTCGCCCGATTCTTGTTTCGGAATAAAAAACTTTTCGCGAAAATTTTTTAACGAATCCTGCTCGTCCATTTTGCGGGCGAAAGATTTGCTGGCTTCAAGTTTAATCATCTGTAAATCATACAAAAGAAATAGCCGCAAAAAGGCGCAAAAAGAGCAAAAATTGTTTTCTTTGCGTTTTTTTGCGCCTTTTTGCGGCTATCTTTCTCAAATTCCGAGTTCGGCTTTCGCTTCGGCGAATTTTTCGACCGCGAACTGTAAATCTTCCTTTGAATGCGCCGCCGAAACCTGCGTTCTGATGCGTGCCTTGCCTTTCGGGACGACCGGTAATGAAAAGGGGATGACATAAACGCCTTTTTTCATCAAGAGTTCAGCCATTCGGACGGCGGGTTCGGCATCGTAGAACATAACGGGAACGATCGGATGTTCGCCGGGCAGAACTTCCAAGCCGACTTTGCCGATCTCTTGGCGGAAAAACTTTGTGTTTTCTTCCAGTTTGTCGCGCAGTTCGGTCGTTTCGGTCAGATATTCGAGCGCGGCGATGGACGCGCCGACAATCGCGGGCGCGAGGGAATTTGAAAACAGATAAGGACGCGAACGCTGGCGCAGGAGTTCGATGATTTCCTTTTTGCCGGAAGTGTAGCCGCCCATCGCGCCGCCGAGAGCTTTGCCGAGCGTTCCCGTGATGATGTCAACTCTGCCCATTACATCGCAATATTCGTGCGTTCCGCGTCCCCGTTTGCCCATAAAACCGACCGCGTGGCAATCGTCAATCATCACCAGAGATTCGTATTTTTCCGCCAGATCGCAGATTTCCGCCAATTTGGCGATGTAACCGTCCATCGAGAAAACGCCGTCGGTGGCGATGATTTTCCGCCGCGCATTGCCGTCATTGGCTTCCTTCAATTTCGCTTCGAGATCGTTCATATCGCTGTTTTTGTAGCGAAACCGCGCCGCCTTCGACAGACGAATCCCGTCTATAATGCTCGCGTGGTTGAGTTCGTCCGAAATGATCGCGTCTTCCGCCTCGAACAAAGGCTCGAACAAACCGCCGTTCGCGTCGAAACAAGCCGCGTAAAGAATCGTATCTTCCGTCCCTAAAAACTCGCTGATCTTCGCTTCGAGCTGTTTATGAATTTCCTGCGTCCCGCAAATAAACCGCACGGACGAAAGTCCGAATCCCCATTCATCGAGCGTCTTATGCGCCGCCTCGACAATGCGCGGATGATCCGACAGACCGAGATAATTATTCGCGCACATATTCAAAACTTCTTGGTCATTAACCTCGATATGCGCATCCTGCGGACTTTCGATCACGCGCTCGTTTTTATAAAGCCCCGCTTCTCTGATTTCGTCCAATGTGTTTTCTAATTGATTTTGAATTTTGCCGTACATAGATTTTTTAAATAATTTCCGATTTAAGCCATTGAAAATGGCGGCAGAAAGTAGCCCCGTGCGTAAGCGCAGGGAAAATGTCAAAAAAAATTGTCAAAGCCCGTGAAATGGGCGACAGAATTTTTATTGTAATTTATTCTGTCGCTATCTTCGATAGCTCAAAATCTTTGGCGCAATCCTAACCCCGCGCTGACGCACGGGGCTACTTTCTGCCGCCATTTTCAATGGCTTTAAGAGTATTAATCAAATTTAAAGTCACCATTTTTTGCTTTTTCCACAAATTCTGCAAACGATTCAGCACGAACTTCGGTTTCGCCGTCATCGTGAAACCAAATAACAATAGGTGTTTCGCCATCATTTTGTTTTCTACTGAAATCAAAACAATAGCAATCTCCGTTTTTTGCTTCAGCAAAAGGAAAAAGATGACTGAAATCAAAAGGTTCTCCATATTCCTCAAAAATTTCAATCCATTCTGCCCAAGTATCCTGAAAATGTTTGGTTATCGAATAAGAAGTTTTTTGCCAGCTACGCTCATCAAAAACAGGATAGGTTTTATGTATTCCGTCAATTTCTAATCCGTTATTTTCAATTACCCAAGCACGAAATGATGGCGGAAAGCGAAAACCCGTCTCTGCTTCGGCTTTTGCGATTGCTTTTTCAGTTGTGCCGATAACTCTTGGAGTTTTTCCGCTCATGATTTAAATTTCGCTCTAATCCAAAATCACTTTCCCGTGATTCGCACTTTTGTTTCGGTTACGGTAACGAATTGTTCGGGCAATTTTTCAGCGTAATTTTCGAGCAGTTTTTCTAAAACTTTTATTTTGTTCGCCGCTCTTTCGTCGTCGAGGCGCAGAAAAACGACTCCGTGATGAATGCGCCGCATCCGAAAAATCATTTCGCCGAAATCTTTGTCGTTGGTTATCAAAATCCAGTTTTCGTCCGCCGCTTTGGTCAAAACTTCATCGTCGGTCATTCCGCGCGCTTCGTCGAAAACGGAAAAGACTTCGTGATTATTATTTCGCAGAAATTCAGCGACTTTCGAGCCTGTGCGCGTCGTCAACTAAAAAACGCATCTTACGCGGTTTCCACAACAAGCGGCATAAATTCCGTATTGCCGACAGATTCTTTGGCAAACAGCAGACACGCCTGAATGTCTTCCGCCTGTAAACCGTCGTATTCATCCAAAATCTCTTCAACGCTCGCGCCGTGCGCCAGAAGATTTAAGATAAATTCAACCGTCAAGCGCGTCCCGCGAATCACGGGTTTGCCGACCATAACTTTCGGATTCAGCGTTATTCTTTCGAGTAAGATTTCATCATTCATATTTTGATTTTACACTATAAAAGTTCTCAGCAACCTAAGACGCAAAAATTCCTTTGACCGGAGTAAGTCCCTGCAATTTTCGCCACGAGGAAAGCTGACCGCAATGATGTCCTTCGTGGAAAACCAAAACTTGCAGGTGATGCGCGATGGTCGGCTGCGAGCGCGCCAACATTTCGTCGGGCATCGGCTGATCTAGACCGTTCATCTGGCGAACCGCTTCGCATCTCAAGTTTCCGGTTTCGGTTAATCTTTCAACGAGAAACTGTTTCGAATCGTAATTTTTATTGCTCGAATTCGGTCCGTATTTACCTAAAAGTTCCGAAAAATCAGCCGAAAGTTCTTGAACTTTCAAAAGAGATAAAAGATAAGTATCGCCCAAGAGAAGATGCCCCAAAATCCAAGCCGGAGGATTTTCGCCCGCCGCCGATTGCAGATAGATTTGTTCTTCGCGCAAATCTTCGACCAATGCTAATGTTTGTTTTCGCGCTTGTTTGAGCGACCAGATTAATAGTTCGTTCATTAAATCTCGCTCCAATCCAAAATCACTTTGCCGCAATTTCCTTCAAACCGTTTTCACACATCTTCTATTTGATTAAGCCGTTCAATATCCGCAAGGTCTTTGTGTCTGCCGCTTTTGAGTTTGTTTTTAATGAGATCGGATTTGCTGACGGTGTTGATAAAAATATCTTCGACGGTAACTATTTTTCGGGATTCAAAGGCTTTTTCAAATTCGATTCCATCGGCAAAATTCATAAACTGAACTTTGAGCGGTTCGACTCCGATTTCGACCAGACTCTGGTTTTTCATCGAAAATGCCGCTCAGATCGAAACCTTCAAAACCGAAATCCCGCAATGCTTTTATGAGATTCCGTTTATTGTCGGCATCGTCAGATACAAAAATATCAATATCGTTAGTCGTTCGCGGATAGCCGTAAACGCCGACGGCATAACCGCCGATCATCAAATACCGGACATTATTCGCATTTAACGATTTGAATAACTCTTTGAAGTCTTCCGGTAGCTCTATCTCCATAGTTAAGTCGCCGTAATCTTTCGATATGCTGAAGGCGTTCCTTGACGGTCGTGTTTTGCCAATATGCTATTTCACCGGCAACGGAATCCTCAATTTTACTGCCGATCTTTAATTTAGTTTTATCCAGTTTAAATTTAGGAATATCTTCCATTTCTTCAAAAATTACTTCTCACTTAAATCCAAAATCACTTTGCCCGAATTTCTTTCTTCATTTCAAATCCATCCAATCGCGCAAAGATTTTTCCAGTTGTTTCGCGTCCGCATCCTCTAATTTTCCGACGCGCTTTCTGACAAGCGTTTCTTTGATTGTGAAAATTCCGCGTTTGACCGCTGTTTCGACATTCAAGCCCGCTTTTTGCCATTCGGTTAAAACAAATTCGCCTGCCAGCAAATTGCTTGTCTTGCTGGTCAGCGCAACGACGAACAAATCCTGCGAACTGTGCGGTGCATTGACGACGACCGCCGGACGGACTTTTGAACTCGTTAGATCGGAAAA
>JBGTSF010000017.1:0-67419 GCA_041940425.1 Pyrinomonadaceae bacterium
AAGTTACGCCGATCAATACGATCTTGATTCCCGGCGAAGGAATGCCGCCGGAAGAAGGGTTTGATGAAAATACGCCGACCGAAGAATACGAAGCGAAATTCGTTTCGAGCGATTTTACGCCGCGCTATGTCGCCACGCATCTCAACATCAACACTCACTTGAGCGAAGAGCAAGTTAAAGAAATCGCAAACCGCGAAGGCTGGCGCGCGCTGACCTGCAATCGCGGCGAAGGTCTTTTTCAACTGATCGAAGTCTGGATCGAAAACCGCTTTATGCTCGAAGTGATGACACCCGAACAAACCGCGCGTTATATCGAAGTTACCAGTCCCGAATTTATCGCCAAGGCAATCGGCGGAATGCACGAGCAAACCGCGCCTTTGACGGACAATCTGAATCTGATCGGTTAATTTTTCAGTTTGAAAATAAACAAACGCGGGCTGAAAAATTTTTCAGCCCGCGTTTGTTTATTTGATGAAAAAGCTTTTAATTTACCGTCGCGGCTTCTGCCGCTTCGTCCGTTTCTTCTTCTTCCGTTTCATCAATTACGGAAGTTTTTTCTTCATCGTAATCTTCGACTCCGTAGGAGGAAAATTCACTTGCCGCGACCGGCGCAGTCATTTCAACTTTGCGTTTTTCGACGGCTTCTTTCGCCTTGATCATACTGCATCCGCCTTCGAGAATCGCGCCGTCTTCGATGGTCAGACGCGGCGTTTGGATATTTCCCATGACGCGTGCCGTGCGACCGAGTTCGAGCCGTTCGCTGGTGATAATATCGCCGTTGACCGTGCCGTTGATCATGGCAGACGCGACCATTATATCGGCGTCAACCTTGCCCGACGAGCCGATGATCAGCGTCCCGTTTTCCGATGTAACCGTTCCGGTCAGATGCCCGTCAACGCGAAGCATCGCCTGAAAATTCGTTTCGCCCGTCAGCTTCGTGCCGTAGCCGACAAAACCGCTCAGCCGACCTTCTTTGATGTCGCGCGCCATCGTTTCGCTCTCGCTCATCGCGCGATTCGCCGGCGGCGTTTCGCCCTGGTATTGATATGTCGAAACAGGCGTTTGTTCTTGAAACTGCTGTGTATCATTCGATTGTTCCGGTTTGGAACTTCTTCCCATTCTAATCATTTATATTTAAACCTCCGCTTTGGAATTTCTTGTAGATTTAAGTCGTATTTATTGACTGAAGATTAGATTTTAGGGGAAACCTAACCAGACGCGAATTCTTCTAATTCACTTGCGTATGCACCTATTTGTTTTTAAGTGATTTGTTGAACTAAATATTCAGCCGAAATAATAATAAATGACTTTTCGCGTGCGTGTCTAGTATTATTTCAAAGTTTGTCCGGGTCGCGGGATTTGTCAAACGGCGCGAGGCGTGTCAAACTTTTTTATTTAGGAGAGTTAGGAAATTGTTTGTAGAAAGTAAGACGAAAACAAAATTATTAAAAAAGGTCGGCAAGGCGATCGCCGATTTTTCGATGATCGAGGACGGCGATAAGATCATGGTCTGTCTGTCGGGCGGCAAGGACAGCTACACGATGCTCGACCTTCTGCTCGACGTGCGGAAACGCGCGCCCGTCCGGTTTGAAATTCTCGCCGTCAATCTGGATCAGAAACAGCCCGGCTTTCCCGAAGAAATCCTACCGAATTATCTGGAAAGCGTCGGTGTCGAATACCGCATCGTCGAAGAAGATACATATTCGGTAGTCAAACAGCATATTCCCGAAGGCAAGACGTTCTGCTCGCTCTGTTCGCGTCTCAGACGCGGAATTTTGTATTCGACCGCTGAGGAAGAAAACTGCACGAAAGTCGCGCTCGGTCATCACGCCGACGATATTATCAATACTTTTCTTTTGAACTTTTTCTTTGTCGGGCAGTTAAAAGCGATGCCGCCGATCCTTCGCGCCGACGACGGAAAAAATACCGTGATCCGACCGCTCGCTTATTGTCAGGAAGCGGACATCGCAAAATACGCCGCAGAAAAACAATTCCCGATCATTCCGTGCAATCTGTGCGGCTCACAGCCGAATCTGAAACGCGCGCGCGTCAAACGGTTGGTTTCGGAACTGGAGAAGGAAATTCCGCATATCCGCAGTTCGATGCTGACGGCTCTGTCAAATGTAACGGGTTCGCATCTGCTCGACACGGAGCTTTACGATTTTAAGAATTTCGCGCCCGTCATCAAGCAGATTCCGCCCGGACACGGCAATATCGAAAAGGAACTCGATGAAATTTTCGATCACTCGGAAAATCATCTCTCCTTCGGCGAACGCCATCTTTCGGTCATCAAAACAGCAGTAAACTAAATTCCAAAAAAATTTTTAAAATAGAAAAGGTCGCGTTTGAAAAATAGACACGACCTTTTTTCTCGATTCAAACCGTTCAATTAACTTTTCTTTCTGGTAGTTTTCTGCGGTTTGAAGTTTTGCGTTTTCAGATAATCAACCGTTTGCTTAACGCTTTCCTTTAGTTTGTGATTATCGGGAGCGACTTCGGTAAAACGCTGAAGATTATTGATCGCCTCCTGCATCATCGCTTCGTTGATGCTTCCGTCCGTATTGTATCCGGCATTGGCTTGGCTGAGTCCCAAACCGGCGAGCGCGTCGGCGTTATTGGGCGATTTTTCCAGAACTTTTTTGTATTCGGTGATCGCATTCGGCGAATCTCCGACGATGCGGTAAATATCAGCCAGAAAAACTTCGGCTTCCGCCTTTTTAGCCGAATCGGTTTCAAAAGCGAGATAATCGGCGAGCAGCGCGGCAATCGCCGGAACTTGGCTCATCTCGACCTTTTCAGTCTGAATCATATAACTGACCACGTGTCTGAAACCGTTTAACGTAGTTTGTTTATTCGATTGATAACTCTGCTGATCGTTAATATCCGCGGCGGGCGCGTTTTTGAGAATCGTCCAGGCGGTGTTGTAGGCGGCGACCGAATCGGCAAAATCTTTTCTGGATTTTGTAACGAGTTCGGCTTTCGCTGTCGCATCCGTTTCTTTGACGCTTTTGTTGTGAAAATCTACGGCTCTTTCTCTCAAAGCCAACGCTTTATTGTTCAAAAGCACCGGCGCGCTGCCGACATATTCGGGACTGGCTTGATAGCCTTCTTCGAATTTTACGATGGCAACATCGTAGTTTTTACTGCTGAACGCCTTGCCGCCTTCGTCGAGAGCCTTCTGAACGGTCGCCGTTTGCTGTTCGACCGCTTTCTTTTTAGCCGCGTATTCCGCTTCCAATTTCGCGCGTTCCGCCTGCGCTTTCTTTTGTTCTTCGGTGAGTTCGGCAGTATTCGTCGTCGGCGTGATCGCCGTCGCCGCGCCGGAAATCGCGTCTCTTACTTCTTTCTCCGTCCAGCGTTTGCCGTCGCCTTCATCGAGCGTGATCAGAATATTTTCATTGCCGGCTTTTACGTTCGGTAAATAGCCGGGCTTCGCGCCGGGCGCGCTGACCGACAAAACAAAGGTCGCGCCGAGCGGAAGTCCGGCAAAGCTGAACTCGCCTTTTTTATTCGTTTTATCCGACGGCAGTTTGGCATTAATATCGGTACGGAAAACTTCGACCAGAGCGTTTTCCGCCGGAGCGGTCGAGCCGTCCGCTTTTTTAATCACCACTTTTCCGGTTACGGGCGCGGTTTGGGCAAACGCGGCGACGCTTCCGGCTAAAAGCAGTGCGATTGTCAATAGTATTGTAAAATAATTTTTACGAAACATTTCTATCCTCCAAAATTGTTATAACAGATGTGTCAAAACCGCCTGCTTTGATGTTCGGGTCGGTTAATTCGTTGTTAATGTTTTATTGATTCTAACCCAATTCGGACGGATTGTTGAAGTCCGCAGGAACGGATATTTCGAAAAAGTTTTAAGCGGTTGAAATTCAACAAAATTCGAGAGCTGTGCTATGCTTTCATTTTTTTACGGAAAATTTTGATGAGCGAACGGATTTATAATTTCAGCGCGGGACCCGCCGTTTTGCCGCTTCCGGTTTTAAAACGGGCGCAAAGCGAACTGCTTTCTCTAAACGAAATCGGAATGAGCGTGATGGAAATCAGCCATCGTTCGAAGCATTTCGCTCCCGTTCTGCACGGCGCAATAAACGGAATACGCGAGCTTTTAGCTATTCCCGAAAACTATAAAATCCTTTTTCTGCAGGGCGGCGCGACCTTGCAGTTTTCGATGATCCCGATGAATTTTTTGGGCGCGAACGAGTCGGCAGATTTCGTCGTTACCGGCGCGTGGGGAAAAAAAGCGTTCAAGGAAGCAAAAAAAAGCGGAAACGCGAATGTCATTTTTTCGACCGAAGCGGAAGGTTTCCGAAGCGTTCCCGAACAGGAAGAATTGAATTTTTCCAAAGACGCGAAATATATTCATTACACATCGAACGAGACGATTGACGGCGTGGAATTCAAATATGATCTCGACGGCAAAGGCATTCCGGTCGTCTGCGACGCTTCGTCAAATATTTTGTCGAAACCGATTGACATCGAAAAATACGCGCTTATCTATGCCGGAGCGCAGAAAAATATCGGACCTTCGGGCGTAACGCTCGTCATTATCCGCGACGATCTTCTGGATCAAGTGCCGGAAAATCAGCAGAGGCTTTTAAATTACAAACTGATCGCCGAAAACGATTCGATGCTCAACACGCCGAACACTTTCGGGATTTATATGATTGATCTTGTCTGCGGGTGGCTCAAAGAGCAAGGCGGCGTTTCGGCGATGGAAAAACGTAACGAAGAAAAAGCGAAAATCCTCTACGACGCGATTGACCAAAGCGACGGTTTTTATCGCGGACACGCCGAACCGTCAGCACGTTCGCTGATGAATGTAACTTTTCGTCTGCCGTCGGAAGAACTCGAAAATCGGTTTGTCGAAGAAGCGGCTGAAAAAGGTTTGGACGGCTTGAAAGGACACCGCAGCGTCGGCGGAATCCGCGCTTCGATCTATAATGCTTTTCCGAAAGAAGGCGTTGAAGTATTGGTCGAATTTATGAAGGATTTTTCACAGCGAAACGGTTGAATTTTTTCCGTTTTTCGCCGCGCAGTTTCTGCGCCGCGCTCAGATTCGTAATTCCCGCCTCATTCATCTGAACGAGAAAGTTGCAGAAAATATTCGCCGTCGCAAAAGCGTCGTCAGCCGCGCGGTGGCGGTTTTTGATATAGATCGCAAAATGCTCGGCGACCGTGTGCAGGCGGTGATTGGCAAGATTCGGCAAAAGCCGCCGCGAAAGATGAACGGTGCAGAGATGCGGATTGCCCATCCGGTAATTTTCATACATTCTGCCGATCTCGTGATTGAGAAAACGCATATCGAAATGCGCGTTGTGCGCGACCAGAACCGAATCGTCAATAAATTCGAGAAATTTTTCCGCGACATCGGAAAAGCGCGGCGCGTTTCTGACCATCGTGTCGGAAATTCCCGTCAATTGCGTAATAAACGGCGGAATCGGCGTTTCGGGATTAATTAAAGTTTGAAATTCGCCCGCGATCTTCCCGTTTTTGATCTTATACGCGCCGATTTCGGTGATGCGGCACGGCGGAGTTTTCGCGCCGGTCGTTTCGAGGTCGAAAACTACGAATTCGGTTTCGAGCAGATTCTTTTGCGCGAAATCTTTTTCGATCAGTTCGAGAAAATCTTCGTTTAGCGAAAGGCGCGGGTCTTTTTCGATCAGATCGGACAGGAGCATTTTCGCCAGATCGGGTTCGGGTTGGCGGATTTTCATCACGTAATCCACGACCTTGACTGCCTCGACGCGACCGCCGAAAGACTCTAAAAGTTCAATCGTTTCGGTGATTAGCAAAGCGTCTGAAATTAGGTTACGATACGGAGGCATCCGGTTTTTATTTTAACGGTAAAAACGAAAACCGCAAATCTAAGAACGGTAAGTTTTAGAAAATGAGAGAGGAAAATATCAAAATAGTGGAAAGCTATATCGAGGCGATCGGGCGGAAAGACCTGTCGTTTGAAATGGTCGCCGACGATATTTATTTCGAAGACCCGATGACCGTCAAAAACCAGGGCGCGGAAAATCTGCGCGGATTTCTGAAAGGTTTTCTTCCGGCAATCAGAAGCGTCAGAATTTTCGAACATATCTGCGACGGCGACCGCGTCGTAACGCATTGGGAAATTGACGGCGTGTTCGGCGCGATCCAGGTGTTGGAAAAATTCAAAATCGAAAACGGCAAGATTACCGAAGCCGTCGCCTTTTTCGATCCAAGACCGGTTTTGGGAAGTTAAGAGTTTGGAGAGTTTATAGAGTTTTGAGAGTTAAAAACCAAAACTCTATAAACTCTCCAAACTCTATAAACTCTATGAACTCAAACGAAAAGATTTTAGAACAATTCCGAAATTCCGATGCTCTGCTCGACGGGCATTTTATTCTTTCGAGCGGTCTGCACAGTCCGCAATATCTGCAATGCGCGCTCGCTTTGCAGTATCCGCCGGACGCGGCAAAATTCGCGCGGGCAATTGCCGAAAAACTTGCCGCCGAAACTTTTGACACGGTCGCCTCTCCGGCGATCGGCGGTCTCGTCATCGGCTACGAAACCGCCAAAGCGTTAAATGTTCGTTTCATTTGGACGGAACGGCAGGACGGCGCGATGACCTTGCGGCGCGGTTTTTCGGTCAAAGAAGGCGAACGGATTTTGGTTGTCGAAGACGTTATCACGACCGGCGGTTCGACGCGCGAATGTATCGAAGCACTCGAAAAGGAAGGCGCAAAAGTCATCGCGGCGGCTTCGATCATTGACCGATCAGGCGGCGCGGCGGATGTCGGCGTTCCGCGCATCGCGCTCGCCACGCTCGAAGTTCCCGTTTACACGCCCGAAGACTGCCCGATGTGTCATCGCGGCATCGAAGCCGTTAAACCCGGCAGCCGAAACAAGCCGAAAAACGTATGAAAATATCAAAAGAAGTCGAACAGTTCTGGAAGAATTTTTGTCAGGCTCATCCCGAGATCAAACCGGAAACCGCTTTTCAAGTCTGGTATTTCGGTCTCGGACGCGAAGACGCGCGCGAGCTTTGTGATCTCGTTTTACAGGGGAAAAAGACGGCGACGGCTTCGCTTGTCTGGGAATACGAAAATAAACCTGAAGACGCGCCCGTTTTAAATGGTTTGAGCGTCGTTACGGATTTTGACGGAAATCCGCAGTGCGTCGTGCAAACCACGGAGATTCGCATCTTGCCGTTTAACGAGGTTGACGCTGAATTTGCGTTTGAAGAGGGCGAAGGCGATCAAAGCCTCGATTACTGGCGCGAGGTGCATTGGGATTATTTTTCGAGAAGATGCGCCGCGCTCGGCAGAGAGCCGGACATGGAAATGCCCGTCAACTGCGAAAGATTCAAATTGCTTTATCCCTAAAGACCGATGAATTACAAACTTCTCATACAATACGACGGCACGGATTTTCACGGCTGGCAGGTGCAGGGCAGCGAACGCACCGTGCAGGGCGAATTCCAGCGTGTTCTTTCTCTGCTCGAAGGCGCGGATGTTCCGGTTGCGGGTTCGGGCAGAACCGACGCGGGAGTTCACGCCGAAGGTCAGACGGCGAGCCTCAAACTCGAAAAATCCTTCACGCCGGAAAAACTGCGCGGCGCGATCAACGGCAATTTATGGCGCGACGTGCGCGTTCTGTCGGTCGAAAAAATGCCGGACGATTTTCACGCTCGTTTTTCCGCCAAAGGCAAAACCTATGTTTACAGGATAATAAACGCGCCCGTCGTTTCGCCTTTCTGGGTGCGCTACGCGCATCACGAACCGCGCCCGCTCGACGTTTCGCGGATTAGAGAAGCGTCGAGATTCTTCTTAGGCGAACACGATTGGACGGCGTTTTCGTCAGCCAACTCGGACAGCGAAAACAAAGTCCGCACGATCACGGATTTTTCGGTTGAATCGGTCTGGGACGCGCGCTCGAATTCTTCGATCATCGAATTTCGTATTACGGGAAACGGCTTTCTGCGCTATATGGTGCGCTCGATCGCCGGCACTTTGCTGGAAGTCGGGCGCGGCGAAAAAGATTTTGATACAATTCAGACGGCGATCGTCACGGGCGAAAGAGATTTAGCCGGAATCACCGCGCCCGCACATGGTCTGACGTTGGTGAAAGTTTTTTACGAATAATTTATGCCGATCTATCACATCGTTTTGCCCGAAGTTTGGGAACAATTTGCGGATAAAGAATTTTACGAAGCCGAAAGTCTGCGGTCGGAAGGCTTTATTCATTGCAGTTTTGCCGAACAGCTCGAAGCGGTTTTGGAAAGATATTACAAAGGTTTAGACAAAGTTTTGATCTTAGAGATCGAGCCGGAAAAATTAACTTCAAAGCTTATCAAAGAGCCTTCGACAAACAACGAGATTTATCCGCATATTTACGGCAAAATAAACCGCGACGCGATTGTCGGAATTGAGGAAAAAATATTAGCCAACAGATAAAAACAATAAATAATCTGTGTTCATCCGTGTTTATCTGTGGACAAATAATTTCTGAAAAATGCACGAAAATTTCTCAAAAGTTATCAAACCGAAATCCGAAGAAGCCGAACTGCTCGCGCAGATTGATCCGTCGCGTCTGCCCGAACATATCGCCGTGATTATGGACGGCAACGGGCGCTGGGCGAAAAAGCGCGGCAAACCGAGAATTTTCGGTCATCGTGAAGGCGCGGAATCGGTGCGTTCGATTCTCGACACCTGCGCGAGATTGCAGATCAAAGCCGTAACGCTTTACGCCTTTTCGACCGAAAACTGGGAACGTCCCGAGGATGAAGTTTCGGGCTTGATGCAGATGCTCAAAATTTATCTGAAAAAGGAATTGAATACGGTTCATAAAAACAACATTCGCTTTCAGGCAATCGGGAAAATCGAAGGTTTATCAGCCGATATTCAAAAACAAATCCGCGCCGCCGAAGAAAAAACGAAAAATAATACGGGAACGGTTTTGAGCGTCGCGCTCAATTACGGCGGACGCGCCGAGATCGCCGAAGCCGCCAAACGCGCCGCGCAAAAGATTCTGGAAAACGGGCGGTCAATCGAAGATTTAAACGAAACGGACATCGAAGAAAATCTTTATACAAAGGGCTTGCCCGAAGTTGATCTGCTGATCCGCACGAGCGGCGAATTTCGCATCTCGAATTTCCTCTTGTGGCAATTAGCCTATAGCGAGATTTATGTAACCCCGACGCTTTTTCCCGATTTTCGACGCGCTGAAATCTTTAAAGCGATCTTAGATTTTCAAAAACGCGAACGGCGTTTTGGCGGTGTTACGACATCAAACGAAAATAAAGGTTGATTTTTCCTTTTATAACTTTAAAATAAGCATCAAGGATTGGGGTAAAAAAAATGAAAGTTTTTTTAAGTTATTCGCATAAGGACAGTAAATTGGCGGAACAAATAGCGAAAGAATTATCTAAATTCGATCTGGATGTTTGGAATGCTGAAACAGAAATATTCCCCGGAGATAATTGGGCGGAGAAAGTTTCAGATGCCTTAAAGGATTCCGATGCAATGGTGGTTCTGATCACACCTGATTCACTGGAATCAAAAACTGTTCAGCGTGAAATCGAATACGCGCTCGGAAACAATTCATATAACAACCGTCTGATACCCGTTCTGGTCGGTTCTGAGGAAACCGTGTCTGAGAAGAGTCTTCCGTGGGTTTTGCAAAAATTACAAACCGTCCGTTTATCAAAACCGGAGCAATTTAACATACAAGTCGGTCAAATTAACAAAGCGATTCGTGGAGACTGAAGTAATTATTTTTAAATAATATTCAAATTATGTTGCCACAGGAAATTTTTCTTTCTCATTCCAGTTCCGACAGAGATTTTGCCGACACATTAGCCGATACTTTAAGAAATCACGGAATTCCGGTTTGGTATAGTCAAACTAACATTCTCGGCGCACAGCAATGGCAGGATGAAATTGGTGAAGCATTAAACCGATGTGATTGGTTCGCTATAATTCTCTCGCCTAACTCGGTCGAATCAATGTGGGTTAAACGAGAATTGATGTTTGCTTTAAATGAAAATAAATTTGCCGATAAGATCGTTCCGATACTTTATCAGCCGTGTGAATTTAACACGCTTTCCTGGACTCTTTCCTTGTTTCAAATGATTAGATTTTCCGACGATACAGAAAACGGATTTCGTGAACTTTTAAGAACTTGGGGAATCGGCTACAGAAATTAACAAATGTCCAGATTATTAACCGCGCTGATTGCGCTTCCGATTTTAATTTTATCAATCATTCTGCCGTATCTTTTGCCGCAGTATCCGCAGGCAAACTGGCTGTTCGTTTTGATCGCGGCATTCGCTTTGGGCGCGGGGCTTTTTGAATTTTTTTCGTTTTCAAAAAAACTCGAACTCAAAGCCGATGCCGCGATTGCTTATATCGGCGCGGCATTTTTCTTTGTCGCGTTTCTTTTCGACGCGCCGCGCAACGCGCCCGATCTGCTGATTTTAACCGCCGCGTTCTTTCTGATCCTCGTTTTGATCTCGCAAACTTTCCGTTTTCAAAAAGATTTTACGAAAATGCTGGCAGGTGTCGGCGTGACGATTTTAGGTGTTTTTTATATCGCGTTCTTAGGCGGTTTTATCATTGCGATGCGGGTCGGCTTTTACGAAACGACCGTTCCGTTTCTTTCGACCAAACTGCTCGCATTCTTTTTTCTCGTCGGCTTCGGCGCGGACACGGGCGCGTATTATGTCGGAAAAGCCATTGGCAAACATAAACTCGTTCCGAAAGTTTCGCCCGGAAAAACTTGGGAAGGCGTGTTCGGCGGGCTTGCCCTGAGCGCGGCTTTCGCGGCGATTTCGACCGCGACGTTTTTCCCGGAACTTCCCTATAAATTTTCGATTCCGCTCGCGCTCGTCATAAGCGTCGCCGGAATTTTGGGCGATCTGGCGGAAAGCGCGATGAAACGCGGCGCGGGAACGAAAGACGCGGCAAATATTCTGCCCGGACACGGCGGACTTCTGGACAGATTGGACAGCCTGCTTTTCGGCGCACCGATCCTTTATTACTTCGCCCGCTTTCATTTCTAGAAAACAGACACGAAATTTGCTGAAACAACGCTTGACCATAAAGCGTTTTTTTAAGTGAATTTATGCGCCTGAATTCGAAAAATCTTTGGCAAAATCAGGATTTTCTGAAACTATGGAGCGCGCAGACGATTTCCGTTTTCGGCACGCAGACGGCTTCGCTGGCGTATCCTCTGACGGCAATTCTCGTCCTCGAAGCGTCGTCTGTTCAGATGGGAATTTTGCGTGCTTCGGCGGCGGTTTCGGCGGTGCTGGTCGGATTTTTCGCGGGCGTGATCGTTGACCGCTTGAGCCGCAAACGTCTTTTGATCGCTACGGATTTGGGACGCGCTTTTCTCGCCGCTCTGATCCCGCTCGCCGCTTTTAACGGCGTTCTCAAAATCGAACATCTTTTCGTCATCTCGTTTTTTGCCGGCGCGTTAAATATAACTTCGGAAGTCGCGGGAATGGCTTTTCTGCCGTCGGTCGTCAAAAAGGAAAACCTCGTCGAAGGCAACAGCAAATTCGCTGCGACCGATTCTGCCGCGGCAATCGCCGGACCGGGACTTTCGGGATTATTGGTGCAAATTCTGACCGCGCCCGTAACGATTTTGATAGACGCGGTTTCATTTATTTTCTCCGCCGTTTTTGTCTGGAAAATCAACGCGCCCGAACAGGAAATTCCGGTCGAAAAAAGGCAAAGCGTCCGGTCGGAAATTCGGGAAGGTTTCGCTTTCGTTTATAAAAACCCGATCTTGCGACCGCTCGCCGAATCAATCGCGCTTCACTTCTTATTTATGCTAGTGATCTCGACGATCTTCACGCTTTACGCGATTCGGGAATTAGATTTACAGCCCTTCGCGCTCGGCGTTATTTTCTCGGATTTCGGTTTCGGATTTTTAGCGGGCGCGCTCGTCGTCAAACGCCTGACGGCGCGTTTCGGGCAAGGAAAAATAATGGTTTATGCAACGCTTCTGAACGCCTTTGCCGCGTTGCTCATCCCGTCGGCAAGCGGCGCGACGGCTATTTTCGTTTTATTAGCGGCGCATTTTCTGCTCGCGTTCGGAATCCAAATTCACGGTATAAATTTGATGAGCCTGCGCCAATCAATTACGCCCGATCATCTGCAGGGACGAATGAACGGCACGTTTCGTTTTGTCAATGTTTGTATGATGCTGGTCGGCGCACTCGCCGCCGGATTTTTAGGTGAATTTATCGGTTTACGCGCCGCGATTTTTATCGGCGCAATCGGAATGTTCGCGCCTTTCTTGCGCTTATTTTTCTCGCCTGTCCGCGATCTTGCCGAGCCGTTGAGCTAAAAATTTTTCCCGCTCAATTTGCATTTTCACATAACTGTTTTGTATTCTTTTTAAGATTTTATGAACGCGGTTCGATTTAATAACGACGATAATTGACCGGCGCGAGCGCAAAAAGATTTTAGCGTTCCGCCTTTCGTTTGTCGTAAAAATCGAAAGGCGTTTTTTTTATGAGCAGGGACAAGGGACGAGGGACGAGGGACAAGTAAAGTTTTCCCCTCATCCCTCATCCCTCATCCCTCATCCCTTAAAATATGTTAGATACGTTAGGAAATTTAGAGCGAACGCATACTTGCGGCGAACTTCGCGCGGAAAATGTCGGCGAGCAGGTCGTTTTGATGGGCTGGGTTGCGAAGAAACGCGACTTCGGCGTTTTTACATTTATTGATCTGCGCGACCGTTACGGCGTAACGCAGACGGTCGTTTCGGAAGAAACCGCGAAAGACGCGCACACGAAAGTGAAAAATGTGCGCGGCGAATTTGTGATCGCCGTCAAGGGCGAAGTTTTTCGGCGCGATGAAAACGCGCGAAATGCAAAACTCGCAACCGGCGACATCGAAGTTCACGTTAAAGAAATTTTGATCTTGAACGATGCGAAAACCTTGCCGTTCGAACTAGAAAAAGCCGGTTCGCAAAATCTCGCGTCGGAAGATTTGCGTCTCAAATACCGCTATCTCGACCTGCGCCGTCCGCGTCTGCAAAATAATCTGCTGATGCGTGCGAAAACGATTGCGAAGATCCGCGAATATGTCGAGGCAAACGGTTTTGTCGAGATCGAAACGCCGATTCTGCTTAAATCTACGCCTGAAGGCGCGAGAGATTTTATCGTCCCGTCGCGCATTCATACGGGAAAATTTTTCGCGCTTCCGCAGTCGCCGCAGATTCTCAAACAGATCACGATGATCGCCGGATTCGACAAATATTATCAGATCGCCCGCTGTTTCCGCGACGAGGATTTGCGCGCCGACCGCCAGCCGGAATTTACGCAACTCGATTTGGAAATGAGCTTTACAAACCGCGAAACAGTTTACGGTTTGATGGAAGGAATGTTCCGGCATGTTTTCAAACTTATTGACGTCGAACTGCCCGAAGAATTTCCGCGGATGACATATTCGGAGGCGATGCGCCGATTTGGTTCTGACAAACCCGACCTGCGTTTTGAGATGGAAATCGTTGACCTTTCGGAAAATCTCAAAGAAACCGATTTCGCGCCGTTCGCGTCGGTTCTCGAAAAAAACGGCGCGATAAAAGCAATTGTCGCCAAAGGCAAAGCCGATTATTCGCGTAAACAACTTGATGAATTGCAGGAATTTGTCAAACGCTACGGCGCATCTGCTTTGGCGTGGATAAAACTCGGCGATGAAACGACTTCTTCGCTTTTAAAAGTTCTGGGCGAAGCGAAAATTTCCGAACTCGCAAGCGAGGCAAAAGCCGAAAAAGGCGACGCGCTTTTGATCGTCGCGGGCAGAAAATCAATTGTCGCGGCAAGCCTCGGCGCATTGCGTCTGGAAATCGCCAGACGCGAAAATCTGATTCCGAAAGACGTTTTCAAACCGCTCATCGTTACCGAATTTCCGATGTTCGAACACGACGACGAAACCGACATATACTTCGCCGCGCATCATCCGTTCACGTCGCCGATGGACGAAGACCTCGAACTTTTCAAACGCGCCGTCGAAAACGAAAGCGAGCGTCATCTGCTGGGGAAAATTCGCGCCAAGGCTTACGACACGGTCATCAACGGCATCGAGGTCGCGGGCGGCTCGATCCGAATTCACCAGCGCGACGTGCAGGCTTTGAATTTTAAAGCTCTCGGACTTTCGCCGGAAAAGGCAAAAGAAAGATTCGGATTTTTTCTCGAAGCACTCGAATACGGCACGCCGCCGCACGGCGGTTTCGCCGCCGGAATCGAGCGGACGCTGATGGCGCTTCTCCAAAACGACAACATCCGCGACCTGATCGCCTTTCCGAAAACCGCTTCGGCGCAGGATTTGATGATGGACGCGCCGGGTGAAGTTGACGAAGCGCAACTCGATGATTTGGGAATAAAAGTTATTGATTAAATATAAGGCAGGCGTTATGCTTGCCTTATGAAAATTCCGTGGAAACTCATCTCGGCATTTTATTTTCCGCTACATTTGGCATTCGGAAGTTTTTATCTCTCTTATGAAATGTTAAATGGTAAAACCGATTGTCGAAATTGCAGTTTTTGCAATGCTTTTAGTTGTGCGGATCAAACCTCTCTATTTTGGTCTGATTTATTTTTTTACATCGGACTTGGATTGGTTGTTTTTTCGATCATACTTCCATCAATAATTTCTTACAGAAACGAGAAAGTAATCGAGTCAAGTATTTTGAAAGAAATATAATAAACGCTCATTTTAATAAATTACTCAAAAATCTTATTGTCGCTTCATAAATCTCCGCATCTTCCGAAGCGCGCGAACCGGCGATATTGAGATTTTTGCAATCTGTCGAATCAAGCCATTTTCGCGTTTTTTCAATCGCTTTTTCCAACGATGAGGCGGAAAAATCAATATGCAAAACCGGCTTTTCGTATTTTTCGGAAAACTTTAAAGTCAAAAGTGATCCGCCTTTTAATTCGCCGTGCGAAAAAATCAAAGTCGCATCCGAATATTTTACATTCAATTCTGTCCTTTCTGCCGGATTTTCCGTTTCGGTTTCGATTAGATTTTCATATTTATCAGAAACTCGCCCATCTTCCGCGAGACGATTTTTCGGGACGAAACCGCCGATCTCGAAATTGTTTTCCAGTGCAAAATCGAATGCGGCGCGGTCTGCGCCCGTCTGCCCGCCGGAGATTATTTTTTTGATTTTCGACATTTTTCCGAACTGAATAATTTTGAATCTTTTTATGTCGTTTTTTCAAACACAAACCGGCGTATGACATCAAAACATAAATTTTTATCTAATTCGGCAATTACTGAAATAATAAAACTTGTAACTTTTTGGCATTATGCTTGCACGATATTCTGCGGCATTTAAACAATTCGTTTGTTTAAAATTTACAAGAAGGGTTTACAAGGAGGAGAAGTATGAAAAAATTTTTATTTAATTTCTCAATGATTTTGGCAATGACTCTGTCTCTCGGAGTTTTTGCTATTGCTCAGGAAACGACAACAACGACGACGACGACGGTTACTAAAAAGGAAGTAATCGCTAATCCTGACGGCACCTACACGGTTATCGAATATCCGGTCGGCAAGGAAGTTACGGTCGAATTAACGCCGTATAACATCGAAGGCGCGAAAGGCTGGGCGAAGGTGATGAGAACCGCCGACGGCACGACCGTCGCGCTGGATTTGTCCGGTCTTCCGGCTACTTCCAAAGAGTATTATGTTTACGCGGTAGATAACGCCGGCGCGGTTACACTGCTCGGTCCGGCGACGATTGAAAACGGCATCAGCAAAACGACGTTCACCACGCCGATGAGCCAGTTTATGCTCGTTCTTTCGCCGAGCGGAGAATTGAAAGCGATTGACACGACTACGCCGGTCGCTTTCCGCAGTGTCGTTCCGAAAGGCTACGCGGTCGTTCCGGTCGGAAACCGCGTTGAAGACGACGGCGACGAATTGAAAGAAGATCAAAAGGCGACGACTGCCGAGGTCGCTTCGACCTACAGCGTTCCGCTGTTGGGCGTTCCGGCTTTTGAAAAAGGAACGACGGAGATCAAGATCAATTTTAGCGGCGACCTCGCCGGTTTGAAAGGCAAAGCCTATATTGATCCGCGCGACGACGGCTCGACGCAGATCAAAATGCGTTTCGACGATATGAAGATGGCGCCGAAAAACAAGAGATTCGTTCTCTGGGCTTCGGCGGCGGACGGAAGCTATACGAAACTCGGTCAGGTCGTCAACACCGGCGAACGTCAGGAAGGCGAGATCCGCAGTGAAACCGCGCTGAAGGATTTTGGCTTGTTCGTCACGGTCGAAGAAGCGGACGTTGAAACGCCGACCAGTAAAGTTTACTCCGTGTTTAGCATAAACCCGTAATTTATGCTAAATACTTTAGGAAACGATGATCTGTAAAATGGTTTTCGTTTCTCTCGTCGGGAATGATATTTCAAAATATCATTCCCGTTTTTTTACCGCAAATTCTCAAACTTTATATTCGGTATGATTATTGCAACTGTGTATATCTTGACTATTAAAATGATACACGGAAAATTTCAAAATCAACGATGAGCAGTTTTGAAATCGGAAAAATTCAGAGCGGTCTCACAAGCCGCTAAAAATCAATAAATACGGAAAAGGGGAAATGTAATATGGCTAATAAACAAAATCAAAATATACAAGGCGGAACGTCGGCAAGACAGGCTAAGGACGAACTTTCGACGAATTCTCAGGAGCAAAAAGATTCGGATTCTACAGTCGAATCCGTAAAAGAGTCGGCGAAAGATACGGCTAAAGATTTATACGATCAGGCAAAAGGGACAGCCGGACAAGCCTATGGCGCGGCGACGAAAAAAGCCGAGTCGGCAATCGGCGAAAAGAAAGCAAATCTGGCAAGCGGTCTGACTTCGGTTGCGGACAGCCTGCATCAGGCGACGGAAAATCTGCGCGAACAGGACGATCAGATCGGCATCACGAAATTAACCGCGAAATACGGTGACGAACTGGCAAATCAGCTCGAACGAATCTCAGATTATTTCGAAAATAAAGATCCGCGCGAGATGATGAGAGACGTCGAAGGCTTTGCGCGGCGCAATCCGGAAATATTTCTCGGCGCGGCTTTTACGTTAGGACTTCTGGCGGCAAGATTTTTAAAGAGTTCCGGCAATGGAAAAAATTCTGCGCAGAATAACCGTCAGATATCGCGCAGCCGGAAAACGGGAAGCGAAACAAACAATATAAAAACGCTCGACAACAGATCGGTGAACAAAGATCAGAAATTATAAAAACCGGATAACGGGAGGAGTTTATGGCACAGCAAATTGTTAGAGACGAACGCAGCCTGGGCGACCTGTTTTCCGAATTGGCGAACGAAACGAGTTTGCTTATCCGGCAGGAAGTCGCGCTGGCGCAGGTCGAAGTAACCGAAAAGGCGGGAAAAGTCGGAAAAAATGTCGGCTATCTGGCGGTCGGCGGCGCGGTCGGTTACGCGGCGCTGCTCGCGGTTCTGGCGGCGGCAATCATCGGTCTGGGCAATTTTATTCCGCTCTGGCTATCGGCTTTAATAGTCGGCGCAGTGGTCGGAATCATCGCTTATTTTATGGTTTCATCGGCACTGACCGCACTGAAAAATACCGATCTGAAACCGAAGCAGACGGTTGAGACATTGAAGGAGGACGCACAATGGCTAAAAAGACAGATGAATTAAAAAAAGATTCCGGTATTTTGACCGAAACCGACAAAGACATTATTTCGACGGTGGCGAACAATACGGAAGACGAATTCACGGAAAAATACACGGACGAAGTTTCGGATTCGGATTCGGACGATCCCGACCGGATTCGCTCCGAGATTGAAAAAACGCGCCGCGAGATGAGCGAAACGATTGACGAAATACAGGAAAGATTGAGTTATGAAAATATTTCCGAACAGGTTTCCGAACGGGTTAGCGAAGCCGTTGACTCGGCAAAAACTGCGGCTTATCAGGCGACTATCGGAAAAGCGGGAAAGTTTATGAAAAACGTAGGGAGAGAGATAAAAGTTATGGGTAGAGAAATTTCAAAAACAGAAGCAGGAAAAACGGTTTTAAGCAATCCCGTTCCCTTTGCTTTGATCGGCTTGGGCGCGGGCGTGCTTTTATTTAACGCTTTCGGAAAAAAGAAAAAATCTTCACACGCTGGCAACGGCAGAGATTATGATTATGAAAAAGATTCGCCGTCAATGCTGAAATCAGCCGGCAACAAAGCCGGCGATGCTTATGACAGCATCAGCGAAACAACGAACAAGACTTATAAAAACGTTTCGAATTTTGCCGGGCGCGCTTACAATGGCGTAGCGGGCGCGGCGGGTTCAGCGTATGAAACCGTTACCGACACAGCGCATCAGGCTTACGACAAAGCCGGAGAACTTGGTCATCAGGCACGCGAGCAGTATGATCATTACATCGAAGAAAATCCGTTGGCGGTCGGAGCGGTCGCCTTTGCCGTCGGCGCGGCGGTCGGACTTGCCATTCCGGCAAGCCGGTATGAAAGCGATCTGCTCGGCGACACGCGAGATCAATTGATGCAAAAAGCGAGACAGCAATTTAAGGGATTGTTGCACAGAGCCGGCGAAACCGCGATGGAAGAAATTGATAAAGCCAAAACGGCGGCAAAAGAATCGGCGCCAGCCAATCGCAGAAAAGATTTAGTTCATTAATTTCAATTTAAACGAAAACGCGACCGCCGGGAAACATGTCTTCGATATTAAGAACACTTCCCGGCGGTCGCGTTTCTGCTTATTAAGACGAGATTTTTTCTAAACCGTTCATAAACGGCTGGAGAACTTCAGGAATTTGAATGGAGCCGTCCGCCTGCTGGTAATTTTCCAGAATGGCGATCCAGGTTCGACCGACCGCCAAGCCCGAACCGTTCAAAGTATGAACAAATTCCGGTTTCGCGCCGCCCGCCCGACGAAAGCGGAGATTCATCCGCCGCGCCTGAAAATCTCCGTAATTCGAACAGCTCGAAATCTCGCGGTAAGTATTCTGCGACGGAATCCAGACTTCGATGTCGTAAGTTTTCTTCGCGCCGAATCCCATATCGCCCGTCGAAAGCAGAACCGTGCGATACGGCAAACCGAGAAGCTGTAGAATGCGCTCGGCGTTTTGCGTCAGTTTTTCGTGTTCCTCATCGGAATTTTCCGGCAGAGCGTATTTGACGAGTTCGACCTTATCGAATTGATGCTGGCGAATCAGCCCGCGCGTGTCGCGCCCATAGCTTCCGGCTTCCGAACGGAAACACGGCGTGTAAGCCGTAAAAGACACCGGCAAATCCTTCGCGTCGAGCATCTCTCCGGCGCGGTAATTCGTTACCGGAACTTCGGCGGTCGGAATCAGATAAAGCCCGCGCTCGTCATTCAATTTAAAAAGATCGGCTTCGAATTTCGGCAGATTTCCCGTCCCGAACATCGAATCCGCATTGACGATAAACGGCGGCAGAGTTTCCGTGTAATTATGCTCCGAAGTGTGAACGTCGAGCATAAAGTTGATCAAAGCGCGTTCGAGCCGCGCGCCCGCGCCGTTTAAGATCGCAAACCGCGAACCGGAAATTTTCGTCGCGCGTTCGAGATCGAGAATGCCTAACGCTTCGCCCAAGTCAACGTGGTCTTTTACATTGAAATTAAACTCACGCGGCTCGCCCCATTTTCTGACTTCGGCATTTGCCGATTCGTCCGCGCCTACCGGCACATCTTCCGCCGGGACGTTTGGAAGTCCGGCAAGCAGTTCGTCCATTTTCGTTTCGAGCTGTTTGCGCCGCTCGTCGAGTTCCGTTTGTTTGTCCTTTAATCCGGCGACTTCCGCTTTTTTCGCTTCGGCTTCTTCGCGCTTTCCCGACTGCATCAGCGCGCCGATCTCTTTGCTCGTCGAATTTCTCTTTTGATTGACCGCGTCCGATTCGCCGATCACGCGGCGGCGTTCGGTGTCGAGTTCGATAAAATCATCCAAAATTCCGGTCGGAAAATTGCGGCTTTTCAACGCTTCCCGAACCGTTTCCAAATTATTTCTGACGTAATTTAAATCAATCATTTTATAAAATTTCTCTTTCCTAAAACGTAAAAATCAATTATCAACATAAATAAAAAAGCGGTCAAAGACCGCCGTTTGATTACCAAAGATTTATTTGAATCAAGAGTAGAAAAACATGAATAAAAAAATTCTGTATTCTCCGTGGTTCTCTGTGAAATCTCATTGAACTCTGTGTAAAAATCTCTTTTAAACACGAAGTTCACGGAGATTTCACAGAGTTTTTAGAGAATTATTTTCCACTCTTGATTCGCAAGATTTATCTTATCTTTAAGGACAGGGCGTTCCGGGATCGGCGACGGTGCATTTTGTTCCCCACGTCCAGGTCGGCGATGAACCTGTGTTGAGAACGGGCGCGTTGGTTGATTCGAGCGGCGCGATCGGGCGCGAGCGAAAAATCCCGTTCCATTTGCCCAGGCTCGCGTCATCGCCGAAGGCAACCGCTTTTGCCGCCTGATCTCCCGTAAAGGTATAGACCGAAAGCGCGTGGATTCTGCGCCAAATGCCCCACGCGTCATATGCGTCGGTCGTCGCATCCGTCTGTCCGAGTCCGTTTGTAACCGGAACTCCGTGCGCGGCTTCGAGCGAACAATAAATTTTAGAAGCGCGAATTACCTGCCATTTTCTTTCCGTGATCTGCGGCAGACGATTCCAAATATCATTTTGAGAAATTAGATGCTCATTTGTCGGATCATCCCAGTAAACCTGCACGACCATTTTCGCCGTCGCCGGAATTTGATCGAGATTCGTGCCCCAGTTATACCACGCCGCCATTATGAACAAGAACAAACCGTTCGCGCCCCAGCCCTGCGCCAGACCGCGCCGCGCCATCTCCGGGGTCGCGCCCGCGCCGTAAGAATGACCGGCGAATCCGGTTTTCGTCAGATCCATTATCGAACTTAAATCCTGCGCGGCTTTTTGAAAACCGTTCCAGAGCTGATTGTAACGCGCGGCGTGCGTCGAAAAAACGCTTGCCGTGTAGGGCGAAAAAACGACGATGTAGCCGTTGCTCGCCAACTGGCGCATCAGTGTTTCATAAAAAAGATAGCTCGTTCCGCCGTAGCCGTGAGCGAAAAACACTACCGGAACTTTGTTGGCGGCGGAAGCGTTCGACGGCACGAAAACCGAGACCGGCGCGGGCGCGCCCGCATCCGGGTGCGGAATGACCTGCCGCGTTACCGAAAACTGACCGAAACTGCCGTATTCGCCCTTCAAAGGAAGCGTCGTAACTTTTGTGAATGGACACGGCTCGATCTGCGAAAACGCCCGTTGAGCATTAAACAAAAGCAGAAACGACAGGCAAAGCGTGATTAAACTGGTTTTCATAGATTCCTTTTTTACTCGATTAAAATCATATTATATCGAACTTTTCCGCCGGATCGTTTTTTTGTGAGATTCGTTTGGGCTCTCATTTTGAAGGTTTGTTTCCGCGCCGTTTTTCCAATACAATTTAAAATTTGCCTGATGAGCAAACAGAACATAAATTTAGCAAAATAAACTATGACAAACAAAATTCGCAAAGCCGTTTTTCCCGCCGCCGGATTGGGAACGAGATTTCTGCCCGCGACGAAAGCCTCGCCGAAGGAAATGCTTCCGCTCGTTGATAAACCTCTGATTCAATACTCGGTCGAAGAAGCCGTCAATTCAGGCGTCGAAACGATTCTGATCGTAACGGGCAGAGAAAAAAGTTCGATCGAAAATCATTTCGACATTTCCTACGAACTCGAAGACCTTCTGCGCGAAAAAGGCAAAACCGAATTTTTCGAGCAGGTGCGGGCGATTTCCGAAATTTGCCGCATTTCCTACACGCGCCAGAAACAGGCTCTCGGACTCGGACACGCCATTTATCAGGCAAAAGACTTTGCCGAAAACGAACCTTTCGCCGTGCTTTTAGCCGATGACATAGTTGATGCGGAAAAGCCCGCGTTAAAACAAATGATCGAAGTTTTTGAAAAATACGGCGCGCCCGTCATCGCCACGATGCAGGTCAAGGGAAGCGCGATTTCGCGTTTCGGCGTGATTGACGCGGAAGAGGTCGAAGAAAATGTTTTCAAAATAAACGATATGGTCGAAAAGCCGAAATTCGAAGACGCTCCTTCCGATCTGGCGATCATCGGCAGATACATTTTAACGCCCGATGTTTTCGACGCGATTGACCGGACGGAAAAAGGCGCTGGCGGCGAAATCCAGATCACCGATGCGATGCGCCTGATGCTCAAAGAAGGCAAGCCATTTTATGCTCTAAAGCTGGACGGAATACGGCACGATGCGGGCGACAAGCTGGGATTTTTAATTGCCACAGTCGAATTCGCGTTAAAGCGCGATGATCTCGGAGATGATTTTCGTGAATATTTAAAATCGCTTGATCTTTAAATTTTAGCCACAGAGAACACAGAGGAAATGAGAAACTGCTATAAATCATTTGCATTTCTCAAAAACCTCTGTGTTCTCTGTGGCTAAAATTTTAAAAAAACCGCACCGCCGAATGTCGCAAATAAAATTACGCTGACAAAAGCATTGGTCGTAAAAAATGCGGCGTTCATTTTTGAAAGATCATTCGGTTTAACCAAAGTGTGCTGGTAGATCAAAAGCGCGCCGACCGCAAAAACTCCGAGCAGAGCGAGCCAGCCGAGTTCGGTAACAAAATATAAAAGAATCAAAACAAAAAACGCCTGCGCGTGAAAAAGCCGCGCGATCCAGAGCGAATTTTTAATGCCGAACCGCGCCGGGATCGAGCGCAGTCCGGCTTTTTTATCGTATTCGTAATCTTGACACGCATACATTACGTCGAATCCGGCTGTCCACATCAAAACGAGCAGTGATAAAAGTAGCGGAATTTCCGAATCAATCGCGCCGCGCACGGCGATCCACGCGGCGGTCGGCGAAATTGCCAACGCCCAGCCCAAAATTAAGTGCGCGAAGCTCGTAAATCTTTTCGCGTAGCTGTAACCCAAAACCGACAAAAGCGCGACGGGCGAGAGCGCGAACGTCAGCCAATTTAATGAATACGCCGCGATTTCAAACAAAATCACAGATACGAAAAAAAACGCCCACGCGAAACTTACGGAAATTTTTCCGCTCGGCAATTCCCTGTTTGCCGTGCGCGGATTTTCCGCGTCGAACCGGCGGTCAATGATCCGGTTAAACGTCATCGCCGCCGAACGCGCTCCGAACATGGCGACCGTGATCCAGAGAATCTGCCACGCCGTCGGAAGCCCGCCCGCCGCCAGAACCGCGCCCAAAAAAGCGAACGGCAGAGCGAAAAGCGTATGCTCGAATTTGATCATCTCAAGCGTTGTTTTTAATTTTTGCCAAAAGGTCATTTTTATTTGTTCGTTGTTCGTCGTTCATTGTTCGTTGAAGTCAATTTTAAAACTTGATTCATTCGCACAAACAAATTGTTTTCAGCAAACTGAATACCGAAGAAAAATTCTAACAAAACCGGACGCTTTTTTCAGAGGTGGTCGGCAAATTGCGATTCGATATCAGCGAAAACCGCAAATTGCCTGCGGTGATACTTTTCGTTTTTTTTCTCCGCGTTATATTTTTGAGAGTTTTAATAAACAACAGTTAGAAAAATTTCCGAAAGGCAGCAATGATGAAACGAATCACTCTGAAAATTTATTTACGCAAACTTCTCGGCGCGGTTTTGTGTCTGAGCATTCTGAACATTTCGACGCTACAGATTTTCGCGCAGGAGCAAATGACTCAAAATCAAAGAAAAATAAAAATCTCAAAAGCCGAAAGCGTCGAGCAGACATTCGCGCGAATCGTAAAGTTCGGGCGCGGCGCGGAGTTTATCAACACTTTAAAAAAAGATTTATCGCCGAATGAAATCGAAACCGCGCTTGCATGGTTTGATGAAGAAGACGCGAGCTTTTTCAGAGCGGTTTACGGCGAATATGAACGGAAATCGGCGGAATTCGAGAAACAAAGACTCGATTCCGCTTCGGAAAAACCGTTTGCCGAACCTGTCAAACCCGCGCCGAAAAAACGGACGAATAAACGGCGCGCGGCTTTTGAACTTTCCGGTGGCGCGTTTTTTCGGAACGCTTCGTATCAGCCGTTTGAATCCGATCTAAACTCCGGCGCGGCGGAAGAGCCGCAGATCGAAACCATCGTAACCGAAGACGGCGTGAAAACGGTCGGCGGCGTGGAAAACAAGATCGAAACCGCCGACACGATCATCACCAAAGGTTCGACCGGCGACGTTCACCGGATTCTCAACAATCAACAAAACGGCAGTAAATATACGCAGACTTCTTTTGAAGAAGTTTTTAATAAAAAAACGCGCAATCGGACGCGGAACGAGAAGAAAATTCACTGGACTTTTTTAGTCGCGCAATGCCCCGACGCAAGCGGCATCGTCGAAGGCGAAGCGGTCTTTTCGGTCGAAAATAAAATGACGATCGCCAATACGACGACCATCGCCGTTCCCGCGCAGATTTTGATGCTGAAAGCCAAACTGAAAGGATTTGTGAGCGACGATGCGGAGCTGACGCATTACGATATGACGGGCGATCTGTCGGAAACGGCGACCGGATTCGACCGCGCCAAGCGGCTCGGAATGATTGACGAACGAAGTCTTTCGGACGGCACGCGCTCGTTTTCTGTTTCGGTAACGGGCAACAAGATCGCCGCCGACGCGGGTTCGAAAAGCATTACGGGCGAGATAAACGAAGGCTCGTCCGAGCATCTTTCCAATTCCGAACACAACCGCCTCGTAGATTTTGCCGACGAAGCGATCCCGATGAATCTCAATAATGCCGACAACGGTTTCGCTTCTTCCCGAACGAACTGGCGGCTCGGTTTTTGCGTTGACGTTTCGCTCGACGCGCCGAAAGACAAACTCAAATCCGGCGAGCAGATCAATGTTTCCGCCGAAACCGTTCATAAACTCGACAAAACGAAGATCAACGCGCGGCTCGAAGCGACCGGCAGCGAATCGGTTACGCCCGAAAATCAAAAAGCGGAAACTTCCGCGCAATTTACGCTGACCGCGCCGGCGAGCGAACACTTCGGCGGCGACATCACGGTCAGGTCGGTTTCGCGGCGCGGCATCGCTACGAAAACCCTGACTTTCGGAAAGGAAAAGCCGGATGAAAAACCGAAAAAGCCGGTGAAAAATTCTCCGCCGAAAAAATGCTCCGGCGCGTGGACGGGCAAGATCACCGCCGTCGTCAGAAAACGCACCGAACGGAAACGTCCGCCGTCGGGCAGATTGGTCAGAGACCTCGAAACCAGAGATGAAACTTATAATATAGATTATTTCGTTCTCGGCATTCAGGACACGAGCGGAGGTTTTGCCAACGCTTTTTACGCCGACGCGCAGATCAATTACCGCGACCTGCAATACTCGGAAAAATTTTACGCGGACGGCAAAACGAGCTGCGGCGGTAAGATAATTTCCACGACCGAGACGCGGAAAGAAGAAAAATTGACGACCGGCGACGCGAAAGCGCGCCTCACGGTTTTCATCACCTGGACCGGCGAAAAAGGAGTCTTCTCGTTCGGTTCGCCCGAACTGAAAGCCGAGCGCGTCTCGTCCAGAATTTATGAAACGGCTTGTCCGTCGTATGACCGCGTAAATTCCGAAGTCAACCGCAGCGACGGTTGGATTGACGTAACCAGCCCGTCTTTCGATATCGAATTCGACCTCGGCGCGGACAGCGACAAGCAGTTGCAGGGCGCGAAGACGATCCAAAAAGACGACGGCACGGAAACTCTCATCACCTGGACGCTGACACGCGACTGTCAATAAATTTCGAGAGATAATCTTTATTAAAAAAGCGGCGATTTTATACCGCCGCTTTTTTTTAATTGAAAATTTCGGCGAAAAAAAATAGAACTTCCCAAAATCGCAAAATGATTTATAATGTCAAAGTCGGTTCAAAGAACGACCAATCGAAAATCACAAATCTAAAATCGCAAATCTAAAAAATGCCTTCCGGTAAAACACACGATGCAGTTACGTTTCTTTTCACCGCGCCGACGCTTGCCGTCGCGTGGAGCGTGACGGGCAGTATTCCGCTCGCTTTGATCGTCGGTTTTGGTTTTCTGTTCGGCGGTCTGATGTTCGGTCCCGATCTCGACACGGTTTCAAAACAGTATTCGCGGTGGAGCGTTTTCAAAATTCTCTGGTTTCCGTATCAGGTGTTTTTTAAACACCGTTCGCGCTGGTCGCACGGGCTTATTTTCGGAACGCTTCTGCGCGTCATCTATTTTGTCGGCGTTTTGACGCTTATGAGCTTTCTGGTTTCCTACGTTTATATGTCGGTTTCGGGCGGCGAACTTCCCTCGCTTTTAGCGTTTGCAAAGTCGTGGCAGGATGTCGGCGTTTTCGTCCGCGTCGCGTTCGGCGAATACGCATTTTTAGCAATGTTTATCGGCTTATGGCTCGGCGCGGCAAGTCATACTTTGACCGATATGGCAGGTTCGTTCATCAAACACGGGCGCATTATGGAATTTTTATAAAGAAAATTTTTACCCGCGAAAGAACGCGAAAAAGAGCGAAAATATTTTAGCTGTATCAATAAAATTTTTGCGGCAATTACTGAAACCGCCGCTGCCTACTGCCGCTGCCTACTGCCAACTATCTTCCGCCTTTTCTCAAAGACGACAATCTGAAAGCCTGTTTTCTGACGGCTTCGGGGACGTTGCGGTTTTTGGCAATGGCGTCCAAATCCTTGATTTGCAGACGGGTTAAAATATTCATCGCGTTGGCGATCGGCGTGCGCGGGTTTCGCGCCAGATTATGCATAATCGCATAATTTCGCGCCCATTTCCGGTTGATGAAAATTTGCCTGAGAACGTCTTCCGGCACGGTGCGCATCGAAGCGATCTTTTCCACTTCCTGCTCGGTGATCTTGGCGTTTTGAATGACGGCTTGCGCGACGACGCGGTTCGGGTCGCGGACCAAGATATTGCGCGCTTCGCGGTCGCCCTTCATCGCCAGTTTGATGCGGTCTTTCATCGTCATCCGCATAATGCGCTGAATCATCGAAACGCGGTCGTTCGACAGTTCGCTGTCGTCTTCGAGCCGGAATTCGCCGAGGATTTTATTGACTATTTCCTGCCGCTGTTCGTCGCTTTCCTCGTAGATGTCTTCGAGATATTCCAGCCCGAGCCACGAATCGTCGGTTTCCGCGTCCGATACCTCGATATGTTCGGCGAGCAGAAGCGCGTCATCATAGCTCAGATTGGTTTCCGAAGCGAGTTCCTGCAAATCCTTTGAAAATTCGGCTTGCTCGATAAACTCCGCCGCCGCGTCTTTGCCGCGCGCGCGAAGTTCGTTGGCGATCTGCTGCGCGCCGCGCGTCTTTTCAAAAAATTCGCGCTTTGTTTCCGCCGCGCGGCGTTCGGCTTCGGCGGTGCGAAATTGATTTGAAATGATCGCGTCAATGATCGCCGGAGTCTGGATCAGAAGCTGTTGATTGAGCGAGATCAGTTCAAGCAATCTGCCTTCGCGGGTGCTGTGCGCAAATTTCGTGATCGCGTCGGGCGGCGTTTGCGGGTTGGTCAGAATCGCTTCGTAAACCGGTATGGAAAGATTTTCCTGTCCGGCAAAATAGGCGAGAACCTGCGGCGCGAGCTGACCGGATTTGATATTCAGTTCGAGTTCGTCCGCGTTTTGCGAAGCGAGCGTCTGCCGCGCGTTCGAGGAAAGTTCTTCATCGCCGGCGGCGGCGAGCGCGACCAGAATTTCCAACAGATCGGTCTGCGGCAGAGGCAAAATTCCGCGTGCGGCGGCAAGCTGCGCCTGACGCGGCGCGGAGCCGGAAATGATCGCCCTGACGGTCGGATTAGTTGACTTTATTTCCGTGTTCATAAATTGACTGGAGAAGGTTTTCGATTATCAGTTTTAAGGAATGCGGCGACCGCGCGAAATTTACAAAACGGGCTGTGCCGGTTTTGATTGTAACATAAACTTTTCTGAAAAAGCGCATGTTCTTGACAGTCAAAATTTATTAAAATAGTCTTTAACTTTGCAAGAAATCATCTCTTGCCTTATATCGAAAAAAAGCCTCCTTTATAAATAATTTATGATAAAAGACGAACTAAAAAATCTTATTGCCGAAAAACGCGCCGTGATCGGCGTGATCGGTCTCGGTTATGTCGGTCTGCCTTTAATTGTCGAATTTTGCCTGGAGGATTTTCAGGGCATCGGTTTCGAAGTTGACGCGAAAAAAGCCGAAGCGATCAACAAGGGCGATTCTTACATCGTTGATGTCAAAAGCGAAGACGTTAAAAAATGCGTCGAAAACGGAAAATTGACCGCAACGACCGATTTTTCAAAATTAAACGAATGCGATGTCATCATCATCTGCGTTCCGACGCCGCTTCGGAAAACAAAAGACCCGGATATGTCTTATATTCTGGCTTCCGGCGCGGAAATTCAAAGATATATGCGGAAAGGTCAGCTCATCATTCTCGAATCAACGACCTATCCCGGAACGACCGACGAAGTTTTACAGCCGATGTTCGAGGAAAAAGGCTTTAAATTGGGCGAAGATTTTCTGCTCGCCTTTTCGCCCGAACGGGTTGATCCGGGCAATCCGCAGTTTCAGACGCACAATATCACAAAAGTCGTCGGCGGCGTCGGCGCGGATTCGACCGAAGCGGCGGCGTTTCTCTATTCGCAGATCGTCGAAAATGTTCACGCCGTCAGCTCGGCGCGCGTCGCCGAAGCGTGCAAACTCTGGGAAAACACCTTCCGCGCGATCAATATCGGAATGGCGAACGAGATGGCGAAAGTCTGCGCGGCTTTAAATATTGACACATGGGAAGTCGTCCGCGCGGCAGCGACCAAGCCGTTCGGCTTTATGCCGTTCTATCCGGGACCGGGCATTGGTGGACATTGTTTAGCCGGAAAAGAAACCGTTATCGTGCGCGATAAAAATGGCAGGAAAATTGAAAATCTTGCTGAATTATTTGAAAAGGAAAGTGCGAAAACCAGAGTCCGCCAATTTGAAGTTCACGGAAGCGATGTAATTTACAAACCCGAACTCGAAGCCTTATCAATCAATATGGAGACGAATAAAGCCGAATGGAAACCCGTTCATTATTTGTTCAGGCGCAAAACTGATGTTGACTTGGTTGAGATCACAACAAGTGATAATCGCAAATTAACCGTTACCGATCTGCATCCGATGCTCGTCGCCGATGAAAACGGAAAATTGAATGAAATTTTTGCAAAGGATTTGAAACCAACTGACAGATTGCCGATTCAAAATCTTTTAGATGAAAAGGAACACGAAGCTGCAAACTTGAAAATAAATTTAATTTCTTTAATGTCTGATGAATTAAAAGAAAAGGTTCGTGTTTGTTTAAAGGAAGGAAGTTTTAACAATTTCCGCGAGATTCTGAAAAAACATATTTCCTCCGAAAGAGTTTGGGAACTTCCTAAAGCCGACTATCTGAGTTTGAGTGATTTTCTGAAAGCCGAAAAGGATTTGAAGATTTCGCGTGAGAATTTGATTCTGCGAACCGGACGCGGAAATTCGGCAAGTTCGTTTCCGGCTGTTGTCGAAATTACCCCGAATATGGCGCGTCTTATCGGCTATTATCTTTCGGAAGGCTGTGCGACGACCGAAAAAGGAAATGAGCGAATCCGCTTTTCTTTTCATCGTAAAGAAACCGAATTTATCGAAGATGTTTGCAAGATTTTAAAAAGCGAACTCGGAGTAGAAACTTCTATAAACTATTCAAAAGTTGACCAAGCTACGCACGTTCGCGTTGCATCCGCCTTATTCGGCTGGTTTTTAGTCAAAGTTTTGGAATGCGGCAAGCGTTCAACCGAAATGCAAATCCCCGAAGTTTTGCTTGATGCTTCGGTCAAACATAAAACCGAACTTTTGAAAGGTCTTTTGCGCGGCGACGGCGACGTTTATGTAAAATCAGGCACGAATTCTTACGAGAAAAACGGAAAGGCTTACACACATCGAAACACAACGGGTGAAATCGGATATTTTTCAAGCAGTCCGAAACTTTTCCAACAAGTAGTTTTTCTTTTACAAGAAAAAGGTTTCACGCCTACTTTCAAACGCACCAAACCGCATCTGCAAATGAAAGGACGTGAACAACTCGAAAAAATGTCGGATTGGTTAGGCGAAAAAGGCGCGAAACTTCAAACTTATTTTGCAAATAATTTGCGAACTGCTAAAAGCAAAACTTTCAAATCGTTTGGTGAAATGATAACCGTTCCCGTCAAAGCAGTTGAAATTATCAAAACACGCAAACCGTTTGAAGTTTTCTCGGTCGAGGTTGACGACAATCATACTTTTGCGACTTCTTACGGAGTTTTTGTTCACAATTGCATTCCTCTGGACCCGCATTATTTGAGCTGGAAAGCGCGTCAGCACGGCTTTGATTCGCGCTTTATCACTCTGGCGGAAGAGATCAATTCCTCGATGCCGAAATATGTCGCAGGTTTGGTGCGCGACGCTTTGAACGAAAATGAAAAGAGCGTGAAGGGCGCGAAGATTTTGATCTTGGGCGTGGCGTATAAAAAAGACATTGACGATATGCGCGAATCGCCTGCGCTGTCGGTGATTGATCTGCTTCGTTCGCGCGGCGCGGAGGTCGTCTATCACGATGCATTCGTGCCGGAAGTGACGTTCGACCATGCCTACACCATCGGCGACGGCGAACCGCTTCACAATCAGGAATTGACCGACGAACTTATAAGTTCAGCCGACTGCGTCGTCATCTGCACGGAACATTCGGGCGTTGATTACAATCGCGTCTGCGAACTCTCAAAAGTCATCGTTGACACGCGCAATGCTCTGAATGAAGATCTACGGAACGGAAGTAAGGCGAAAATCGTGCGCCTTTAGGCGCGTCATTGGTCATTAGTCCTTTGTCCTTAGTTGGTTGAATTTTAACTGTGAACTCAATTTTTACTCAATCAGCAAAGGACAAAGGACAAAGGACAAAGGACTAAATGCAAAAAATCCTGAATATTGTCGGCGCGCGACCGAATTTTATGAAGGTTGCGCCGATCGTCCGCGAGATGAAGCGGCGCGAAACGGAATTTTTGCCGCTCATTGTCCATACCGGACAGCACTACGACGCGGCGATGTCGGATTCTTTTTTTCGTGATCTCGGAATCCCAAAGCCCGATCATCATCTCGAAGTCGGTTCGCACTCGCACACGGTTCAGACGGCGAAAATAATGCTGGCATTCGAGCCGGTCGTTTTAGAGGAAAAGCCGGATTGGGTTTTGGTCGTCGGCGATGTCAATTCGACGATCGCCTGCGCTCTGGTTTGTGCGAAATTAGGCGTTCGCGTGGCGCATGTCGAAGCCGGACTTCGCTCGCACGATAGAACGATGCCCGAAGAGATCAACCGCATTCTGACCGATGCGATCTCCGATCTGCTTTTGACGACATCCGAGGACGCGGACGAAAATCTGAAAGCCGAAGGCATTGCCGAAGATAAAATAAAATTTGTCGGCAATGTGATGATTGATTCGCTGTTTTATAATCTGGAAAAATCGAAAAGTTCAATTGTTCGCAAAGATTTGGGCTTGACGGAAAACGAATACGCGGTTTTAACGCTTCATCGCCCGTCGAATGTTGACGAGCAGGAAATTTTGACGGGCTTGCTCGACGCGATCGCGGCGGTCGGCGGAAAAATTCCGGTAATTTTTCCCGTTCACCCGCGAACGCGGCACAACATCGAACAATTCGGTCTTGCCGAACGGATCAAAAATTCGAATATTTGCCTCATCGAACCGCTCGGTTATCTCGATTTTATGCGTCTGTATTCGGGAGCGCGCATCGTTCTGACCGATTCGGGCGGTCTTCAGGAAGAAACGACCGCGCTCGGCATTCCGTGTCTGACTTTGAGAAAAAACACCGAACGCCCGATCACAATTGAATTGGGAACAAATCAACTCGTCGGCACGAATCCCGAAAAGATCAAACAAGCCGCTTTTGAAATTTTGGAAAACGATTCAAAGCTAGACGCAAAAATCCCGCCTCTCTGGGACGGACACACGGCGGAACGCATCTGCGACGCACTATCAGAAAATTAGCCACGAACAAACACGAAAGAACACGAAAGAATTTTTAAATTATTTTTCGTGTCTGTTTGTGTTTGTTCGTGGCTAATTCAGTTTCTATTCGCTTTTGCCCATCGGGTAACCCGCGTCTCTCCATGCTTGAGTTCCGCCGACGAGTGCATAAGCATTTCCGATTCCTTTTTCTTTTAATTTAGCAACCAAACTGGCGCTGGAATGTTCGTTCGGTCAGGAACAGTAAACGATGAGTTTTTTGTCCTTTGGAAGGTCTTTGTATTTCGCTTCGAAAGACTCGATCGGCAGATTGAACGCGCCTTTGATGTGATCCATTTTGTATGAAGATTCGGCGCGCGTGTCCACGAAAACCGCGTTGCCCGCGTCGAAATCCTTTTTCGCTTCTTCGAGCGTGATGCGCGGCGCGTCGTCTTTATGTCCGTGTTCGTCCGTCTTCGGCGCGGACGTGGTGTTTGTCGCTGTCGCTTGTTCCGTCTTCACCGGTTCGTCGGCGGTTTGACAAGCGGTCAAAATGCCCAAACCGAAAAACAGTGCGGCGAGCATCATTAAATTAAATCGCATTAAATTCCTCCAAATTGGTGATTGGTAATTAGTAATTGGTAATTAGCTAAAAACCAATTACCAATTACTAATTACCAGTTACCTTAACTATTATCAATCGTCGGCTCGCCGCCCGCAACTATTGTCGGGTATTTTCCGTTCCAACAGGCGACGCACGCCGAATCTTTTTCCAAACCGATCGCTTTGAGCATTCCTTCCATCGAAAGATAGCCTAAGCTGTCGGCTTCGATATAGCGGCAGACTTCCTCGACGGACATCTGCGCGGCGATCAAATCGGCTTTGCGCGGCGTGTCAACTCCGTAATAGCACGGGCTGACGGTCGGCGGGCAGGAAATTCGCATATGAACTTCGCGCGCTCCGGCTTCGCGCACCATCTCGACGATCTTTTTCGAGGTCGTGCCGCGCACGATCGAATCGTCAACCAGCACGACTCGTCTGCCCTGAATCAAATCTTTGATCGGATTTAATTTCAAACGCACGCCGAATGAGCGGATGTTCTGCGACGGCTCGATAAACGTCCTGCCGATGTAATGATTGCGGATGATCGCCTGCCGAAAGCTGATGCCCGACTGCGCCGAATAACCGATCGCCGCCGCCACGCCCGAATCGGGAACGGGAACAACGAGATCGGCTTCGACCGGATGCTCGACCGCAAGTTGTCTGCCCATTAAATGCCGCGATTGATTGACCGAAATGCCGTAAATGATCGAATCGGGACGCGAAAAATAAACGTGTTCAAATGCACAAACCGCTTTTTGTTTTTTCTCGAACGGGAACGACGAATGCAGACCGTCCGCGTCTATGACGAGCATCTCGCCCGCTTCGACCTCGCGCACATATTCGGCATCAATCAGATCGAAGGCGCAGGTTTCGCTGGCGACGCACCACGCGTTTTTCAATTTTCCCAGAACCATCGGGCGAAATCCGCGCGCGTCGCGCACGGCGATCAATGCGTCGGGCGTTAAAAAAAGAAGCGAAAACGCGCCTTCGGTGTCCTGCAAAACTTGAGCGATTGCTTCGATAGGATTTTCCGCTTCCGTTCTGGCAATCGAATGCAAAATGGTTTCCGTGTCGGAAGTCGAAGAAAAGATCGCGCCCGCTTTTTCCAGTTCTTCACGCTTTTGATTCGCAAACGGCAGATTCCCGTTATGACAGACCGCGATTTGCCCGTGCTGGCAGGTTACGGAAAACGGTTGAACTTCCTTGATCGTGGATTTCCCGGCGGTCGAATAGCGCGTATGCCCGATCGCGCTTTTTCCTCTGAGATTTCTTAAAACGTCTTCGCTCAAAACATCCGCCACCAGACCGATCGAGCGAAACTGGTGCAGATCGCGCCCGTCGGATGAGACAATGCCGCACGCTTCCTGCCCGCGATGCTGCAGCGCGAACAGCCCCAATTGCGTTATCGTCGAGGCTTCGTGATGTCCGAAGATGCCGAAAATGCCGCATTCTTCTTTGAATTTGTCGAGAATAAAACTCATCTGCTTTTATTTTGCCACAAAAAAGAATCAGCCACGAACAGACACGAAACTTCACGAAAAATAATAGAAAAATTTTCGTGTTCTTTCGTGTTTGTTCGCGGCTATAAAATTTAATTGGCTGGCACGATGCGCCCGCGGCACGTCCCGAAACCGATTCGGCGGAAGCCTTCTTTTTCGCAGAAGCCTTTCATAATAATTTCGTCGCCGTTTTCGAGAAATTTGCGCGTTTCGCCCGACGGTAATTCGACGGGTTCTGCGCCGCGTTTTGTAATTTCCAAAAGACAGCCGCGCTCGGAATCTTCCTTGCCGGAAACCGTTCCGGTCGCCATCAGATCGCCGGTGTTTAGATTACAACCGTTCGAAGCGTGATGCGTCAGCATTTGTCCGATTGTCCAATATAAATCTTTTAAATTTGAACGCGACAGCAGGAAAGGCTCGATATTTTCCGAGCGCATTTTTTCGGTTTGAATATAAACATCGAGTTTGATGTCGAGTCCGCCGCTCTTTTCGTTTTCTTCACTTGCCAGATAATCGAGCGGTTGCGGATCGCCTTCTTCGCGTTCGAACGCCGGAACTCTGAACGGCGCGAGAGCTTCCACCGTAACGACGAACGGCGAGACGGTCGTCGCAAAACTCTTTCCGAGAAAAGGTCCGAGCGGCTGATATTCCCAGCCCTGTATGTCGCGCGCCGACCAGTCGTTGACCAAACACAGACCGAAAATATGTTCTTCCGCGTTTTTTATATCAATCGTTTCGCCGAGATCGTTGCCCTTGCCGACGAAAAAACCGACTTCCATTTCATAATCCAGAGCCTTTGACGGAATATAGACGGGCGGCGCGTTTTCATCCGAACGATTCTGTCCTTTCGGGCGAATAATTTCCTCGCCGGAAACGACAATAGAAGAAGCGCGTCCGTGATAACCGATCGGAATCCATTTGTAATTCGGCATCAGAGGATTGTCGGGACGAAACAGTTTGCCGACATTCGTCGCGTGATAGATCGAGCAGTAAAAATCTGTGTAATCGCCGATATGCGCGGGAACGTAAAATTCGGCTTCGTCCATCGGAACCAAATTGCGTTCGACCTTTTTCCGCGTTTCTTCGTCCGCCGATTCGGAAAGGATTTCGGTCAGACGTTTGCGAAACGCGCTCTGCAAATTCGCATTTTTCCGCATCACGGAATGGTCGAGACAGTAATTGTCCGCCGCGACCGCGATCTGGAAAGATTCGTCGTCGAACAGGCAGTTTTCATACGCCGAATAAATATCCAAAACATATTCGCCGATTGCCACGCCGACGCGCATATTTTCGTATGTGCAGGAACGCGAAAAAACGCAGAACGGCAGATTTTGAATCGGAAAATCCGTGTCGGGCGCGTTTGCCGATTCGATCCAGCTTTTGAGATTTTGGTCGTGTGTGTCGTTGATTTCGTAAGTCATAATAAATTTGTATCAAAATAAAATTCAATTGCAATTAGCCTGCACAAAGTATTCCGCACACTGCACAAACCTGTCTGCACGCTGTACAGACCGATCTACACTCTGCACAAAGCGGTCTGCACGCCGCACGAACCGGTCTGCACTGTGGACGAAGCGGCTTGCACACTGTGCGAAGCGGTCTGCACGGCGCACGGAGCGTTTTACAATAAATTCAAATCCTGCAAATCCTCGATCGGTTCGGTGAACGAACATGAGCCGAACGAAATGATATTCAAATTTCTGACGCGCTCTAATTGCGAATTATTCAAAAAATGCTCGTTGCGCCACCACACGCCGGTTTCGTCGAACGTAAAACTTTCCGCCGATTCGTCTTCTAAAATTTCTTCCAAAACCGACGGCTTAAACCCGTAACGCGCGAAAGCGGTCGTCAGAAACATATTCAGAAAACCGTTCATCGTGCCTTCGGGCGCGTCCGGCTCATACGTCAAAGGCTTAAAACAGCGAAGCGGATGATGAAGTCCGGCGGTGCATTTGAACGGCACGTTTGCCGCGAGACAGGTGCGGATAAAACGGATGATCGAGCGCGTCGGCGGATATAAATCTTCGGTTACGCCGCCCGTTCTGATCTTTGCCCTTTGCCCGCGAATCGCCAGCGCGCAGACGAGATCCGCCAGACGCTCGTCGAGCGGAAGCTCGAAATACGCCGTCAAACCGGGCGGCAGAGCGTTGACCGTATTTTCAATTTTCGATTCGGTCGTCGCGCGGACTTCCAGAACGTCGCCGACGACACGCGAAGAATTCCGCGCATTAAAATCTTCGATCCGCCGCAGCGTGTCATAAATATCTTCGCCCGCCAGAACCGACAAACGCCAGACTTCGCCGCCCTCATCGCGCGAGATGAAATCTTCCGCGCTCTCCAAAAACTCGTCCAATCGCGCCGCCGGAAGCACGAAACGCGAAAGCATCCAATTGTAATTGCTGTTTTTGTACGCCGCGTAATTGATAACGGCTTGGGACATCGAAACCTGCGACGGCGGAAAAAGCCCCGCGTAATCAATGATGTCGGAGAGCAATGCGCGGACTGATTCTTTTATGTTTTCGATCATTCGGAGTCAATTAGTTCAAATCTGTAACGGCTGTCAATTTCGGGAAATTCGACCGCTTCATAAAGTTCCTTCAATTCCATTTCACAATCGAGCGAGGCGAGATGAAATTTATCGTTGATGTCGTTGTATTCGCGGTTCAGCCAATTGTTTTCCTCCTGTTTGATAAACTGCGAAACGTGCGGGCGGTCTTGGGCGATTAAAATATACTCGGTAAAACTCTCGATTGATTTGTAATATGTAAATTTGTAGCCGCGATCAAAATCGGCGGTCGAATCGGAGAGAACTTCGACAATTAACTGAGGATTGACAAATATTTCCTGATTGACGAGTTTTTCAAAAATAGGCTTTCCGCACAAAGCCGATAAATCGGGATAACGATACGGCGGATAAGCCGGAACGCCGACGCGCATATCAGACGGGAAGACTTCACAACTGCGTCCGCGAAGTTTGTTTGTCAAAGCGGTAAGCGCATTTCTCAGAATCCGATTATGACTAACACTCGCTCCGGCAAGCGTAAAAATATGCCCGTCCCAGAACTCGATCTTTTCCTCGCTGTTATGATCGAGTTCGAGATATTCTTCAAGCGTATAAATTTGATTCTTTATCGCACGCACCTTTACATCTTAAAATTCTTTTTCAGTTTTTGCCAGACCTCGAAATATTCGTGTTGAAGTTCGCTTGTTTCCATCGCAAATTTTGTAGGACGAATGATGTAGCGCGACTCGAACATAAACGCCATCGTTCCCTCTAACTTTTGCGGTTTCAGATCGGCGTTCGACGCTTTTTCAAACGCATCGAGATCAGGTCCGTGCGCCGACATCTGATTGTGAAGCGAGCCGCCGCCCGCGACAAAACCTTCTTCCTTCGCGTCATATTGCCCGTAGCACAAGCCCATATATTCGCTCATAATATTGCGGTGATACCACGGCGGGCGAAATGTATTTTCGGCAACCAGCCAGCGGTCGGGGAAAATCACGAAATCGCAATTCGCCGTTCCGTGTTCGGATGAAGGCGAAGTCAGAACCGTGAAAATTGAAGGATCGGGATGATCGAAACTTATCGAACCGATGGTGTTAAATCTTCTTAAATCATAACGATACGGCGCGTAGTTTCCGTGCCAGCCGACGACATCGAGCGGCGAATGATCAATCGCGCACGACCAAAGATTGCCGCCGAACTTTGCGACTAATTCAAACTCGCCGTCCACGTCTTCAAACCACGCCTGCGGAGTTTCAAAATCGCGCGGATTCGCCAAACCGTTCGCGCCGATCGGTCCGAGATCGGGCAAGCGAAACTGCTGACCGTAATTTTCGCAGATGTAGCCGCGAGCCTCGCCGTCCGGCAGTTCGACGCGGAATTTTAAACCGCGCGGAATAACGCAAATCTCGCCGGATTTTATTTCGATTATTCCGAGTTCGGTCAAAAAACGCACGCGGTTTTTCTCGCCGACAAAAAGCATCTCGCCGTCGGCGTTATAAAAAAACCTTTCGGTCATATTTTTGTTGCACGCAAAAATATGCACCGCCATTCCGATCTGAGAAAACGAATCGCCGTTTCCGGCAATCGTCGTCAAACCGTCAATAAAATCCGTTTCCTTTTCGGGCATCGGCAGAGGATTCCAGCGCAATTGATTCGGCGTGGTTTCGAGTTCATCGAATTTTGAAACGAGTTTTCCGTTATCAATTCGCTCAAACGGTTTATGCGTTACCGACGGGCGAATGCGATATGTCCAGGTTCTTTTATTAAACACGCGCGGCGCGGTAAAAGCCGTTCCCGAAAACTGTTCGGCATAAAGCCCGAGCGGTGCTTTCTGCGGCGAATTCTGCCCGACCGGCAGCGCGCCTTCGACCGCTTCAGTCGCAAACTCGTTGCCGAATCCGCTGTTGTATTTCAATTGTTCTTCGCTTGTCGTCGGTGTCATTATTCTTCTGTTTTCTTTTCGATTTGTTCTAAATATTTGAAAGTATTTTCGGCAAGTTTGAATGATTCTTTTAACAAAATTTCTAAATCTTTTATTTCGGGAAAATAATCCGCCTGAACTCTGTTTCGATGCAGTTCCGAACCTGAAATACTAATTGCTCGAAAAGTTAATCCTTTATTTTTGTATTCTTCCCAAATCTGCCGATGGGAACTGTCATTTTGCCGAAAAATAAAACCTTCGTCTTCCAAATATAATCTCGCTTTCCAATAAATTGCGTAATAAACGCGGCTGATTGCCGTGCGCTTTGCCGCTTCATCTTCGCGTTTACGCAATTCTTCTGCAAGTTTCCGAAAGTCGTTCCAATCAAAAATCATTTGATATACTCTTTCAAAATTTGAAGTTTCATATCTGCGCGGGCGAAATTTTCCAACCACCAAGCTTCATCAAATTTTTCCATCGTCGCAAACGCTTCGTCAACCGAAAGTTTGGTCGGCACAAGAACGTGAACCTGATGCCAAGCCGGGTCTTCGGGATTCCAGAAAAATTCCAAAATCAGTTTTTGCCCGTTCCCAAAAAATTTCCGAATCTGTGCCGGAATTTCTTTCAGCAAATCAAGCAGAAAAAGATTTTCGCTGAGAAATTCCGCCACCTTCGACGGATCGCGGACTTCGTATTCAAGTGCCAATACATTGATTTGTTCAAGCGTTTTCGCGTGAATCTCACGATCAATCAATTCCGCCGTTTCATTGACGGGAACGATTTTTTCCGTCGTCTGTTCGAGTGTTTCGGTTTGCATAAATTTTATTCTAGCTCAATTTAAAATTTTCTCTCACCGCTTCGGTCGCAAACTCGTTGTCGAATCCATTGTTGTATTTCAATGTTTCTTCGCCGGCTGTCGGTGATGTCATAATAGATTTTCCTTACAAATTCAAAGTAAATTTTATTTCCCTGCCTTCGGGCAGATTATTCCATTGGTCGGTCAGTTCCCGCAAAAGCCGGCGCGTCCCTTCGAGTTTTTCTTTCGGTGGAACATACTCGAAAAAATCTTCGCGCTTTGAAAATTTTGTTTCGCGCTGTGCGATTTCGTTGAAATAATTCAAAAAAGCCTCGTTATCCGGCGGCAAAACGCCGAACAACTCCTGCTGAAAAGTATTGACCAACGCTTCCGAGTAAAGTGCCTCGACACCGCCTTTTTCCATCACATCCGCATCCCGAACGCCGTCGCCGATAAAACGGATAAATCCGCGCAATTCGTCAAAAATTTCCTCGACCGCAAAATGCGTCATCTCGTGCGGAATAATGCCCTGCCGCCACGCTCTGATGATATGTTTTTGTTTGGCGGATTCGATGACGACCGTGTCCTTTTCACCGTTTTTGCCTTTATGAAAAATAACCGAAACCGTCTCCGCCGTCATAAATTTTCGCTTTGTTTGCGCGATTACAAATTTCCTCTACGCCGCTGTTCTTCTTCAATGGAAACGAACAGCGCTTTGAAATTTCCTTTGCCGAAACCTTTACATCCTTTTCTCTGCAAAATCTCATAAAAGACAGTCGGGCGGTCTTCGACGGGTTTGGTGAAAATTTGCAAAAGATAGCCTTCGTCGTCGCGGTCAACGAGGATGCCGAGTTTCTTTAAATCTTCGATGTCTTCGTCAATCGCGCCGACGCGGTCGGTAACTTCTTCGTAATACGTGTCGGGAACGCGCAGGAATTCAACGCCGTTCGCCTGTAATTTGGCAACGGTTTCGCGGATGTCTTTGCACAGAAGCGCGACGTGCTGTGCGCCTGCCGAGCGGTAAAAGTCTATGTATTCCTGAATCTGCGATTTGCCGCCCTTTCCTTCCGCCGGTTCGTTGATCGGGAATTTGATGTTATGTCCGCCGTCCGACATGACGATGGACATCAGCGCGGAATATTCGGTCGAGATGTCCTTGTCGTCAAACGTGATGTAACGCTCAAAGCCCATCACGTCGCGGTAAAAATCGCACCACTCGTTCATCTTGCCGAGTTCGACATTGCCGACGATATGGTCAACCAAAACGATGCCGACTTCATCGCCTTCGACAACTTGCTCGGTAAATCCGGGCAGAAACGCGCCGTTGTAATTATGCCCGTTATTTCCGGTGTTATACGAGATAAACGAATGGATCGTGTCGCCGTATGTGTGAATCGCCGCTTTGCGAACCGTGCCGTTTTCGTCCGACCAATCGTGCGGTTCGATATGCGCCTTCGCACCGCGTTTCACCGCTTCGTTAAAAGCGTGATCGGCATCTTCGACCAGAAACGCGATGTCGCGCACGCCGTCGCCGTGCTGTTTGATATGTTCCGCCGCCGGATGCTCTGGCGTGAGCGGCGTGGTCAAAACGAAATTGACGCGGTTCTGCCGCATCACATAACTCGTCGTCTCGCGGTTTTTTGTTTCCAAACCGGAATACGCCGCGCGCGAAAAACCGAACGCCTTGCGGTAATAAAACTCCGCCTGTTTCGCGTTTCCTACATAAAATTCAACGTGATGTATTTTTTTCAGTCCTAATGGATTTTTTTCGTCTGTCATAATAATTGCCTCTTTATTTTGTATCGTAATAATCTATTTTTCTGTAAACTACATTCATCAGTTTCCAATCAGATTTTCCGTCTTTTTCTCTTAATTCAAAATCTGATTTCTTTATCCAATTTCCCTGACTATCAAATTCGTATTCATATTTTCTCTCATTGATAACAGCATTTTCGCTTGAATAATTAACTGTCGAAATTGGAACGTCGTTTTTATCGAATGCAATGACGCTTCTAACTCCTAACTTATCATCTGGTTGATAAGCGAAAACTTCTGCAACTCTACATTTTTCATCTCTTTTAAAACCAACGCGCATTCTTTTTTTGTTTCTCGAGTCAAAATCAGTGAATTCGAAATACATTTTTTGCAAGTCGTTTGTAAAAACCCATTTTTGTAACAAAGTATTATCTTCGATGTTGTATTGAGCAATTTCTTTAACATTTCCAACATCGTCGTAAGTATATCTCGTCTGCAAATAAGGTTTATTGCTCAATGCGCTGAAAGTGTCATTTTTAACAAGCCAATCTTTTTCGTTATATGCAGAAATGCTTTTGGGCGATTCTCGACCGTTAGTTGTGTATGTGTAACGCTCGATTTTTCTACCGTGCCGGTCAAACTCAAATCTTTCTTTCAACAAAGGCTTATCACGCGAATAAATAAAATGGCTTTCGAATTCATAAATTTGCTCTTCGACGCGAACTGATTTAACCGCACCCGAAAGATTTTTTTCGTTTCCGCTCGACCATCTATCCATTTGATTTACACATTGTTTTTCCTGCGCTTTCACACAAAATGCAGAAATCAAAACCGTCAGGCAAATCAAAAGCAAAATTGAATGATGAATGTATCGCATAAATTTTCTCCTAAAAACTCTTTCTGATCCGCACGGAGTTTTCCGAAATTACCGTAAAAGCGTTTTCGAGTTCCGCTTCATGTTCGCGGATGGCACGAATTGTTACTTGCGTTTTTTCCTCCAAACTCAAACCGTGAACGCGCAAAAGAATTACGCCGTTTGATTTTAGATTAAAACGAAAAACCAATTCGCCGAAATCCATGTCATATGTCAAAATAACAGCCTTTTCATCTACGGCAATTTGCAAAATCTCATCGTCAGCAATACCGACGTAGCTTTCACGAACAGACAAAACATCAAAACCGGCTTCACGCAACGCTTCGATAAACTCGCGTTCGATATTCTCATCCGCCAAAATTTTCATACGGTCGCCGTTGGATAAACAGTTTCAAGACTCAAAGCTTTTCTTGCAAAATCAACACACGCCAAAACTTGTTCACGCGTCAGATGCGGATAAGAAGACAAAATCTGGTCAACCGTCTCGCCATTGCCGATTTTTTCCAAAATCAATTCAACAGTAATGCGCGTTCCCTTTATCACAGGTTTGCCGAACATTATTTTCGGATTCGATTCGATTAAATTTTCCATAACATTATTTTAACTCAAAAAATTGTCAGACAAATTAAAACCTTAAATGAAAACAAATATTTTACCGGTTTTCCGCACGATTAAATTATAGTAATCAAAAACTTTTTTCGCACTATGTCGGATACCTAACAGACAAATCGCGGCTTTCGGTTCACAATAGATTCTGTTCATCAGAATTGTATCTAAAATTTTATAAACTGATTATTTACGGTTTTTGATCATAAATAATTCGAATCCGTTTCGCCTCACGATAATGTAAGGTAAAACTGTGGAATCTATGCACGATACCATTAAATTTCGTTTATCTGTGCGAAACAAGCTCCTGTCGGTTTTGCCCGATAGTGAGATGGATTTTCTCGCGCCGCATTTCGAACAGGTCGTGCTGTCTCCTGGACATCTTGTCTATCAGGCGGGCGATTCGATCTCCAATATCTATTTTCCGAACAACGGGATGATTTCTCTGCTTTCCGTTACCGAGCAGGGACAGACCGTCGAGGTCGGATTTACCGGATTTGAAGGTCTAATCGGACTACCGGTTTTGCTCGGACAGAACGAAAAGCTGTATCAGGCTCTGGCGCAGGCGGAAACCGAATGCCTGCGAGTTGACGCGCCGACGGCGGTTAGATTATTTAAACAGAACGGCACGTTTCACGATGTCGTTCTGCGCTATGCGGCTCTGCTTTTGAAACAGCTTTCGCAAAGCAGTATCTGCAACAATTTTCACCGCATCGAAGCGCGTCTGTGCCGCTGGCTGACGGTGATGTTCGAGCGTTCGGGAAATAATCACCTGCTCTTGACGCAGGAATTTCTCGCCCAAATGCTCGGCGTTCAGCGGACGAGCATCGGTTTGATCGCCAATTCGCTTCAGGAAAAAGGAATCATCCGGTACCGGCGCGGAAAGATCGAGATCGTTAATTTTGACGAACTGAAAAAATCCGCCTGCGAATGCTACGCGATCATCAGGGATGAACAGCGGAAATTTGTCGAGAGTAAAATTTTTTCCGCTTTGCCGGATAGGTAACGGACAATTTAACGCAATGTTGTTTAAAGATAAATCGGCTTTACCCGAATCAAAATTTCCGAAGATTTTCTGTTTGGAGGAAAAGACGAAAACGAACTCTAACAAGCAAATCCTGTGTGTCGAAGATCACCAAGACACCTGCGAACTCTACAGCATACTTTTGCCTGAATACGATTTTACGTTTACTCACACGCGGGCGGAGTCTCTCGCCATGCTCGAAAAACGAAAGTTCGATCTGTATATGCTCGACAACTGGCTGCCGGACGGTTCGGGAATCGAACTGTGCAGAGAAATCCGCTCCGCCGACCCGAATGCTCCGGTGATGTTCATTTCGGGAATCGCCCACAGAAAAGAAATGCAGGAAGCTCTCGATGCCGGCGCGAGCGAATATCTCGTAAAACCCTGCGACCCGGAAAAACTGCAAAAAGTTGTCAAAGAACTGATCGAAAAATAAAGAAACTTTTAATCGTAAATCACAAAACCTGAATCGGATTTCGGATTTAGTTTTTTGGTTCTGTTTGAAATATCCACTATAAATATTCCTAAACTAACAACCGCCGCCAATACCAAAACGCTGACAATTACCGACGTTTTCCAGATTTGTTTATTGTCTGTTTTTCGTATATTTTCTTCATCATTATCGGTAACGGATAATCTTTTTTCTCTTTCTCTGACTTTCAAAGTCAAAACCAACGCAATCGAAACGATATTGGCGGCAATTACCAAAGGAGATAAAAATTCAACAAAACCAAAACCACTGAAGTTATACCTATAAAGTTTGTGGTCAATCAATACCAAAACAAAAAATGCCGAAATGCTTGAAATCAGCCAAGCAAGAAATACAGCCCAACTTTCGGAAAAAAGGCTTTCTCTTTCATTCCAATTCAAAGTGTAAAGAATAAAATAAATCGCGCCGAACGGAACGGATAAAAATCCGAGCATTACTAAAAACCAAATGAAATCGTAAATTTCCATAAAGTTTTTCCGCGATTAATTTTTACTTTTTATCAAAACTCTCGATATAACGCCGCGTTTCTTCCTTCAAAAATTTATACGACGGCGCGACGTATAGAACAGGCTGTAAATCGGAATATGTGTAATCGTGATTGATCACTTCTTCGAGATTGAACGGTCGGCGTTCGACCTCGTCGGAAAAAGCGTGTTCGAGTTCTTTGAATGAAGAAAGCAGACCCGCGCCGAAAGCTTTTATCTCGCCGTCGGCTTCAACTAAACCAAACTCGACTGTAAACCAATACAATCTACCCAAACCTTCTAACTGCTCATCATTCGCAATGCGCGCGCCGTGTCCGATGAACTGCGAAAAATCGGCGAAATCCTTATTCGTGAACATCGGAATATGTCCCATCGCTTCGTGAACGATGTCCGGTTCGGGCGTGTAGCCGGGGCGCGAATGATGCCGGATATACTGCGTCGAAAGCATCGTCCGCCACGACAGCCAGCTTAGAAAAGCGCGCGTGTCAACCAGACCTTCGATGGGCGCAAGCCGGAATCCGGTCGTTTCTTTCAGACGCTTCGACATTTCCGTGAGTTGGGGAATTCTATCGTTGCTGATGCCTAAATTTTGTTTTGCTTTTAAGTAAAAAGGAGACGCTTTTTCGCGATGAAGCTCTTCGAGTTCGGCGGCGACAAAACGCCAGACGCTCTGTTCTTCTTCCGTGTAATCAACGTCCGTAATCACGCCGGTTTCGCGGAATTTTTTGGAAAGCGAAGCGATATAATCGCGGCGTTCGCGGTATTCCGGGTCTTTCGCGCCCGGATGATCGAGCGGAAGTTCCTCGATGTCCTCGAACGGCATATCCACAAAGTCGGGCAATTCTTCATCGCTCACTTCAAAATTAGTCATACTCGCGGGTTTCGTCGTCAAAATTTGTTCGGTCTGCATTTTGTCAATTCTCCTTTTTAAAAACGATTTCGGATAGATATTTATTAAGTTGTTCGGCTATTTAATATTCTAATAAATCCCACAAATTATTTGAATAGGCAAGATTTGTTTTTATATAGAATTTGCTTTAGATTTTAAGGAAATACTTATAATTCACTTTAAAATTTAAAATGATTGATGAAATTGATTGGAAAATAATTAAAGAATTGCAGTTAAACGCGCGGATCACGTTTGCCGAACTCGGTCGGCGCGTCGGTCTGACGACGCCCGCCGTCATCGAGCGCGTCCGCAAACTCGAAGACGCGCAGATCGTTACCGGCTACCGAGCCGTCATTGATCCGGCAAAAGTCGGTTTTCCGGTCACGGCATTTATTCGGATGAGCATTTCGGGAATTGATTATTCGCACATTATCGAAGTGGCAAAGAACGCGAGTGAGGTTCTCGAATGTCATCGCGGAACGGGCGGCGATTCGTTTATCCTGAAAGTCGCTGTTGCCGATGTCGAGCATCTGCAAAATCTGATTGACAAGCTCACGCCTTACGGCATCACGACGACCTCGATCGTGCTTTCCTCGCCGGTCAAAAGCCGCGTTATTGAGCCGCACAATGAAAATTTATGAACAATGATTTCAGCGATCTGATCAAAGGTTTCGGCACGCCGAAGATCGTCATTCCGAACGAAACGCGCATCCTCTATCAGAGTTATCACAGCCTGATCGCGGGCAGCAGCGAAAGCGAAATTAAAAAAGCGATAAACTCGAAACACAAGATTTATCACCGCCGCATCAAACACGGCGAAACGGAATTTCTCGCCGTTCGTTCACGGTATGAAACGTGGCTCGGCAGCGAAAATCTTCTGCTCGAATATTTCAAGAAAAATGATCTAAAGCCGGTCGAATTTATATACACATACAAAAACCGATGGGCGTGGGATTACGAAACCGAAGGCTGGAAGGAAGGGCGCGTTTCGATCGCCGCCGACCGCGATGCCGAACCTTTGAGCCGGGAAAACCTGCTTGCAGAAATCGAAGAAAATAGGCTTTTGTGGGTTTGCGGCTGGCGTTCGATGGGCGACGGTTATGTTGATTTTCATATCTGCACGCCCGAACATTTGCCGACCGAATCGGGTTACTATTTTCTCTTTGACGCGCCGTGCCGTCTGACCGGTTCGATGCTCGCCGGTATGGGCGACGGTTTCGAGCGCGAACAGGAATTTTTCGCTTCCTACGCCGGTCATTTTACGCGCCGGTTTTTGCTCGATTGATTGGATTGTTACCGCCGGAGAAGTTCGGCTGTCGCGGCAATCGCCTGCAGATAACTTTTTAAAATTTTCCCGTCGCCCAAAACGCCGTCGAACGAGAACGAAATCTGCTCGTCGTCAATCGAAATGTTCGAAGCCCGTTTATTTAACGCGACAAGCTGACCGCAAAGATCCGGCTTTAATTTGCTTCGCGCCGCGCCGGCGTTTTTCGCTTTGACGATAAACGAATCGTCAAACTCTTTGATTCCCGATTCGATGTCCTGCGCGCCGAGCCACGTGAATGCTTTGTGAAGCGAATTTTCGGGCATAATTTTTAATCCCGTTTGCAGGTTTTGCGGGAATCTGAGTTTGATTTCGGTTCGCCATTTTCCCTTCGCTGCATCGAGCGCGGCAAACACCGGAAAATTTTTATAAATTCCCTGCATCTGAAAACGAACCGCGTCGAGTTTGAGATCGTTCTCGTCGGCAAGAGCTTTCCATGACGCGAGCAGATGTTTCTCCCATTCGGCAAGCGGGAATTTTTCGCGGGCGTTTTTGAAACGGTTTGCCAAACGGCTCGTCATATCGAGCATTTCCTTGAGCGTTTCAAAATCGGAAACGATGCCGCTTTTTTCGAGATAAACTCTTTCATCCGAAACTTTGACAACTCCGGCGGACTGATTCGTCAGCATCAGATCGCCCATCAGATTCTGCGTTTTGTCCGACGGAAAATCCGAAAGCAGAAGCCGCCGCAGAACTTCCCCGTCATAACATTTCACATTAAAGACTTTGTCGAAATTCGGCTGACCGAGAAACATTTGATCGGATTTAAAAACGCCGGAAAACAAACCTTTGGGCGCGCGGATGTCGAGCAAAAATCTGAGCGGCAAAGGAAACGCGCTCTGACAGCAAGTGTAATATTCGACGTGCCGTTCGTCGCCGTGTCCCGAACTCCGTCTGCCGACGGCAAGCAAGATTTCACAGCCGTGATAAACGCCTTTTAGTTCGAGCTTTTTCGGATTCCGCATCGTGAGATTCAGTTTTTGTGAAGCTTCCCGCCACGCGGCGCGGTTTTTGACGTTCTGCCGGAGTTTGTAAATGATCAGACCGGCGATAAAAGCCAAAATACCGAAGCCCGCAACAAAGACGATTCCGCAAACCGCGATTTCCTGAAAGCCGTTTCGGAGAAAAAGAACAAGCATCGGGAATGCATTTTATTAGATTTTACCGGGATGTCAAAATTTTTCGGTTTTTTAGTTTTTGCTCTGAAGTAAGAAGACTGAACGAAAACTTTCTATTTTTCGCTCAAATAAAAATGCCACAAAAGCCGCGCCGCGACCGCGCGAAAAGGTTTCCATCGCTTGGCGATGGTTTGAAATTCGTCGGAATTCGGCGCGTGGTCTAAATGCTTTAATTTTTTATAAGCGACGTGCAGTGCGAGATCGCCTTTCGGCATGACGTCCGCGCGAAGCATAGCCATCAAAAGATAAATATCCGAAGTCCAATCGCCGATTCCTTTTATTTTTTTGAGTTCGTGTTTTGCGTCATGGTCGGAAAGTTTTTCTAAATTTTTTAAATTCAGTTTCCCGTCCAAAACCGCGTTTGCGAGTTCCCGCGCATAGACGGTTTTCTGGCGCGAAAAATAACACGCCTTCATTTCCGCATCTGACAATTTCAAAACATTTTCGGGCGTAATTTCGCCGAGTCGTTCTTTCAACCGATTAAACGCCGAAAGAGCCGAAGCGAGCGAAACCTGTTGTTCCAAAATAATGTGAATGAGAGTAGTGAAACTCGCCTCGCGTTTCCAGAGCGGCGGCGTGCCGTAAGTTTGAAAAATATATTTTAGATCGGAATCTTCGGCGGCTAATTTTCTGCAAATAGCGGCGAGGTTTTTTTTGTTCAGTTTTTCAACATTCACTTTTTCAAAATTATATCGCTTCTAGTTAAAAAACATAAATCGGAACGACTTCTGCCCTAACAATCTGCGTCGGATGCTCAACGATTTGGAACACGGCTTAAACGATTACGCGAATCTTGAAAATCGCAAGCATTTTGTAAGATTGCGTAAAGTTTTGTAAATAAAAGGTTTTTCCTTTGTTTTCAGCATTTAGCGAAATGTTGGCACGGGCATTGCTCTAAATAGCTACAGCCGACAATTGCGTATGCGTTGTCAATGAAAATTTTATCAAGGAGAAATTTATTATGAATCGCTATAAAAGTTTAGTTGCTGTTTTCGCTTTCGCGCTGATGGTTTTGAGTCTTCCCGTCATCGCTTCGGCGCAGTGGCGCGACAATCGCCGCAATGACGATTATTACGGAAACAGTAGATACAACCGCAATCTCAATGCAACGATCAGAAATCTGAGAAACCGCAGTAAGCAGTTTGAGCGCCGCATTGACCGCGAACTCGACCGCAGCCGGATTGACGGCACACGCCGCGAAGACCGGATCAACGCTATCGCCGCCGATTTTGCCAGAGCCGCCGAGCGTCTCGACCGCGAATACGATAACCGCCGCGATTACCGCGACAGCCGGAACGAAGCGCAGAGAGTTTTGCAGTTGGGTTCACAGCTCGACCGCGTTCTGAGCCGCGCACGACTCAGCTACAATATTCGAAACGATTGGAACAGAATTCGTCAGGATTTGAGAATTATCTCAAACGCTTTCGGCGGATACTATAATGACGATTATCGCAATGACCGGCGCGGACGCCGAGACCGTGACGATGATTGGGACGATGATGATGACTACAGGCGTGATCGCAACCGCGACACCGATTGGCGCAACCGCATTCCGTTTCCGTTTCCGTTTTAATTCTTAAATGAAAAATTTTAGCGCGGCTCAGAAAAATCCAGCCCGACATAAATATGAACCGCGCCAAAACGAGCCTGAATCTTTTCGATTCGGGCTTTTTTATTTTCGCTTATTCATTGTATCTTTCTAGTCTATGCCCGGAACGCTTTTTCTCGTCGCCACGCCAATCGGAAATTTGCAGGACATTTCTTTCCGCGCCGTCGAAACTCTGAAAACCGTTGACCTGATCGCCTGCGAAGACACGCGCCACACGCGGAAACTGCTCACGCATTTCGGCATCAAAAACAAACTCGTCAGCTATCACGAACACAACGAAGCGGAACGCGCCGATGAATTTTTGGATTTTTTAGAGCAAGGAAAATCGATCGCCGTCGTCTCGGATGCGGGAACGCCCGGAATTGCCGATCCGGGTTTTCGGCTTGTTCAAAAATCATCGGAACTCGGCGTGAAAATCGTCTCGATCCCCGGCGCGGTCGCTTTTGTCAATGCCCTGATCGTTTCCGGCTTGCCGACCGATTCCGTTTTTTTCGGCGGTTTTCTGCCGTCAAAAAAAGGCGAACGGCGCAAGCGTCTCGAAGAGTTAAAAGAAATTCCGGCAACGCTCTGTTTTTACGAAACGCCGCACCGCATCGGAAAATCTCTCGCCGATTGTTTTGAAATTTTGGGGAACAGAAATGCAGCAGTCGCGCGCGAACTGACGAAACTGCATGAAGAAATTATTCGCGGCAGTTTAGAAGAATTAAAAAATCATTTCGCCGAAAAACAAACCAAAGGCGAGATCGTTTTGGTAATCGAACGCGAACAAAACCCGGAACTCAAAACTCAAAACTCAAAACTCAAAACTCTTGCCGAACGAGTTTCCGAAATCGAAGCGGAAGGAACTAATCATAAAACCGCGCTCAAAAAAGCCGCCAAAGAATTCGGTTTAAGCAACTCGGAAGCTTACAAAATTTTGCTTCAAGAAAAGAAATAAATTATGTGAATCAAGAGCAGAAAACTATGATAAATTATTGCGCCTTTCTCTGCGTTCTCCGCGCGCTCGGCGTGAAAATAATTTTCGGAAGTCAAAAAAAGAGAAAGTTTCACGCGGAAAACGCAGAGAACGCAGAGTTTTTTTCTACTCTTGATTGACATGCATTTTTTTAAGTTTCCCAAATTCCGACCGTAGTTTCCACAGTTTCGCGGTGTTGCCTTCACGCTGTTTTTCCTGCCCGAAAAAAACTACTCTAAAACTCGCGGCAATAGATTATTTTTGAAAATCGAAACGAAGATTTTTATAAAAAATTTTATGAATCGCCGCAATTTAGTTTCGATTTATCGTTCAATAAACAGCGTGTTTTACACGAATAATTTTGAAAAAAGGAGTTTCCGAAAAATGCTGAAAAAATCCCGTTTTTATTTTACCGCGATGTGCGCCGCGCTGGTTTTGGTTTCGCTTCTTCTGACTTCCGCCGCGAAAGCCTGCGAAGATCCGCCGCAAACCCTGCTTACGCTTTATATGAACAGCGATCTGATCGTCATCGCCAAATATGAAAGCAACGGCGAATCGAAAAAATCTTATGAAGACGAATACGGCTACACGCTCGATGTCGAGCGGAATCTTTCGATCTCGAAAATCTATAAAGGCGGGAAAGATCTGAAAACGGTTTCGTTCGTGTCGTCCGAATATCATTCGAATCCGAGCCAGCCGAATGAAGCAATCGAGCCGGAAGAATATATTCACGAAGAATTCTTCGACCTTTCAAAGATCAAGCTCGGCGGCGAATATCTTTTCTTTTTAACGAAGGACAAAGAAACCGAGAAATACACCGTAACGGATTATTATTCGGGTGTCAGGGAAACCGGCGGCAAAACCGAATTTTTTGAAAAAGCCCTGGGCGAACTCGAACAGATCGCGTCGGCGAAAGAAAATCAGTACGCGCTTCTGACCGAATGGATCGTTAAAAGCGTCGAAAACGCGGAAACGCGCGAAGACGGAATCCGCGATCTGTCGGAAAGTTTTTACGGTTTGCAGTATCAGCAGGAAGATCCGAATTTCAAAGATAAAGGTCCGTTCGTAGTAAATGACGGTTACGGAATTTACACGGTCGGTGTGGCGAAACATCTGACCGAATCGCAGAAAGCGAGAGTTTCCGCCGCGCTTTATCCGGTTCTGCAAGCCGCCTGGTTTGCCGAAACGCCGCAGTATGCCGATTATGGGATCGCGGCTATTTTGGGCGGCATCAACAAACCTCGTTTCGCCGTTCACGTATTCAATTCCCTGCAGTCGGTCGCCAAAGAAGATGTCGAGCGCAAAAGAATGATCATGGGATTTTTGACCGATTTCATCGCCGACGAAGCTCTTTCGAAAATTTATTACGATTATTCGGAGTTGGAATACAAGATGGAAGAGATAGGAAAAGCCGACACGCCGGAAGTGAAAAAGCAGTTGAAAACGATGACCGCTTCGAGAGACCTTCTGCTGAAAGATTTCGACAAGCGTTTCAAATTTTTATACGGCAGAAATTTCGTTCCGGTCGAAGAACAAAAAGCCTGAACGATAAAATTATTCGCGTAAAAACAAAAGCGGTTTCCGTCGGCATAACGGAAACCGCTTTTTTACGTCCGGCAGTCGAAAAAAATTTTCTTGAGAAAAAAAAATCGAGCAACCGTATTCTTTGTAAGTCCGTCTAAAATAACTTGTTACACCTGTAAAAAGTGTAACAGCCTGGCAGGATTTAGCAGTATCGAATCGGTTAGGCTTTTTTTGTTGCTGAGGCAGCAAAGATTTTTAATTCTTAGGGAGTAATTTATACAATATGAAAAAGTTATTTTTGGCGTTTTGTCTGATGACAATTTCCGGCTTGGCGGCGTTTGCCCAAAGCACGGGCGATTACAAAAAAGGCGAATTTTTCGTCGGCTACTCGAACGGACAGGTTGACACGGGAATCAATTCCGAAGACGGCAACGAGTTCGAGGAATTTTTCAACGAGCGCGAAACATTTCACGGTTTTAACGTTTCCGGCGTTTACAATGTCAGCCGTTTTGTCGGCATCAAAGGCGACGTTTCGGGAACATACAACCGGAAAAATTTCAGCGGCACCATTCAGGACGGACCGACTCCGACCAATGTTTCGTTCAAGACCAACAGCGCACTTTACAATTTTCTCGGCGGCGTTCAGTTCAAGGACAATGCGACCGAAAAAAGATTAAAACCTTTCGCGCACGTTTTGGTCGGCGCGGGACACGGGCGGGTAAAAATCTCCGACACCGTTTGTCCGGGCGATGTCTGCACAGCTTTTGAAGGCACGGAATCCGAAACCGGATTTGCCGGAGCGTTCGGCGGCGGTTTGGATGTCAAATTGAACAACCGCGTTGATTTTCGCGTCGTTCAGGTTGATTACAACCCGGTCAGATTCGACGGCGGAACCCAGCACAATGTCCGTTTCGGAATCGGGTTGGTTTTCAAGTAAAAATAATTTGAAAGCAAGAAAAAAAAGGGAGCGTTTTTAATGCGCTCCCTTTTTATTTAACCCGGGTTTTAGATAAAACGAAATAGCCGCAAAAAAGCACAGAAATCACAAAAAGAAAATCTTCCAAACACTCTTTTTGTAAATTTTGCGCTTTTTTGCGGCTATCTTCTTCCCCCCTTATTTATCTTTCGGTCAATTCCTTCGGCAACTGTTTATCAACCGCCGGACGCTGCCGGAGTTCGGCGATTTCCCAGAGCGTCAGAAAGATCGTCCGCGTAACCTTTTCCATTTTTTGATAGTCAATCTTATCGGGATTATCGGTCGGTCGGTGATAATCTTCGTGAACGCCGTCAAACCAGAAAACGATCGGAATATTATTGACCGCGTAATTGAAATGGTCGGAACGGAAAAAGAAACGATTCGGGTCTTGCGGGTCGTCGTATTTGTAGTTGTAGGTCAGATTCAGATAACTGCTGTTCGTCGCCTTCGTAACCGCGCCGAGCGTCGAACTCATCATTTCCGAACCGATCACGTAAATTTCATTTTCGCCCGAAAGTTCGGCGTTGCACGGTCTCTGTCCCGGTCTTAAATTTACGTCGCACGGAGCTTGATAACCCGGTTTTTTACTGCGCCCGATCATATCAATGTTTAATTGAGCGACGACATTTTTGATGTCAACGGTCGGGAATTTATTAAAATACTCGCTGCCCCACAAACCTTTTTCCTCGCCCGCGTGCCAGACGAAAAGAACCGAGCGTTTCGGTCGGACGGCGGCTTTGGCTAAAGTTTCGGCGATGGCGAGAACGGCGACCGTTCCCGAACCGTCGTCGTCCGCGCCGTTCCAGATTTTGTCTTCGCCCGGCGCATACGGATTCACGCCGTCGTGATCGTAATGCGCGCCGATGGCGACGTATTCGTTTTTCAATGTCGGATCAGAGCCTTCCCAGACGGCGACGACGTTCTGCGTGTCGGCGGTTTCGACCTTCGTTTCGACTGAAAGATTCGCGGTTTTTCCCGCGCCGAATTCAAACGCCGGCATCGGTTCGGTCGAATTGTAGATTTCCGTGATTTTTTTCAGATCAAAGCTTTCGCCGCTGAAAAGTTTTTCGGCAGCCGTCGGCGAAAGGAAAACGGTCGGCAGATTTTTTTCCCTGCTTTTGGTCAATTTGTCAACGCGGTAATCTCCCGTTTCGCGCTGGCGGCGCAGAGTTTCCCAATTTTTTACGATGTTCGGCGTGCCGACGGCGATGATGCCCGCCGCGCCCTGCTGTTTGGCGTAGGTCATCGGATCAGCCCACGCTTCGCCGCGTCTGCCGCTTTCAAAAAGCTCGCGGAACGAAACGCCGCGCGGAGCATTATCGGCGTAGATGACGACGATCTTGCCGCGGACATTTAAATCTTTAAGCGGTTCGAGACCTTTCGATTTGACCAGCCAGCCGTTGCCGCCGAAAACCATCGGCGCGTTCATAGCCGCGCCCGAAGTTGCATTGGCAAAAAAGTCTCTTCCGTAAAGAAACTGCTCGCCGTTGATCTGCAAAATTGCGTTCGCCGGAATGACCGCGTCGCGGCTGAGAGCCATTTTTTGAAAGAATGTGCCATTATCGCCCGCCGGTTTGAACTTCCAGCGTTTAAGCATCAAAGCCATAAACTGCGCCGTCAAATCAAGCCCGCGCGAAGGCGTATCGCGCCCTTCCATCTCGTCCGACGCGACAAAATAAAGATATTCTCTGAGCTGTTCGGCGGTAATCATCTCCGCCAACTGTTTTTCTTTCGCCGTAATTTTAACCGCCGTTTGAGCAAATGCTGACGAAGGCAAAAGAAGCGTAATAATTAAAAGTATTGCAAATAAATTTTTTCTCATTTTTTCTCCGAAGATTTTTAGAGCAGAAGCCCGCGCGTGAGCAAGGGCGGAATTACTGACTTGACCAATCCGCCCTTGCTCACGCGCGGGCTTCTGCCTTTGTTGTTCTTACGCAAATTACTTAAAACTTGTTTCGGCGGTCTGAGCGACGACCGCTATTTTATTTTTGTCGGCAAGCCGGAGCATTTCTTCTTTGTCGAACATCAAGGTTTTGCCCGGTGTCAGACACAGGCAGGTCGCGCCCGCTTCGATCATCGTTTCGATCGTCGGAACGCCGACGACCGGAACGTCGAAGCGCATATCCTGATCCGGTTTGGCGACTTTGACGACCGTCAGTTTTCCTTTCGCCAGTTCTCCGGCGCGTTTGATAACCGCATCCGTGCCTTCCATCGCTTCGACAGCGACGCACGCTTTGGCGCGGACAACGATGGTTTGCCCGAGATCGAGCCGCGCAATTTCGTTCGCCACGCGCAGACCGTATTCGATATTTCCCTGTTCGGTTTTGTCCGGTTTTCTCTTTGTCAAAACGCCTTCCTGTGCCAGTCGGTCTCTGATGAAATAGGTCGAGTCAATCAGTTCGATGCCTTCTTTCGCCATCTCGTCCGCCACGCCGCCGATTAGAGCGTCGGTGTTTCTCTGCTTTAGACCGAACAGCATTTTGACCATCCGCAGATCGGGAAGCGCGCCCGAAAAAATCTGAACGTGCTTAACCTGTCCCGCCATTATCGCTTTCGTTACGCCCTCGGATTTAAAGAACGAGATCATTTTTCCGAGCTGACCGATGCCGACCCAGATGACGTTTTCCGCGACTTCTTCGATGCTTTTGTCCGTTTCTTCTTTAATGGCGACAACGGAAAGCGCCGCGCCCTGCCGCCGCGCGCCTTCGAGAACGAGAAAAGGAAATCTGCCGTTTCCGGCGATCAGACCGTATTTCATAAGAGTTTAAATTCGCTAAGTCTTAAACAATCAACTGCTTAACTTTAAGCCGAAATTTTCGCGAAAATATTGCCAAATGAATGAAAAATAGTTTATCGTTTCATTTGTAGAACAAAATTTCATACAGGGGTTATATGCGAAAATCAGGACAAACATTAAAAATATACCGCGTTTCGCAGTTTAGACAAATCGCCAGACCGCTCGTTACGTCGCGCGTTTCCGCCGGATTTCCCTCGCCGGCGGAAGATTATATCGAAGGGCGCATTGATCTCAACCGCGAACTCATCCGCAATCCGCTTTCGACATTTTACGTGCGCGTAACCGGCGATTCGATGAGCGGCATCGGCATCTATCCGAATTGCCTGCTCGTCGTTGACCGCGCCGTCGAAACGCAGGACGGAAATATTATTATCGCCAGAATTTTCGACGAACTCTGCGTCAAACGCCTGACGATCTGCAACAACGGCAAAGTCTGGCTCTTTTCGGAAAACGAAAATTACGCGCCGATAGAAATTACGGAAGACGTGGATTTCGAAGTCTGGGGCAGAGTTTTATATTCGATTCAGCCGCACTGATCTCAGTGCTGAGTGCTGAGTGCTAAGTTTTTTTGAGATCATTTACAAAAACAGTTTCCAATTTAGCACTCAGCACTTAGCACTTAGCACTTAGCACTGTCATGGACGCTTTCGCACTGATTGACTGCAATAATTTTTACGCTTCGACCGAGCGCGTTTTCGATCCGCGTCTGCATAAAAAGCCGGTCGTCGTTTTGTCCAACAACGACGGCTGTGTGATCGCGCGGAGCGAGGAAGCAAAACAGATCGGCGTAACGATGGGCGCGCCGCTTTTTAAGGTGAAAAATCTTCTCGAAGAAAACCGTGCCGAGATTTTTTCCTCCAACTACGAACTCTACGGCGATATGTCGGCGCGTGTGATGGAAAATCTGCGCCTGTTTTCGCCCGAAGTCGAAATTTATTCGATTGACGAAGCCTTTGTCGGTTTCGACACGAGGCGCGACGATCTGAACAATGTCGGCACGGTGATTCGCGCGGAAATAAAAAAGCGAACGGGCATTCCGGTTTCGGTCGGCATCGCGGAAACGAAAACGCTCGCCAAACTCGCCAATCGTTTCGCCAAAAAATCGGACGGTTTTTTGAATCTTTACCGTTCGCCGTTTGTCGAAGACGCTCTGCGCGTAACTCCCGTCAAAGACCTGTGGGGCATCGGTCGCGCGTCGGTCGAAAAGCTGGAAAATCTCGGCATCAAAAACGCTTTCGCTCTGCGCGAGATGGATCTGCGGCACGCGCGAAAACTTTTGACGGTCGTCGGCGCGAGATTAGTTTTAGAACTGCGCGGCGTAAGCTGTCTGCCGCTCGAACTCGTCCCGCCGGTAAAAAAATCCATCACTTGTTCGCGTTCGTTCGGACAGGCGGTCGAAAGATACGAAACGGTGCGCGAAGCCGTTACTTTTTTTCTCGCACGCGCGGCGGAAAAACTCCGCAAAAATGATCTGGCGGCAAACGCCGTAACGGTTTTTATCGGCACTGACAGGTTTAATCCGAAGCCTGATTATTATTCTAACTCGGCGACCTACGCTTCGATCTATGCTTCGGATATAAATTACGAACTGCAAAAATGGGCGTTTTCCTGTCTCGATAAAATTTTCCGTCCCGGATTTCATTACCGCAAAGCGGGCGTGATCTTGAGCGGACTCGTTCCGGCGGACGAATTGACGGAAAGAATTTTCGACGAAAAAAAATGGGAACGCTTTCGCGCCGTGATGAAATCGGTTGATGAAGTGAATAAAAAATTCGGACGCGACACGGTGCATTTCGGGCTTACTTCGTTAAATTCCGACTGGCGCGGAAAAAGCCAGTGGCGAAGCAACCGCTACACGACACGGTTTAAAGAAATCGTAACGGTTCACTAAAAATTTCGGCAGAGTAGTTTTAATCTTTGCTAAAAATTTGGAGAAATAAATTTACCGCCGGAACGGTATAAAAATCTGCGAAACTAATCGAAATTCATCCGCCGCATCAATTCGACAAAACGCGGATCGCCGCGCAGATCGTTCCATTTCGGGTCTATCTTTAACAGCGTTAGCCGCACATCGCGCGACTGAAAAGCTTTTTCCAGAGAGTTTAATGCTTCTTCCCGTTCACCGAGACCGTTGTGGATCAGGGCGATGTTGTAATCGGGACTATACTGCGCGGTTGCCGCCGATTTCAGTTTTTCGAGCGTCGAGCGCGCTTCTCCGGTTTGCCCGCTTTGCGCCTGCGCGTAGCCTAAAAGCGAGAGCGTTTCGCTGTTGCCGCCGGAAAGCTCATCGGCAATGCGGGCTTCTTTGATCGCCTCGTCGAATCTTTTCTGATTGATATAAATCTTTGCCAGATTGATATGCGCCACCCAAAAATTCGGCTCGATTTCGAGCGTTTTGTTCAATCTTTCGATGGCTTCCGGTTCGCGCCCGGCGTAAAAAAGAAACTGACCTTCGAGAGCGTTGATGATGAGCGAAAGCGGATCGGCTTCGCGCGCTTTTTTGATTTCTTCGACGGCTTCGTCGTGCCGTCCGATCTGGGACAAAAGATGCGCGTAGGCGCGGTGCGCCTCGGAACTGCCGGGCTTTATCTGAAGAGCTTTTTTCAGATAATTTTCCGATTCGTTCCAATTCCATTCATACCACGATTCGATCCAGCCGAGAACGATGTAGGCTTCGGCGGATTGATCGTCAATTTCCAGGGCTTTCTGGGCGGCGGCTTTCGCTTTCGGAAAGGCTTCGTCCGGCGCAACGTCCGACGTGATCGGCAACGTCCGGTAAGCGTCCGCCATTCCCGCGTAAGCCGTCGCATAGAGCGGGTCGGCGTCAATCGCCCGCTGGTAAAACGCGATGCCCTTGCGGATCTCCGGCGGAGTGAGCTTCAGCGCGTGATAACGCCCCTGCAGGTAAAAACGATAGGCTTCGATGTTTTCAGTATCGCGCTTTTCTTTGCCGTTTCGCTCATTTCCGCCCAGATGAATTTTTAAGGCTTCGGCGACCTTTTCGGAAATAGCGTCCTGCACCACAAAAATATCGGTGAATTTTTCGTCGAAAGTTCCGCTGTAGAGCGATTCGCCGCTCGCGACGGCGAGCAGGCGGACGTTGACGCGGATCTTGTCGCCCCAACGCTGGATATTGCCTTCCAGCACCGATTCGACACCGAGTTGTCGTCCCGCCTGCAGTGCGTCCTGTTCGAGATCATTAAATTTGCGAACCGAACTTAAAGGACGAACGGTAAATTCGCGGTTATTGTCGAGCCGCGCGATCAATGTGTCAGCCATGCCCATCTCCAGCGCCTCGTCGCGGTTTTCGGCGACCAACGGCTTAAACGGCAAAACGGCGATTGAACGGATCGGTTTAGACGCCGCTTTTTGGTTTTCGCGCCAGAGAAAAAATCCCGCCGCGCCCAGCGCGAAAACGCCCAGAACAACCAGAACGACCATCCATTTTCGATTTTGGTTTTTAATCGCCGGAGTTTGGCTTCCGGTTTCCGATTCGCCTTCTTGAACTTTTTCAAAATCTGAATTTGGCTTTTCCGCTTCCGCTTCGAAGATTTCGGTTTCATCCGGCGTTTCGTCCGAATCTTGAATCTTAAATTTTGAATCCTGAATCTCCCTGACTTCGGCGACGAATTTGAAGCCGCGTCCCGGAACGGTTGCGATAAAGCGATGCTCGCCGCGCCGTTCGCCTAAAGTTTTTCTCAAAATCGAAATGTTTTGACTCAGATTATTTTCTTCGACAAACGAATCCGCCCAGATCTCGCGCATCAATTCTTCTTTTTCGATGATCTTTCCGCTGTTTCGCACCAGGTAGAGAAGCGTGTCGAAAGCCTTCGGCATCAGCGGCACGATTTCGTCATCCGCCTTTAATAACAGGCGTTTCGCGGCATCGAGACGAAATTCGCCGAAGGCGTAAATGCTTGTTTGAGACTCATCCATAAACGGTTTCTCAGAAATTTTCAGAAATTTTCAATTCGATTCTAAAGATTTTCAAAAGGATTTTTTGTGATTATGCCACTAAACAAACGCGAAAAAAAGGTTTGGTAAAAAAAGAGTTTGAAAATCAGGAGGAAAAAAAATGAAAAAATCTTTATTAAAAACATTCGGTGCGGCATCTCTGGCTTTGATAGCCGTTGTATTGAGCATTCAAATTTACGTTTCCGGTCAGGAAAGCGATAGGTCTTTTCGCAGCGGTCTCGAAGGTGTCTGGGAAACCGTCATCACGCCGCGCAACTGTCAGACCGGCGCGCCCGTTGCGCCCCCGTTTCGCGGTCTGCTGACTTTTCACTCGGACGGCACGCTTGCCGAAGCCAACACTTCGCCGGGCGGTCAGGCGGCGCGCACCGCCGGACACGGCGTCTGGAAACGCGAAAGAGGCTGGCAGGAATACTCGTTCGCTTTTATGTTCTACCGCTTTAACCCGGACGGAAGTCTGGCGGGAAGCCAGAAGATCCGGCAACTGGTCACGCTCGGCGAACGCGGCGACGAATTTACGACGACCGGCACGGTCGAAATTCTCGACGCAAACGGCAATACGCTCGTCAACGGCTGTACGACTTCGACCGGCACGAGATTCGAATAAACGGCGGGAGAAAAGCGTTGCCTTGATCGTGAAATTCAGGAACGCTTTTCTCATAACGAAGATAATTAAATTTTTGAAAAGAAGGAGTTTACAATGAGAATCAGACCAATTTCAGTTATTTTTTCGATTTTGCTTTTCGGTAACTTGATCGTTTTTTCCCAGACGACCGCCTTTAATTATCAAGGCAGTCTGAGCGATACGGGAACGCCGCAGGCGACGTATCAGATGCAGTTCAGACTTTTTGACGCGGCGGTCGGCGGCTCGCAGATCGGTGCGACGATAAATAATTCTTCGGTGGCGGTCAGCGGCGGCGTGTTTTCGGTTTTGCTCGATTTCGGCGCGAATGTTTTTACCGGCACGGACAGATTTCTGGAGATCGGCGTGCGGCGCAGTGCGAGCGAAAATTACACTATTCTCGCTCCGCGCCAGCAGATCGCTTCGTCGCCGTATTCGGTTCGCACGATCTCGGCGCAGACGGCGGATGTCGCGCTCGATTCCCAAAAACTCGGCGGAGTAAATGCGAGCGAGTATGTTACCAATTCGACCGTCGGCAGTTCGTTCATCAGAAATTCAACGACGACGCAGACGGCAAATTTCAATATTTCCGGCAATGGGCTGATCGGCGGTTCGGTCGGTCTCGGCACAAGTACGAATCCGAATTTCCGGCTTGAGAGTTTCGGCGCGATCCGTTCATTCAGCACATCAGCCGCGCATTTTGTCGCCGAAACGACGGGCGGGACGAACTCGTGGGCGCGGTTTTACGCGCGTTCGCCGAACCGCAGTTGGTTTATGGGAACGTCGCAGAATTTCAACAATGACCAGTTTTATCTGGTTGACGAAACCGCCGGACAAACCCGAATGGCGGTCTCGACGGGCGGTTTTGTCGGCATCAATAATGCCAATCCGCAGACGGGACTCGACCTGCGCGGGACGGGACTTCAGGTTCAGCAGAGAATTACCGACAACACATCAAACAACAGTCTGGTTCTGCAAGCCGGCGCGGGCGGGAATATGAAGGTAACGGGCTATAACTACAACACCAATTCTGCCGTGCCGCTATATCTCAGCACGGACGGCGCGAACACGGTGATGAACAGCGGCGGCGGAAATGTCATGCATCCTGGAACGGGTTATGGTCTGCCGAAAGCAATGCTTTTTGTGCTTGCCGACGGGACGATTTCCTATTGCTACAACGGTGTTACTGGAGCAACAACCAGTGGTTGTGGGTTCTCAGCAGAAAGGTTTCCATCAAATACCTATAGGATCGATCTGGGCTTTCAATTAGGTCCGAGATTTTTATCGCTTACATCATCTGGGTCGTTTAATCACATCAGTGGAAGATTGTGGAATAATGGAAATCCATTGGTTTTCGTGGATTTTTGGATAACAGGTGAAACCTCAAGTCAAGTGCCGTCAGATTTCTTTTTGATTGTTTATTAATCAAGGAGCAAAAAAATGAAAGCAGTAAAAACCCAAAATGAAACGCATATTTCCCGCAGGCAATTATTGCAGCTCGCCGGTTTGATGTTCGGCGCTTCGATTGAAAATCTGAATTTAATATGTGGTGTTGTTAGTTAAGCTAACGAAGGAGAATATGTAATGAAAAGCGAAAAAGCCGTATTATCGGCAATCAGTCTGCTATTGCTTTTAGCCATTGCCGTGAATTCCCAGTCGGGCGGTGATTTTTCGATCAAACGCTCGGTCATCGCGTCGGGCGGCGCGAGTTCGGGCGGCGCGTTATCGGTCAGATCAACCATCGGCGAGCCGGTTACCGGTTCGTCTTCGGGCGGCGCGGTCTTTACGATTCTGGCGGGATTCCGGGCGGGCGGTTCGACTCCGGTCACCAATCCGCGCCGCGCGCCGTTCGATTTTGACGGCGACGGGCGCACCGACATCTCGATCTTTCGTTCCGCGCCCGGCGAATGGTGGTATATGAAATCTTCGAACAGTCAGGTCTTTGCCGCGCAGTTCGGCTCGTCTTCCGACCGCATCATGCCGGCTGATTACACCGGCGATAGAAAAACCGACATCGCTTTCTGGCGACCGGCGGAAGGCACATGGTATATCCTGCGTTCGGAAGACAGCTCGTTTTACGCTTTCCCGTTCGGCTCGCCGACCGACATTCCCGCGCCCGGAGACTATGACGGCGACGGCAAAGCGGACGCGGCGGTTTTCCGTCCCTCGACGGCGACCTGGTTTATCCAGAAATCGAGCGGCGGAATCACGATCCAGCAATTCGGCGCAAACGGCGACATTCCGGCAGTTGCCGATTACGACGGCGACGCGAGATCGGACATCGCCATTTTCCGTCCGAACGGAAATTCGGGCAATGCGGAATGGTGGATGTTGAGAAGCAGTCAAGGCTTGTTCGCCGCGGCATTCGGCACGAACACGGACAAGCCTGTGCCGGGCGATTACACGGGCGACGGTCGGGCGGACATCGCGTTCTGGCAGCCGTCGGGCGGAAATTGGTTTATCCTCAGAAGCGAGGATTCTTCTTACTACGCCTTCCCGTTCGGCGCGGCGGGCGACACGCCCGCGCCGGGCGATTACGACGGCGACGGCAAGTTTGACGCGGCAATTTTCCGCCCGTCGTCGGCAACGTGGTTCATCCAGCGGTCGAGTTCCGGCGTACAAATTCAGCAATTCGGCGCACCAGGCGACCGTCCCGTTCCCAATGCTTTCGTGCCGTAAATCGAAGAATCATTTTTACCGCAAAAGAGAGCGTGCCGTTATTCATCCGGTGCGTTCTCTTTTTTACATTGAACCCGTTGGAAAAAAATCTCGAATTTTCTCCGGTTCAATTAACAGTAATGATTTTCTGGATTTTCAAACAATTTCTAAAGAAAATTCATCCGCCGCATCAGATCAATGAAACGCGGCTCGTTTCGGAGATTGTTCCATTTCGGATCGGCTTTTAGAAAAACCATCAGCACGTTTTTTTCCGTGTAGGCTTTTTCGAGCTGAGCGAGGGCGTTTTCGGTTTCCCCGAGCGCGTTGTAGATGATGGCGAAATTATATGCCGGAACGTGTTTTTCGTTGGCGGATTTTTGTAGTTCGTTAAGCACCGCTCGCGCCTCTGCCGCATTGCCCGATTTTGCCAGCGCGTAGGCTTTTTGCGCGACCGCTTCGGAGTTTCCGCCGGAAAACTGCGCCGCTTTTTCCGCTTCGGCGACGGCTTCGGGAAACATTTTTTGTTCCGCGTAAATTTTTGATAAAACCAGATGCGCGTGCCAGAATGCCGGATCGAGTTCGAGCGTTTTTTGCAGTCTCAAGACGGCTTCGTCCGGTTGTCCGGCAAAAAATAGAAATTGTCCTTCGGCTGAATTCGTGATGAGCGAAAGCGGATCGAGTTCGCGGGCGCGTTTGACCATCGTCAACGCTTCAGTGTGATTTCCGAGATTCGAGTTTAGATGCGCGTAAAAGTATTGCGCTCTTTCATTATGCGGGTCGAGTTCGATGGCGCGTTGATATTTTTTTTCGGCTTCCGCCCAATTCCAGTCATACCAGAAGGCGATAAATCCGACCGCGACCTGCGCTTCGGGCAGATTCGGATCGAGTTCGAGCGCCTTGAGCGCCGCCGCTTTTCCTTTCGTCATGGCTTCATTTGCCGGAATGTCGCCCGAAAGCGAAAAAGCCGCGTAAGCCTGCGCGATACCGGCGTAGGCGAGCGCGTAGTTCGGATCGAGCGCGATCGCCTGCTCGTAATACCCGATGCCTTTGACGGCTTCCGGCAGGATCAGACGGGAAGCGTGAAATCGCCCTTTCATATAAAGCTGGTAAGCCTCGACATTTTCGGTATAGCGTTTGGTCAGGCGTTTCTGCTCTTCGCCGCTCAGTTTTAAGGTTAAAGCCGCCAGAACTTTTTGCGAGATCGAATCCTGGACGGTGAAAATATCAGTAAATTTTTCATCGAAAGTTTCCGTCCATATCTGTTTCCCGTCGTTCGTGCGTATGAGCCGCGCCGCGATTCTGATCCGGTCGTCCGAAATTTGGATCGTTCCTTCGAGAACGGAATCCACGCCGAGTTCGCGTCCCGCCTGCAATACGTCCTGCTCCAGAGCGTTATACCGTCTGACGGAACCGAGCGGGCGGACGATGATCTCTTCGCTCGAACTGAGTTTATTGATCAAAGCATCCGCCATCCCGAATTCCAGCGTTTCATTGCGGCTTTCGGCGGCAAGCGGTTTGAAAGGCAAAACCGCGATGGTTTTAACGGGAGCGTCAGCGGCTGGATTAATATTTCCGCGCCAGAAATAAAACGCAAGCGAGCCGGAAATCAGCAGCGTGAAAATAACAATAGCGAAAAGGCGGAAGCGGCTTTGATTTTTATAGGAAGCGGGCGGCTGATGTTCCGTTTCGGTTCGGCTTGCGGTCGAAGGAGAAACATTTTGAACGGTTTCAAATTCGGTCTTTTGATCTTCGACCGCTTGCTCCGCACTTTCGGATTCAGAAATTTCTCTGACGGCGGCAACGAATTTATAACCTTTGCCCGGAACGGTGGCGATAAAGCGGTTTTCGCCGGGTTTTTCGCCGAAGATGCGGCGCAAATTCGAGATGTTTTGGGTGAGATTGTTTTCCTCGACGATCGTATCCGTCCAAATCTCGCTCAGCAATTCGTCTTTTTCGACGACTTTTCCGTGATTTTTCACCAAAAAAAGAAGCGTGTCGAAGGCTTTCGGCATCAGCGCGATCGGCTCGTCATCTTCCTTAAACAGCGAGCGTTTATTTGCGTCTAAGCGAAATTTGTCGAATTCATAAATGTCTGCCTGCGACTCATTCATACCGATTTTCACAATTTATCAGAAAATTTCAGCCGGATTCTAACGATTTTCAGAAGGGGTTTGCGGAATTATGACACACAACAGTCAAACAAAACAATTTTTTTGGCTGGAATAAAAAAACAAAAAGTGAGGACATAAAAAATGAAAAACAATCTTGTAAAAATAATCAGCGGAACGGTTTTAGCATCATTCGTAATTTTGACATTGGCTCTGGGTATAACCTTTGCTCAGGATGAATCAAAATTTCAAGGCGTCGGCGGAAGAATAGAAGGCACATGGGATGTGCGCGTTACGGTTCGCAATTGTCAGACCGGCGATGAGATCAGCAGTTTCGATTCTTTGACGACGTTTATCTCGGGCGGCACTTTGATGGATTCGACCTCGAGATTTCCGCAGTCTCTCAAAACTCCCGGACACGGCGCGTGGAGTCATATCGGCGGACAGAACTACCGGTTCAGTTTCAAAGCTTTCACCTTCGATACTGCCGGAAACTATACCGGCTATACGATTCTCCGTCACGAAGCGGATTTGAATTCCCGGGCGACCGAATACACGTCAGCGGGAAATCTGCAAGTTTATACTCCCAACGGAGTTTTGGTTTTTACCGGCTGTTCGACGACGACCGCAATGCGGTTTGAATAGACGAACGAAAGAAAAGCAGTGCGTTTAATACAAAATTGAACGCACTGCTTTTCTACTTACTGACTCATCTTACGCGATTTTGATTTAAGCCCGTGAAGCGGGTGTCAGAATCGCGTAAGATGAGTTACTAATTCAGGTATTTGTTCTTAGATACCCATTATTGACCCGGCGCATTTTTATTGTCGAGCAGTTTTTTTACCAAATCCTCGTAAAGCCCGACTGCTTTTTCCAAATCCTTTTTCAGAACAAATTCGTGCGAAGTGTGCGCGTCGAGGATCGAACCCGCGCCCAAAAGAAGCGGCGTTCCCCAATTCGGGAGATGCGGAATGTCGGTCGTAAACCGCACGACTTTTTGATCGAAACCTTCGACGGCGAGCATCCGCACCGGCTCTGAGCAGGACAAGACTTCGATTTTTCCGCGCGTTTTGACGATCTCTTCGAGCATCGTTTCGACTTCGGCGCGAGGCGTTGTCAGGCGGACGGCGATTCCGGCTTCGGCGCGCGGCGGAATGACATTGAGCGCGAGTCCGCCTTCGATCAGACCGATATTGACGGTCGTTTCGCCGAAAAAATCGTCGTTCGGAAACTGCGTCCGGCGAATGTCCTGCAAAATGTCGAGCAGTTTTTCGATCGCCGATTCGCCCATTTCGGGATAAGCCGAATGCGCCGCTTTGCCTTCGGTCAGAATTTTCAAACGAAACGTTCCCTTCGAACCGATGGCGAGATCGTTGTCGGTCGGTTCACCGTTGATGAGATACTCGCATTTCGCGGCAAGCGGGTGAAGATTCGCCGCTTTCGCGCCCGAACTTCCTTGTTCTTCGTCAACCGTGTAAAGCAAGCCGATATTTTCAACGCCCTGTTTTCTTAAATTTTCCGCCGCAAAAATCTGCGACGCGATGATGCCTTTCGCATCGCACGCGCCGCGCCCGTAGATTTTTTCCGCGTCTTCGGTCGGCGGCAGGTAAGGCGGCACGGTGTCCATATGTGTCGAAAGAAAGACTTTCGGCGTATCGTTCAAATAAGCGATGACATTATTTTGATTTTCCGAAACCTTTTGCAGTTCGACCGTCCAGCCGAGAGATTCGAGATAATCGCGCAGAAAAAAACCGACCGCTTCTTCATCGCCGGAAACCGAGGGAATATTCATCAATTCTTTGGTCAATTCGAACAGATTCATAAATTTGATTTGAACATTGAACGATGGGAAACGCCAAACGGCGCAAATGATAATTTACCAGATCGAAGGCGTTTCCGATTCGTCAAATTCCATTGCATTGCCGTCGGGCAAAATATGAATGATCCGCGCTGCGCCTTTACTTTTCAAAAGCGGCGAAAGCAGTCCGACGCGGTGACAATTTGCACGCGGGATTTTGTGTTTCGTGAGCGGATAAGATTCCGAACACATGATCGCCGTCCGCGCTTCCGAAGCGATTTCCAAAATGCGTTCGATGCCGCGTTCGAGTTCTTCTGTTTCCGCAAGAACTTTCCCGCCCGTTTCCGGCAGATGCTCGTAGCCGATGCCATTTTCGTTTAAGTTCGCCTCTAAAACCTTCCCGTTAAACTGCACCCAGCGCGAACGCGCGACG
>JBGTSF010000017.1:67428-69639 GCA_041940425.1 Pyrinomonadaceae bacterium
TTAAGTTCGCCTCTAAAACCTTCCCGTTAAACTGCACCCAGCGCGAACGCGCGACACTCCGCACGTCGCACAGAAATTCGATCTCGTATTTTTTGAGCAGAAATAAAAAATCCGCCCACGAATGCCGTCCGTGTCCGATGGTATAAATGGTATTTGAATTCATCTATTTTGTCTGCGAAACGGTTTTTTCCAATCTTTCAAGAAAATCGTTTTCCTTCCAATCGCTCCAGAGCTTTAACGCGGCGCGGTAATTTCGCGTGCGTTGATTGACGAATTCCGACAAAAGCCATAAATTCGCCGGATTTTTGTCTCTTTCCTCCGTCAGAATCTTACTGAGGTTTTCCAGCCAGACATCCGCGTCGTGGACTTCGCCGAGAAAATCCTGCATGTCTTTGATCTCTTCGACGAACGGCTTGATGCGTTCGCCCCAGCAGTCGGCGTAAAGCTCGATGCCGTAGCGCAGGCATTTGGCGGCAATGCGGAATTTGTGAAGCGGTTCGTCAACAAACGGCTCATAAATGTTCGCGCTCAAATCACAAAATTCTTCCAGACTCCGGCTCACGATCTTCCGCGCGGCTTGCTTTAAGCCGATGTTCTGCGCCGAATTTTTTCCCTGCACCATTTCGCCGATCGCTTCGTCAAAACTCTTCTGCAGATTTTCTATCGAGGACGCGGAGAGGATTTCCAATATGCCGAGATGCGCCCGTTCGCGCTTTTCCCTTCTCTGCGCGATCAGCTCGCCGATGCCTTCGCGGACGTTTTTATCTCTTGCTTTTTTCCGCAAGTTTTTCAGCGCGATGATCGTTACGTCCTCGTCGCGCACTTCGCCGAGCGCGCGGGCAAATCGTTTCAAATCTTTTCTGAACTGCTTGAGCGGTTTCCGTTTCAGCAGAGTCGAAAAATCGCGCAACGCGCTTCTCAAACGCCGGATCGCCACGCGCATATCGTGAACTCCGGCGACCGATCCCGGTTCGAGAGCCGCGCCGCGTTTTTCCAAGATTTCTTCAAAACGCACGCGCAGAACTTTATCTGCCCATTCCAAAACATCCGCCTCGGTATCGAGTCCGGTGATCTGCTTCGCCTTTGCCATCGTTTTGTATTTTACCAGACAAATTTATTGATTATTGAATTTTAAGTTTTATCGGCTTTGCGTTTTTCGCGTTCGGCTTCCGCCGCGTAGATAAAATAGATAAATTTGTCGTTAAAATGCAGAAAGTTTAATTTTTCGGACGGTTTGGCGGGCGGCGGTCCTTCGATAATGATCGGGATAATGTCGGGCGGCGCGTTTTCGTCCGTGCCATGCCGTTCGAGCGCATACAAAATTTCCTTTTCGACCCACTCCGAACGGCTTGCCGCATTTGACCAGAAAAGAAATAGAACATCGCTTTTATCAATATGTTTATAAAGCTCGCGCGCCCAGCGGTCGCCCGGATCGAGACTCAGTATGTCCTGAAAATATTCGATCTTTGCCGCGTCCAGCATCTGCACGCGCGGCAAAACTTTCGGGCGGTCTTCCGATGCGTATGAAATAAACGCATACTTGTAGCGGTTGAGCCTTTCGGCAACGACGTTTTCCGGTTCGGCGGCGGAATCGGCGGTCGTGATCTTTATCTTGAATGTCAAACGCCCGACCGGAACGCCGTTTTCGCTGACGATAATTTTTCCGAAACGACTGCCCGGCGGATGATTTTCCGGCACGGAAACGATAAACGGGATTTCCAGAATTTCGCCTTCCCAACGATGCGACTGGACGGGTTCATCAATTTCAAGTTGCGGCATTCGAAGTTCGAAAATCAAATCACTGCCGCGCTTTATTTTTCTGCTCAGCTTTTCGATTGCCTGCCGTTTCGCGTCTTCGTCCGATTCAGCGGCAATTTCTTCGAGTTCGGCGGTTTGCTCTTCAAGATGAGCAAAAACCTGAACCAGAAAACTGCTTGCCGCGCGCACGGTTTCCGGCGCGAAAAGCGTGCAATTGACTTCGTCTTCCAGAGTTTCCAAACTTTTCGTTGATGAAACTATTTTATCTAAAGCCTTTTCATCCAAAATCTTTTCGCGCTTTAACCGCAACGGAATAAATCCTAATATGAGAGCCAAGCCGCCGCCGAAAAACATGCAGCCTTCGCGGCCGCAATCGGAAGCCTGGCCAACAGCCGTGTCCGATGTGCGGCCAGCCTCGGCGGCAACCTCGCCGCTCTAAACCCCGGCTACGAT
>JBGTSF010000018.1:0-29067 GCA_041940425.1 Pyrinomonadaceae bacterium
TTAGACGGCGTGGTCAAAAATATTTACCGCAACAACGCCGGAAAACTCGCCGCTTGGACAAGCGCGAGCCATATCGAAAAAGCTCCGAAAAAAGAAGAAGAACCCGCGCCCGTAGTTTGAATTTATAACAAGATATTTTTCAGTGAGAGTCCCGTCAGGGACGTTTTTGTAAATAGCCCAGTCGTTCACGGCTGGGTTGCCGGATATAATAAAAAGACTAGTCCCGTAGGGACGACAGAAAATAATATTTTATCTGCCGTCCCTACGGGACTTTTGATCTTGATGCCGCATTTTACCCAGCGATAAATCGCTGGGCTATTAACAGTTGTTCCTGCGGAACAGTGAAAAACTATCTACTACAAATCAATCTTTTTATTATCATCGCCGCCGTCGTAGCTTTCGCCGGTCGCCAATGCTTTGAGAAAGCCGACCAGATGAATGAACGCGTTTGCCGATGCGTCCCAGTATTCGGCTTGTTCGGCTGTAACTTTTAAGACGCGGATGTTCGGGTCGGTTTGACCTTCGGGAAACCACGCTTTGTAGAACGGACTCCAGAGTTCGTTGATTTTTTCCTGATCGTGAAAGACTTCCGCTCTGCCCGAAACCGAAACGTAAATGTTGTCGGACGGTTTGGCGTAGGAGACGTTTACGCGGTCGTCCTTTTTGATCTCTTCGTCCTTGTGCGTGTCCGCCGGAGTCAGAAACCAGAGCGTGCCGTCGAAATCCGCCTCCTGCGTCGCCATCGGGCGCGAACGCAGAACGCCGCCGTCAATGGTCGTCAGCATCGCCGTTTCGATGTCTTTGATAAGTTCGTTCAGTTTTTCGATAGATTCTTGTCTCGTGTCTTGCATATTTTAAATTACCTTCCTTTTGTTCTAAATTCGGACATTAGGTTTTTCTTAGTGCAAGATACGTTCCGAAATTAGCTTGTGTGATCGAGAATTATCTTCCAGCCGTCCTTGAACTTTCTGAAATTCAAAGTAAAAAGTCCGGTCGGTTTGTCGTTTTTTCTCTCCAAGGTAAATCTGCCGAAAACGACCGCCGATTCTTTTCCGATGACGGTGATCTCCAATTCGGAAAAACTGAGAACGCCCATTTTCTCGCGCGTATTGTAGGATTTTTTATAGCGTTCGAGCGTCGGCTGCCAGCCCTTTGTCATTGTATCGCCGGAAACGAACATCATTTCGGGCGAATTCCAATAGCCCTGCATAAAGCCTTCGATGTCGCCGCGATTCCACGCCGCCGCCTGTTCGTCCAAAACCTTTTTGATCGCCGCTTTCGCTTTTTCGTCTTTGCTTTGCGCGGATACGGAAACAGCGATGCACAGAAACAGAAATGTAAAAATCAGGATTTTCATAATTGCTTTAAGATAGCACAAAGGATTTTAAAACGGTCTAACGAAAGCGTCGTCTGAAACAAAACTCAACCCTCTGCGCTCTTTGCGAACTCCGCGTGAAAGAGAAAAAGTCTCACGCAGAGTCCGCAGAGAGCGCAGAGTTTTTTTTCAATTCTTAATTCACATAATCATTTGATTTTGTAAAACTATCTAGCGTGGCGGAAAACACTTTCGATTACATCATCGCGGGCGGCGGACTTGCCGGGCTTTCTCTCGCTTTTTATTTAAATGAAAGCGAGAAGTTAAAGAATAGAAAAGTTTTGATAATTGACCGCGACGCGAAAACCGCAAACGATCACACATGGTGTTTCTGGGAACGGGAAAAAGGCGCGTTTGAAGAGATAATTTTTAGAAAATGGAACAGCATATATTTTCACGGAACACGCGGTTTTTCCGCTTCTCTCGATTTGGGCGAATACGAATACAAGATGATCCGCGCCGTTGATTTTTATAAATTCGTTTTCGATAAGATCAAACCGAACCCGAATTTTACATTTTTACAAAGCGAGATCATTTCGGTTGAAAACGGAAAAGTGAAAACTAATGAAAGTGAATTTTTTGCCCGCGAATTTATTTTCGACAGTTTTACGCGCAAGACTTACGACAATCCAAACTATCAAAATCTCTTTCAGCATTTTTACGGCTGGCTGGTCGAAACCGAAAGCGAAATTTTTAATCCGTTAGAGCCGACGCTTTTCGACTTTCGTGTTGAACAGAAAAACGAGTGCCGTTTTATCTACATTCTGCCTTTTTCCGCCACAAAGGCACTCGTCGAATTTACCATTTTTTCCGACACTATTCTGGAAAAGCAAGAATACGAAGAAAACTTAAAATCGTATTTCGCCGACATGTTAAAAACCGAAAACTATAAAATTCTCGAAACCGAAACGGGCGTGATCCCGATGTCGGACGAGCCGCACAATCGGTTTCCCGACGCGAAAACCGTCCGCATCGGAACGTCCGGCGGTTATGTCAAACCTTCGACCGGCTACAGTTTTAAAAGAACGCAAGGATTTTTGCGGAAGTTAGTAAATGATTTGGAAACATCCGGCAAAACTCAAAACTCAAAACTTAAAACTCTAAACTGGAAACAATTTCTCGATTCTGTTTTGCTCGATGTTTTACTCAAAAAAAAGCATCCGGCGGACGATGTTTTCACCGCGCTTTTTTCTAAGAATCCGACCGAAAGGGTTTTGAAATTTCTGGACGAAAAAACTTCCGTTCGGGAAGATTTGCGGATTATGAAAACCGTTCCGCGTGCGGCTTTTGCTAAAGCGGCGGTTGAAACCGCTCTGAAAAAAATTTGTCCACAGATGAACACAGATAAACACGGATAAGAAAAGATTTATTAAATGACAAAATTAATCACTATACACCCCTATTTAATTACTCTTAAAATCTGTGTTCAAATGTGTTCATCTGTGGACAAATAAATCTTTTCATTCAAAAAATCGAAATAAATTCGCCCGCCGCGTGCAACTATTCCCGCGTTTTACGCACCTTTTAAAACGTCAGTCGAATTTCCGGCAAATTATCTAAAGAAAAAGCGATTTGGAGTTGTTATGAAAGCCGTCCTTATTTTGAGTTTTTGTTTGTTTTTCAGTCTCACGATTTTCGGTCAGCCTCCCGCGCCGAAAGCAAAGCCGGTCGTCGGAATCGAAAGCATTCTGCTTCTGCGCGACGACGGCGACGGAAATCCCGACGAGGAAACCGCCGTTTTTAAACATTCGGACGTTCCGATTCACTGCCGAATTTTTCTCGATTCGTTCGTTCCGGCGACCGTCAAAATGAATCTGATTGCGATGAACGTCAAAGGCTTGAAAGCCGAATCGAAGATCATCACGGTCAGCTACCGGACAAACGGCGAGCAAAACATCGTCAATTTCCGCGGCGCGCCGGATAACGTCTGGATCGCCGGAAAATACCGGATAGACATTTTCGTTGACGAAAAACTCGCCGGCAATAAAGAATTTGAAATTCAGCAAGACGAAAACGCGCCGCCCGCCGCGCAGACAAATTTTGTTTCGCCAAAACCGAAAACCAAAACACCGGCGAGAAAACCGCGCAAAAATTGAACGAATATCAAACACTTTTAAATTAAAAAACTTATAAACCGTATGTGATAAAAGCGTTTTTCTTCGAAAATCGAAGAAAAACGCTTTCGGTATATAGATTGCACTTTTTCTGTATAAATAATTTATGGAGGAAATTTAAATGGGCGACACATCAGTGCAAAAAGTTATGTCGGAACATTCGCCGACGGGCGAAATGGGACAAAAATATCTGGCTTCGGGCGTAAGCGTGGCGATGCGTCTGTGGGAAAACGAAGAACCGAACGACGACAAAGAACCGCGCAAACGCGAATACGAAACGGTCGGCTACGTCATCAAAGGCAAGGCGGAATTGCATCTCGAAGGACAGAAATTGATTTTAGAAAAAGGCGATTCGTGGGTCGTGCCGAAAGGCGCGGAGCATACTTATAAAATACTTGAAACTTTTACGGCAATCGAAGCGACCTCGCCGCCGGCTCATGCGCACGGGCGCGATGAAGAGAAGGTATAAAGATAATATTTTATTTGAAAACAAATAAAAGTCCTGACCGGCGGGAAATCGGCAGGGCTTTTATTTTTGCGATAATATAAATGTAAGCATTATGAAATTAAAAAATTCGTTCGGCAAAATTGTTCTTTCGCTTTTTATTTTCGCAAATGCGGCTTGCGCCAACGCGCCGTTTACCGATTCGGGAAGCGGCGACGATCTGCCTCTGCCGAAAATGTCGCCGAAATTCAAGATCGAAATGGTCGCGGAAAATCTGGAAGTTCCTTGGTCAATCGCCTTTGCGCCCGACGGTCGGATATTTTTCACCGAACGACCGGGCAGAGTGCGCGTTATCGAAAACGGGAAATTAAAAGAAAAGCCGATTCACGTTTTCGCAGATGTCGAACTCGACGGCGAAACGGGTTTGATGGGAATGGCTCTGCATCCCGATTTTTCGGAAAACCGTCTGATGTATTTCGCTTATGTTTACGACACGAACGACGGAAAAAAAGTGCGTGTCATGCGGTTTAAAGAAACCGGCGAAACTCTGACCGAAGCGAAAACGATTATTGAAAATATCTCCGCCGCGCAGTATCACGCCGGAATGCGGCTTTCTTTTTCTCCGGCGGATAATAAACTTTACATCACGACGGGCGATGCGACAAAACAAAAATTGGCGCAGGATTTATCTTCTTTAAATGGAAAAACCTTGCGTCTGAATGATGACGGAAGCGTTCCCGAAGACAATCCGTTTGTCGGTCAAAAAGACGCGCAACCGGAAATCTTTTCTTACGGACACCGCAACGCGCAGGGCATCGCGTGGCAACCGGAAACGAATCTGATGTTTCAGACCGAACACGGACCTTCCTGGATTGACGGCGTTTCGTGGTTTAAAAAGCGTTCGGGCGGCGATGAGGTAAACATCATCGAACGCGGTAAAAATTACGGCTGGGACAAGATCAGCCATATGATGCGGAAAGAAGGTATGGAAACTCCGCTCATCGAGTATTCTCCGGCAGTCGCTCCGGCAAGCGCGGCGTTTTATCGCGGCGACGCTTTTCCCGCGTTCAAGGGAAATCTTTTTTTCGGCGCATTAAAAAGTCAGGCAATTGTAAGATTAGTAATCGAAGATAGAAAAATTACGGCGCAGGAATTTCTTTTGAAAAAACAATTCGGAAGAATCCGCGAAGTCGCCGTCTCGCCCGAAGGTTTTATATATTTTTCGACTTCCAATAAAGACGGGCGCGGCAACGCGGCAAAAACCGACGACCGGATTTTGCGAATCGTGCCGGACAATTCAAAATGATTTGCGTATGTCTGAAATAAAACATCTGACTTTAGCAGAACTCGAATCGGGTTTAGATAATATTCTTCAATCGCCGAAAGACGAAGGCGTTGTGGAAATGATCGTTGCGCGTCCGAATGAGAACGAACGCGAAATTCTGGAAACGGGCGAACTCGATTTGGAACTCGGACTGATCGGCGACAATTGGAAAACGCGCGGAAGTTCGCGCACGACCGACGGTTTCGGTCATCCCGAAATGCAGTTGAATATTATGAATTCGCGGACAATCGCGCTGATCGCACAAAACAAAGACCGCTGGCAACTTGCGGGCGACCAGCTTTTGGTTGACTTGGATTTGAGCGAAGAAAATCTGCCGCCGGGAAGTCAATTAAAAATCGGTTCGGCGGTTATCGAAATCACGGCGATTCCGCATAACGGCTGTAAAAAATTTACCGAAAGATTCGGCATTGATGCCATAAAATTCGTCAATTCCCAACTCGGCAAACGGCTTCACCTGCGCGGGCTGAATGCCAAAATCATCAAAGCCGGAACGATAAAAACCGGCGACCTTGTAAAAAAGATCAAAATGTAAAAAAGATAAATAATTCCGAACGAAATTTGTCTGATTTTTTGATAAAATTAAAGCGTAAATTTTATAAAAGTTTGAGAATTATTTAGAAATGCCTCCGAGAAAAAGAAATATCGCCTGTCTCGAATCGCTCTGGACGCGGCGCACCGAAAACCGGCTCAATGTCATTCCGACGCTCGAATTGATCTCCAAAACGCAGGACGCGAAATTCAGCCATCTGACGTGCAACACGCGCGAAGAACTCAGATACAATCTGCATCTCTTGTGCAAACGCAATTACGGCATCTTGTATTTCGCCTTTCACGGCTCGCCCGGAAAAATTCATCTGCACCGCGATAAAGTTTCGCTGACCGAACTTGCCGAGATGATGAACTGCCGCTTCGCCAATTGGATCATTCATTTCGGAACATGCAGCACTTTTCGCAAACCGCGCGAGGTCGCTTATTTTGCCGAACAGACGCGGGTTGCGCTCGTTACAGGGTTTACGCGCGATGTTGACTGGATCGAATCAACCGCGTTCGAGCTTCTGCTTTTTCGCGCTCTGCACACATTCAAAAGCCCGAAGGTCGTCTGCCGTCATCTTTTGAACAAATATCCCGATCTCGTGGAACTTACGGGCTTTAAATTTTATCCGGCGAACGGCTAAGTCCGCTCAAAGGTAAGAATTGCCGCAAAAATGCTCAAACGGCTCAAAATAAAAGTCTTTTTTTACTTATACTTTTTGTGATTCTTGTGCCTTTTTGCGGTTAATTAAGTTTGCTGTGCGCGTTAGGCTTTAGTAGAATCTGTTTTTTTAATTATGTCAGACGAAATAAATTTGCAGCCCGTTAATCAACAAAACCTCGACATCCGCTCGACGCCGCGCGAAGAGATGAACCTGTTCCCGCTCGACACTTTCGAATATGAATACGCCGGACGCGAGATCTGGATCGAATTCGAGATGCCGGAATTTACTGCCATCTGCCCGTTTTCGGATTTCCCCGATTTTGCGGTTATTCGCCTTAAATACGTTCCGAATCAGCGGTGTATCGAGCTGAAAAGTCTCAAACTCTACATCAATTCGTTCCGCGAGATAAAGGTCTTTCACGAACACGTCATCAATATAATTCTGGAAGATTTCGTTAAGGCGTGCGATCCCATGCGCGTCGAGATCGAGGGAGATTTTCACGTTCGCGGAAATATCAAAACGATCGTCCGCGCGAGTTATACGAAGGAATAAAAACGAGCCGGCAGGGCACAGCCAACCCGAAAAGAGGAGAGTTTAATGACCTGCCGCCATCACGCTCGGCTGTGTTTCGAGATGTTTTTCGCAGGCGTCTTCGACCAGATTTTCGATCCTGGTTTCGAGATTTTTTTCGTTCTTGGCTAAACCGGCGTTGATTATTTCCGAAACGATCAGAAATTTCGCTTTGTCCAAAAGCGACTGTTCGCGGAAAGAGAGTTTCTTTTCGTGGCTTAAAAACGTCAGTTTTTTCAAAACGTCGCCCGCTTCAAAAACGTCGCCCGACTGGAGTTTTTCGTTAAATTCGCGCGAGCGCACTTTCCAATCGCTGGAAACTTCCGTGAAATCATCGGCGAGATGATGCATCAGATTTTTGCACTGTTTGTTGTCTAAGATCGGTCTGATGCCGACACTTTCGGCGTTATCGGTCGGAACAAAGATCGTCGAGTTGTCGCTCAAGACGCGCAGGGCGTAGAATTTCATCGAGTTGCCGCCGATCTGTTTTTTTTCGATGTCTTCAACCAGGCAAACGCCTTGATTGGGATACGCAACCTTCTGTCCAATATTTAATTCCATATTCATTCTATTCCTCCTTATGATTTCGAAAAAAACGGAAGCCTTTTAGCCGTATGAAGCCTATTTTTGCGAGGTTTCAGATTTCACAGTATTTGTATTATATCATACAAAGGGCTGTATAAGAAACCGTTGATCTTGGGGCGAAATCAAGCTTACTGCTGATAAACAAAGGCTTTTGGTGAAGCATGGAGTTTTTTTTAGAAGACCGTTGTAAAAAAACAGAGCTGAAAATTTTCCTTTCTTCAATTGAAATTAACTGCTCCGGAGTGCTTCTGACGATATCCATTTTCGCGTCTGAGAGAATTCCGCATATTTTCGGCAAGATTCAAAAACTTTTTAAAGGTGATTTTATGAATCTCCGGGCAACTCGATGGTAAAAGTCGTTCCCGTTCCGAGCGTCGAGGCGACCGTTACTTCGCCGCCGTGAAGCCGCGCCAGATGTTTGACGATTGCCAAGCCTAAGCCCGTTCCGCCGATCTCGCGCGAACGGGCGCGGTCGGTGCGGTAAAAACGCTCGAAAATCCTCTGCAGATGGTCGCTCAAAATTCCCTCTCCCGCATCAGCGACGGAAATTAAATCTTTGCCGTCTTTTTGCGTGTGAGAAACGGTAACGCTCCCGCCTTCGCGGTTAAATTTGATGGCGTTGTCAATCAGATTGGTGAGCATCTGTTCGAGCCGCACGGCATCGGCGTAAACGGTTATGTCGTCGGCGATTTCATTTATCAGTTCGATGTTTCGCTCGTTCGCTTTAGCGGAAAGATTCATAAAAATTTCTTCGACAAGCGGCGACGGGTGTTTCGATTTGACCTCGACGCGGACTCTGCCCGATTCGATCAATGAGAGTTCGGAAATATCGTCAATCAGGCGGTGCATGCGTTCGGCGTTTTTGCGGATTACGCTCAGAAAACGCAGATTGTTGCGGCTGTCCTCGATCGCGCCGTCTTCGAGCGTTTCGACAAACGCGATGATCGAGGTCAGCGGCGTGCGAAGTTCGTGCGAGATGTTTGAAAGAAATTCCTGCCGGACGTTTTCGAGATGCTCGACCTTTGTGATGTCGTAAAAAAATCCGATCGCGCCTTTTGACGTATCGAGCGCGATGGGCGCGATTTGGACGTTGTATTTCCGGCGTTCAGTGGCGAGAATTTCGAGTTTTACGTTTGAAGGAACGCCCGTTTCCAGAGTGTTCAAAAAAGCCTTATGCAGATCGAGATCGCGGATGATTTCGGTCAAACGGCGGTTTTCGAGTTCGCCGCCCGCCCGCGTAAAAGCGTTCCGCGCCGCCGAATTGGAAGCGACGATGCGCAGATCGGCGTTGACGATCAGAACGCTTTCACGCATCGCTTCCAGAATTTCCAGACTTAGATTATTTTGCGGAGCTTCCGTTTGAGTTGATTTGTTTTTGCTCCGGTATAAAAAACTCATCATCGCGGTTTGGTAAAACGATAGCCGATGCCGACGACCGTTTCGATACAGCCGCCGCACTCGCCGAGTTTCTGCCGCAGGCGGCGGATATGAACGTCCAGAGTGCGCGTGTCGCCGAAATAACTGTAGCCCCAGACGTTATCGAGAAGCTGCTGGCGCGTGGCGACGCGACCGGAATTTTTCACGAGATGTTCGAGCAGAGAAAATTCCTTGCGCGTCAGTTTCACATCTTCGTCGTTGCAGGCGACGCGCATATCGGCAAAATCTATCGCCAGACATTCATCTTCGTATTGCTCGACCGTATCTTTGTCCACGCGGCGCAGAACGGCACGCACTCTGGCGACGACTTCCTTAACGGAAAACGGTTTCGTGATGTAATCGTCCGCGCCCGTATCGAGACCGGAAATCCTGTCGGTTTCGGCGGTTTTCGCCGTTACCATGATGATCGGCGTTTTTTCGGTCAGAGGCTCGCGCCGGAGTCTCCGGCACAGCTCCATTCCGCTCATTCCGGGCAGCATCAAATCCAATAAAATAAGATCGGGCGGATACTTTTCGTCCAGCGCGTAGCGCAGTCCTTTCTCGCCCGATTCGGCGATCACGGGACGAAACCCCTCGCGCTCGAAATTGTAGCGCAAACTCTCGGCAATATCGGCATCGTCTTCGACGATCAAAATTTGTTGCAGCATAAATAGCCTGTTTTTTATTTGTTGATTATATCAAGTTTATTGAAAAAAATTTGCAAGTATAAATAAAAACAGTAGCCGACGCTTTTTAATGCGGTGTTACAGAAATGTTAAAAAGATGTTAAATGTAAGGCGAAGGAAAGATTCTTGTTAAACCCAATTTGCGAATCAGCCATCGCTGAATGACGTTTAGTTCGTGCTGAAAAGTATTCAGTTATCGCTGAATGAATTTTAGCTTTTGCTGAATGGTTTTCAGCTTTCGCTAACTGAATTTTAGCTGTTGCAGAATGCTGTTTAGCTGTCGCTAAATGACGTTCAGTTCGTGCTGAAAATCGTTCAGCTATCGCTGAATGAGATTCAGCACCTTATTTTATCGAGGTTTAGTAAAAAACAGGCAGAAACGCGACTGTTAACCTGCACCGGTTGATCTTTGTTCGTCTTTCGGACGGATGAATTTTCTCAAATCTCCAGTTTCGGCATTTGTTTCCTTCCACGAATCTATCTCCAGCTCAACGACCGCCAGAGCCGCCGTCGGCATCGGTTCTAATTTTCCGGTCAAAACGCGGACGATATTTTCAAATCCCGGATTATGACCGACGATCATCGCCGAAGCGTATTCATCTTCGATTTCCGAAACGACTTCCAAAAGCCGCATCGGACTCGCCTCATAGATTCTTTCGTCAAACTGTATCCCGGCTTCAAATGCGGCGGAATTTTTTACGAGTTCGGCGGTCTGTCTGGCTCTCATCGCGGGCGAGCTGACGATTATTTCCGGCGTAAAACCGTTTTTCGCCATCACTTCGCCCATAAACGGCGCGGTTTTCAAACCGCGATCGTTGAGCGGTCGTTCAAAATCCGAAAGATTCGCATCGTCCCAGCTCGATTTGGCGTGACGCATTATAAAAAGTGTCTTCATATATTTTTTTGTCCACAGATGAACACAGATTTTTGTTTAATAATACCTTGAAATTTATCTGTGTTCATCCGTGTTCATCTGTGGATAATTCTTTTTCCGCAACTTCCTTCAAAATAATCGCATGCGGTTTGCCGATTGCTTTGAGCGTCGAAAAAACTTTCTTTTTCAGTTTCGGAGCTTTCAACACAAAATCCGTGATCGAAATGATACCTGCAAGTTCGCCGTTTTCGCCGACGACGGGCAGGCGTTTGATCTTCGCGCGGCGCATTTTTCGCAAAGCCTCTTCCGCGTCGTCCAACTCCTTGCAGAAAAAAACTCTATTGCTCATTACTTCGCCGATCTTTATCTGCGACGGTTTCTGATTGCGCGAAGCGGCGGCGACGGCAATGTCGCGGTCGGTGATCATTCCCGTAATTTTCATTTCGCCGTCAACGACCGGCACGGCTCCGCAATCTCTCTGCCACATAATTTCGACCGCCTTTGTCAGATTATCTTCCGCCGAACAGTAAGCAATGTCAGCCGTCATCAATTTTTTCACTTTCATAATTCGATCTATCCGATTTACAATCTAATATAACAAAAAGATGAAAACGCAAACCATCGCCGCCATAGACATCGGCTCGAATTCTCTGAAACTCGTCATCGTCGAAGCCGCCGCCAGCGATTCCTTTACGGTCGTCGCGCAGGAACGCGAGCGCGTCCGGCTCGGACATAACACTCTGAAAACTCACCATTTATCCCGCGAAGCGATTGGGCTTTCGGCGGACGCGCTGAACAAATTCCGCTCGATTGCCGAAAACCGCGAAGCCGATACGATTCTCGCCGTCGCTACGGCTTCCGTCCGTGAAGCCGAAAACGCGCAGGAATTTGTCAGCGAGATGAAGCGGCGGGCGGGCGTTCACGTCGAGGTTCTCTCGTCGCTCGAAGAAGCGCGTTTGATCGGCATCGCGGTTGCTCAATTTTTCGGCGCGGACGATTCGACGCTTTTAAATATAGACATCGGCGGCGGCTCGACCGAACTTTCGCTGATGAAAAGCGGCTCGCCCGAAAAACTTTTTTCGATGAAACTCGGCGCGGTCGGTCTGACGGAAAAATATATCTTTAATGATCCGCCAAAATCGAAAGAGATAAAAAATCTTCGCGCCGAAATCGCGCTCGCGCTGGAACAGCCGAAACGAAAAATAAAAAACGATTCGTGGTCTCTTTCGACCGGAACGTCCGGTACGATCAATACGCTCGGTTTTTTGCTCGGTTACGAAAACGCGAACGGTTCCGAATTTAAACCGCAGGTGCAGTTAAAAAAGCTGAGTTTGCTTAATAAGAAACTCGTGGAAATGACAGTCGAACAGCGCACGCAACTTCCGAACATCAGCCCGCAGCGCGCCGAAGTCATCGTGGCGGGCGGTCAGATTCTCGAAGGCGTGATGCGGGCTTTGGAAATCGAAACTCTCCAGCCGTGCGGCTATGCCCTGCGCGAAGGCGTTATTATTGACTATATGCGCGAAATCGAAGCCGAATCTCTGCCGCCCGTGCCGGACGTTGAAGACATCCGCCTGCGCGACGTTTTCGCCATCGGCAGACGCTACGGTTACGAAGAAAATCACGCGCTCCAGGTCGCCGCGCTCGCCGAAAAAATATTTGACCAGCTCGCGCCGGTTTATAACTTGAAAAGACACTGGCGGACGCTTCTTTCCGCCGCCGCGCTCCTGCACGATGTCGGCTATCACATCTCGCATGAAGCGCATCACAAGCATTCGCTTTATCTGATAAAACATTCGGAAATGACCGGATTTTCCGAATCCGAAAAACTGATGATCGCCAATATCGCCCGCTATCACCGCAAGGCTCTGCCGAAGGAAAAACACACGGACTACACAAATCTCGACGAGAAAAACCGCAAGATCGTCGCGCGCCTCGGTGCTATCTTGCGCTTGGCGGACGCGCTCGACCGCGGTTATGAAAACAACATCGAAAATCTGAAAATAAGGCGCGGCAAACACAAAACGGTTCTGCTCGAACTCACCGGCGACAAAAATTCTCAAGCCGAGATGCTCGCCGTCGAAGAGAAAAAGGATTTATTCGAAAACGCTTTTGAATGCAAATTGAAAGTGATTCTAAATACGAAACCGACGGCGAAAGCAATCGGCAAGTGATTGTTGACCGGAAACGGAAATCGGATTAAATTCTTTCCAACCCTGAATCAAAAAAATAATCTGGAGGAAAATTTTATGTTGAAAGACTTCAAAGCGTTCATTTCGCGCGGAAATATGCTCGATCTGGCAATCGGCGTGATTATCGGCGCGGCGTTCGGCAAGATCGTAACGACGCTCGTCGAAGGCATTATTATGCCGCCGATCGGTTATATTACGAGCGGACTGGATTTCAGCAAATTGTATTACGACCTGAGCGGCAGATTTAACGATCTGCAGGACCCGAAAGCGATTGACGAAGCGATCAAAAGCGGCGCGCCGCTCATCAAATACGGGCAGTTTATCACCGACGTAATTCAGTTTCTGATCGTCGCCGTCGTCGTTTTCCTGCTCGCGCGCTGGGCATTAAAGGTTTTCAGCACGCTCGAACCGCCGCCGTCGCCGCCGACCGGCGAAGAAGTTCTTTTGACGGAAATCCGCGATATTTTGAAAGATAAACCGAACGCGGCGTAAAAACTTCGACGGAAAATCATTTCCTTTCGATGGAAAATCATTTCAGACCGACGGAAAATCATTTCCTTTCGATGGAAAATCGTTTCCGATGGATGGAAAATGAAAAAAGATGGAAAGGAAATCATTTTCTTTCGATGGAAAATGATTTCCTTTGACGGAAAATCGTTTTCCGTTGACCAAAAACCGGAATTTGCCGACAAAAAGAGCAGTCCGCCAAAGAAAAATGCTGTTTTGGCGGACTGCTCTTTTTTTGAGTTTCAAACCTTACGCGGCGGTTTCAAAAAGCGCGAGTATCTGTTTGCCTTCCTGCGAACGCGGGTTGATCGTGCGGAGATGTTTCTGTCCCTGCATTTCCCAGATCGCCGTTACCGAGCCGTCTTTTTCGACCGCGTGATACGAGATGTCTTCGGGGTTTGATGTTTGTGTTTCGGTCGCGGCATCGGTCGTTTCAACCGTTTCCTCAGCCGCCGCCGTTGCTTCATTTTCAGCCATTATAATTAAATTCTCCTAAATTCTATTTTTATAAATTATTTTTTATAACAAAAGATTTTGACACAACGGGTAAAGTTTTGTCGAGTTTCGCGCGAAAATTAAAGCAATTTTCAGATGGAAGTTGTACGAATTCGGAATAAGTGAGAAGTAATATGTGAAAGGTTAGCTCTTACTTTTCACATATCACTTCTCACTTATTCCGGTATTATAATCCTTTTAAGCCTTGCTCTATTTATCGCTTGAATCGTATTGCTCCAATTTTCTGTAAAGCGTTTTTCTGCCGATATTCAAAAGCCGCGAGGCGCGGGATTTGTCGCCGTCGGTGTAATCGAGCGTCGCTTCGATGACCTGTTTTTCAATTTCGTCCATCGCCGAAGGAAGCTCGATCTCCAAGCCGACCGAACGACCTTCGCTCGCCGCGCGAAGCCGTTCCTGTTTCGCCTGCGCTTGAAATTCAAACGCTTTTCGACTAATCGCTTCGGGCAGATCGTCGAGTTCGATCTGCCGACCGGAAGCGATAATGACGGCGCGTTCGATGGCGTTTTCGAGTTCGCGGACATTTCCCATCCAATCGTAATTGACCAGCGCGCGCAGAGCTTCTTTGGAAATGCCTGAAACAAAGCGTCCGGTCTTTTCCTTGTAAAGTTCGAGAAAATGAAAAACGAGCAGGTGTATGTCTTCGGCGCGATCACGAAGCGGCGGCAGGTGAATCGGAAAAACCGACAGCCGATAAAAAAGATCGCGGCGGAATCTTCCTTCTTCGACCGCTTTTTCGAGATCAACATTCGACGCGGCGATGACGCGGACATCGGTTTTGACGACTTCTTTTCCGCCGATGCGCGTAAATTCGCCATCCTGCAAAACACGCAAAAGTTTGACCTGCGCTGACAAAGGCATCTCACCGATCTCGTCTAAAAAAAGCGTTCCGCCATGAGCTTCCTCGAAGCGTCCCTGACGGCGCGAATGCGCGTCGGTAAACGCGCCTTTTTCGTGTCCGAACAGTTCCGATTCGAGCAAAGTTTCGGGAATCGCGCCGCAGTTTATTTTGATATAGGCTTGATTTTCGCGCCCCGAATTGTAATGGATCAGATCCGCGAGAAGTTCTTTGCCCGTTCCGGATTCGCCGGAAATCAGGACGGTCGTGTTCGTATCGGCGACGTTCAGAGCTAATTCTATTGACCGTCTTAAATTCGGTGCCTGCCCGATGATTTGACTTTGATTTTTTTCTAAAAGCTGGGTTTTCAGGCGCATCACTTCCGCGCTCAATTGATCGCGTTCCAACGCCGTTCCGATCTGGTCGGCGATACCTTCGGCAAGCGCGACTTCGTGATCGTCGAAAAGATTTTCGCTTTCCTTTCCCCAGACAAAACCCAAAAGTCCGAACGCCTGACCGCCGACTCTGACGGGCGCGACCAGTGCGGCTTTTCCGCCGAGTTTGCGGTTGAATATCTGGCGGAAAAGAAACGGCAGTTGTTTATCGAAAAGCCGCATCGTTTTACCTTCTTTCAAAAGATCGCCGATTGCCGGAAACGGCGCGATGTCGAGCGATTTGCCATAGCTGTCAATCCATTTGAGAAGCGTGTGCGGCTTTCCATTTTTAGCGATCTTGAGCGAAGCTAGCGAGATTTTTTTTCCGCTCTCATCTATCACGCCGAGCGCACCGTAATCCGCGCCGACCAGATCAATCGCGCGTTCCAACACGCGTGACGAAACTTCCTGAAAATCCGAATGCGAATTTAAAGTATTGGCAATTTCCAGAAGCGCGTTCGTCCGCCGCGTTTCTTCTTCCTGCGCGACGTAGAGCCGCGTGTATTGATAGCCGATAGCGAGCTGGCGGGCGATGGATTCGAGAAACGAAACCTCTTCGTCGTGCCATTCGCGCGGCTCGGTCGTGTCATGCAATCCCAAAAGTCCGAGAACTTTCCCGTTGAGCATGATCGGCACGACGAGCAGCGAGCGCGTTTCCAAAACTTTCGCCAGAAACTTAACGTTCTTATCTTTTACTTTCGAAGTGTCGTTGACGCGGATCGGTTTGGTCAGGTCAATTTTCTCGGAAAGCTTTTTCGCATCAATCGGAATCGCCGTGCCGACGCTCGACGGAACTTTTTCGTTTTTCCGCCATTCGTGGCTGATGCGGAGTTCGTTCGAGTCGGATAATTGAAGAAGATCACAGCGGTCGGCGTGCATCATCCGACCGATCTCGGAAACGACGACGCGCAGAAATTTTTCGAGTTCGATGCTTGCCGGGAGATCGCGGGCGAGGCGTTCGATGATCGCTTCGCGCGCTTCGTGCATTTTTATCTTGCGTTCGAGCGAAAAGGCGGGCGCACTGTCGAGTTCGATCTTCATAACTGTTAGTCCTTTGTCATTAGTCCTTTGTCCTTAGTTGGTTAAGTGAAAATCTGCAACTCAAATTAAACTCAATCGGCAAAGGACAAAGGACAAAGGACTAATGACAAATTACATTTTCGCTCTGTGAAAATTAATGTCAAGTTGACACAGACAAAAATTTAGGTGTGTTTTTTGGAAACACACCTATTGTTTCGGAGATTTAGATTCTTTCGGCGGTTTCGCTTCTTTGTTTTCTTTCGGTTCGCTCGATTCACCGGAGACTTCCGTTTCTTTCGGACTTCTCGAACTTCTCGAATCTCTCGTTTCTTCGGGAGCGGTTCGCGTTTTTATCATATTCGCGCCGAAATCAACCCGTTTTTTTCCGGCTTCCGCTTGTTTGAGCATTTCTTCGGCGCGGAGATTCATCTCGTCTATTTCGAGAGCTTTTTTCAGAGCGCGGATCGCCAGGTCGTATTCGGCGAGTTTCATCAAAATCATCCCGTATTCGGTCTGATATTCGCCGTTTTCGGGCTGGAGTTTGACGGCGGCTTGCAGGGCTTTCTGCGCCTCGCGGTCATCGTCGAGTTTATTGTAAGCGCGTCCGAGATTGTAAAAGGCGGCGGCGTCTTTCGGATTTTCGGCGGTGATCTTTTTGTAAAGCTTGACGGCGTTTTCAAAGGCGACCTGCGAATTCGTTTTCTTTTCCTCGTCTTTCTTTTTGCCTTTTTTCGGCGCGGGTTCGTCCTCTTCGCCGGGCAGTTTGTCGTCGCTCGCTTCTTCCGCCTGTTCGACCAGAGCGTAGGCAATGCCGAGCTGGAAATGCGCTTCTGCCAGATCAGGATTCAGTTCGACGGCTTGCTTGTAGGCTTCGACCGCTTTTTCGTAAAGGCTCGCGTCAAGATATTTGTTTCCTTCCGCAAGGGCAACTGCCGCATCCGTAAAGACCGGAACAGGTTCGTTTGCGGAAACGGTCGGGGAAGTATCATTTGCCGCCGTAGTTTCGGCGGAATTTGTATTTGAATTGACGTTTTCGGCTTCACTACTGCCGCAAGCCGAAAAAAGCGTCAGCGAAAGCGCGAAAACCGTAATTAAAAGAAAATAACGCATAAAATTTAACAGAAGATTTTTATATGAAAATTTCGACGTAAGAAGTTGCTTGCAAATTTTCTAACCCGGCGGAAAGACGAATTGCCGACCGCCGAGAAGATGAACGTGGAGATGAAAAACCGTCTGCCCGCCGTCCGCGTTCGTATTGATCACGACGCGGTAACCGTCTTCGGCAAAACCCTTGTCGCGGGCGATTCCGCCGGCGGTCAAAAGCAGATGTCCGAGCGTTTCTTTGTGTGCATTTTCGGCTTTGTCGAGCGACGCGAGATGCTCGCGCGGAATGATCAAAACGTGCGTCGGGGCTTGCGGGCTGATGTCGTTAAAGGCGATGCAGACGTCGTCTTCATAAACTTTTTCGGACGGAATCGCGCCCGCAATAATTTTGCAGAAAAGACAATCTTCATTCATAGAATGATTTATTTAACCACAACTGCAAAATAAAAGAAAAGCGCGGGAGAATTTTCGAAGCAAATTGAGATTGGTTTTTATAAAACTTTTTTTATAAATAATAAACTCCTTAATTGTCGCGTTAGCGACTAACCGAATTTAGCCGTGTAATTTATTACACGGTCAAGATTTGATTGATATTTGTGTCGCGTCAGCGACAATTGAAAAAGATTTTAATCAATTGTCGCTGACGCGACATAAAAAACTTTTCCTTTCCGCACCGTGCAATAAATTGCACGGCTAAAATCAAATAATCGCTACGCGATATTTAAGGAAACATTTTTATAAAAAACCTGTCGGGGTTTATTTTGTCATTTGCTTTATATCGCAGTTTCTTCGGCTTTTAGTTTCACGTCGCCGGAAACTCTTTCGATATTTGCGCCGACCGCATTGAGCTTGCGGACGATCGTTTCATAACCTCGGTCAATGTGATAAACGCGGTCAATCAAAGTTTCGCCCGAAGCGCACAGTCCGGCGAGAACGAGCGACGCCGACGCGCGAAGATCGGACGCGAGAACCGGCGCGCCCGTCAGCGCGGTTTTCCCTTTGACAAGTGCTTGATTTCCCTGAACATGAATATCCGCGCCCATCCGCAAAAGCTCGGAAACATGCATAAAACGATTCTCGAAAATCGTTTCCGTTACGGTCGAAACGCCCTCGGCTTGCGTCATCAGAGTCATATACTGCGCCTGCATATCGGTCGGAAAAGCCGGATGCGGCTCGGTCGTTACGTCTTTCGATTTCAGACCGCCCGCGCTTCTTTTTACTTTTAAAGTCGTTTCATCCGTCTGTTCGATCTCGACTCCGGCTTCCGAGAGTTTTTCAATCACGGCGGTCAGATGTTCCGGCTGGCAGTTCCTTATTTCGAGTTCGCCGCCCGTGATCGCCGCCGCGACGATAAACGTGCCGGTTTCGATCCGGTCGGGAATGATCGAATGATCCGCGCCGCCGAGCGCGTCAACGCCTTCGATCTCCATTGTTTCAGTCCCCGCGCCCGAAATTTTCGCGCCCATTTTGTTGAGAAGCTCGGCAAGGTCTTCGATCTCCGGCTCACGCGCGGCGTTATGAATAACGGTTTTTCCTTTCGCCAAGACTGCCGCCATCATCACGTTTTCCGTTCCCGTGACGGTAACGACATCGAATTTTATATTCGCTCCGATTAGTCCGCCTTCAGGCGCGCGCGCTACGACATTTCCGGCTTCGAGCGAAACAACCGCGCCAAGCTGTTCAAAAGCTTTCAGATGCAGATCAATCGGTCGCGTCCCGATCGCGCATCCGCCGGGAAGCGAGACTTTCGCCTGTCCGAACCGACCGAGAAGCGGTCCGAGCGCAAGGACGGAAGCCCGCATCGTTTTGACAAGTTCATAGGGCGCTTCGAAAGTTTGAATATTCTGCGCCATGAATTTCTGCGTGTTGAGTTCGGGCGTTAAAACCGTCGCCCCCAAATCTTCGAGCAGACGGCGCTGGGTGATCAAATCCTTGACATACGGCACGTTGCGAAGCGTAACGAGTTCTCCGGTCAAAAGCGTCGCCGCCAGACACGGCAGAGCGGAATTTTTCGCGCCGCTGATCCTGATCGTTCCCCGAAGCGGTTTTCCGCCTCTGATTAAAAATTTATCCATAAGCGATTTTAAAAGGTTAAGTTTTTTTTATAGATGCAAGTAGAAAATCTTATCACGAGTTTTTCAAAGATGAAACTTTGCCGAAAAGCAAAATCAATCTAAGATAAAAAATGTGGACATCATCGCCGGAACTGCCGGACATATCGATCACGGAAAAACCGCGCTCGTCAAGGCTCTGACGGGAGTTGATGCCGACCGTTTCCCGGAGGAAAAACAGCGCGGCATCACGATTGACATCGGGTTTGCCGAACTCGATCTGGGCGATCTGCGGATCGGTTTCGTGGACGTTCCGGGACACGAACGCTTCGTCAAAAATATGCTTGCCGGGGCGAGCGGGATTGATCTCGTTTTGCTCGTTATCGCGGCGGACGAAGGCGTGATGCCGCAGACGCGCGAGCATTTTGAAATCTGCCGTCTTTTGGAAACAAAAACCGGCTTAATAGTTTTGACGAAAAAGGATTTGGTTGACGCGGAACTTCTCGAACTCGTCAAACTCGAAACGGCGGAACTCGTCGAAAATTCATTTCTCGAAAACGCGCCGGTCACCGCCGTTTCCGCCAGAACGGGCGAAGGCATCGCGGAATTAAAACGGACGCTTCAAACAATCGCCGAAAAAATTCCCGGACGAAAAAACGAAACGGTCGCGCGTCTGCCGATTGACCGTTCGTTTACGATCAAAGGTTTCGGCGCGGTCGTTACTGGAACTCTTGTATCGGGCGAAATTGCCGAAGGCGGCGAAATGGAACTTCTGCCGGAAAAACGGACGGTGCGCGTGCGCGGCGTTCAGACTTACGGCAAAGCGGTCAAAACAGCAAATGCCGGACAGCGCACGGCGGTCAATCTTGGCGGCATTGACCACGCGGAAATCGAACGCGGAATGGTTCTGGCGGAAAAGGAAATTTTGCGCCCCGTTCAGATTTTCGATGCGGAAGTAGAAGTTTTAAAAGACACAAAACGCGGTTTGAAATCGCGGCAGAGAATTCGCGTCCATATCGGCACGATCGAGGCTCTGGCGCGTGTTCAGGTTATAAATGAGAAAAATGAGATTGCTCCGGGCGAAAAAGATTTTGTCCAGATTCGGCTTGAAGTTCCGGTCGTCTGCGTTCCGAATGAGAGATTTATCATCCGTCAATACTCGCCGCAAATGACAATTGCGGGCGGGCGGGTTTTAGATAATTCAGCCGCGAAACATAAACGCAAAGACGTTGAAAATGTGCGGAAATATTTGCAAAATCTCGTCTCAGCCGATAATACAAATCAAATAAAACTCTATCTCGAAACGGCAAACGAACATGGTTTAACTTTTAACGATTTACAGGCGCGAACCGCCTGGCGAAAGGAAATTCTGAAAAAAGCGATTGATGAAAATTTAGAAAAAAAATCGGTTGTCGAAGCGGAAATTTTCTTCATCGCGCGAACACCGTTTGAGAATTTAAAGTCGAAAACAGTTTCGGAGATCGAAAATTTTCACAAAAAAGAACCGCTTGCGAGAGGCGTTTTGCGCGAAACTCTGCGCGAGAAAATTTTTGCGAATTTGCCGCCGGAAATTTTCCGCGCCGTTTTGTCCGGTCTCGAATCGGAAAAGAAAATCGCAACGGAAAAAGATTCCGTCCGCGCCGCTTCGCATAATTTGGAATTATCAAACGAAGAAAAAATTATGCGCGAGCGGCTTTCGGCGATTTACAGATCGGCAAAACTCGAAGTTCCGAAACTCGAAGACGCGTTGGGCGAAGCGGTTAAAAATACAAAGACGGACAAAAACCACGCGCGGAAAATTTTCCAACTGCTTCTTAATTCCGGCGAGATCGTCAAAGTTACGGACGAATTTTATTTTTCAAAACCGGCGATTGACAATCTGATAAAACAGATGCGCGGATTTGCGGAAAAAAGCGCAGACCGTTTGATTGACGTTCCGGCATTTAAAGATTTGGCGGGCGTTTCGCGCAAATACGCGATTCCGCTATTGGAATATTTCGACCGCGAACGGATCACGCGGCGGGCGGGCGATAAAAGATTGATTTCGTGAAAATATGAAAAAATTCTTAACCGCGAAATGGCACGATCTCGTGATGGCAAATTACGCAGTCGCGCCCGAACTTCTTACCGACCGTGTGCCGGACGGAACATCGCTCGATTTTCACGACGGCAAATGTTTTGTCAGCTTGGTCGCATTTATGTTTTTGGACACGCGCGTTCTCGGAGTTCCGATTCCGTTTCATATCAATTTTGAAGAAGTGAATCTGCGGTTTTATGTCAAGAGAGAAACTGAAAATGAAATCAGACGCGGCGTTTGTTTTGTTAAGGAGATCGTGCCGCGCTTTGCTATTGCAACGGTTGCCCGCGTCTTTTACGGCGAGCCTTATGAAGCGTGGAAAATGTCGCACGGTAAAAACGGGAAGGAATTTTTTTATACTTGGGAAAAAAGCGATTTTAAAAACGAGATAAAAGCTGAAACGGGCGAAAACACCGGCGTTCCGGCGGAAAATTCGCATGGCGAATTTATCATCGAGCATTACTGGGGTTACACGCGGCGCGGCGCAAATCGAACCGATGAATACAAAGTCGAACATCCGAAATGGGAGCTTTTCGAAGTAAAAAATTATGAAATAAAAGTTGATTTCGGACGGCTTTACGGCGCGGAATTCGCGTTTTTAAATAACGAAAAACCTTTCTCGGTTTTTATGGCGAAAGGCTCGGAAATCGCAGTCTATAAAGGAGCGAAAATTTAAATAAAACTTTGCGTCTTAGCGTCTTTGCGCCACCAGCGTTAAAATTTCTATATGATAATCGGAATCGTCGCAATCGCGCAAAACTTCGCCATCGGCAAAGACGGAAAGCTGCCCTGGCATTATTCTGCTGATCTGAAATTCTTTAAACGGACGACTTTGAATAATGCGGTCGTGATGGGATTCAACACCTGGAAATCAATCGGCAAACCTCTGCCGAAGCGTTTGAATATCGTTCTTTCGCATTCGCGGAATTTAGAAAACCAACCGAATGTTTTATTGATGCGAAACAAGGAAGAAGTTCTCGCCTTATCGGATTATTTAAACTGCGACCTGTTCGTCATCGGCGGCGCGGAAACTTACAAAAATTTTGCAGATGTGATCGAAAAATGGATCGTGACGGAAATTCCCGAAACTGTCGAAGACGCCGACGCTTTTATGCCGGAAGATTTTTTGAATAATTTTAAATTACGCGAAACGGAAAATTTGGAAGATGATTTAAAGGTGAAATTTTATGAAAAACTGTCCTGAATGCAATTCGGAAAAGATCATTAAAGACGCGCAAACAATAAATACCGACAGTTCCGTTTTGAAAATTGCAGTCGAAGAACAGCCGGGGGCTTTGATCTTGAAAAAAAGGATTTATTCGGATGTCAGAGTCGAAGTTTGCGCCGATTGCGGCTACATCGCATTTTACGCAATTCAGCCGAATCTTTTGTGGACGGCTTATCAAAATCAGAGAAACAATGTATGATAAACGCCAAAAACAAAAAGGAGAAATTGCTTTATGATGGGCGGAAAATCTTGGGACGAATGGATTGACGAATATTCGGAATCGCACCAAAACCCGATAAATAAATTGACGCATACGTTCGGTATTCCGATGATCGCGGTTTCCATTCTGCTGATTCCCGTCTCGTTTTTCGTCGCGGGATTCTGGCGCGTCGCGCTCGGTTTATTTGTTACCGGCTGGATTTTGCAGTTTATCGGTCATTATTTCGAGGGCAAGCCGCCGGAATTTCTTAAGGATTACCGGTTTCTTTTCGTCGGCTTGCGCTGGTGGATCAAGAAAACTTTTAAGACGAAGGGAAATTAAAATATTTAGTAGCGTTCTAAAAGTAATGCTTCTGATTTTTCAATTGCCACTAGCTTCAGCTAGTGGACTGGTGTTCTCTCTCATTCCCGGCTTTAGCCGAACATCCGGTTTAGGCTAAAGCCCAAAAGAACAAGCATTTATTTGGTATTTGGCTAAAGCCTGTTAGATTTGTCAAACTTATTCCACTAGCTCAAGCTAGTGGCAATTTAAAAGAGCTTTCTTTCGGCATAACTTTTAGGACACTATTGATTTAAGAAAATCCTCTGCGTAATCCGCGGCTAAAATATTTTCAACAAACTGCCTACCGCCGCTGCCGACTGCCGCTAAACTTACTTTTCTTCATACCAAAAATCGTTATACGCCAGATGTTCGATTGCCACGCCTTTGCCGTCGAGCAGGTCAACATCCATTTTCAGATTATGCCGACCGGCAGGCAGATCGAATTCGTCGTAGGGCAGAAAAAGTTCGAGGTCTTTGTAGAGCGTTTCGTCGTAATCGGGTCTGAGCGTTCGGAAAGCGGCGAGATTGCCGTTGACATCGCGGTATTCGCCCGGTCGCGCCGGAAGCGGTTCGCCGTCGCGCGTTTGAAAATGGATCGCCAGATACGAATCTTGTCCCTTCATTCCCGTTACCGTAAAATTGACGATCATCCGCATTCCCAGACGACCGTTTTCGCGGACATTATAATCAACATCAATGCCGTCGAATTTTACCGCGACGTCGGGATCGTCTTCGGGAATCGTCGGCGTTTTCGACGAGCGCGTCGGATCGGTTTTCGGCGTAACGGATTCTTCGGGCGAAGGCGAATCTTTTTCAATTGTCCGGCTCGGCACGGGCGACGGAACAGGCGTAAGACCGCCTCTTTCTTCCGACATCAGATTGTAAACGACGACCGCGCCGACCGCCGTCAGCAGAAGCAGAAGCAGAGCGACAACGCCGCCGATGGCGAGATAAATTTTCGTATTGCTGCCGCGGCGCGGCGCGCTTGCCGCGTAATGAGGCGTTTGAAATTGACCTCCGACCTCGGTATTGACCGATTGCCCGTAACTCTGTTTTCCTGCACCGGATTGACCGCCGATATTGACGACGATCGGCGCGTCGGGAAGCGTATTTCCGCATTCCAGACAAAACCGCATATCGTCCGAATTTTCATTTCCGCACTTGCCGCATCTTTTCATTTTTCTAAAACTCCTTTCAGTTAAAAGACATTTGATGTGAATCGTTTTGCCGTCTATCTTAAACGATAATCCGTTTTTGATAAAGTTTTGGATATAAATTTCCGGTTCTTTCCTTCTGGAAAAAATTCGTCTAAACTTAACAAAATTCTCCGTGATGAAACCGCCTTTAATCCTAGCCTTAGACATCGGCACATCGAGCGTCCGCGCCGCCGTTTACGATTCGGCGGGCGAAGTTTTGCCGGAAACTTTTGTCAAAAACGAGCGAACGCTGACCGCGACCGACGACGGCGGCGCGGAGATTGACGCGCTGGAAGCACTCGCGCAGATCGAAACGGCGATTGACGATGTGCTAAAAAAATCGAAAAAAATTAAAGGCGAGATCGAATACGCCATCGTATCGAGCTTCTGGCACAGCCTCGTCGGAGTTGACGCGAAAGGCAGACCGACGACGAAAGTTTTCGGCTGGGCTGATACGCGAAGCCGCGATCATGTTCCCGTTTTGAGAAAAAAATTCGACGAGGCGGAAATTCACAACCGCACGGGCGCGCATTTTCATTCGAGTTTCTGGACAGCGAAACTTTTGTGGATTCAAAAAGAATTTCCAGACGTTTTCAAAAAAACTGAAAAATGGCTTTCATTTTCCGATTTCGTCGCGCTGAATATTTTTGGAACGCCGTCTTCCAGACGGCAATCGGCGGAAACGCCGAAAAAAAGTTCGGAAAATATAAATACGGTTTTTACCTCTGTTTCGATGGCTTCCGGCACGGGAATTTTCGATATTCGTCAAAACAAATGGGACGAGGAACTCATAAAATTTTTAAAAATTAAAAAGCAAAATTTACCTGAAATTGTTGTTGAAGATTCGCAGACTTTTCAACTGAATAAAAATCATTTCAGCCGTTGGGAAAAACTAAAAAACACGAAATGGTTTCTCGCAATCGGCGACGGCGCGGCAAACAATATCGGCGCGGGCTGTGTTACAAAACAAAAAGCCGCGCTGATGATCGGCACGTCGGGCGCGATGCGCGTCGCCTTTCGCGGCAAAGTTCCCGCGAAAATTCCCGAAGGTCTGTGGTGTTACCGCATTGACCGCGAACGCATCATCATCGGCGGCGCACTCTCGGACGGCGGCGGTCTTTACCGCTGGCTGAAAGATAATTTCCGGCTCGTCAAAGACGACGACAAAACCGAAGACGAGATCGAAAAACGACCGCCGGACGGACACGGTTTAACATTTCTTCCATTTCTCGCGGGCGAGCGAAGCACCGGCTATCACGAAGACGCGCACGGCGCGGTTCTCGGTTTGAAAACGGCGACCGACATTATTGATGTCGTCCAAGCCGCTCTGGAATCGGTCGCGTATCGCTTCGCGGAAATTTACGACCGGTTAAATAAAGTTTCAAAAATAAAAACCATCATTGCGTCAGGCGGCGCATTACGCGAATCGCCGATTTGGACGCAGATCATCACGGATGTTCTCGCCCAAAATATGTCTTTGCCTGACGTGCGCGAAGCATCAAGTAGAGGCGCAGTTTTGCTTGCGCTCGAAATGATTGGCAAAATAGAAAGCATCGAAAAAATTGCCACGCCGAAAGGCAGAGAATTTAAATTCGATAAAAAACGAAACGCGATTTACCGAAAAGCACGAAATAGACACGAGAAATTTTACAAACTCCTGCTTGCTGATAATTGACAATTTTTGCCAAAGTTTTAATATTAAACCGAAGGAGTTTTTAAAAATTATGGCAACTACAACGATGAATATTTCGCTTCCCGATTCGATGAAAAGTTTTATTGATGAAAGATTAAGCAAAGACGGTTACGGAACGGTCAGCGAATATGTCCGCGAATTGATTCGCGCCGACCAGAAACGCCGCGAAGAAGAAAAACTCGAAGCATTGCTTTTGCAGAGACTTCAGGGAGATTCGGAATTTGAATTCGACATTGCAGACGTTCGTACCGAACTCGCCAAGCGTTTGAGTAAAAAGAAATGAAAGTAACATACGCCGACGGAGTTTTTGAAGAACTCGTCAATTTATCTTTTTACCTTGCCGACGAGAACGAAGAACTCGCGCAAAATTTTCTGAATGCTTGCGACAAAACATTTCTTTTTTTAGCTGAAAACAAGTTCGTCGGGAGCATCAAAAATTTCAAAAACGCAAAGTTGTCCGAAGTTAGAATGTGGCGCGTCAAAGGCTTTGAAAAATATCTAATTTTTTATCTTCCGACAAAAAACGGTATCAGGATTTTGCATGTTCTTCATAGCGCGACCGGTTACAATCGCGCGTTTGAGGATGAACAATAATGCAAATGACACTGACAAATTTTGAAGGATTAGTCGAGCCGAAAATTGTCGAGCGTGGTTATGATTACTACAAACGCGGGCGTGTCGCAAAGGTCGAAAGAGTCAGCGAAAATGAATTTAGCGCGGTTGCTTTCGGAAGCGATGATTACGAAGTTTATGTCAAGATAGACGGTGAAAGAATCGTCGAATACGAATGCGATTGCCCGTATGATTGGGGCTACACCTGCAAACACGCGGTCGCCGTTTTTTATCAAATCCGCTACGGGAATTTTATCGAGGTCGCCGATAAAACGCGCGAGATCTTAGACAACATCCATGCGGACGCATTGCGAAAATTCGTTTCCGATCTGCTCAAAAAAGACAGAAAATTCCGCCGCAAATTTTTACGCGAATTTGACGAGAATTTTAATGAAGACGAAGACGAATTTAATGAAGACGAAGACTATTTTTAGAGCATTATGAGGCAAACATTTCTCATAACAATTTTGTTTTCAGTTTTATCATTGGAGACTTTTTCGCAAGCCGACGAAAAAGTTTCGCAATGTCCTGTTTTGAAAATTACCCATCCGCCGGTAGTTCTGTCAGCAGTTGATGAACCATGGACTTTTTCGGTAGAGATCGGCAGCGAATTTGAAACTTCGAATATTGAATACGTTTGGAAAACGGAAGGCGGAGAAATCGTCAACGGGCAAGGAACAAAAAGCATCAAAGCGAAACTTAATAAGTGTGAAAATTTATTGAAAGCCACGGTCGAAATAAAAGGTTTGCCGTCTGCCTGTCCGAGTACTGGTTCGGAAACGGGAGTTATATCGCATAATTGCGGCGAGCTGATGAAACCGTTTGCGTTTGACGGATATAAGAAAATCAAATTTGAAGAAGAAAAGATCAAAATTGATAATTTGTTTAAGAAATTGGAAGAATATTCTATCGCTGAAGGCGTTATTGAAATTCAGAAAGATGCCGATGTCGTCAATCATATCAAGCGACTCGATAAATATCTGACGCAAAAAAACTATGACAAAAGCAAAATTTCTTATGCAATTTCCGATTCCGGCAGACGCGAAACCTGGCTTTGGCTGATTCCGGCGAACGAAGATTTGCCTGATTGCGGCAATTGCGAAATTATAAAAGCCGAAGATACCAAAAGAATAAAGGAATTATTTAAATCAAAATAAAAATAAAAAACTATGACTGCGCCAAAACAAAAACAAACTATTGAACAACTTTCTATTAACACGATCAGAACGCTTTCGCTCGATGCCGTGCAGAAAGCAAATTCCGGTCATCCGGGTTTGCCATTGGGCATGGCTCCGGCGGCTTATGTTCTTTGGACGAAATTTCTGCGCCATAATCCGAAAAATCCGCAGTGGTTTAACCGCGACAGATTTTTGCTTTCCGCCGGACACGGTTCGATGCTGATCTATTCGCTTTTGCATCTGACGGGTTATGATCTGCCGCTTTCGGAATTAAAAGATTTTCGTCAATTGCATTCAAAAACGCCCGGTCATCCCGAAAATATTTTAACGCCGGGTGTGGAAATTACGACCGGACCGCTCGGGCAGGGTTTTGCCAACGGTGTCGGAATGGGAATGGCGCAGAAACATCTCGAAGCGATGTTTAATAAAAAAGGTTTTCCCGTCATCGAACATTTTATTTACTGCATCTGCTCGGACGGCGATCTGATGGAAGGCGTTTCGTATGAGTCGGCTTCGCTCGCGGGGCATTTGAAACTCGACAATTTGATTTATCTTTACGATGACAATCAGATCACGATTGACGGCTCGACCGATCTCGCGTTTACGGAAGACGTAACGAAACGCTTTGAATCAATGGGCTGGGAAGTTTCAATGGTCGAAGACGGCAACGATCTGAAAGCGATTGAAAAAGCTATCAAAGCGGCGCAAAAATCGAAAGGCAAACCGAAACTCATCCGCATCAAAACGATCATCGGTTACGGGATGCCGAAACAAGGCACGTCGAAAGCGCATTCCGACGCGCCGGGCGAAGAAGCCGTGAAAGAAACGAAACGAAACCTGGGAATGCCCGAAGATAAAACTTTTTATATTCCGAAAGAAGTTTTAAATCATTTCCGCGAAGCCATAAAGACAGGCGCGAAATACGAAAAAGATTGGGACGCGCTCGTTAAAAAATACGAGAAGCAATTTCCCGAACTCGGCAAAACTTTCGCCGACACGCGCAAGGGCGAACTGCCCGACGGATGGGAAAAAGAACTGCCTTCGTTCAAAAACGCGGAAGCCAAAGCGACACGCGCTTATTCGGGCGAGGTCATCAACGCCATCGCCGGAAAGATCCCGCAGATGATCGGCGGTTCGGGCGATCTTACGCCATCGAACAACACCTACATCAAATCTTCGGAAAATTTTCAGGCGGGAAAATACGCCAACCGCAACATCCATTTCGGCGTGCGCGAACACGCGATGGGCGCGACGATGAACGGCATGGCTCTCTACGG
>JBGTSF010000018.1:29165-67618 GCA_041940425.1 Pyrinomonadaceae bacterium
TTTCGGCGTGCGCGAACACGCGATGGGCGCGACGATGAACGGCATGGCTCTCTACGGCAGCGTCATTCCGTTCGGCGGAACTTTCCAAACCTTCTCGGATTATATGCGCCCCGCCATTCGTCTCGCCGCGCTTTCGCATATTCAGGTTCTGTTCGTTTTCACGCACGATTCCATCGGCTTGGGCGAAGACGGTCCGACGCATCAATCGGTCGAACATCTCGCCGCCTTACGCGCCATTCCGAATCTCGCCGTCATCCGCCCGTGCGATGCGCACGAAACGCGCGAAGCGTGGCGAGCCGCTCTGAATCGCCGGAACGCGCCGACCAGTTTTGCCTTTTCGCGCCAGAAAGTCGCCCTGATCGACCGCAAAAAATTCGCCGATGCCAAAGGCTTGCACAAAGGCGCGTATACCCTAGCCGAAGCCGAAGACAAAAACGGCAAACCGGTCGAGCCGAAATTAATTTTGATTGCCACCGGTTCGGAAGTCGGTCTGGCAATTGAAGCGCGGGAAAAATTAAACTCATTCGGCACACCGACGCGCGTGGTCTCGATGCCGTGCTGGGAATTTTTCGACGAGCAATCCGCCAAATACAAAGAATCCGTTCTGCCGAAAAAAGTAACCGCCCGTCTCGCCATCGAAGCCGGAGTTTCACTCGGCTGGCACAAATACGTCGGCGACGCTGGTGATACTTTAACCGTTGACAAATTTGGTGCAAGCGCACCCGCCGAAGACGTTTTCCGCGATTACGGTTTTACGGTGGAAAATGTGATTAAGAAAGCGAAGAAATTAATTTAATTTTAGAATAAGGACGTTTTCGGCAAATTAAACTTTTCGATTATCTGATTTGGAATAATCAGTTTTTCAAGGGAACGCGGCTCAACTTTGATTGCGCCGCTTCCATAAGACTTTCCGACGAATTGCAGATTAAAAAGCGTATCAGGATGATTTAGCGCAAACCACAAATTATTGTTGAAATTTTTATCATGGCTAAGAGAATAAACGCAGAGGAAACCCGTTAACGGAAGAACACCGATCGTGTTTTTTACAAACCGGATATTTCGCCGTCCGAGATATGCGAAAAGAAATGTCGGTGGAATCCGCTTTTCCATTCGATACCAGGGCTTTCTTTGTGAAATCAATGCTTTTTCCGGTAAGCCGAGTTTTTCACCCTTAAGTAAATAATTCTTCACATCGCGCGGAAAATCATCCAAATTTCTGCCATCCGGCGAAAAAAGCAGTGTCGGTCTTCCTTTTTTATCGAGCGCATCAATATCTTCAAAAGTTATTTCTTCCGACTCAATATCTCTTGTTCTTCCAACGGCTGTTTGCAAAAATTCAGCGGAAATATTTTTTTCTTTTGCCTGCGCTCTGGTGAAAAAAAAGAAGTCATTTGCGCCGGTAGCAATACCGCGCATCACGCGGGCGAATTGCGACAGCTCAATTCCGTCGGGTTTGTTTTCAGGGGAACGCGAAAGACCGGTTTTGAGTCCTTCGTCAATATTCCTTTGATGAATTTCTAGCGATTTTTCCTTTTGTTTGAAATTAGAAACAACGAAATTTTTTAGATCATCTGTCCAAGACTTACTGCATTTCACCCAAAGAAAATTGGGTTGCGGACGGGATTTTTTGATAAAGAAAATTAAAGGATTTGTATCCACATCGGGAAAAGGGGTTGCTTCAGACGTGAAAGTTACAACGCACTCCAGACAAAAATTTTGCGTAATCCAATTCCATAATTTTTCTGCGAAAATTCCCTCGCAAATATCAGCAGGCATAATAAATGCCAATCTGCCATTTTCCGATAAAAGTTCGAGTGCGCGCAAGAAAAAATAGACGTGAAAACCTGCGCGACCGTCTATTGAAAAACCAATCAGTTTTTGACTAAACTGCTTAAGTAGTAGTTTCTTTTCCTGACTCAAACGATGATGACGAATATAAGGCGGATTAGAAACAATAGCGGAAAATTTTCGTTTCGGCGGGTTTAAAACAAAATCGGAAACAGTTACATTCATTAAATCTTGCGACGATAAGCCGTTTTTGGTCGCTTGCGTCAAAACTTCTGAATCAATTTCATAACCGAAAAGTTTCGGTGTATATCCCAATTCCGAATTCAGCTTTTTTGCCGTTTGATAAAAAACGCCTTCGCCGACGGCGGGATCAAAAAGAATCCGGCTTTTATCAAGCAAGACATAGCTTGTCATTGCCTCTGCTACCCATTCGGGAGTCCAAAATTGCCCTTTGTTTCTGAGTGTTTCTCTGGCTAACCCGGACGAAGGCAAAATCTGATGCCGGATTTTTTTTGAGGAATTTATCGGTGCTAATTTTTCAGAGAAAGCCATTCGTCAATTGTAGTCTGATTAATCTCGATTTCGCCACCTTCAAAATACAAATCGGCTTCAAATTTCCCGCCATTTGTTTGCGAAACAAAAGGAATAATTTCCGCTAGTTCGGTAAATTTCCCAAACTCTTCGGCAAGTCCGTAGTAAGTTTTGTAAATCGTTTTCGATGCTTTGCCATAATCAAAAATCTCGCCTTTAACTGTTCCGTCAGAAATGTATTTACGCAATTTTGAAAAGCTCAACATTAACGCCATATCATAAAATAAATGCACAATGTAAATTGGCTTTCGGTAGTAATTTTGCCAATCTATGAGCGGTTCTAAATCTTCATCTTTAACGATCACCGTTGGCGCAGTCCAACTTTTTACTTCGCTTAGTGGCTTTAAATTCCCCGTTTTCTCCGACCAATTGCGTCCGAAATGCTTCATCTTTTCGCCTTGCCAGATACTTGCTTCCGATTCAATTGCAAGCAATGAACTTTGAACAATTTCCTCAATATCGCTTTCCAAATTATCAGGTAGATTATCTAGAATTGATAAATATTTAGACGATAAATCTTCAAAAACACTTCTCTCAAAAATCAAAACGTCCGGTCTTTTGCCAAATGACTCGCGCTCTTTGTGAAGATTCCAATACTCTTGTTTTTCCTCTAAACTTTTGGCTGACGAAACACCCGATTTTCCATAAGGCACAGCACGAAGCAATTCAGAGTTATTTATTGCGTTAATTATTTTCCGCTCTGCCCAAGAACCTAACGACCACTTTCCTTTAAAATTATCGCCACGAAACCTCGGAGTTTGAGCCATTTATTTTTCCTCCTCGAAAGTGAAAAGCTCACTGAAAGGCAAATTAAAGACTTCCGCAATTTTCTCAATTGTTTCAAAAGAAGGGGCGTTTACGCCGCGTTCCATGTTGCTGACGAATTCAACCGACACGCCGAGCAACTCCGCAAGTCGCTCTTGCGTTAAGTCTCGATGTCGGCGAATTTTCCGCAATCTTTTACCAAAAAGAGTTCTTAAATTTGGCATAAGCTTAAACTTAGACTTCAAGTTTATTGGTGAATTAAATTAGAAACCACGAAGTCTAACTTCGTTTTTATATTTGAAAAAAATTAATGAAAGATTTTATAATCACCGTTATGACGATGAAAGAAATTCTGCTCGGACAATTTAAAACCTGTTACGACGAAAACGGCTGGTTTGTCGCGCTGAAAAACGCTCTGCATAATTTGTCGGCTGAGGATGCGGCTTGGAAGGCGGACGGGGCGGACAATTCGATTTGGGGAATTTTGGCGCATCTGAATTTTTATAACGAGCGGTATCTGAAAAGATTCAGGGGCGAGCAGGTCGGGAAATTGAATATGGACAACAGCGAAACTTTTGCCGGCGCGAGTGATGCGGCGGAAGAAGATTGGCGGAAGGAGATCGAAAGATTCGACCGCGTGATGAACGGCTGGCGCGAGGAGATCGAACAGGCGAGCGATGAGCGGCTGGCGGAACAGGTTTCACAAAAACATCCGAATCTGTGGGCGAACGTCATCGCCGACATCAACGCGCACAACGCGCATCACGGCGGGCAGATCGTTCTTTTGCGGAAACTGCAAGGCAGTTGGGATGCGGCGAAAGGCGTTTCGTAAATCGCCGGAAAAATTTTAGTAACACGATCGCTTTCCGGCTTCGGCGGAAGAGCGATTTTTACTTTTGAGAGTTAGATTATCTGATTCGGTTTTTCTTATATTTCCGCGTTAAAATTTAGCGCGTATTTTTTTAAAGTCCGAATTAAAAACGATGACTCCGAAGATTTTAATTTTTTTAATATTTCTGCTCGCGTTTTCCGCCGGAACGAAAGCGCAGACGACAAACGCCCTGTCGTATAAGATCAAACCCGTTCCGCAAAACGACCGCACGAATCTGGAAATTTCGGTCGAATTCAGAGCCGACAACGCCGAGCCTTTGACGGTAAAACTGCCGACCGATAATTTCGGAACGCCCGATCTGCACAAATATGTCACGCGGTTTGAGGGCGAAAAAGGAACGCTCGTCAAAGCGGGCGAAAAGGATTTCGAAAAGATCATTCAGCCAACGCCGGACGGATTTGCCGCGCTTCGCTACACGATCTCTTATGATCCGAAAGCGATGGACGATTACGCTTACGCGCCGAATACGGGAGCGGCTTATTTTCACGTCGCGGGTTGTCAATGGCTGCTGCATATCGGCGACGACGCGCAGAAGAGACTTTTCAAGATCGAGATCGTTGACGCGCCGCAGAACTGGAAATTTTACTCGTCGAAAGCGGCGAACGCGGCGCGATTTGAAACCGAAGCGAGCTACAACGATTGGATTGCCGCACCGCTCGGCGGCGGCGAAAATGTTCATCAATTTAATGTCAAAACAGGGCGCGTTTCGGTTTTCGTTCACGGCAAATACGAGATTCCGCGCGGGCGGATGTTTTCGTCGGTAGAAAAGATCGTCAGGCTTCAGCGCAGATGGTTCGACGATTTTTCGCAAAAAGAATTTACCGTCGTTATCGCGCCGCGCAGCGGAGTCGTTGCGGGTTACGCGCCGGAAAATTCGTTCGTCTGTTTTATCAAACCGGACGCAACGCCCGAACAATTAAACCGCATCGTCGCGCACGAACTGTTTCACGACTGGCTCCCGAACAAGATCGAGGTCGTGCAGGATAAAAAATTTTCCGGCATCCGTTTCGAATGGCTGACCGAAGGATTTACAGATTATTTCGCCCGAAAAATTCTGACCGAAGCCGGTTTGATGAGCGCGGAAAGATTTGTCGAAACGATCAATCAAGACCTTCTGAGCATCGCCGACAATCCGCACAGAGCGAAAACTTACGACGAACTGGCGGCATTATCCAAAGCGGGAAAATACGATTCGGCGGCGAAAAAACTCGCGTATTTTCGCGGCGCGGTGATCGCGCTCGAATGGGAAGCGCAGATCAAAAAAGCCGGAAAGAAAAAAAATCTGTCCGGGTTTATACGCGAGCTTTTCCGGGCGGCGCAAAAAACGGACGGCAAAATCTCCGAGCAGGATTTTTACGATTTAGCCGCCGCTTACGGGATTGACGCGAAAGCGGATTTTGAAAAATATATCGGGCGCGGCGAGGAGATCGTTCCGGCGGCGGACGCGCTCGGCAAAAATTATCAATTGATCGAATCCGAACGACCTTCTTTCGACGCGGGGTTTTCGCTGGCGGAAACTTTTAAGACGCGCAAAATTTCCGGCGTTGATGATTCGGGCGCGGCTTACAAAGCGGGTTTGCGCGACGGAATGAAACTGATTGCAATCGAAAATTCGAGCCGTTTCAGCAATGCCTGGTCAGCGGAAAAACCACTTGTCGTCCATGTGGAAGTTGACGGGCAAACGCGCCGTTTTGAATATTTTCCGCACGGGAAAATGCTCAAGGTGAAACTGTTCGATTTGAAAGCTAAGAGACAGATTGGAAAACCTTGATCTTCATTTCGCTGTTTGCTTTTTTTATTTGATAAGCGTTTCCCGCGCCGAAAATTTTTATATTTCCGTCCTCGATTTCGAGCAGAGTGTTTTCGTCAATCGCCCAGCCTTCATTTGAAACTCCCGCGTCAACTGCGTGAACAATTCTTGTCAAAGTTCCCCACTGCGTCGCGTGAACGTCAACCGCAAAATTCACCAAACCCAAACCCTCGCGCACATCGAGCAAATCCAAATCTTCGCCCGCGTTTTCGTCGGCGATTTGGACGATTTTATTTTCGATTTCGCGCTGCCATCCGCCGATAATCGCCGACTCCGAAGCAATAGAAGCACCGGCGGAAAAGCCGCAATACGGAATTTTGTTTTCGGTTAAATATTCGAGCCAAGTTTTTTCAACACAAAGCGCGTCCGCATAAGCCGGAGTTAAACCGCCGCAGACAAAAACGCCGGTCGGTTTTGTTTCGCCTAAAATTTCTTTTGTTAAAAAATTTTCCGCCGAAACGTTTATCTCGATTGCTTCGTTTGAATCTAATCCGACCGTTTCAAACGCCTTGAAAAAGCGTAAAAACTGCGCGTGCGAATCCGCGTCCGGTTCTTCGGCGACGATGACGGCGATTCGTCTTTCGCCGTTTTTTGTAGATGAATGCAAAAATCGCCCGTAAGTATCTGGAAAAATTTCCGCATTCCAGCCGCCGCCGATCAGAAAAATTTTTGTCATTTCAGTGTTTTATATCAACCGCCAGACGGGTCGGGTTTTCGAGTTCGAGAACGCGGTATTTGTTCGGCGACGAGACGCCCAAAACCCATGTAACGACGGCTTCGAAATCGCAGGTCAGTTTTAGTTCGCCGATGATCTTGTGATCCGGCGCGAGTTCGCGGTTTTCGACGGTCGGTTTGCCGTCTTCGGTGTGCGCGGCAGACGGCTCAAATCTGATTTCGAGCCAGCCGTCGCCTTTGAGATTGACGACGTTTCCCGAACCGCAGGCGCGGACGGGTTTGTCAATATATTCGATGTGATACGAAGGCATTTCCGCGCCCGCGAATTCGAATGTTACGCGGTCGAAGCCGTCGTGCATTCCCGTTCGGACTTCGCGCAGAACGGCAACGCCTTTTATCTCGTTTTTCTGGTCGGTGATTCCGGCAGTGCCTTCGAAATCCGATTTTTCGCTTGTGTTTGTGTTTGTTTTCGCGTTCGAGTTTTTATTCGCTGAATTGTTTGCGGCATTTCCGCCGCCGCTCGAAACGCTTTGATTTCCGGTATTACTTAAATTCGATGCGGCGTTTTCCGTTTTCCGATTTTCGCACGAGGCGAATAAAACAGCGCAAAAAGTCAGAAAAATTATGCAAATACTTTTTCTCATAAAAATCATTTTAGCTTAATATACATTTGATAACATCGAGCGTTTCAAAAAAAATGTCATACTTGCATCTGATTTTCGGAGTTAGCGTGTTCGTCGTTTTTCTGATCACGGGCAAATTTATGCGCGCGGATTTTCCAGACAAGGAAATCATTCCTCAGGAGCTGAGGATGCTGATGCGTTCGCGGCACATATACATTCTGCTGTCGAGTTTTCTGCATATTCTGCTCGGTCTTTACCTGCAAACGGCGCGGCAGACGTGGCGAAAATATTTGCAGATTTTCGGTTCGGTTTTATTATTTTCGGGAACGGCTCTTTTGATCTGGGCTTTTTTCAGCGAAACTTACCGGACGAAAAAATTTTCCGACATCAGCCGTTACGGTCTCTATCTGAGTTTGGCGGGAACGGCTTTTCATATATTCAGCCAGGTTCGGTTAAAATCTATAAAGAATGAATAGCCGAATAAAAAATCCGATCCGCGTTTTGCTGATCGAAAATCAAAAGCTCGTCAGAATCGGCATCAGAACGATTTTAACGGAAGAAAGCGATTTTGAAATCGCCGGCGAGGCGGAAACGGGCGCGGAAGGATTTGAACATTTTCGGGAATTAAAACCCGATGTAACGATTTTGAGCCTGCGTCTGCCGGATTCGTGCGCGATTGATCTTTTGGACGATTATTTTGCCGAAAACGAACGCGCGCGCATCATTGTTCTGGCGGAACACGCGGGCGATGCGGAAATCAAAAAAGCTCTGAAAAAAGGCGCGGCGGGCTACGTCTGTAAAGACGTTTCGCCCGACGAACTCGTCAAAGCGATCCGCGCCGTCAACGCCGGAAGAAAATATATTCCGCAATTTATCGCCAATGTTCTAAGCGAAAATATCGGGCAGGAAGAACTTACCAATGCCGAGCAGAGAATTCTGCAGATGATCGTCGGCGGAATGTCGAACAAGGAAATCGCCTTCGCGCTCGATATTTCGGAAAACACCGTCAAGACTCACGTTAAAAATATTTTTGATAAGATCGGCGTGTCCGACCGCACATCAGCCGCGACGACCGCCATCCGGCGCGGGCTGGTGAGAATTGATATTTAAAGGCTTTCTCTGCGCTCTCGGTAAAAATCCCCGGTGATCTCCGTGTTTAATTTCCGATTTTTTAACACAGAAATCACCGGGGATTCGCAGAGAAACGCCGGGTATTTTTTTTTAACGCTTTCCGTTTCGAGTTTCGAATTTCAGGTAAATTTATTTTTGAGTTTTACCGCATACCGCCGGCTGACGGCGAGCGGTTCCCCGAAATTTTTCAGACGCACCTGAAATGTGCGGTTAAACCACGGTTCGAGGTGCCGGACTTCTTCGAGATTGACGATTGTCTGGCGGTGAATCCGCAAAAAATTCTTTTCCGGCAGACGTTCTTCCCATTCGCGCAGAGGTTTTTCGATCAAAAACTTTTTTCGTTCAACCGTAAAAATTTCCGAATAATCTCCCGCCGCCGTGATGTGCGAAATGTCCCTGACTTTCAAAAACTGCGAACGGTTTCCGACTTCGAGAAAGATACGGTCGTCAAATTCGAGCGGACGAAGTTCGGTTTGCGCGTCATCGTTTTCTTCTTCGCCGAGTCTTTCAATCGCTTTGGCGAGCCGTTCGGGATTGACGGGTTTTAAGAGATAATCGAGCGCGTTGACCTCAAAGGCGCGGATCGCGTAAGCGTCAAAGGCGGTAACAAAGATCAGTTTAAAATCCGCATCGGTCTGTTCAAGCAGATCAAAACCGTTTTCGCCGGAAAGCTGTATGTCGAGAAAAACGACATCCGGCTTTTTCCTTTTGATAAGTTCGATGGCTTCGGTCAAATTCTCCGCTTCGCCGACAATTTCGATTTCGGGGCACTCCGACAAAAGCCTGCGCATTTCGCGGCGCGCGAGCCGTTCGTCGTCAACGATGATTGATTTGTATTTCATTTTCATAAGCCACGAATTACACGAATAACACGAAACATTAAAAATTCGAGTTATTTGTGTAATTCGTGACTAACTCACTTTCGTTATTTCGACCCGCGCTTTGACAAAACCGTTTTCCTGCGTCAATTCGAGTTTGCCGCCGCCGCCGAAAAGTTTTTCGAGCCGTTCGCGGACGTTTTTCAGACCGATGCCGCCGGTGTTCGCTCCGGTCTGCAGTTTGCCGGAATTAGCGACTTCCAAAAACAATCTTTCTTCGTCCGCCGATGCCGAAATTTTTATTTCGAGCGGTTTCGCGCCCGACCGTAAGCCGTGTTTGACGGCGTTTTCGACCAGCGGATTGAGCAGAAAACACGGCACTTTGAATTTTTCCGTCTTTTCGTCCACTTCAAATTCGACTTCCAGTTTATCTTCAAACCGGATTTTTTCAATCGCCAGATAATTCCGCACGGCTTCCAGCTCTTCGCCGAGAGAAACCTGCTTTTTTTCACTGCTCAAAAGCGAATGGCGCAGAAATTCGGAAAGCTGTGTGATCATCCGTTTGGCGCGGCTCGCATCTTCGTCAATCGAAGCGCGGATCGAATTGAGCGCGTTAAAAAGAAAATGCGGGTTGAGCTGATAACGAAGCATTTCGAGCTGCGCTTTTTCGGCTAAGATTTTCGCCTGCAAAGCGTTTTCCCTTTCCGTCTGCCATTGCCGCCAGTATTTGATGCCGAAATAGATCGCGCTCCAAGCCATAATCGTTACCGAATAATCGAGCGCGATGCGCGGCATCCGCGGCATAGTTACGCCGAGATCATAACCGTGATCTACCATCAAATAAAACGAACTTTCGATCACCGTCCAGAGAATTCCGAAAATCACCGAACAAACAAGCACGACAAAAACGATCTGCCCGATGGAAAATCGTTTTATGATCCGGCGGTAAAATTGCCAAAGAACGCAGGTCAAGACAAAACCGACCACCGCCCGAAAACCTTTTATTTGTAAAAGACGGAGGAAACTGCCTTCGCTGGCGACCGAGAAAAATGTTACATAGATCAAAAACAGATAGATCAGCCAGCCGCCGATCTGCAGTTTCCAGAAAGAGTCAAAAAGTTTTTCCGGCTTCATTTATCGGTTTGTTCTTTCGATTCGGCGTAAAAGGTTTTATTCACTATTTTCCATTCGCCGTCAATTTTCAGCAGAGACATATAATCGGTAAATTTGACGGTCGGATAATCGAGCACGATCCGGGCGACTGCCGCATTTCCGGCAATGTCTATGCTTTCAATTTTGCGTTTGCGCTGGGCTTCGTCCTTTGCCGCTTCGCCTCTCATTCCGCCGATATATTCCTTAAAATCTCTCGTCGTAAATTTCCCGTCGCGGATAAACATCAGTTTTCCTTCCGTGTGAAAAGCCTTTTCCATATATTCGGCTTTTCCGGTTTCGTGTCCTTTCAGATAATTTTCCAGAGGGATTTTCACAAGTTCTTTTTCCTTTTCGTCAGCCGAAACTTTCGCGCCGAAATAAACTGCGAAAACTCCCAAAATTATCATTGATAAGATTGCTGATTTTTTCATTTTTTTATTCTCCTTTTATTGTTTAAAAATTGCTGTCGGTTTGCCCGTTAAAAGAAATATTCGTTCCCTCTCTTTCAAACTCGGCTTTATCATGAAGCCGCCATGTTTTTCCGTCGTCGTTTAATTGCTCGACAATTTTGGTAAAACCTCTGTCACCGTCTTTTATCCAAAAAGTGCGGGACTTTCGCTTTTTGCCGTTCAATTCCCAATCCCTATAGAAAACCCAATTTCCGTTTTCCGCGCGTCCTTCCCAGACTTGCGGAACGAGATCATGCGCGGTAAAAGTCAGATACCATTTCCGTGTCGCGTTGTCGTAATTTCGCAAAAGCACGGCGTTGAATTCCTCCAATTGCCAAACTTCCTGAATCCCGCAGCCGTTAAGAATTTTCGTGATCTGCATCGTTCCCGTCTTTCCTTTTACTTTCCAGTTTCCCAAAAGAAAATCGAATTCCTTGACCTCTTTCGCGCTACAGTCGTCTTGCGCGTTTACGGAAATTGAAAAAACGGTCGCGGATAAAAACAAAAATGTAACTGCTAAAAATAGTCTTTTCATGATTTTGAAACGCTTACTCGTCTTTAGATTTTTTCTTTTCATCCGATGCCGTAACAAGCAGACTTTTCCCGATCTTGACAAACACGACTTCTCTAAAATCATCCGGCTTTACATCATTGAGCAATTTCGGATCGCCGCGCGGCTCCATCAGTTTCCGAAAATTTTCCTCCGCTTTTTCAAACTGCGCCTGATCTTTAAATCTCGTAATGGTTATAAAATCAAAATCGGCTTTTTCATCCGCCTTTGCTTCGATGAATTCGTAGGAATGAATATACCCTCTTTCAAGTGCCTGCTTCCGCAAAACTTTCCAATTATTTTCATAATAAAAAGCGGCTTCGGCGCGTTTTTCGTTTTTTACTTTGACGATTGACGTAACCGATACGACCTCGCTCTGCGAAAAAACGGTCAACGAAAAGCAGAATATCAACAACGCGGTAAAATGTAATTTTTTCATGATCTTTAAAAATATTGGTAGTGAACTAAAAGTAATGTCGAGTCATTTTGCTCCGTAGGAGCATTCGCCAATAGCCCCGCGATTTATCGCGGGGAATAGTCAAGCCAGAGAATCAAGTCCCGGCAGGGACGAAAGATTCTGCCGTCCCTGCCGGGACTTGAAAATTTATTTTCAACCAACCCCGCGATAAATCGCGGGGCTATTAACAGGAAGTCCCTGCGGGACAAATTCAAAACATTACTTTTAGTTCACCACCAAAATATTTTATTTTTCCTCGAAATGCGATCTTTGGAAAATATACGGCAAACATTACGGAATTGTTAGAAAAAATCTGTCAACGGTCAAAATGCGGGTTGAGCGGTCTGGCGGGAATTTATTTTCTAAACCGAGTGAAAAATTACAAATCCAAATTCATTCCTTTATCCGCGACGCGAAAACCATTTCGCCAAACTTCGCGGCGTTTCTTATTTATCAAAGGATTGGCGTTACCTGTTATACAAAAACTTCAACGCTTCGGGCAGACGTTTTGCCCAGGCGTTTTCGTTATGGACGGCGCAATCTTCAACCGATACTTTCAGCCGTTCGTCATCGAGTTTTTTATCCTGCAATATTTTTTTCAATTTCAGTACATCCTGAACCGCTTCTTCATTCAAATCTCCAAGCGCGCAGTTCGGTCGTCCGCCTTCGTTTGTCCCGACACCTATGTAAATTTTTTCCGGTAATTTTTTCAACTTTTCGGCTTCTTTGAGAATCTGCGCGTCGGAAACGTAAAACGACGGACTTTCCAACAACAGCCTGCCGAAAACTTCCGGTTTTTTGATAAAAACATAAAGCGAGATCAACGCGCCGTATGACGAACCGCCCAAAGCAGTCGCTTTCGCGCCGGTTTTAGCGCGGTATTCGCGGTTGATAAAAGGCATCACTTCGCCGGTCAAAAAATCCGGGTATTTGTAGCCTTCGGGATTCGGAAGCGGCGGCTGGAGATATTCATCTTCATACGGCAGATATTCGTTTGCCCGTCCGCTTTTGCCCGCGTTATCTATTCCGACGACGATCAGCGGCTCTATTTCTTTTTTCCCGATCAAATCCCGGACGGTTTCATCAACCCGCCATTCCATCCGGTTGAACAGAGAAGTGGAAACATCGAAAAGATTTTGACCATCGTTCAAATAAAGAACCGGATACCGTTTTTTCCGGTTGTCCGGTTTATCATAACCGGGCGGCAGAAGAACGCGAATCGTCCGCGTATTTCCGAAAATTTTGCTCGTCAATTGATGCAGTCGTAAATTACCGGCAGTCGAATCTGCGTCTGATTCGACTGTCTGCCCTTTGCCGTTTACAGCAAAAAAAGAAATAAAAAAAATAAAAAAAAGAATATGCCGCATTATTGGAATAATGTAATCATTTGCCGCACCGCCAGTCAAGGTTTATTCGTTTTCACAATTACCGAAAATCATAAATCCAAAATCATTCCCTCGTCCGCGACGCGAAAACCTTTACGTAAAACTTCGCGCCGCTCGCGGCTGTTTTTTCTAATTAGCGGATTCGTGTGATTAAAATGAATAAAAATAACTTTCGCTTTGTCGGCGGCTGGTAAATCTTTTAAAAGCTCGATTGTTTCCTCAACAAAAGGATGCGGAATTTCCGACATATCACGGTTCGGAATCTCGCCGTTTTTGTAAAATGTCGCATCCAACAGAGCGTAATCAACGCGCTTAATGAGTTCTTTCAAATCCTGTTTCCATTTGCTCCATTTATCAATATCGGGAATAAATACCGCGGTTTTATTTTTGCCTTTGATCTCAAAACCGACCGTTTCCGAAAACTCATCACGATGCGGAACGAGAAACGGCGTAACTTTTAAATTTTCATTCAGCTTAATTGCTTCGCCGTCTTTCAAATTTTTTATCTCGATATTTTCGAGTCCGACAAGCTGACTCCACGGCGCGTTTTCACGTAAAAAATTTTCCATTCGCGGCATCGCGTAAATTGGAACTTTATTTGCGCCGACCGATTCCCTGCCGAAATACATCAGCCCCGCGTAATGCCCGATATGCGCGTGCGTCAAAAAAACGCCGTCCGGCAAAGTGTGTTTCGACGGCACAAATTTATTCAATGCAAAAAGCTGAGCGGGCAGATCGGGCGTGGCTTCAAAAAGAAATTTCTGCGTCGCTCGTTTATCAACAAGTCCGAGCGCAACGACCTTTTGCCGCGCCTTATAATTTTTCTCAACTTCCCGAAATTCATCCGTCGAGCCGACCTGCGGAAAACCCGCATCCTGCGCCGTGCCGAGAACGACGAGAAATTGATTCTGATTTATTTTTTGCGCGGAAATGGAAAGAGAGAAAATCGAAAGCAAAAGAAGCGAAATAAAAAATTTCATTTTATTTTTCAGAATCGTTTTCGGAAGAATTTTTAACAACAATTTCGCCGCCCGGCATTTCATAAATTATCTTGCCGTTAATTAAATAAATATTAGGCAAACCAAGCCGATGATTTTCCGCCTGCGCTTCACGGACTGCCGCATTGCCGATGCGAATTACTTCCATCGTTTGCTCGTAAGTTTCACGGCTTAATTTCGGTTTTTTCATTTTATTTCACTCCTGCATTTGTTAAGCTTTTTTCTCGATCCAACCGCCGCCGACGGTTTCTTCGCCGTTGTAGAAAACGGTTGCTTGTCCGGGCGTGATGGCGGCTTGCGGTTCGTCGAAGACGATGCGGGCGCGAGCGTCCGCGAGCGCGTGAATCGTCGCGGGCGCGGGTTCGTGGCGATAACGCACTTTGACCGATGCGCGAACGGGTTCGCTCGGTGCATCAAAAGCAACCCAGTTTACGCCTTTCGCGGTGAATTCGTAGGAATCGAGTTCCTGCTTTTCGCCCGCGATGATTTGATTGCGGGCGCGTTCGATCTGCACGACATACAGAGGTTTTTCGTGCGCGATTCCTAAGCCGCGGCGTTGACCGATAGTGTAGCGGTGAATGCCCGTATGCTCGCCGATCTTTTCGCCTTTGGTATTTACGATGTCGCCGCCTTCGGGAATTTCTCCGGTGCGGTCTTCGTGTTCCAGAAATCGGTCAATAAAACCCGAATAATTTCCGTCCGGCACGAAGCAGATTTCCTGCGATTCCTGTTTTTCGGCAACGTAAAGATTCGCGTCGCGGGCGATGTCGCGGACTTCCGACTTTAACATATCGCCCAAAGGAAACAGCGAACGGGAAAGCTGATCTTGCGTCAATTCCCAGAGAAAATAGCTCTGATCTTTCCAGTGATTTTTTCCGCGAAAAAGGCGGTAGCGATTTTTCGCTTCGTCGTATTCGACACGCGCGTAATGTCCGGTGGCGACTTTATCACAGCCCAAACTTTGCGCCATTCTGTCCAATGAGGCGAATTTCAGACGCGAATTGCACGCGACGCACGGGATCGGCGTTTCGCCGTTCAGATAACTTTCGATAAACGGATTGACGACATCGCGCTCGAAATCTTTTTCCAGATTTAAAACATAAAACGGCATTCCCAAACTTTCCGCCACGCGCCGCGCATCGTAAACGTCGTCGAGCGAGCAACAGCGCGACGGCAGCGGATCGCCGTTTTCGTCCACACTGATATGGCGACGCTGATTCCATAACTGCATCGTGAAACCGATTAATTCATGACCCTGTTCTTTTAAAAGCGCGGCGGCTGATGATGAGTCCACGCCGCCGCTCATCGCTACTGCTATCTTCATAACGCTTCCTTTGATGCGTTTTTTGTGAAAAACGCAAAAGGAAATTATAACCTTTGCGGGCGGCGGTTGTCAGTTTTGAGTGTAAATCGTTGAGTTAAAATGCAGTAATCAATGCTGTTTTATTTGCTCTTTTTGAAATTGTATTGCAGGTGACGGGCGAGTTTTTTGGCTTCGATCTTTGCCAGACCGCTCGGTTTATAGCTGACCTGCGGCGCATATCCCGTGTTGCGCCACAAACGCGAACCGTTTTGATTTTCGAGCCAAGCCGTTACCGACCATTTCGGTTCGTAAAACCCATGTCCGAGGTGCGGATGTTTTTTCTTTTGTTCGCGGTCGTATTCGGCTTTTTTGCGAAAGGTGTCGTCGTCAATATAAATTTCGCCCCGCAAAACCGCGTCGGCTTTTTCGCGTTCGGAGGTCAAAGCAAAATCGTATTTGCCGAGCCAGCGGCGCAAGTCTTCGAGAAATTTCTGCCGTTCGAGATTATCCTTTTCGCAGGGAACGAAAACACTGCCGATCTCGCGCCCGCATGAAGAAAAAGTTATCTTGAATGAATCTTCATCAACAAAAATAGTTTTTACATCCCGCAAACGATAGACCGCATCACTCTGCGCCGAAACCGGATTTTGGCAGATAAAAAAGAGCGCAAATAAAAACAATAGAAACGATAATTTTTGCATAAGATTTTTCACAAAAATTAAAATCCGTCGGATGCCGTATTTATTCCATAGCCGTTAATCAAAAAAGCGGACTAGACTTGTGTATCTCGCCCGCTTTTTACAGATTCTTTGCCTTTATCTTTTCAGCACGACCTCGACTCTTTTTTCCGCTTTTTTCGGACCCGAATTGTAGAGCTTGAAACTTCTTCCCGGAGAGTTTGCTTCCGAAAGATAATACTGCTCGTTGAAAACATTAAAAACCAAATTGAAGGTTTTTAATTCTTGAGCGGATGGTTTTGAAACTCCGCGGGCGATGATAGCGGCTTGTTTGCCGTCAGCCGAACGGATGATAAAATTGCCGGGATTGGACTGAAAAACGCCGAACGTTACCGAGTAATCCCCCGCCTTGAAAGATTTTTCACCGACGATAAAATCAAACGGAATAGTTATGTTGTATGACGAAACCCGTTTTGCCTGAATGAAACCGACCAGACCGATCATCAATCCGGCAAACACCAAAAATCGCGCGATTGTATTTTTCATAAGTTACAACTCCTAAATATATGAATTTTCTGCGAAAATTTTCGTCCGCATTTATTAACGCGCAAAAAGGACGGGAAAAGGTGTCAGCAGTCTTATTTTTGATTGAGAGATTTTATTTTTCGGGAAAGTTTCAGAAATCTTTTATCATCGCGCAAAGAATCGAATTGCGGATCAGCCATCAGCCACGGCAGGCGAACGGCGCGCGTCTCGAAACCTTTTTCGAGCCATTCGAAAACCTTTTCCGTTTCGCCCAGACCGAGATAAATTTTCGCGTAATTGAGCGGCGAGATGTAATTTTCCTTTGCGGCTTCTTCCAGATTTTTGAGAATCAAAAGCGCGTTTTTTTTCTTATTCGATTCGGCTAAAATGCGTCCCAGGTCGGCGGCAACGAACGGGCGTTTGCCGCCGACCTGAATCGCGTTTTCGAGCGCGGAAACCGCTTCCGCGTATCGTTTCATCTGCGCGTAAGTGATGCCCAAAACCCAATGCGCCGAAAAATGATTCGGCTCGATCTCGATTGTCGTCCTCGCCTGCTGTTCCGCCTTTTCGTATTGGCGCGAGAGATAAAAAAGCCACGCGAGATTGGCGTTTATCACGGGAAGAAGCGGATCAATTTCCATCGAACGCGCGGTTTTTTCAAAGACCTTATCGAATTCGCCGGCGGCGGCGAGATTGACCGCGTAGTATTGATAGACGGCGAGATAATTGGGATTGATCTCGATAGCGCGTTCGTAATATTTCCGCGCTTCCGCCCAATTCCAATCGAACGCGCCGAGCGTCGCGCCGTATGACGAATGCGTTTCGGCGAGCGTGTTGTCGAGTTCGATAGCTTTTGCCGAAAATGCCCTGGCGCGTTCGCCCGCGTCCTTCGGCGGCATCGCTTCGTAAAACCCCAAGAGAACGTGATAATCCGCCAACCCCGAATAAGCGACCGCGTAATCGCTGTCGAGTTCGATTGCCTGTTTAAAATAACTGATCGCGCGTTTAAAACCGTCCGCCGTTTTTCTGTTCCACAGACGACCTTTCAGATAAAGCTCATACGCCTGAACATTATCCGTATAGCGTTTTCTCAAAACCGCTTTTTCGTTGCCGAGAAGTTTTACTTTGAGAACGTCAACGATCGAAAGAGCGATCTCTTCCTGAATCTCGAAAACGTCTTCGAGTTGCCGGTCAAATCGTTCCGACCAGAGTTGATAACCGTCCGAAGCGTTGATAAGCTGCGCTGTAATTCGCAGGCGTTTTCCCGATTTGCGGACGCTTCCTTCGAGAACGGTTTTGACATTCAAAGTCTGTCCGATTGTCCGCACGTCGGTTTCCTTGCCTTTGAACGAAAAAGCGGAAGTCCGCGCCGCGACACGGATTTTATCCAATTTCATCAGCGCGTTAATGAGTTCTTCCGCCAAACCGTCGCAAAAATATTCGTTCTCCGCATCCGAACTGACATTGTTAAAAGGCAGAATGGCAATCGAGGGAATGCCGGTTTCAAAACTTCTGACCGATCTTAATGAGAGAAGCTCCTCGACCGACGGGCTGTAAACGATGGTCGGCGAGTTTGAAATATATTCGTCCGTCACGAGATGCGAGCCGTCTTCGAGACAGAAATTGAGCGACTCGTCGGAATATGCTTGTTGACAGACAGGGCAATATTTCATAAAAGACGGGGCTGATGTAATTATGCCACAAGCCGAAATTTTTTGACCGAATTTCGGCATCCTAAACTCAACTTGTTGTTTAATTTAATATGTGGAAATTTTAGCCGGAATCCGAAATGAAATTTAGAAATACTACTTTTCGCTTTCCGCCGCTTTGAAGTTTTCTCGCCCAGGAAGTTTCAAACCGCGACCATTCGGACAAATTTAAAAATCCTTTTTCCAAAAGCCGAAAGCCCGCCGCTTCGTATTTCGGAATCAAAGTATTTTGAAGATATTCGCCGGAAAGCTCGGGCAAATTCAATCTTTCGATTTCCGTCCGGTCGCGCTGTTCGTCAATGCCGATGACGATTTCCAAAAGACATTCGGGCGCGGAAATTCTCTTTAAAGATTGGAGAATATTTTTATCGCCCGAAGCAACCGCCGCGAGCAGACTGCCCCACGGGAAATGGATGTGAATCTCGTCCGCCGCCGCATTCAATTCTTCGGGCAAATCTTCGATCGCCGCCTGAATAAACAGGACGTTAGGCAGACCGCCTTTCGACAATTTCCGTGTCGCCTTCATCGAGGTTTTCCTGAGCGGCGCGGCGTTCGCATCTATCCCGATAAAAAATTTGTTCGGATGCGCTGCGGCAGACCGATATACAAAGCGACCGTCGCCCGTCCCGATGTCCACGATCACGCCTTCGCCGGTATGGTCGGATAAGTTTTCTAAATTCTTCCCGGTCGAGTTATCAGATGGTACTGCCACGAATTGCTTTGATCATAAATTTTTTCTCCGAAGAAAATTATAACTTTTTAGCGCGGAACTTCAACCGTTTTCAGAATATCGGAAATTACCGCATCGTTTGTCGCGCCGTCGAGTTCGGCTTCGGCTCTGAGAGCAAGGCGATGGCGCAGAACGGGAAGAGCGACATCGCGCACATCGTCGGGCGTTGAAAAATCGCGCCCGCGAATCGCGGCGAGAGCCTTTGAACACAAAAGCAAAGCGACCGAAGCGCGCGGGCTTGCGCCGTAGAGAATCGTCGGATGCGTGCGCGTTTTGTGAACGATGTCAACAATGTATTTCTGCACGCCCGGTTCGGTTTTCATCTGTTTTACTTCACTGCGGCAGTTTGGAATCGCATTCTGGTCGGGCAGAGGCTGAATGTCAATTTCTTCCAAATTATGCGAATTAAATCCGCTGTCCCAACGTGCGACGATTTCCTGTTCGGCTTCGAGCGATGGATAATCAATCAAAATTTTCAGTAAGAATCTGTCTAATTGCGCTTCCGGCAGAGGATAAGTTCCTTCGTATTCGATCGGATTTTCCGTCGCCAGCACGGTAAAAAGCGGCGAGAGTTTATAGCGTTTGCCGTCAATCGTCGCCTGCCGCTCTTCCATCGCTTCGAGCAGAGCGGCTTGCGTTTTCGGCGGCGTGCGGTTAATCTCGTCCGCCAATAAAATGTCGGTAAAGATCGGTCCCGGACGAAGCGAAAATTCCGATTTCTGCATATTGAAAACATTCGTTCCCGTGATGTCCGAAGGCATCAGGTCGGGCGTAAATTGAATACGCGAAAACCGCGCGCCGACGATCCGCGCCAGCGTTTTGACCGTCAGAGTTTTCGCCGTGCCGGGAACGCCTTCGAGTAGCGCGTGTCCTTCGGCGAGAACGGCAACGAGAATCTGTTCGATAACTTCGTCCTGTCCGACAACGACTTTGCGAAGCTCATTCAAAATATGCGCGATGGTTTGCGGAGTATGATTTAGCATTAAATTTTAAGTAATAATTTTATAAGCAAATTAGTTTCTGGGTTTAAATCCGGTAAAGGTTTTTCTAATAACGAAAACATCTTCTTTCGCGCTTTGCATTTTTGCATCTTCTTTTTTATCAAGATTAAACGTCAAAGTAATCTTCAGTCCTTGAGCGCAAAGATCGTTTCCCATGAAACTTCCCGTATCGAAACAACTCCCGATATCAAAACGTAACAAAGAGCCTTTCGGAAGAATTTTTTTATTTATCAAGTTTTTCCGTTCTTCGCGTCTCGCGTCCGTATAATTGGCTCCGTCGTTGTGCGAATCAAAATCAATCAAAGACGCAATCACTTCGTTTTCGGTTAAGTCGGGAAACTCATTAAAATGCGGATAACAGCGCATTTCTTCATTGAATTTTTTCACGGCGTTTTCAATCGGCACTTCTACCGAATAACCATACGTTTCACGATTTTGTCTCGCTTTGATTTCATTCCAACTGACAGACGGATCGTCGTAACCTTTAAACCAGCACGGATTTTTCGACGGCGTAAGCGACGGTTCGGCAAATACGGTTTGATTGAGATAGTAAATTATTACGACACCGGAGAAAATCGTAAACAAAAATACAGATAAATAAATTAACTTCGACTTATTCATTTTTGTCTCCATATTCTACAAAACCAATTTACAGAAAATCGAAAATCGTTTTTATTGCCAAGATAAAAACCGTTCCTAAGAAGATTCGTTTGATCCAAACGTCGTTTAGTTTTGTTACCGTTTTTGCGCCGACATAAGCGGCAATAAACATTGTAACGGCTAGGATAAGTCCTAATTTGTAATCAATCAAATTCTGCCAAGCGAAAATTATCGTGGCAATCATTGAAGAAAAAACATTGATAAATTTTGTCGAAGCGATTGATTCGGTAAAGGTCATTCCGAAAAACGCTACATAGACGGCGGTCAAAACCGTTACATAACCGCCGCTGTAAAGCCCGCCGTAGATTCCCAGAAGAAACGTCAGAATGTAAGTCAAAACGACGGCTCGCGGCGAAATTTCGGCGACCGCCGCAATTCCCGCATCGCGTTTTAAAAGCGTGAACAGCGCGACGGCGATCATTGCCGCCGAAACGATTATTTTGATGCCCGCGTTCGTAATCAATCCGACGAGCAATGCGCCGATTGCCGAACTTATCAATGTCAAACCAACGAGCGGCGCGATTTTCTTTTTGTCAATAATTCCCTGCCGCAAAAAAGGAATCGTCGCGCCGATGTTCATAAACGTCAAACCGAACATATTCGTCGCCACGGCGGTTTTCGCGTCAATCCCGAACTGGAACATCACGGGAACGGTAACGAGCGAATTGCTTCCCGTGACGACACCGACCATGCTTGTCAGAGCAAACAGTAAAATCAAAATGATCCATGCGGAAACCGCCATTATATTTTTCTTCCCGTTCGCCTCAAGCCCAGATTTTCCTCGATCCCGCGTAAATCGCTTGTTAATTTCAAAACCGTTTTTTTATTCGTCGGTTCGCCGTGCATGATGTCTTCGCATTTCCGCATCAGGTTGTAAATTTCGAGTTCGTCGCGCTCCAATCTTTCCGACAGAAGCCGGGCGAAATCTTTGCGCGAAGTGCTTTGATTGTCAACTCCGAGAAGACGCGACACGCGGCGGCGAAAATCCGTGTAAATATTTTCGATGGCGAGATCGTAGCCTTTCGTTCTCTGCTGAAGCTGTGCCATCGCCGCGACGTATTCGAGTTTTGAAAGCCGGTCGGGTTCGTCAAGCGGAAGCGGGCGGGCAAAGCGGCGGCTCTGGCTGAAAAAAATGAGCGCGACGAGCAGAACGATCTGTCCGAGAATCGGCAAAACCGGCGTTCCCGCAAAATACTGCAACAGACGGTTGTCGTTCACGCCGAAGCCCTGATGATATTCGTCAAAGGCGATGATGCCGCCCGTCGAAGCGACGATATTGATGCCGATCTGCGAATTGTCAACCAGATTTATCCCGCCGTTTGAAACGATAAACGGGTCGGTTAGAAAAATTATTCTGCCCGAACCGAACGGCGCGTCAACCAGTATGTTTTTTTCGCCGTTTGAAAGATGAACTACGGGAGCGATGTGCGACGGATTGGCGGACGGTTCTTCGTCTTCCGCGTCGCCAGCTTCGCTTTCGTTTTCGGCGGCGGGTTTGGGCGGCGGCGGTTGTGTCAGACGAAACAGGCTGTCGTCCTGATCGTTTTCGTTTTCAAAATTCGAATTTGTATTTACGCTGAACCCCGTGTCTTTTTCGATCAGTTCCGGGTGCGTGTTGAATTTCGGGAGATTTACTTCCGCATCGGCGAATCGTTCGAAATTGACCGTTCCGGCAAAACGCGACGGCTGGACGGCGTTTATTCCGCTCGTAAAAATGCTCGGCTGGACGGGTTTCGCGGCGGTCGTTTTGTCGGTCATCTGATTCGGATTTGCCGGATCAATCTCGAACGATAAAGCGTCGGACGGAAAGACAAGCGACAAACGCCAGTTGGCTGTCGTCGCGGTCAATTCCTGCGGCGGTTCGCGGTCAATCAAAACCAAAATCCCGCCGCTCGCCGTCCAATCGAGAATCTGTTTGGCTTCCGTTTCATCAATCTCGCGGCGCGTTTTGCCGATAATGACAAAAACGGACGGAGCGTTTTGACCGTAATTTAAAAGCTGGGACGGCGGTTCCTGCCAGCGCGTAACTCTGCGCCCGGTTTCCGAAAGAAGATCGTAAAAAGCGCGCGTGCCGGTCGCGCCCGTATTATATGTCGAACGGTTCGGTCTGACCTCGTTATCGGCTTCTTCTTCTCTCTGCACATACGAAATCGCGTTCAGCACGACGAGCAGAACAATGACGATAATTACGCCGAAAAATATGAGCAGTTTTTGCTTCATTACTTTTATAAAAAGTAGGCAGCGGCACTAGGCAGTAAGCAGTTTGCCGCTCTATCTCGGAAGAAATTTTTCGGGATGCAAAATCATATTTCCAAGCATTCGTCCTACTTCTTCATATCCTTTTATTAATCTTTCGTGATCTTGCACCGAAAGATACCCGCAGTCTTCAGCAAAATCCAACCATAGAGTTGTTTCCGTAGCTTCACCGTCCGCATCCGACATTTTATTGACGAAAGCCTTCGGATATTGCCGCTTTCGATAGCTCTCGGCAATATTAGCCGGAACGCTTCTTGATGAACGGCGAATTTGATCGGTTAAAGAATATCTTTCCTCCGCCGGAAAATTTTTCGACAAACGAAATATTTCCATCGCCAATTCATAAGACAATTGAAAGACTCTCAGACTTTTATATCCTCTCGATTCAGACATAACAAAATCTAAACTGCCTACTGCCTACTGCCGCCGCCTACTGTCTTCCGGTAATCTTCTTTAAATTCATTCCAATCTTTTTCATCGGCTTCCTGAAAACCATACCAATGACGCTCGAAATTATTCGTCAGTCCGTTCATATTTTGATAAAGTTCGCGGCGTTTGCGAACGTCGCGCAGATAATCGCGGTTGGTTTTGTTCTTTGACAAGCCGATCACTTTGCGGTCGGCAAGTTCGCACAAAAGCGCGATGTAGCCTTTGCGGATCGCGCCGCGCAGGTCGCCTTCGCGCGCCAGATTTTCGGCTTGATTGAAAAGATTGCCGGATGTTTCGTCCGCCGCGATCTTTTCGCCCAAAATGACGCGCTCTTCTTTTTCCTTGCGCTCGCGGTTTTTGATGCGGGCGGCGATAAACGGCGCGAATTTGTAGATCAAAAATCCGAGCAAACCGATAACCAATGCGTAGAGCAGAATCTGCAGAAAAAACGGTATCGCCTGAAATCCGGTCGGTTCTTTCAGCACCGGCGGTTCGGGTTCGGGGAAAAGGCTTTTCAGCCATTCTCTGAATCTTCGCAGGGCGCGGGCGACCGCGCTTTCTCCCTGCTCTTCGGGGCGCGCGTATTCTTCGCGTTTGAGAATCTCGGCGAGTTTTTGTTTTTCCTCGTCCTTGGTTCGGTTTCCGGCGGTCGCGTTTTCGAGTTCAATGATCTTCTGCTCGACGGCATCGAGACGCTCGTAAATTTCAGCTAATATCTGACGGCGTTCGGGCGCGTCCGGTTTCAAATCTTTATAGCTGGCAAATTTATTTAGAAGCCATTCGTTGTCGGTTTCGACGCTTCCGCCCTGCCATTCGATCTTTTGCTTCGGCGGAAAAAGTCCGGGCAGTTCTTCGTAAACTTCGGCGATAAAATTTTCTTTTTCTTCATCCGTCCAATCGTCTTCGGGAGCAAGCAATTTATTTAAATCTTCCTTCAGATGACCGATGTTTTCGCGGTATTCGCTCAAGGTCGCGCCCATCGCGGCAAAGGAAAATAAAAGTAGCGAGATAAGAATTTTGAGAATGAATTTTACGAAAATTTTATTCATTGCCGTTTAATCCGAATCGAGTCCGAGCGAAGTCATCGAAGATTTTTGCCGCGCCGGTGCGGATTTCGCTATAGAATGATCTGCCAGCGCGGGCTGGAGCGGATTGACGAAATCGCGCGGCACGTTCGGAATGTCGCCCAAACGCCGCGCCGCCATCAGTTCGATGTCGTAGCCTTCGTGCCGGACGCGCTCGTCAACATAGAGCAGGCACAAACCGATCATCCAGACCGGCGTCAGCAAAATAAGACTGATCTGCGAAACGACCTGATAGGCGATCTCATACCAGACGGGAACGACATCGCTGTCGAACGCGAGAATCTCAACGCCGTTTGCCCACGCATACCAGCCGAGCGGAATATACAGCAGAGCGAGAGCCGAATAGGTCGCCACGATCGTAAAAATAAAAAGCGCGGCGAGCCGGCTGACATTTCCGCCCGCCAAGGATACGCTTCTGCCGATCGCCGAAAAAACTCTCTGACCTTCGACGAGCATCACCTGCGGCACATACGCGAAACGCGAGACCAGCAGAAAGAAAAGCCAGAGCGTAAAAAAGGCGACTACCAGCGACAAAACGACCGAAAAAATAGCGGTCAAGACCGGCGAGAAACTAAAGACCGCAACCACAATGCCGATCAATATCAGCGCGCCGACAACACCGACGATGAGAATCAGATACCCCGTTAAGGACAGCAAGAAAACCATGATCGCCGAGGCGGCGATCAAACCGCCGAGCCTGTTTTTGGTATTTTTATAAGTTTCGCGGAAAGTTATCGGCTCGCCGAACAGCAGATGCCGGACGAAATTGCGCGACGCGCCGCCCATTACGGATAAAACCGCGATTGCTTCGACAAACAAAATCACCAGACTGCCAAGAGCGATAAACAGATAATAAAGCGAAAGCTCGGCTTCATCGCGCGTCGTGCCGACATTGAAAAGACTTCTCCCCAGATAGCCCCAAAAAATCGAAACCCAGGTCCCGACAAAAATCGGCGGCGCGGCAATCGCTACAAACGTCCAGAAATTTTTCCTGTAGAGACGAACCGCGCGGTCAATCAAATCACCCGCACCGAGCGGCGCGAGCGATAGTTGAGGATTAAAGAAATTCTTTTCGGACATTGATTTTATAAATTTTATTCGATTATAGCCGAAATTTATTTCAGTTGTTAAAGATGCGGTCGGTTTGCTTTCACCTGAAAAATACGAGTTTCCCGTCAGTCAGTTGGAATCGGCTGAAAACAACCGCTCCCGTCCGTCCGAACAGATCATCGGCTCACTGTTTGACAGTGAACCTGCAGCTTCGTGAATCTTAAATTTTAGGATTTGTTTCTTAAAAATCCATGATGCTGAAAATCTACGATTTAGAATCCGATTCAGGCAAAAAATCGGCTAATTCCCGAATCGCGGCAAGCTGTTCGGTCGTCAGCGGGTATGAAATCGGACCCAGATAAATTTCCAGCGAATTGGCTTCAGCCATTTTTTTCAGGGCTTCCGACGGAACTTTAACAACCATAAATTCTTCATACACCGTGTTAAACTTCGGAGGCTCGGATTTATAATCGGTGTTGCCCAACATTATGGCGCGACCCTTTTCTTTATCTTCACTATCGAGTGCCGCCATGACCGTCTGTGAGCGTAAAAATATATAATTTCTCGCCGACACATAAAAACGAAAATTTATTTCTGCAACCGGCTCGGTTGATTTTTCTCCCTGATAGGTATAAAAAATTTCCAAATCCGTCTGATGCAGCGGAATGTCCTTAGATGCTTGTTTCTCTAATATCAATTTAGAAATCCTTAATTCTTTCAGCCGGACAGTGGTCAAATTTTTTTTCTTATCGTATTTAACGATAACGTTTGACTTTGATTTATCACCGCTTTGTTTTTTGTCTTGCGCCGAAACGGAACAAACATAAACGAAAAGCAACGTCACCACAAGCGTTTTAATGATCACCTTCATAAATTCTCCATAGAAATATTTATTCGAAATTAGGCTCATATAATTTACAAAACACTAAAGCGGAATTACGGATCTTTAGATTTTTATTAATTGAAATATGACCACCCAGAAAACTCTTATACATTAAGTCGAGGAAAATAATCAACCGTTTTCAACGGTAAAACCGCTGACCATAAACCGCTCCAACATCAAACGGCGGTCATTTACGAACTAAAATCGGATCTGGCTGAAGGTCAAAATAAATTTCCGCTGACTCGATAAATCTGTTTTCCGAACATCTATTCGTTTCCTAAAAAACCGATTAGATACTGCTGATTTCATTCTGCCGATTTCATAAAATCGTATCCGCAAATTAGTAAATCAATTCATAAAATTGTATCCACAAATTAGTAAATCAATTCATTTTTTTGAAATGAATTGATTACGACCGGTTTCTTTTGGCGTTATAAAGCCTTTATATCTAGATAGATAATACCCTTAAACCGCAAAGGCACGACTTTTGCTTAAACAGAAATCGTAATTCTTCCTTTTTATAATGCCAAAATTCAATAATAAATCTCGAAAATTTTCGGATTAATCTGCAAAGATTTAATTATTATTTTTGGGAAAAATTAATAAAACCAAACAACCTAAAAGTAGGAGGATTTCAATGAAAAGTTTTTTGTTAGCTTTACTGCTTCTAACAATGTTTACTCTTGTTGCATTTGCTCAATCTAACACGGGTAATCTTGTCGGAACAGTATCCGATGCGAGCGGAATTATTCCGGGAGCGACTGTGGTCATCAAAGACAATCAGACCGGTAAGGAAAGAACCGTAACAACCAACGACGAAGGAGCTTTTACCTTGTCTCAGCTCGATGTCGGAACATACACGGTTACGGTTACTTCTCAAGGACGTAAAACGCAGTCTTATACGGACGTTAAAATTGACGTAGGTAAAACCTACTCGCTCAATGCGACGATGGAAGTCGGTGAAGTTTCCGAAATCGTCACGGTCGCCGCCGGTGCCGATGTCATCAACGCTACCAGCGGTGAGATAAGCACGACGGTTACACAACGCCAGATCGTCGAATTGCCGCTTAACGGTCGCAACCCGCTTTCGCTCGTCTTATTGCAGGCGGGAACGTCTTCGAACAGCGCGCAGAACACGACCATTAACGGACAGCGTTCTTCGTTCACCAATATTACGCGCGACGGTATTAACGTTCAGGATAATTTTATCCGCGCCAATGCGGTGGATTTTATCCCGGATCGCCCGAATGTGGACGATACCGGCGAATTTACGATCGTTACGCAGAATGCCGGTGCCGAATCCGGTTACGGCGCATCGCAAATTCAACTCGTTACACCGAGAGGTTCGAATTCATTTCACGGGGCGGCGTATATTTATAACCGCAACTCCGTCGTCGCGGCAAACAGTTTCTTTAACAATTTTTCGAGAATTCAACGCCCGTTCTTAAACCGTAATCAATTCGGCGGAAAACTCGGCGGTCCGATCTGGAAAAATAAAGTGTTTTTCTTTGCCGGCTATGAAGGATTTCGTCTTCGGCAATCCGTAACCGCCAACAGAACGATTCTGTTGCCGAACGCTCGTAACGGTATTTTTACATATCAGGACACGTCGGGCGTGATTCGCACGGTGAATATTTTTACACTGGCAGCCGGACTTCCCAACAATCCGCCGACCGGAATAGATGCCGTAATTCAAAGCCGTATTTTGGCTAATGTGCCGACGACCGGCAACAATACGACTCTCGGCGATCAGCTTAATACGACCGGTTTCACAACGCCCATTACGTCAAATCAGGATCGTGAAGCCTTTACTTCCCGATTTGACTGGGATATGAACGAAAAAAGCTCTATCGGCGGAGTTTATCAATTCAAAAAAGAACTGCTTCAGCGCACCGACCTGAACGCGCAGCAAGGCGGAGCAGCCTGCTGTTACACGACTACGCCGGACGGATTTCAGGATGCCCATACCCCGTTTCTCTCCTTATGGTGGAGATGGACGCCGAACAGCACCTTGACAAATGAAGTGCGAGGCGGCTGGCAGGGAAGCGACCCGGCTTTCGGTACGAACAGCGGCGATCCCGCATATTTCATTCAAGTGCCGCTGATCAACAATCCCGAATCGGGATTTCAGGCGCAGGGACGCAAAACCGATATTTACAATTTCCAGGACAACGCGGTTTGGGTGCGCGGCAATCACGCTATTCGTTTCGGCGGTCAGTATAACGCTTTCAGAGCCGACCCGTTCGGACCCGGAGCGTTCGGCGCGCCGTATATTCCGAACTACGTTCTCGGAGGCGGAACAACTCCTGCTTTCACGGTAACGACATTCAACGCCGCGGCAGGATGTAATGCCGGAACCGGAGCGAACTGCATCAGTTCCGTAACTACTGCCAACAGCTTGCTCGCTTTGCTGGGCGGTTTGATCGGCAGTGCCAACCAAACATTTACCGCAGCCAGTCGAAGCGGTAATCTGGAACCGGTTCCCCCGTCCAGAAGATTACATTTTGAACACTATTCGTTCTATGTGTCGGATCAATGGCGCATCAGACCGGAGCTTACGTTAAATTTCGGCGCTCGCTACGAATTGTTCACGCCGATTCGTGAGCCTGACGGGCTTGCTTTAGAACCGGTTCAGAACGGCAGAGATATTATTACGACAATTCTTGATCCGAACGGAACTTATGACTTTGTCGGAACAAATAACGGCGGAACGAATTTCTTCAAAACCGATAAAAACAATATCGCTCCCGTCGTCAGCTTTGCCTGGTCGCCGACCTTTAAAAATAAAGTTTTGGGAAGTCTTTTCCCCGGTGATGGCAGAACCGTTTTCCGCGCCGGTTATCGTCTCAGCTACGTTAACGACGAATTTATTCGCGCGGCTGACAACGCTCTGATCGGAAATCAAGGCTTGACTCAAGGCTTGACCACCGGAAGTATCCCGGGCGGCGGCGCGCGCTTTAACAATTTACCGACGTTTACGGCACCGACACTGCAAGTTCCGAGAACTTACGCTCAGAACAATGCCCTTGCCGCCAACTTCGGAACGGTGTTCGCTATTGACCCGGATTTACAAGTGCCGGCTTCGCACGAATTCAGCATCGGCGTTCAACGGGAAATCGGTTTCCAAACCGCTTTTGAAGTTCGCTACGTCCATGCGCAAAGCAACAATCTGGTTCGCGGTCTCGACTTTAACCAGGTTAAGATTTTTGGCAACGGATTCTTTGAAGATTTTATGCGTGCCAGAAACAATCTGAGCTTTAACCTTCCGGTTAACTGCACGGTGGCAGCCAACGGACCAAACTGTCAGCCGCTTCAGTTGTTAAATCAAGCCCCGTTCAACACAAGCCCGTTTGGTAATCCGCTCAGCTTCTCGAATACGATCAATCCTATTCGAGCCGGCGATGTCGGAGAATTGGCTTTAGTTTACCTGGCTACTTTCAGAACCGGAAACAATGTGCTTTTGGCTAACCCGAATACGGGCGTAGCGGATTTATTAACCAACTCCGCAAAATCCCGTTATAATGCTCTGCAAGCCGAAATTCGTCGCCGTTTCTCGGACGGTCTGACGTTCCAGGCAAACTATACTTTCCAAAAATTGCTGACCAACGCTCCCGGAACCGGTCAGACACGCTTTGAACCTTTAATTGATAACGCGCAACCTGATCTCGAATACGGTATCGGAGATCAGGATACGACGCATGTCTTTAACCTGAATACGATCTATGAACTGCCGTTCGGAAAAGGAAAACGATTTTTCTCAGGCGCGAACGGATTTTTAGATCGACTCATCGGTGGTTGGCAGACGACGTCAATTATTCGTTTGAGCAGCGGCGCGCCGTTTTCGATCACTGATCCGAGAGGCACGCTTAACCGTGCCGGTCGGTCGGGTCGTCAAACTGCTTTTACAACTTTAACCAAAGAAGAACTAAAAGCACTTGTCGGCGTATTCCGCACTCCTTGCGGTATCTTTTTCATCAATCCGCAAGTTATCAATCTCGATCTGGCTCAGTGCGATCAGGGTCTGATTCGTCCCCGGGTTGCCGGAACAACCGCCGGTGTCGCTTCGCTGGGATTTGATCCTTTAAGCGGTCCGAAAACCTTCCCCGGACAAGTTTTCTTTAATGTCGCGCCGGGACAAACCGGAAACATAGAAAGAAACTTTTTGAGCGGACCTATTTTCTTCAATTGGGATGCTTCGATCATCAAGAACATTCCGATTAACGAACGCATTCGGATTCAGATTCGCGGCGAGGCGTTTAATGTCATTAACAATACGCAATTTGGTATTACGGGACAATTTACCCAGGCTAATATCAACAGTTCGACATTTGGACGCTTGTTAAGCGCGCCGAATCCGCGCGTTATTCAATTCGTAGGTCGCATCGAGTTCTAACTCGTTTGCATGTCTTCGACTATTCGGGTAGAGAATTTAAATTCTCTACCCGAATTTTTTTGGTAAAATTTCCAGCTTTATAACTTCAAAATTGGATGTTGTAGGTTTTGATTTTTGAATTGAGAGTCGTCGCGTTTAAGCCGAGAAGGCGGGCGGCGCGCGATTGATGCCCGCCCGTCTGACTGAGGGCGCGCTGAATCAGGTCTATCTCGAATCTTTTTACCTCGTCATAAAAATTTACGCCGCGCGAGATGTCAATATCGCCGGAACTTCCCTCGCTGTTTTTGATCATTTTCTGGGCGAGTTCGGGATTGCGGACTTCGGGACGCAGACATTCGACGGTGATCTCGTCGGTCGGCGCGATGACGACCGCCCGTTCGATGATATTTTCGAGTTCGCGGACGTTTCCCGGATAGTAATAATTTTCAAGGAGCGAGAGAACTTCGGGCGAAAGATTTTCGGAAATCGCGCGGGCGTTTTCCTCGTTATATTTGCGGATAAAATGCTGAACGAGCGGCAGAATGTCCTCGCGGCGTTCGCGCAGAGCGGGAAGTTCGACCGGCACGACCGATAGGCGGTAATACAAATCTTCGCGGAAAACTCCGCTCTTGACCGCTTCTTTTAAATCAACATTCGTCGCGGCGATGATCCGCACGTCAACCTGCACCGGATTCGTTTCGCCGAGCGGCGTAAATTCTCTTTCTTGAATCACGCGCAAAAGACGAACCTGAATTTCGGGACGCAGATCGCCGATTTCATCTAAAAAGATCGAACCGCCGTCGGCAACCTCGAACAAACCTTTTTTCGCAGCGACCGCGCCGGTAAATGCGCCCTTCGTATGACCGAAAAGTTCGCTTTCTAAAAGTTCGGAAGGAATATTCGAGCAGTTGACGACGACAAAAGATTTGTCGGCGCGCGGGCTGGCTTCGTGAATCGCTTTGGCGATCAGTTCCTTGCCCGTCCCCGATTCGCCCGTGATCAAAACGGTCGAACGCGCCGGAGCGACGCGCTCGACAAGCCGGAAAACGTTTTCCATTTTGTCCGACCGACCGATGATCGAATCGCGCTGAACCGAGCGCGTCATCGCCTGCCGCAAAACGACGCGCTCCTGCTCGTTGCGCCGTTTCTTCACGCCGCGGGCGACGCGGTTTAAGATTTGTTCGTTCTGAAAAGGTTTGCGGATAATGCCGGTCGCGCCTTTTTCCCAAGCCGAGATCGCCGTGTCGAAGGTCGCGTAAGCCGTAATCATCAAGATCACGGCTTCCGGGTCGGATTTGATGATTTCTTCGAGCGCGGTCAAACCGCCGATGCCCGGCATCGAAACGTCCATCAGGACGACATCGTAAAATTTCTCGTCATACGCCTCGATCGCCTCTTCGCCCGTCTTGGCGAGATCAACCTTGTAGCCCGCGCCGGAGAGAATCGTCCCCAAAACGTCGCGCATAATTTCTTCGTCATCGCAAACTAATATCGAACCTTTCTTAGCCATAATTTTCCGGGAGATATAAAATCTTTAATATAAATTTTTAAAACATTTGACAGAATACCTAAGACTGTCTGATTTGAGAAATTGAGATATTGATTAAAATCAAAAAATCACACATTTTTATAAAGAGAACTTCCTTCATTTATTAAACCGATGTTCTACGATAAAGCCGCCGCGCATTATGACAAGGCGTTCGCGCCGTTTGAAAAACGCTTTCTGAAAAAGTGGCGCGGCGAAACCTTGTCTTATCTGCCGGAAAACTCGCGCCTTCTCGAAATCGGCGCGGGGACAGGCGCGAATTTCGAGTTTTATCCGAAGACAAAATGCGCCGCCGCTTCCGAAATTTCGATCAAAATGCTTGAGTTTGTCAGACAAAAAACAAACAGGATTCATCTCGTCCAAGCGGATGCCGAAAGTCTGCCTTTTCCCGCAGATTACTTTGATGCGGCTTTTGCGACATTGGTTTTTTGCTCGATCCCGAAACCCGAAAACGCCTTTGCGGAACTCCAACGAGTCGTCCGTCCGAACGGAAAAATCGTTCTGCTCGAACACGTCCGTCCGAAAGGTTTGCCCGGTTACGCTTTCGATCTTCTGAATATTTTTACGACCGCGCTGATCGAAGATCATTTTAACCGCGAAACCGCAAAACTCGCGGAAAAAGCGGGCTTAAAAATTCTGGAAGTAAAAGAAAAAGCCTTCGGAATCGTAAATCTGATCGTTTGCGAAAATGAAGCTTAGTGCGAAAGAATCAGTCTGAATGAAAACTTGCCGGCAAATATTCTTTTTCGGATGGCAAAAAATCATTTTCGGATAGCAAATATTCATTTTCGGATGGCAAAAAAAGAATATTTGCCGGCAAAAACTCATTCCCGGAACTCAAAAACTCAATATTTGAATACAAAAAATCTTTTTTTGCTATCCGAAAATGAATATTTGAATACAAAAAATCTTTTTTTGAACACAAATACTAAATATTTGAAAGGAAATACTGAGTTTTTCCATGGAAATATTGAGTTTTTCCATTGAAAAAAAGTGTTTTGAAAACCCGCGACTCTATGGAATAAAGGCGTTTGGCGCGGGAAGATCGCCGCTCGCGCCGAAATTAGTGATGAGCAAACCGCTGGTCGAACGATTGATATACCACACGCCCGAACGGAAAACTGCCGCGTCCGTTCGCCCGTCGCCGTCGTAATCACCCGGCGCGGGAATGTCCGTCGAGATGCCGAACGGAAAGGCGTAATAACTCGAATCTTCGCTTCTCAGAACAAACCAGTTGCCGTCCGCCGGGCGGAAAAATGCAATGTCCGTTTTCCCGTCGCCCGTGTAATCCGCCGCGACCGGCTTGTCATTAGAATTGCCGAAAGCCGCCGCGATCGTTCCCGCGCTCGAACGCTCGATCCACCATTCGCCGTTCGAAGGTCGGAAAACCGCAAGATCAGCGCGACCGTCCGCGTCGTAATCGCCGACCTGCGGAATATCGCCGAATGCGCCGAATGGTTTGATAATCGTGCCTTCCAAGCTTGCCTGTATAAACCACGTTCCCGAACGAAAAACCGCCGCGTCCGCCTTCCCGTCCCCGTCGAAATCGGCGGGCGCGGGCGTGTCGCCAGCCGCGCCGAACGGGAATGAATAATAGCTGCTGTCCTCGCTTCTGAGAATCAGCCATTCGCCCGTCGAATTTCTAAAAACCGCAATATCGGTTTTCCCGTCGCCCGTGTAATCCGCCGGAACTATTCGGTCATTTGACGCGCCGAATTGAAAAGCGGCGTTTTGATCGTTGGAACTTTTCAGATACCACCATTCGCCGACCGACGGGCGGAAAATAGAAATGTCGGTTTTACGGTCGCCGTCAAAATCAACGTGCGCGGCGCGATTGATTTGGCTCGCTTCGCCGAAAACGGTAAAGCGAAACGCCGGAGTCGCGGAAAAACCGTTCGGCGCGGCGGCATCCGTGATATACCAGCGACCGAAAAACGTCTGCCCGATGAGCGCGGCATTGTCGGGAATCGCAATCGAGATCGAGCCGTAACCGTTGCCGCTTCCCGATCCCTGCAAATTTATCGTCCGGCGCGTGAACGAACCCGAAGCGGGAATCGAATTTGTTCCCGGCTCGTTCCGGTCAATGACCAAAACTGCCTGCGCGTTTCCGAGCGCGTTTGAAACCGCGACCGTGAACGAATCGTTTCCGGCAACCGGCGGCTCGACGGCTATCGCCTGCGGAATAACTCCGCCCGAACCGGCAACGCCCGTTCCCGTGATCTGCGGGACGCGATTCGATTCCGCATAAAGCCGCGGACGGTCAAACGGCGGCAGTTCGTCGCGCACCCGCGCGTCCGTTAAAGCGTTTCGCAAAAACGCGACCAAGTCGGCTTTCTGTTGCGTGGTCAGATTGCGCGGCTGGATAAATTGACTTGCAAAATTCGGCTCATTCGGAAAATCGCCGCCGCGATTGTAAAATTCGACGACTTCTTCGAGCGTGGCAAATCTGCCGTTATGCATAAACGAAGAGCGAAGCCCGACGTTTCTGAGAGCCGGAACGCGAAACTCGCCGAGATCGTTGTTGCTGCCCGTCACCAGAAAACGCCCACGGTCTTCCACAACCGGACGCACGCCGATATTGCGAAAAGTGTTGTCGGTCAAAAGACTACCCGTATGACAGCCCGTGCAGAGATTATTAAGAAAAACATTGCGCCCGCGAGCCTGCGCGATCGGAAGCGGCTGAATACCTGCGTCCGCCAGATCGAGCGGCGTTTGATCGCTAAACAAAGTCCGCTGGTATGCCGCCAGAGCCATCGCAATCCGCGCGGGCGTAACTTCGGGCGTGCCGAACGCTTCCTGAAAAAGTTCGGGATAATTTCTTCCGCCGATCCAGGTCTGCAAAGCATTCGGAATATTCGAAGCCAGCGCGAGCGGTTTAGAAGCTGTAATATTATCGGCGACCATTTGCCAGTTGCGTCCGCCGTGCGCCATTTCCGCGCTTGATACGGGCGGCTCGACCGCTTGACTTTCCAATGCGCCTCCGGCGTTAATGATAACGGCATTCGTCAAAGGATCGCGGAAAACTCCGCCCGCGCGACCGTCCCAGAAAAGCGTCGGCGAATACGCGGCGTTGATGTGCGAATTAGATTTTCGTCCCGTAACCTGCTCGCGCAAACCGTAAAGGCTCGACCAAGAATACGTGCCGTCCGAATTATTGAGCGGAACTCCGGGCGAGCCGACAACATCGTCCGCCGTATTAAAAATATTATCGAAACCGGGATTTTTTGAACTAGCATTCGTCACCAGCGAACGCGGATCGCTTCCGCCGTTTGAGGCTTGGTGACAAGTTCCGCAGGAAACCGTCTTGGTCGAAGAAAGCTGTTCGTCCCAGAAAAGCGTCTTGCCAAGATACGCCTTGGTCGCCGTCAAAGGATTGGCGGGCGGACCAAGCGGCGGCGGTTCGAGCGGCGAAACCGGACCGTTGTTTGAAGCGTTCGCCCGAACGCCGTTTGCCGTCTGGCTCAAACCGCTCGTATTGCTCCCGTTTTCCGACCGAACCCAATAGAAAAAAGTCTGTCCGGCAGGCGCGGTCGTGTCAAAGAAAAACGGCGCGGCGGTCGTGCCGACCTCGACGGCGTTTGCCGGATTGTTGGTCGTATTGCGGAAAATTCTGTAAAGGTTCGCGCCGCGCATCGTGTCCCAATTGAGACCGATCTTGTTGTTGTAAAGATTAACGGTCGCGGAAAATCCGGTCGGCGCGTCGAGCGAACCTTGCCCGTGAGCGACCGGCGAGAAAAAACGATTATGAAAGATCGCCGCCGCAAAAAGCAGAAACAGGCAAATCACGAAAAGTTTTAAAATCCGCATACGAAAATTTTCCCGCGTGTTAAATTCCGAGTCCAAAACTGCTAAACTTTTTCGGATGGGTGACTGATGAATTATACAGAAATTCTTGTAATCCGCAATTTTGACGCACAGATTTGCGAATTGGCTGAAATATATTGAAAGCAATATCAAAAATAGTTTCTCCGCCGCGTGAGCGGCATGCTGAATTTAGCCGTGTAATTTATTGCACGGAACGATTCGAGAAAAACGAGTCGAGTCGCGTCAGCGACGGCTGACAATCGTTAGCGAATAATGCAATTGTCGCTGACGCGGCAAAATACTAAACCAATTCTTGACCGTGCAATAAATTACACGGCTAAATTCACAAAATCGCTACGCGATATTTTTGATAACTCATATATAAAAATGAAATCGAAAATCGAAAATCCAAAATCCAAAATCGAGATCGGTTGTCAGGGATGGAACTATGACGATTGGATTACAAAGGCGGGCGGCGAATTTGTTTTCTACCCGCGCGGCACGCGCTCAAATGAAATGCTCGCGCTGTATGCGGAAATTTTCGACACTATCGAAGTTGATTCGACGTTTTATGCAACTCCCGCGTCGTCGGCAATCGAAAATTGGTATAAAAAAACGCCCGACAATTTTACTTTTTCACTAAAAATGCCGCAGGAGATCACGCACGAACACGCTTTGCGAAAATCGTCTTTCATCATTCTCGACGAATTTTGCGAGCGTGTAAAAGACCTCAAAGAAAAGCTCGCCGTCGTTCTTATCCAGATGCCGCCGCAGTTTGAAGGCAGTAAAGAAAATGCGCAAAACCTGCGCGCATTTTTAGAGCATCTGCCGAAAGACATCCGCTTCGCCGTCGAATTCCGAAACCGCGATTGGATGATCGAATGGACGTTTGAAGAACTCGAAAAAAACAAAGTCGCGCTCTGCTTTTGCGAAGGCAGTTGGATTCCGCGCGAATTAATGTTTCAGGCAATCGAAAAACTCGAAAACGATTTCGCCTACATTCGCTTTATGGGCGAACGCGATTTGCTTCATTTCGATAAAATCTACCGCCCCGAAGACACGCTTTTACAAATCTGGAAAGACGAGATCGAAAAAATAAAAGCGCGTAATATTTTCGTATATTTCAGCAATTTTTTCGAAGGACACGCGCCCGCGAGCGTGAACAAATTGAAAGAATTATTCGGGCAGAAAATTATTGAAGCGAGCGAATTGGAAAATCAAGGCTCTTTGTTTTAAAACCGATTCGCATTGACGGCGTGGTACTATTCTTCACGCATCAATGCCCGAAAACCCGCTTGTTCATAATGTTTGTCCATAGTTAAGGCTTCGGTTAATCCGTATTCCCGCATCACGATAAAAGAAACGCAATCAACCAAGCCCCATTCTTTATCGGCTCGATTGCGAAACAGTTCTAACGCCCGAGCGAAAAGTTCTTCGGAAAGCGGAATAATTTTGACAGACGAGTCTTCTTCAAGAGCGTCTAAAAGTTCGATTACGGCTTGGCGATAACGCTCTTTGGACAATGCATTGCCGATCTCCAGCAAAATAGCCCGCGTCGTAACGAGGCGTGTTTTTTCCTTAGCCAGTCGTTCGGCTAATTCTTCGGCGCGTTCGTGGTATTCGTCCGATTCGACGGATAATGCGATGACATATCCGGTATCGAGAAAAACCTCATTCGTCATCGAGATTCGCTCCGCCGTAAAGATAATCGTCAATGCGCAAAGAAAAATCCTTCGGACCTTTCAATTTTAACGAACGAGCCGTATCGAGAAACGATTTCGATTTTTTCTGCGATTCATTCTTAACCGTAACGATCAGTTCGACTTTCGTGTCGGGCTGTAAATCCACGTTTTGAACGGGACGAAAAACCTTCCCGTCAAAAGTAGCTTCGAGAGTTTGGCTCATTTTCTACCTCCACAAAGAGAATAGCATAAAGTCGAGGCAAGCGATTTGGAAAATCAAGGTTCGTTGTTTTAGTTTGAACGTTTGAAATGACGTGAGGTGAAACCGCCACCAAGCCCGCTTGAGTTCAAAAGACAACACCGAAAAAAAGTCGCTGTTTCGCCCTCACATTCATTGATTTGTTAGATTCGGCGTTGATTATACCGCACAACTCCATGCAGAGACCTACGTTAGTTTCACTCAACTTTCGAGAATGGAAACTTATTCTTCACCTTTAGAATTTATATACGTCCACAATTTAAATTCGTCATTCGGATAAACATTCCAAATAAAAAGCACATAGCTTTTTGGAGAAGGAGTATCTTTTTCAAACTTAACTATAGCCTTACAAGCCAATTTTGGAGTAACTTTTTTAAAAGAATGTCTAACTGTCTTGA
>JBGTSF010000019.1:0-37055 GCA_041940425.1 Pyrinomonadaceae bacterium
CGAGATCGGTTTCTGCGCCGTCGTCGGTAACGAACACTTCGCCGTGCTGAAACGGCGACATCGTTCCCGGATCAACATTGATGTAAGGATCGAGTTTCATCATCTGTACTTTCAATCCGCGCGATTCCAAAAGACAGCCAATCGAAGCCGCCGCCAAACCTTTCCCCAAACTCGAAACCACGCCGCCCGTTACGAAAATATATTTTGTCATCTGTTTTTCACCTTTACCCTTGCTAAATTTTATGAATTTTCCGCCGTTTTACCATCAAAGCCGAATTTTTCTGTTTTAATTTCAGACTTTTATTCGAATCCTCACACTTTTAAATCAAAACTGCGATTTTTTTTCTCCAAAACTTCGGAATTTTTCAAATCTCGGATTTTTCACCTAAATTTCGGATTTTTCTCTCAAATACCCAACTTTTCGTTCAAATCCCATTTTTTTCTTTCAAATCTGAAACTTTTCTCTCAAATCCGTGATTTTTCGCTCAAATACTCGATTTTTCTTTCAAATCCGCGTTTTTTCCTTAAAGTTCGTTTTTTTCAATCGTTCTTGCCTTCCGCTTTTCCTTCGCGTTTCTTTTTATTATAGCTTCCCTGTTTCAATTATGTTTTGACTTCTTTCGCCCTTGCTTCCGCAGGATCGAGAATTTCCTGTAGGACGTTCATTGATGCGCCGAGCAAAGACGCACTTTCCGTCGCGTTGCGCTCAAATTCCTCTTCGGTTCGTTTTGTCGGTTTTGACAGAATTTTCAAACCGGCAAACGCGCCGACGATCAATAAAACAAAAAATAAAAGTCCGATCCAATCATTCATATTTTCGATTTTAGATTGCCGATTTGCGATTTTTTATTATCGCTTTCACTCGCTCAAAATCTTCTTGCGTATCAATGCCGATTGAACTTTCCGCCGTTTCGACCGTCTTAATTTTAGCCCCATTCTCTAATGCGCGAAGCTGTTCCAGCATTTCGGTTTTTTCCAAATTTGTCGGCGGCAATTTTGTAAACTTTAATAAAAATTCCCGGCGGTAAACATACAAACCCGTATGTTTGCGGTAAAGCGAAATTAGATTCGGTTCATTCTGCAAAGCGCTTTCGATTGAGCCGTGTTTATTAACCGCATCGCGCGGAAACGGGATCGGCGAACGCGAAAAATAAATCGCGTAATCGTTTTTGTCCGTAACAACTTTGACGATATTCGGATTTAAAACATCCCGATAATTTTCGATTTTTTCGCAAGTGGTCGAGATGTCTGCTTTTTCGTCCCGTAATAGCGCCTCGACCGCCGCGTCAATCGTGTTCGGAGAAATCAAAGGCTCGTCGCCCTGAACATTGACGATGATCGAATTTTCCGGCAAATCTGCGCAAACCTCGGCAATCCGGTCGCTTCCCGATTGATGATCTCTCGATGTCAAAACGGCATCGCCGCCGCTTTCCTTGACGACACTTAAAATCTTTACATCGTCCGTCGCAACAATCACTCTTTCGACATTTCGCGCCCTTTTCGCCTGTTCGAGCGTGTGAAGAATCAACGGTTTCCCGTTGAGAGGCAACAGTAATTTCCCTTCCAGACGGGTCGAAGCGAGACGCGCCGGAATAATTGCGATGATGTTTTTTCGGGGATTATTTCCGTGTTGCTCCACGGGATTTTAGATTATCTTTCTTTTACGGAAATTTCAAATTTGGAACTGTATAACATTTTCGCTAAACTCGAACTCGTGGAAAATGTGGAAAATCAGGAAATTCAGGACTACAACGAACCGCTCAAACGTGAACTTGCAAAATTTTCAACGGAAGAAGCCGAACCGTCGCCGGACAATCCGCCCTGGAACAGCATCGTCGCTTTTCTCGTCTGGGCGGCGAGCGTTCTTTTGATCATCATTTTTCCGACGGTCGCGCTGGCTATTTATTTTGCGAAGAACGATATTTCTCTGACGAATCAGGCACAGCTCTCGGAACTTTTAACCACCGATATCAATGTCGGGATCATCCAGGTACTCGCGGTGATTCCGGCGCATATCATTACTTTAATAATCGCGTGGCTGGTCGTAACGAAATGGAACCGTTTTTCTTTTAAACAGACTCTCGGCTGGAAATTGAATAATTTCAGATTCTGGCACATCGCCTTGATCGTCATTTTGTTTTTTGTTGTAGCCGGAGCTTTAACGTCGTATTTCGGCGAGCAGGAAAACGAATTTATGAAATTGCTCCGCAGTTCGCGGACGGCGGTTTTGCTCGTCGCATTTCTGGCTACTTTTACCGCGCCGGTCGTCGAAGAGGTCATTTACCGCGGCATTTTGTATTCTGCTCTTCAGAAAACCTTCCACAATCCGACAGGATTCTTGTTTGAAAACGTTTTTTTTCTTCGCCGTCTAAAACCGCTCCTGCGGGAATATCCCGTTGCTTTGGCGGTTTTTATTGTAACTTTGCTTTTCGCGGCGGTTCATTTCCCGCAGTATTCCGGCGATTACATAACGATCTCGATGATCTGTCTGCTAAGTCTCGTGCTGACCATGATCCGCGTCTGGACAAAAAATCTTCTGCCCTGCATCATTTTGCACTTTGTCTTTAACGGCATTCAATCGGTCATTTTACTGCTTGAACCGTATCTGCCGAAAGTTCCATAAAAAAATCGGGAAAGTATCGCTTACTTTCCCGATTTGGATGAAAATAATTTCCGTCAGATTAATTATTCGGTTTCCCCTTGGAAGGCGACGGAGTTCTCGGAATCAAAACCGGCTGTCTGATCGGTCTTGTCGGTGCGGGAATGACGGTCGGCGAAGTTCTCGGCGAACGCTGCGTTCCGGGATTTACCCTCTGAAACGGAGGCGTCTGATTTCTTTCTCCTCTCGTCCGATTTGTCGCCGCCGGAGTATTATTCGTGCCTGTCGGATTTCCCGTGTTCGGATTCCTGACCGTCGGATAATAATAAACGTATCGCGGCAGACGGAAATACCAGAGATCGCGCCCGTAATAATATCCGTAAGGCGATCCCCAACCGTAACCGAACGGCACAAAACACCATTGTCCCGAAATTCGGTCAAACGCCCAGAGACCGAAACTGTCATAAAATCCCCAACCGCGACGGTTATATGAATTTAAAAGGGCGTTTCGCAAATCTTCGCGTCGCAGTTTGGAATTGATTTTGGCAAGTTCCTTCGCCCGCGCTTTGCTCCACAATTCGAGTTCGCCTTTATCGTCGCGGTCGAATTTTTCAACCGAGACGCTATTTCCGTTGACAACGGCAAATCTGCTTTCCTTGATTTTGGTCCCATTCGCGTCAACGACTTCGGCTCTGCCTTCCCAGACGAAAAGTTTTCCGCTGCCGTCGGCTAAAACATCAACGCCGTAAACACCCGATTTCACCGCCTTGAATTTTCCTTTCGGTGTTTCGATCATCACCTCGAATTCATCATCGGCGATCAATTCGAACATCGCGCTTCCGCGATTCAATCTGACTATCAGATTTTCGAGCGAGGTCGAAACAAATTCGAATTCCGTATTTGCGCCGAGCCGAACATACGAGCCTGGATTGAGCAGAATCTCGGCGCGCCCGTTCGTATCGGTCGAAACTCTTTCGCCGATTTCCAGACGGTCGCCTTTGACGAGATAACCGCTCCGTGTGTTTTTTGTTACGGCAACTTTTCCCTGAACAAAATTAACGCCGCCCGCTTTGGCGGAAATCACATACAGTTCGCTGACCGCCGAAGAATTTCGTTCGTCTTGCGCAATCGCGGCAACCGACGTAATGAGTCCAATCGCGCCAATCGCCAAAAAGCTAAAAATTTTTCTTTTCATTTTTTTCTCCTTGTCATTACTGAGGATTAATTTCTAAAAACTTGGAATATATTCCTGATTTTATCGAAGCTCGGCAAAAACATCAATTTTTTTTGGTCAATGTTTAGAAGCGATTGTAACCAAAACGGTTGCAAAAATGCTGAACAACCTTTGCGGGAATTTCGTTATCTAAGTTATTGCCCGAAGAAATCGGGCGGATTTTGAGAATAAAATATATGGCAACTTATAAAGACCCAATTAAATGTTTCGCACCCATCGAAGTTGTCGAACGTCTTATTGAAATCAGAATGGAATACGGCTATCCGCCGGCGGTTTTTGTTCCCGATACGATGGAACTCGCTAATCTTTTAGACGCATTCGGATTTGACAGTTATTCTTTTTCTACCAGAAATAAGAAAATCAATTACGGCGATTACCGCGCCCCGATCGTTCCGGGCGGCGATAACGCACATTGTTCGATGACCGCACACTAAAATTTAACAATTTCCAATCAACTGAAGGAACGCGCGGAAGGTGGAAAAGCCGGATGCGCGTTCTTTCTTTTTTAAAGACATTTGACAATAAACAGCGTTCCGTCGTCATCGAGAAATTTCCTCTCCGTAAAATCAGCCACGCCGATTCTGATAAAATCTATCAATTCTTTTGCCGGCAGGTGAATTCCCTGCCAGACGCGCTCGGCAAATCTCTCGCGCCCGTATTCCTCGCCTTCCGCATTGGCGGCTTCGATGATGCCGTCGGTGTAAAGCACGAGAATCTGTCCCGCCTCGAATTTTATAAAATGCTGGTGATACCTGACGCCGTTGAACATTCCGAGCGGCAGATCTCCGTATTCGACAAAACGATGCTCGCCGTCCGGTTTTATCAAAAGCGGCGGATTATGTCCGGCGTTCGAAAAAACGAATGTCCGGTTCGTAACGTCCAAAATTCCGTAAACTGCGGTTACGAACTGATGCTCGTCAACCGAATCCCAGAGCAGATCGCCGACGTTTGAAAACGCGCTGTTCGGCGCGTAGCCGATCTGCGCGATGGCGCGAAGCGAAGCCCGTAAAAAAGCGATTAAAAGCGCGGCGGGAATTCCCTTACCGACCGCGTCGGCGACAACGATACCGATCTGGTCGTCAAAAATTTTTACCCAATCGTAATAATCGCCGGAAATTTCTTCCGCCGGAAAAATATACGCGCTGATTTCGAAATTGTTGATTCGCGGATCGTCTTCAGGAAGCAGTGCCAACTGAACCTGACGGGCGATTTCAAGCTGTGCCTGGAGGCGTTTTTTCTCAACTAGCTGTTCGTGGAGTTTTACCTTTTCGATAATAATCGCCACCTGTGAAGTCAGCAGGTGCAAAATCTGCAGATCGTCTTCAGTATAGGCATTTAGCTGATCGCTTTCGAGGTCGAAAACGCCGATCACTTCGTCATTCGCAATAATCGGCGCGACCATCTCGGAACGGGTTCGTTCTCTGGCGTGATAATATCGCGGGTCTTGGCTGACATCGTGCGAAATTATAGATTTTCCGGTCTGCGCGACATAACCGATAAAGCCTTCGCCCAGTTTCAGACGCGGCTCAACCAAAGCAAAACTGATTTCATAACCGCGCAGTGCTTTGGATTTAAAAATATACGGATTGCTACCCGTTTTATCTTTTTCGAGAAGATAGATCCCGGCGGCATCGTATGGAATCAGCGAGCTGAGCGTGTCCATGACGAGCGTCAAAACTTCATCCAGATCGAGCGAGCGGCTGATCTTTTTTGTAATATCGAGAAGCAGACGCAGCTTATCTTCGACAGATAAGGACCTGTTGGGCGAATTATTTGGCTGAAAATTATCCGGCATTCCTGTTGATTGATGTTAAAAGGAATTTAAGAAAATGTAAATTGCAAGAGGCTTATCAACCAGTAAGGCGAGCGGCAGCGAGCAATGTTACCGATAATCAACTTGTTATTAAGCAAACCTGCTTGCCGTCGCTCGGCTTACTAACCTGTTAATCAGAATTTTATCGGTCTGCCGAATTTCTCATCAATCCAGTTATTGGTCGTGATAGAAAAAAACTCTATTGTCGGAACATGACCGCCGTCATAAATGACGAGTTTTTTCGGTTCGCTGAAAATTTTATAGAGCGGCTCATTGTAAGTTTTCAGCGGATGAGCTTCGTCATAACGCCCGTGTATAAAGAGTTTCGGCAGTTTGGAATGCGGGGCGAAATTTATAAAATTCGCTTCGGGAATCCAACTTCGCCATTCCTTGTCAACGCCCGCGCCGACCAAGATCGCCGAATTGTAGCGATTTTCAACGCCCAAAGTCAGGATTCCGAGATTCGCGCCGTTGCTGATTCCGAGAAACGACAGTTTTTTGAAATCAATATCCTCGCGCGTTTCGAGATAATCGAGACCGCGCCGCAGATCGGTCATCCAATTGACCGCCTGTTTGCGGAATTCGACCGTATCGCGTTTCGGCGGAACGTAATCGTCTGCAAAAGGTCGCTCATCATAGCCTTTCAAAACGACCGTAAAAACCGCCCGCCCCGATTTCAAGATCGGCGTGAGAAACATCTCGACCGAATCGGGAACGGAACGCAGACCGACGACGACATCGCCCGGCGGAAGATAATGGATGACCTGCAGCGGGGGCGAATAATTTTTCGGAAGAAAAAGATAGGCAATTGCGCGTTCGCCGTTTTCGCCTGCAAATGTTATTTTCTGGCGAGTCCAAGCATCGGTTTCGCTTGTTTCGACGATTTTCGCATCGAGCGGCTTTTTATCGTAATTGTAATGCGTCAGCCAAATTTTGTAATCGCTTTCGCTCGAAACTCTGTAATCCGGCACTTCTTCCGGCTGTAAATCCTGAGAGCCTTGATCGGATTTTGCCGAGGGCGAATTTTGAACACAGCGAAAACCCAATTTGTCCGAAGCGTAAAAGCCCGGATATTCGCCGTAATCGCCGAACGCATACGGCAGATCGTTCCACGCGCCGCCGCTTGTTACAAAATTATCGCCGCTTCGATTCAGAAGCCATTCGGAAACATTTCCCGCCATATTCAGCGCACCGAACGGACTCATTCCAAACTCAAAATCCCCGACCGGAATTGTTTTATTCGAACTGAAATTCGCCCGGAAATCGGTCGTTTCGCCCTGTTTTATCAACCCCCACGGCATCGCGTTATAACGCGGATCGGCAACGCCGTCGCGTGCCGACTTTTCCCATTGAAAAACCGTCGGAAGCTGTTTCCCGCGAAACGCCGCGTAAGCCGCCGCTTCATACCACGTGATGCCGGTTACCGGATGATCTTCCTCGCCGACTGGAAAATTCTGATTCGACCAGCCGCGCGGCGCGGGCAAACCCGTTTTGTCTTTGAAATTCTCTACGGCTTCTTCTAAGGAAATTTCCTTTCCGCCTTTGATAAAAGGATACGTCCAGAAATTTTTCGTCAGATAACCGCCTTTGGTGATAAATTCCCTAAAATCCTTGTTGGAAACTTCGTATTTATCAATAAAAAAGCCTTCGAGATTTACTTTGTCCTGAATCGGACGCGACCAGTTGACGAGGCTGTATTCGCCCGCCGGAACAAAAACCATATTCGGCTGAGACTGGTTTGCTTCGATCAGTTTTGCCGAAATTTCTATCGGCGGCGAATCAATAAACGAGCCGCCGATACGCGGGATCGTGCCGGAAATCGTTCGTTCGAATGTAGCAAAGCCCGGCTTTTCGATTCGCAAAACGTAATGACCGCGGGCAATCTGCACATCTTTGACCGGCGTTGTCCCTATAAATATTTTTTCCGGCGAATCGCCGTTTTCATCCGGCAAAAAGCGTTTGAGATAGACTTTCGATTCGGCAGGTTCGGAATTGACGGAAATTTTGACGGAAATCGTCGGCATCAGATTTTTTAATTCCTCATCGTCCGGCAAATGATTTTGGATTTGCAAAGCCAGATCATACGCCTCGAAATTTCTTTCATCTTTCGCCAAATCAGAAACCCTTTTAATATTTTCTTTCGCCCATTCGAGATTTGATTGATGCCGCAGATACCAAACGCCGATTCCGATCAAAATCAAAACCAGACTTCCCCAAACGAACTGCGTCCAGCCGATCTTTTGCCAAAAAGTTTTCGGTTTGTTTTCGACGATCATCAAAGTTTTTTCGCCTTCCTCGCCCGAACTGAGAAAACTCGCTTCTAAAATATGAGAACCCGAATCCACCGTAATATGCGTTTTTAGCTGTTCCTCGAATTCCACTTCGCGCCGGAGCGTTTTCAATTCTTGCAAAAGCTCGTCCGCCGTCTGAAAGCGTTTGTCGTAATCTTTTTCCAGCACACGCAGGATGATTTTTTTCAGTTCGGAATTGAAATTCGTTGGAAATTCCGGCTTGTCATGCAGGATTGAAACAAATTTGTCAGCCAGCGTTTCGCCTTCAAAAGGTTTTTTACCGCAGGTCATTTCATACAAAACGATTCCGAGACTCCATAAATCAGTCCGCGAATCAACCTCCAAACCGCGCGCCTGTTCGGGCGACATATAACTCGCCGTTCCAAGGATCAAACCCGGTTGGCTCAAGATGCTTTTGATCGTGCTTTTATCGTTATCTTCTTCGGTCGCCAATCTTTTGGCTAAACCGAAATCGAGAACTTTGACCTGATCGTTTGACGAAACGACGATATTCGCCGGTTTTATATCGCGGTGGATGATCTTGTGGCGGTGCGCATCGGCGATTGCTTCCGTTATCTGCAAGGCGATTTTCAACGCGCGACGAATGTCCAACGCGCCGTTTTGTAAAATATCGGAAAGCGTTTCGCCCTCGACATACTGCATGACGATAAAGGTGAAACCTTCGGCTTCGACGATCTCGTGAATCGTGCAGATATGCGGATGTTCAAGCGCGGCGGCGGCTTGCGCCTCGCGCAAAAGTCGTTTGTTCGCCAGCGAATTGGAGGCGGTCGCGGGCGGCAGAATTTTGACGGCGACCGGACGATTGAGCCGCGTGTCGCGGGCAAGATAAACTTCGCCCATTCCGCCTCTGCCGAGAAGTTTTTCGATCTCGAACGCATCAATTTTATCGCCTTTTTTCAAATCGAGCGTCGGAAAATCCTGAATCAAACCCGCTTCGGGCGAATCAATAAAACTATCCCCGCTTTCGTGCGCCGAAAGAAGAATCTCGATCTCATCGCGCAGTTCGGCATCGCCGCCGCACGCTTCAGCGACAAAATCCTTTCTTTGAAAAGGCTCTTTTTCTAGAACGGCATTGAAAATCCGGCTGATTTCCTGCCATTTGTCGGGGGACATAAAATTTTTCTACAACTGCGTTTTCAGCCACGCGCGGGCTAAATTCCAGTCGCGCAGAACAGTATTCGGGTGAACTCCCAAAACGGTTGCAATTTCTTCCGTGGTCAATCCGCCGAAAAATTTCAGTTCGACGACTTTGCTTCTTCTCGAATCAATCTCCGCCAATTTTTCCAACGCTTCATCTAAAGCGATCATTTCCGCCGGACGTTCTCTGGCAAAAACAAAAACCTCGTCCAGGGAAATTTTTTCTTCTTCGCCGCCGCGTTTTTCCGCTTTATACGCGCGGGCATAATCAACCAGAATCCGCCGCATTAGTTTTGCCGCCATCGCAAAAAAATGCGAACGGCTTTCCCATTTTACATTCTGGTCAACGAGTTTCAGAAAAACCTCATGAACGAGCGCGGTCGGCTGAAGCGTATGCCCGCCGCGTTCGTTTCTCAGATAACTGCTCGCCAAACGCTTTAATTCCGTGTAAACAAGCGGAATCAACTTATCGGTCGCTTCACGGTTGCCATCGCTCAAAGCCGTAAGCAGCCCGGTAATTTCCTGAGTTCGTTCGTTTTGCGGGCTGTTCTCACTCATCTCCGAAAAAGAAATTTTCGAAATTTTAAAAATTTTGTTGTGGTTTCCGCGCTCCAAATTCGCGGAATAAGGATGAAACAAATTTTTTTATTTTACGGCTACAAGCATAACGATTTTGGAGGCAAAAAACAATGAGTTTTTCAACCGAAAGGAGAGCTGAAACAAAAGAAAATCAAACGGTTTTACAGCGCATCGCCGCAGGCGATCAAACCGGAGTTCAGAAATGTTTCGAGCAATACGGAAAATTGATCTGGTATCTGGCGGACAAATATTTGAGAACGAGCGGCGAGACGGAAGATGCCGTGCAGGAAATTTTTATCGCCGTTTGGCAAAACGCCGGACGGTTTGATCCAGCAAAAGGAAATGAGACGGCTTTTATTACGTTGATCGCCCGCCGCCGTCTGATTGACCGTTTGCGAAGAAGAATGTGCAAACCGGAATTTCAGATTCTCGACGAAATCACGGTGAAATGCCCGACGAATTACGAAAAGCGGATTCAGGTTCGCCTCGATGCGAAACGTGCCGGACGGGTTTTAAATGGTCTCCGCCCGGATCAGAAAAAAATTATAAATATGGCGATTTACGACGGCTTTACGCATCTGGAAATCGCCGAAGCGATGGAAATGCCGCTCGGCACGGTAAAAACTCTGATCCGGCGCGGTTTTCAAAAAATGCGGAAATCTCTTGAGCAAAACGCTTGTTTGCAAACCGCGACTGCCTGATAAATCGAATTTCAGGCAGTTTTGGCTTTGCACAAAAACTATGGAAATGAATGAAAAATACAACATTGATAATAAATTGCTTGCTCTGTGTTTCTCTGTGAAATCTCCGTGTTCTCTGTGTTCTAAAGTTTTTTTTGCGGGTTTTCCGAACGGTCGCCGTGTACAGGATGACGTGGTTGACATCGCTCTCCGCGCGGTCGCGGGCGGAACGCCGTTTACGCCCGATACGAACGTCGCGCCGAACAACGCGCTCGGCGACGGCGTGAGTCAGAACGACGTTCCCTTCCTGCATCGTTTTCCGTATCTCGCGCCGCCGCAGGCGGGAAACAACGGAACGCCCTAAGTCAAACCGAAAACGCGAGTAAAAATTTCTTCGCGTTTCTCAAATTCGAAGCGGGCGGAGTTTTTTTAAATTTCGCCCGAACTTTTCAAAATAAAGGGGGCTTTATGCAAATAACAAAAATGTATAACGCGATATTTCCGATTTATTTCATAACGCTTTTGCTAATTCTGAGCGGCTGTCAAACGCAAAGCTTCTCGACCGCAAACACGGACGATTCGAACAAAGAAACGATTGCCGAAACTCCGGCTGACGCGCAGATCAAAGCCGCCAGAACTTTGGTCGAAAAAAATCCCGAAATGGCGGAAAGTTACGTCAAACTCGCCGCGGCGATTTTGAAAAAAGTCCGCGAAACGGGCGATTACGGACTCAACCGCGAAGCCGAAATTTCCATCAATAATGCGCTCGAACTCGACACGAATAATTTTTCGGCACAATTTTTAATAATTCAGATTCATCTCTCCGAACACGAATTCGGAAAGGCTCTCGAATTAGCCGAAAAACTCGAAAAAGATAATCCGAATTCCGAACCGCTTTTAGCCGCCATCACGGATGCGAAAACCGAACTCGGACGATACGAAGAAGCGGTCGAAGCGGCGCAGAAATTCGTAAATTTCCGCCCAAACGCCAATTCTTACGCGCGGGTCGCGCATCTGCGCTCGCTTCACGGCGACACAGACGGCGCGATCGAAGCTTATAAACTCGCTCTCAGAATCTCCGACCCCGACGATAAGGAAATCCTCGCGTGGCATCACAGTCGTCTCGGTAACGAATTTTTTCAAATCGGCAGATTTTCCGAAGCCGAACGCGAATTCGATCTGGCGTTGGAAATTTTTCCCGAATATCACTGGGCTTTGGCGGGAAAAGGAAAAGTGCGCGCCGCGCATAACGATCTGGAAACCGCCGCCCGGATTTATGAAAAATTGACGGTGCGAACTTCCGAAACCGAACGGGCGATCTTCCTCGGCGACATTTATAAAAAACTCGGCAGAGACGCGGATGCTCAAAAGATTTATGACGAAACCGTTAGAAAACAAAGCGGCGGAGATATGCACCGCCTCGCGCTTTTTTGGGCAGACCACGATACGAATCTCGACGAAGCCTTAAAGATCGCCGGAGAAGATCGTCAAAATAACGCCGACCTGCTCGCCAGCGATACGCTCGCGTGGTGTCTCTATAAAACCGGAAAATACAAGGAAGCCAAAAAATACATCGCCGAAGCGATGCGTTTGAAAACAAAGAGCGCGTTGTTTTTCTATCACGCCGGGATGATCGAAAACGCGCTCGGAAATCGCAAGGAAGCGGTCAAATACCTGAAACTTTCGCTGGCGACCAATCCGTCGTTCGATCTTTTGCAAGCCGACATCGCCAAGGATGTTTTGGCTAAATTGGAATCGCCGAAAGGCTGAAAAAGTTTTGCAGATTTTCTGCAAAAAAAATGACGAAGAAATTAAAGAATCAATGACATTTGTCTGGTTCAATAAAACTAAAAATTAAGGAGTTACTTTTATGTTAAAAGAAAGAATAAGAAAAACAGCCAATCCGGTTATAGGAATAATTATTGTTCTCGTAATCGTTTTTGCTCCGATATCGGAAATTAGAGCGGCTGACCATCTCGAAGCCACGACCGTTTCAGCCGATCCGGGCGCGGACATCGGCGATATTTTCGCGTTTCTCGATCCGAATGACAATACAAAAGTCATTCTGGCAATGACGGTCGCCGGGTTTATCGTCCCGACCGAGCAGGTTAATTTCGGCTTTTTTCCCGAAGGCGTTTTGTATCGGTTCGAGATCGAAAACACCGGCGATGCCGTTTCGGATTTAAACATTGACATTACGTTTTCGCCGCAAACTTCACGGAGTCAGCCGCAAACGGCAACCGTTTCATTGCCGCCAACCCGCGGGCGGTTCGGACGTTTTAACAAATTTAACGCGCCGACCACGCTTCCGACTTTGGGCGCAACCGCGAATCCTTTTGTTGTCACGACAGATAAAGCCAGCGATGTTAAATTCTACGCCGGTCTGACCGATGACCCGTTTTATTTCGACATCGCCGGATTCAGCCGTTTTGTCGGCTCTGTGTTGGGCGGAAATCCCGACCCGACGCGACTGCAAAGAAGCCGCGACAGTTTCGCCGGATACAACATCCATACGATAGCTTTGTCCGTTCCCGCAGCGCTGCTGCGCGGTTCGGCGGGCGATGTGATCGGTGTCAACGGCGTAACTCTGCGTCAACGTAATTCGACCCGTCAAAACGACGGCACAATTGTAAACAGCGGAAATTATGTGCAGGTTGACCGCTTTGCAGTTCCGGCGGTCAACACGGCTTTGATCCCGTTTCCGCGCAAAAACGAATACAATGCCGCGATGCCGCAAGATGACGCGAGCGGAGTTTTCGCGGGCGATATTGTCGCCACCCTGACCGCGCTCGGAACAAATTCCGCCAATATCGGAATCCTCGCATCGGTCGCGGTCGTCAGCGGCGATTACTTGCGTTTGAATACGGCTACGCCGAATACGAGCATCGGTTTTGGCGAAAGAATTACGACCGCCGGCTACACGGGTTTCCCGAACGGTCGCCGGACGGGTGATGATACGATTGACACTTTGCTCTATTTCATCACCAATCAGGCGATCACGATGGGCGACAACGTAAACAGCAACGAAGTGCCGATTCCTAATTCTTTCCCGTATTTCGCGCCTCCCAATCAGCCTCTGGAAAATCCGGCGGTTGATAACACGCAAAATTAAGCAAACCAGGAAATTGTTTTGAGTCCCGGCTTCGGTCGGGATTCAAAACAAAAATCGGAGAAATAAAAATGTATAAATTCAAACCGTTTCAAATCGCATTTTTACTTTTTGCCGTATTGATTTTTAATGCCTGCGTAAAAAATCATGCGACACCCGAACCACAAACAGAACCGCAAACGCCGGAAAAAAAACTCGTGTTAAACGACACGATTCGTTTTCTCGAAAACCGCATTAAAAACGATCCCGAAGATTTCATCGCGCATAATAAGCTCGCGGCGCAATATCTTCAGCGTCTGCGCGAAACGGGCGATCAGGATTTTCTCGAATTAGCCGAACGCGCCGCCCGCGCTTCGCTGGAAATTCTTCCCGCCGAACAAAACAAGGAAGGTCTGGCATTGCTGGCAAGAGTCGAATATTCTTTGCACAATTTCTCAACTGCCCGCGAACACGCTTTGCAATTGGTAAATTTAGAGCCGAATAAAAGTTTTCCGTATCAAATTCTCGGCGACGCGCTTCTCGAACTCGGAGAATACGAAGAAGCGAAAATCGCATTTCGTCAGATGGAAAAAATCGGCGGCTTACAGCCCTTGACGAAAATAGCGGTCGAACAGCGGCTGGCGCGGATGGCTTTACTTTACGGCGACAACCCGGGCGCGATGCGTCATTTTTCCAACGCACTCAAAATCGCATCAGCGATGCCCGAAACGCCGTCTGAAACCGTCGCCTGGTGCAGATGGCAATTGGGCGAAACCGTTTTTGCCGAAGGCGATTATAAAACCGCCGAAAAATATTATCTTAATGCCCTGAAATCATTTCCCGAACATACACCGACAATCGCCGCGCTCGGAAAAGTCCGCGCGGCACAGGGCGATCTAAAGGGCGCGATCGAACAATACGAAGAGGCTTTCCGAATAATGCCCGACACGGCTTTTGCCGCGGCTTTGTCGGATTTATTTAAACTGTCGGGGCGCGACGAAGATTCAAAAAAACAATATGAAGCGGTCGAAAAATACAGTCATCTGAATGATCCGAACGGCAAACCATTTGACCGCGATCTCGCGCTTTTTTATGCCAATCACGATTGGAAGATGGAAGAGGCGTATAATCTCGCCGTTAAAGAATACGAACAGCGGCGCGACATTTACGGCGCGGACGCGATCGCGTGGACGGCATTCAAAGCCGGAAAACTCAACGAAGCCCAAAAAGCGATTAAAGAAGCGATGCGGCTCGGCACGCTCGACGCTCAGATTTTTTATCACGCCGGAATGATCGAAAATGCGGCGGGCAACAAAGCGGTAGCTAAACGCTGGCTTGAAAAAGCTCTCCACTTGAACCCTTCGTTCGATTTACTGCAAGCTAAAATTGCGAAAGACGTTTTGGCTAAATTAGAATCGAAAAATGGCTGAAATGTTCAAGGAGCGTTAGTTATGTTAAACCGTTTACAATACATATATATTATTTCGATTTTGTTGTTATTTTCAGCTATTGCTTTCGGGCAAACGGTTGAAAAGCCGGAAAATCAAAAGACGCGCGTCTTTTCCGGCACGGTAATAACACCGCAATTCGAACTTGTTCCGAATGTCGAGATCGAGGTCAAAACTTCCGGCGGAATTTTGAAAACCCAAACGAATGCGGAAGGCGAATTTTCATTGCAAGTGCCGCGTGAAAATCTTTCGGTCAAATTTTCGGGCAAAAATATCGAACCGCAGACGCAGTTTTTTTCGAGCGCGGACGATTTGACGAATCTCAAGATCAAAATACGATACGTCATTCCGCCGGTTGCCGAAACGGTAACGATCACCGACGACGCTTTAACGCCGGTTATTGAAACGCGCAACTCCGCTGTTTTTAATCAGACGCTTTTCGGACGGGACGACCAGTTGATCTTTCTGCTCAATTCGGGAATCAACGCCGGACAGCACGAAGGCGGCGGAAAATCTCTGGAAATTCGCCGTTTCGGATTTAACACCGATCACGGCGGCGTGAACGGCGGCGTAAAAATTTTGGTTGACAACGTTCAGCAAAATCAGGGGACGCAGGGACACGGGCAAGGCTATCTCGGCGATCTGAAAACGCTCTCGCCCGAACTCGTTGAAAATGTTTCGATCATTAACGGACCGTTTTCCGCCGCTTACGGCGATTTTTCCGGGCTCGGCGTGGTCAAAATCGATCTCCGGGAATCCCTGCCCCAGATTTTTACGGCACGAATTCAAGGCGGAAGTTTTAATACATTTCGCGGCTTTTTCGCTTACAGTCCGAGAATCAAAAATGTTGACGCTTTCATAGCTTACGAACCGAGCTACACGGACGGACCATTTATTAGCCCGCTTCGTTACCGGCGCGATAATTTTTCGGGAAATTTTACATACAATTTCGACGAAACCGAAGCGTTCGGCGTAAAACTCAACGCCGGGCGCAACAGTTTCTTTTCGTCTGGACAAATTCCGCTCGATTTAGTCGTAAGCGGCGAACTCGACCGATTCGGTTTTATTGACCCGGACAACGGCGGAAAAGTCCAAAGCGGCACGATCACGGCTTATTACCGCAAATCACTGAAATCCGGCACGACTTTCAAAGCTGACGCTTTCGTTTCGCGTTCGCTGTTCGATCTGTTTTCAAATTTCACGTTCTTTTTAAACGATCCGGTTTACGGCGATGAGATTCAACAGCACGATTCGCGGCTTCAGGAAGGCGCGAATTTTCAGGTCTTTCATCCCTACAAACTTTTCGGCAACGGGTCGCTTTTGACCTTCGGCGGCAATTTGCATTTCAATCAGATAAACGTCGGGCTTTATCCGACCATCAGCCGCCAGCCGAACCGCAAATTTTTTCCCGAAAATATCAACAACGCGGACGTTTTGCTGACTTCGGCACAGGCGAATGTCAACAATTACGCGGGCTATGTGCAGAATGAAATAAATCTTTTCAACGGGCATTTGAGAATTGAAGCGGGTTTGCGCTGGGATTATTTTTCGTTTGACGTGAACGGTTTTGAATCGAGCGATACCGAAATTCGGCTCGACGGAAAAGAATCGGATTATAAATTTCAACCGAAAGCGGGCGTTGCTTTTTCGCCGTTTGAAAAATTTCCGGTTTCGTTTTTTGCGAACTACGGGCGCGGCATCGCTTCGCAGGACGCGCGCGGAGTCTCACGAAACGCGGACGCTCCGAAAATCGCCGTTACCGATTTTTATCAACTCGGCACGAGTTATAATTCGAGCCGATTTTCGGCGGTTTTCAGCACGTTTTTGATTGACCGTTCGAATGAACAGATTTATATACCGGACGACGGAAGCATCGAATTTTCCGATCCTTCGCGTTCCTATGGAATCGAATTTCGCGGTTCGGCGCGAATCACTAAAAATCTGAGTATCAACGGCGGCTTGACCCAGGTTTTGGAAAGCTATTTTCGCAACACGAATCCGCGAGTTGACGTTGATTCCGCGCCGCACACGGTCGCCAACGGCGGTCTGGTTTTAAACGATCTGCGCGGCTTCAATTTCTTTTTGAATTGGCGGCATATTTCGAGTTACAGGCTCGACGGTTTGGACGAAACGATCCGCGCGAGCGGACATGACGTGGTTGATTTTTCGATGTCCAAGCGTTTGAACAAAATGGTTGATCTCAATTTCTCGGTCAACAATCTTTTCAACAAAAAATACTTTGAAACGCAAAATTTCTTTGAATCGAGAGTGTCGCCGAACGCGCCGGTCATCGAAAGAATCCACGCCACGCCCGGCTATTCGACGACCGTCAATGTCGGTTTGACTTTTAGATTCGGGGAGAAGGAATAAAGTCGGATTCGCATAAAAAATGAGAAATCAAGCAAAAACCCCTGTGAACCTCTGTGAAAAACTCTGTGTTGTTTGTGTTCTATATTGGTTGTAAACACAGAGAACACAGAGTTTTTTTTTAATTTTTAATTTTCTCTTTTTTGTGCAAAGCAATAAAGCTAGAACAAAAAATTTTTTGAACGAAGTTACCGCGTCGCTACCGCTTCGTGTTCCGACTATCCGCTGATGATCCGCGTTTTGTATTCGTCCCAGAGGCGCGAAACTTTGATGCGGTATTCGACGAGTTCGCGGCTGACGTTAAAATGCTCGGCGATTTCGCGTGAAGTTTTTCCCTGAAAAACCATCCGTTTTAGAGCCGAAAAAGGGACGAGTGCCGCCGCTCCGATGGAATAGGCTTCTTCTTCGATCTCCGCGCGGTAGTCTCTGGCAATGGTCTGTCCGGCTTTATTCTTATTTTTGATCGCCAGACGGCTCGGTTTATGTCCCATAAAAACGTGGCAAATCTCTTCCATCAAGGTGGCGTTCTGACGATTTTTGCCGTGCGTCGGATTTAAAATTATCAATTTTCTACCGTCCGGCAGAGCCTGCGAACACGCCCCGCCCGACCATTTATCGCGCCCCGCCCCGAGCAGATGGAGTTTTGTTTCTTCGGTCAAAAACGGCTCGATGTCTTCAAATGAAGCGACCAGAAGTTTTGCATAATGCGCCAGTTCAAACGGGTTGAGCGGCGCGTCGTCGCGCTCCAATCCGGCAAAATCGCGCAAACCGATTGCTCTGATCTCGTAATTTCTGCCTTTTCGTGTCGGGGGTAGTTGATCGACTTCCACAGTTGTTAATTTTGCAATTTTATTATCAAATAGAAAAAACAGCAAGATTTTCGCCTTGCTGTTTTTTTGTTTGATTTGAACAGAATTTATTTTGTCGGAATTCTTATTTCACGACCGTTGTTAAGTTTTGAATTGACAAACAAGCCGTTAAATTTCGCAACTTCGACCGGATTCGCCCCGTGGCGTTTTGCCAACGATTCAACCGTATCGCCGGACTGCGCTTTGACAACTTTTACGCTGTTTTGTGCGACGGTCGGCGGCGCGGTTGTCGGGCGCGAATAGGAAGTCGTGTTCACCAGATTTTTCATCGGCACGAAAACCTTTCCGTTCGGCACAGCCATTCCCGGATTTGCCGCTTTCAGTTCGGCAACGCTGACTCCCGTTCGGTTGGAAATGTTTTCCCACGTTTCGCCTTTGACCGAATTCGTCAAACCGGCTGTATTATTCGGAACTCCGCGAATTCTCTTGAAAACCGCAACCACATCATTAGCTTTTCCGGGCGGAATATTAATGACATACGGTTCGGGCGGCGTCATATTCGTCCGCAGATGCGGATTCAAATAACGCAGATATTCGACGCTCGTGTCCGAAGCCTGCGCCAAAAGCGCGAGACTTGTCGAAGACGGAACGCGAATTTGATCGTAGCGAAGCGGCGCGGCTGGACGGATATGTCCGAAACCGTATTGCTGCGGGTTGTTGGCGATCAAGATCGTCGCCAGAATATTCGGCACATAGTTGCGCGTTTCACGCGGCAAGTAAGGATAAGCCGCCCAGAAATTTGCAACTCCGGCGCGGCGGATAGCGCGGTCAACATTTCCTTCGCCGCAGTTATACGCGCCCATCGCCAGTTCCCAATTGCCGTTGTAGCGGTTTGCCAAAAACTTCAAGTATCTAGCCGACGCGCGAGTCGCCTGTTCAAAGCTGTTGCGTTCATCAACATACGCCGTCCGGCGCAAACCGAAACGCGCGCCCGTTCCCGGAATAAACTGCCATAAGCCCGAAGCAGACGCCCAGGACATCGCCGTCGGTTTCCACGCGCTTTCGACCTGTCCGAGCCACGCGACGTTTTCCGGCACGCCTTCTTCGCGGAAAATGCGGCGAGCCATCAGCATAAACATTCCCGAACGATAAAGCCCGACTTCCATCGTTTTGCGTCCGCGTCCGCGATAATAATTGATGAATTGCTGAATCATCGGATGAACCTGAAACTGGAATCCGAGCGATTTATTGGCGATTGCGACCTGTATGTATTGATATTGCTGTTGGGCTTCGGGATTGCTTTCGATTTCCTGTTCTTCGACTGTCAGTTCGAGTTTCGCAAGTTCATCGCGCCCTGACGGTTCGAATATTTGTTCGGTAAAACCGTTCAGTGCGTCGTTGGATTGATTTTGTCCGACGACCGATGCGAGAGTCGTGCCGTCCGTCGTTTTAGCCGTATTTGTCTGGATTTTCTGCGAAAGTTTAGCCATCTCGTCGGCTAATTTATTATCAATATTCCAGCCGCAGGTTGCCGACAGGCTCCTAATTTGCGGAATCTGATTATTCGGAAATTCCATCCGGTAAACCGTCTCGATCAACTGACTGTAGCATTCGCGCAAGGTCTGATTTCTTTGAACGTCAATGCCCGACATCAGAAAAACCTCGACCGATTTATTGAAATCTTCGCGGGCTTCGCTCCGTCGGTTGTCCTGCAAATGAAACAAACCTTGTTTGAAATATCTGCCCGCGTCGTCGGTGATCTTCACAACCTGCGCTTCGGCTTGCTGAGCCAGATCGGTCTTGCCGGAATTTCTTCCGCTGGAAGTTGAACTCGTGATTTGCGCTTGGGAAATCGAACTGAATACAAAAAATATTACTGCAGTTATATTAAAAAACCTTGTCAGGTTAATTTTCATCTGTTCGTCTATACTCCTTATTTTTATTAGGGTTAGGGCGAATCGCTGAAACGACCTAAATATAAATTATAATTTTTAACGCCGATATACTCGAAAAGTTTCAGCACTTTTTTTCAGCGCGACAAAAACGTTTTCAAAGTAACATACTAATCTTATCCAAGTCAATGCGCCGAATGCCGATAAATGTTGACTTTTATTAAGTTTATTTATCAATTCTCCGGTCATTTAACGGCTTTGCTTATAGCTTTCGGCTTTTCGTTTTTCGACTTGCCGGTTGACTTTTTATTATCTCTCAACGCTTCCTCGAAAACCTGCCGCACGTTCTCAACGAATATAAAGTTTAAATCATTGCGTATTTCCTGAGGCAAATCTTCCAGATCGCGCTTGTTCGGTTCGGGTAAAATAACCGTTTTAATATGCGCTCGTCTTGCCGCCAGAAGTTTTTCTTTGACTCCGCCGATGGGCAAGACGTTGCCTCTTAAAGTTATTTCGCCCGTCATCGCAACATCTTTTTTGACAGCGCGATGCGACAAAACCGAAACCAGGGCGGTCGCCATCGTGATTCCCGCGCTCGGACCGTCTTTCGGGATCGCGCCTTCAGGAATATGAACGTGAATGTCGTATTTCTCAAAAATATCTTCGTCAATATCTAGTTCACCCGCCCGCGCTTTCGCAAACGAGAATGCGGCTTGTGCCGATTCCTGCATTACTTCGCCGAGTTGTCCGGTCAAAACGAGTTTGCCTTTGCCGCGCGTTTTGATCGCTTCGATAAACAATATGTCGCCGCCGACCGCCGTCCATGCCAGTCCGGTAACGATACCGATCTGATCTTTTTTGAGTGCTTCTTCGGGAAAAATCTTCGGCGCGCGCAGAAAATCCTTCACTTTTTCAGCCGTAACTCTAACAGGTTTGAACTTATCTTCGAGTTCGGCTTTCTGACGGGCGACTTTCCGGCAGATTTTTCCGAGTTCGCGTTCCAACTGCCTGAGTCCCGCTTCCTGCGTGTATTGACCGATAACGACCTGCAAAGCCTTTTTGTCGAATCTAACGTCCTTTTTATCAAGACCGTTTTCATCAATCTGCTTGGGAATCAGATGACGTTTAGCGATTTCCAATTTTTCCTCTTCCGTGTAGCCGGAAAGCCGGATCGTTTCCATCCTGTCGCGCAAAGCGGGCTGAATCGTGTCCAGAACATTCGCCGTCGTCATAAACATCACGTTCGACAGATCGAATGTTACACCGAGATAGTTGTCGCGGAACGAGGAATTTTGTTCCGGGTCGAGAACTTCCAATAGCGCGGATGACGGATCGCCGCGAAAATTCGAACCGACTTTGTCAATCTCGTCGAGCATTATCAAGGGATTATTCGTTTCCGCCTGCTGGATCGCCTGAATGATTCTGCCCGGCATCGCGCCGACATACGTTCGCCGGTGACCGCGAATTTCCGCTTCGTCGTGAACACCGCCGAGAGATAGCCGAACGAATTTTCGATTTAACGCACGCGCCACAGAACGCCCCAGAGATGTTTTCCCGACTCCGGGCGGACCGACCAGACACAGGATCGAGCCTTTCGGTTTTTCGCGCAGTTTTCTGACCGCTAAGGCTTCGACGATTCTTTCTTTGACTCTTTCTAAGCCGTAATGATCTTCGTCCAGAATTTTTTCCGCCTTTTTCAAATTCAGATTATCCTTCGACGAATTCGACCACGGAAGTTCGGTCATTATGTCGAGCCAATTCCGAAGCGTCGCCGTTTCCGCCGTATCGGGATGAAGCCGTTCGAGTTTTTTCAATTGCCTGAGCGTTTCCTCTTCAACCGTCTCCGGCATTTTCGCTTTCAGGATTTTCTCGCGGTATTGCTCGATCTCTTCAAAAAGCTCGTTCCCTTCGCCTAGTTCGCTTTGAATTGCCTTTAACTGCTGGCGCAGGAAATATTCTCTCTGCGAGCGGTCAATGTCGGCGCGCGCCTGCGTGTTGATTTCCTGCTGAACGGTTAAGACTTCGATCTCCTTATTTAAAAGCTCGTTGACGCGCCTCAGACGATTGACCGGATCGTCAACATCGAGAACGCTCTGCGCGTCTTCGACTTTTAGTTCGAGATTTGAAGCCGAAAGATCGGCAAGCCGTCCGGCATCATCCAGATTGGCGATGATCGCCAGAACTTCGGGCGAGATGTTTTTGCCGAGATTGGCGGCGGTTTCCATCGAACCGCGCACATTGCGGACAAGTGCTTCGATTTCCAGCGAATCGGGCTGAACGATCGGTTCGGCAATCGGTGTCAGAGTCGCTTTGACAAATTCGCCGTCGGTAGTAACGGTTTCAACTTTGGCGCGGGAAAGACCCTGAATCAAGATCCGAATCCGACCGTCGGGAAGCTTGAGCATCCGCATGATCACGGCGACCGTTCCGACCTCGTAAAGATCGTCTTTCGCCGGGTCTTCCTTGTCCACATCTTTTTGCGAAACGAGGAAGATCATCCGGTTTTGACTCAGAGCCTCGTTGACCGCGCTGATAGATTTGTCGCGTGCGACAAACAGCGGCACGATCATAAACGGGTAGATGACAATATCGCGGAGAGGCAGAACGGGAAGTTCCGAAGGTATCTGCAGCATCGAGTCAACGCCTTCGGCTTCCCCGAAATCATTTGTAAATTCAGCAGTTTCATCCATAAAGATTCTATGTTAGGAAAAATGAACCAAAAGGGCAAAGATGCAAAGCCGTCATTTCGGGATTGCCAATGCTTTTCATTTTGCCTATTATGATTTTATCAAATTTTAAAAGCGTATATCCGTTTCAATTTTTTTCTAAATTTTTACCGTTATAGTCTGCGGTCAAGAAAAAACCGCATACTGTTTCAAGGAGTCGAATATGAAATCCAAATTTTTTCTGTTTGCAATTATTTTGATCGCCGCCTCAATAAATATTTTCGGGCAAGCGACTTTTCCACGGGCTTCGCAAAAATCTGCCGTTTCACAAACCGTCGGCGATACTGAAATTTCAATCGTCTATCATCGCCCGAACGCCAAAGGACGCGCGATCTGGGGCTGTCAGACGACCGACGTCATTCCGAAAGGCGGCGTAACTTACGATTGTCTCGTGCCGAGCGGTCAGGTCTGGCGCACGGGCGCGAACGAAGCGACCGTTTTTGAAATTTCCAATGACGTAACGATCAACGGTCAGAAACTTCCGAAAGGAAAATACAGCCTGCATACGATACCGAATGCGAACGAATGGACGATCATTTTCAATAAAACCTGGAATCAATGGGGCAGTTTCCGTTATGACGAAAAGGAAGACGCTCTGCGCGTAACCGCCAAACCCGTCGCTGGAGATATGAAAGAAACGATGACTATCGGGATCGAAGACGTGGACGAAAATTCCGCCAATGTCGTGATCGCGTGGGAAAAAGTTCGCGTCCCGTTTACCGTTGACATCGGCGATGTCAATAAACGGGTCGTCGCCAAAGCGCAGAGACAGATCGTCAACGATCAGATCAGTACCGCCAATTTCATTTTCTCGTCGAAATTGACCGACCAATACGCCGATGCCATAAATATGCTCGACAAAGCGATTTCGACTTTTGAAACTTATGGCGCACTCACTCTAAAAGCCAGAATCCTGGCGGAAATGGGCAAAAAGGACGAAGCCATAAAGGTCGGCGAACGAGCCGTCGAAGTCGGCAAAAAAGCGAATCCGCCAGCCAATACCGCAAATTTCGAACAGACACTGGCGCAATGGAAATCGGGTAAATAACTTCTATTTAGGAATAATAAAACGCTTTGTCGGAATTTTTTTTTTGCGGAAAACTTGACGAAGCGTTTTTTTTATATATAATGCTTATTGAAATTGATTTTCAATTTCTGTTTACCAAAAAGATGCAATCAAATACAGCAGTAAAGTTTTTACCGATTTATACCGACGAGAAAAAGGTCGAGGTGTCGCTCGAAGATAATAAAGCCGTCATCAAACTTTCGACCTGGGTTGAAGATTTGGGCTGGTGCGCGCAAAAAACGATGTCGCTCGATGCCGAAATGCTCGACGACCTGCATCGCGTTATCGCTTCCGCGCGTTACAGGTTAAACAAACAGAATGCCGAGGAAACCGAAAATCCGAACCAATCAAAGGTTTTGGCTTTTCCGAATTTTTCATAATTTCTCTCCTCTGAAAACTAAACGGCGATGAAGTCAAATGTTCAACTTCATCGCCGTATTTTTTAAGTTTCCAAAAAGATTTTACTGCAAACTGCTTCTGATCCTAGCTTACTTCGCGCAAAATAATTCTTTCATTTCCGGCTTTTGCCTTTCTTTCGGAAGTCAGTTTTTCTAATTCTTCGATGTGCAGCTGCTCATCGGCGATTCTTTCTTCGAGCCAGAATTTTTGCGGCAGATCGTCCTCACCGCACGAAGACCACGCCGCCATATACGCCGCCATCGCTTCGCGTTCGAGTTCCAAATCCTGTTTGAGCATTTCTTTCAGTTCGACCGACTGACGGATCATCGCCGGTTCAACCGTCGGGACGCCGCCGAGCGCGACGATCTTATCGCCCAAAGTTTCAGCGTGTTCCTGCGCTTCTTCCGCCTGATCGCGGAAAAATTCCTTGAAAACTTCCCGATCGGTTCCCGTTACCAGGTAGCTGTGCTGTGAATATTGTATGACCCCGGCTAATTCCAGACTCAATGCACTGTTCAAATTTTCTAAAAGTTCTTCTCTCGCCATTTTTCTCTCCTGAGCGAAAACTTTCGCTTGATAAAAAGAGTATAAAAATAGAACTTAATAGTCAAGTTAAATTATTGATTTTCAACGACTTAGAAATGAATTTCAATTTCAATAACAATCATAAAATATAAAAAAAGACGGACAGCGTCCGCCTATAACTCGTTAGATTTTAAAAAACTTAAGTAACCGCGCCGCCATCCACGATGACTACTTCGCCGTTCATAAAACTGTTGCGGTCGCTGGTTAAAAATGCGGCATATTCGGCAAGTTCGGCAGGTTTCCCGACCCTTCCTTTGGAAACCCAAAAATCGTGCATCTGCAAAAGACGCTGCGGCAGGGTTTGACCGAGGTCGGTGTCGAAGATTCCGGCGGCGATAGCGTTGACGGTAATTCCGAAATTGGCGGCTTCACGCGAGAGACATTTTGTAAAACCGATCATCGCGGCTTTCGATGTAGCATAATGAACCGAGGTCGGAAGTGAACGAATCGCACCGACTGACGTAATATTTAAAATCGAACCGGCGCGTTCACGAATCATCTGTTTGTAAAATGGTTTTGTTACAGCGAAAAGACTGTTGACATTTGTATCAACAACCCAATCCCAACTTTTGTCGGTCGTCGTCGCAAAATTGTCGGCTTTATTGACCGCCGCATTGTTGACAAGAACATTGATCGCGCCCCACGCGTCTTTTATTTCGCGGGCAATATGTTTCATACCATACCGGTCTGTGACGGAAACTTTAAAAGCCAGTGCCTTTCTGCCGAACGATTCGATTTTTTTCTTGACGTCGTCTGCCAAATCATCGCTCGAATGATAATTAAAAGCGACGTCTGCTCCTTCGCGCGCGAAAACTTCGCAAATCGCCGCGCCGATGCCGCGCGTTCCGCCCGAAACAAAGGCGCGTTTTCCTTCAAGTAATAAACTCAAGATGATTTCTCCACAAATAATTCGAGATTCAAAATTCAAGATTTAAGATTCAAGTGTGGTTATAGCCTTGAATCTTAAATCTTGAATCTTAAATCAAATAGAAAGGTTAATGAAATTGTCTGAAACTGACAAGTGGAAAGGTTAAAATTATCAAACGGCAACGGCTTGCGTTACAGTTTTTTCTTCCTTTTTCGGCAACAAAGCCGTAATTTCTTGAATGATATTCTGCGTCGAATTGGGAATGGCAAGCGCGGCGGTCGCGGCTTTCATCTCCGCGTATTTTTTGGAATCGGTCAATAAACTCTGAATTGCCGGAACAATATCCGAAGTTTTTTCAAGCAGAATTCCCGCGCCGCGTTTCGCAATTAAATTAACCGTTCCGGCTTCCTGCGGCATCGGCGGTGTGGTCGCGTCGGCGATGATCGGCAGATGACAGGCGAGAGCTTCAAAGGTCGTCAAACCGCCGAGTTTGGAAATCATCACGTTTGCCGACTGCATAAGTTTTTCGATCTCGTCCGAATAGCCGATGACTTTAACGGGAAATTTAGCCGTTTTAGCGAGTTCTTCGGCTTCGCGTTTTAACTCCTCGTTTTTGCCGGCAAGAAAAATTGTCTGAATGTCGAGTTCGCCGTGTGTCAATTCTTTAAAGATCTGCGGAATATTCCCGCCGCCGATCCAACCGGCATTGACAAAAACCGTAAATTTATCGGGTTTGAGTCCGAATGCTTTTCTCGCCGCCTGTGCGTCCGTTTCGTCAACTTCGTGAAATTTCGGATGAATCGGCATCCCCGAAATTTTGATCTTTTCGGGAAAAATTCCGTAGTCAATCAATTGCCGCCGTGCGTCTTCGTTAGCGACCAGATAAAGCGAAACGTCGTTGCACGCCCAGCCCTTCCAGAAACCGTAGCACGGATCGGTAACAACCGTAACGAGCGGAATTTGTTCGGAAAGATTCAGTTCTTTTAAGATTCTGGCGAAAATATGCTGTGTCAAAGGATGAACGCTGACGACGACGTGCGGACACCATTTTTCAAACTGCTCTTTGACATAGCCGATACATCTTTTATGAAAAAACTCGCGCGTTTCGGGACGAATCTTATTCATCAGCCAGTAGAGATATTTCATCCAATGCTGGCGGTTTCTGAGAACCCAGTTATAAACATTAACGAGTTTTTCCGTGATGTGATGCGATTCTTCGACGGCTTTGATAATGCGGACGGCAAAAGATTCGCCCTGCCAGAATTTTTGCAGACCGTCGGCAATCGCCTGCGCCGCCGAGCGATGCCCGCCGCCGGTGTCGGATGAAATAATGAGAATTTTCGGTGCGTTGTTCTGCATTCGATCCAATTCGGCGGCGGTTTGATTTTTGAAAATTTTTAACCGCGCCCTTTGCGTCCTCTGCGCCGCCGACCGCGCCGGTCGCCGTCGTCATCGTCGCTGTTCGAGTTACTGTCTATGTTGGAATTTCCTCTGCGCCGGTTCGAATTCGAGTTCGAATTTCGATTTCCGTTGGAATTTCCGTTCGCGTTTGTATTCCGGTTTCCATTGCCGTTCCGGTTGACCTGATTTTGCAGATTGACCGGATCGCCGCCGCCGTCCGATGCGAGAACGGTTTCATAAGCCAGCAATGATGCGATTGTCAAAAGTATCGTAAGCGATAGTGCGATGTTTTTTATAAATTTTCTCATGCGCTTACAGTCGCGCGAAAATATGAGAAAAGACAAAAAATTTTACGCCTTAATCGCCAAACCTTCCGCCGAAGGCTGATTTACTTCGAGCTTTTTCGAAGCTTTCTTCATCTGCCGTTCGAGTTTTTTGATCTGGATCAGATGTTTCGGATTGAACGGCAGAGACGGATAGAAACAATTCGATTCGTGCGTGCAGTAACAGCCCGCGCCCGCTTCTTTGCGGCGGTCTTTCATCATATCGGTGTTCCAAGCCGCCTGAAAATTCCAATCGTAATCGCGCAGATTCAAAACTTCCGCTTTGTTTTCACAACTCGACAACGCGCCGTTGTCATAGATCACCGCGCCCGCGCTTCCGGCGTAGCATTTCAGTTGCGCTTTGCTTTCTTCTTTGGTTTTGGCGATTACGTCGTGCATATAGATATCAACCGCCGCTTTGAAAAAGCCGGATTTTCCGCCGTAGTTATTTTTCAGCGCGGCGTTTTTCGTGTCTTCCAAAATCTGGTGCGACAATTTTTCATACATCTTATGATCGAAATTCAGTTCGTTCGGGTCTTTTGACGGCGGACGAATGTAATTGATATTGATCTTGTCGGGTTTGAGATCGTATTTCAGAAAATCATACCAATCAAAGATCGTGTCCTGATTGGAATTCATCACGCAGGTGCAGGTCTGTATATCGAGACGCGGATACTGCTCGCGTTTCATCTGCTGAAGCGTTCGCGCCGTGTGAATCGCTTTGTCCCAGCTTCCCTCTTTCTGCCGTATCTTCTCGTGCGCTTCCTTCATCCCGTCAATGCCGAGCGCGACCGTTACATTTAAATTAGGACATTCGTCTAAAATCCGCGTTACGTCGGGAAAAATTCGCGGATGAATCTGCCCGTTCGACATTAAATAAACCGAATCGAGTTTGTTATTTTCGTAAAACGAACGAACGATCTCCGGCAAATCTTTGCGCGTAAAAGGTTCGCCGCCCGCGAGAACAAGAACGCCAAGATTGCCGCCGAGCGTTTGAGAAATCTTATCAATTTCCTCCGCCTTCATCTGCAATTTTTTGCGCGGTCGGTCATCGAGTTCGTCTGTGAAGAAACAATGCGTACAACGCATATCGCAAACGCTCGTTACCAAAATATTTAGAAACACGGGCGAGATCGGTCTGCCGACGACGATGCTCGCGTATCTCTTGAAAATCTCTTTTGTTGCAAAATCCATAAAAGCCATTATTATTCCTCAAGAAAAAAAAACTTGTTCCGGTCTTTGATGCCGTAAGTTTCCGACAGGTTTTAATTTATCTTACATTTACGGCTCAGAGCAAGATATATCGGTTTATTAATGTAAAACTATTGTAATTTCACTTTTTCATTTGCGCTGCCGAACTTTTCCCTGTCGGCTTCGGCAAGCGTTTCGATGCTCTGCATCAGAAAATCGGAAATTTCCTTGTGTGTTCTCAAACGGTCGCTCTGTTCGTAAAATTCGGTAAGATCGAGCGGTGAGCCGAACCAAATTCTGATCTGTTCGCCGCCCGTCCAATTTCCCAAAACCTGTCTCGGCAGATTGTTTCCCAAACCCGTAATAAAAACCGGAACGACCTGCGGTTTCGCTTTTCTGATGACCGCGCCGACACCGGGCTGGGCGGGCAGAAGTTCGTACGGATTTTCGTTCAGATTTCTTTTGCCTTCGGGATGAAAACCGATGATATTGCTTCTGTGTTCCGAGCAGATTCGAAACAATTCGCGCATACTGAATTTATCGAATTCGCGCTTTTCGGCGATCTTCGCTTCGCGGAAAAACGGCGGATACATCGAAAACCAGCCCATTATAAAATTGACGAACCAGCCGACCGGCGAATCGTAAAAAAACTTTCCGCGCACGGGAAAATAGAGTTGAAATTTCCGGTCGGTTTTGCGAAACAGCGTTGTCGAAACGACATACATATCGAAAAACGAACGGTGATTGGCGACCAGAAGAATCGGTCGCGTCGGATCGGTTTTTTCGAAATTTTCCAACCCGAAAACATTCATCAGATTGTAGGTCGAAATCTTGATCCAGAGCGAACCGACGTGCCGCTGGCAGAATGTCCAGAAGCGTTTCCACGCGCCCTGATTCATTTTGTGCGTTAAACGAAAACCGAATTTTTCGGTCGCCGAAAGCACGGAAATTTCTTGGACGGTCGGAAAATTTCCGTCTTTTTGCGGCGTAATTTCGTTCTTTGTTCCGGCTGTCAGATCGTTTTCCGTCATAAAAAAATGAAAGTTTAGCATTATTTCCCTTTTCAAAAAAATCTGAAAATCGGCTAACTGTTTGAAACTCAACAAAATTTTTGTGGACAAAATCCTAATTTTAAGATAAATTAGTTCGTTCTGAAGTAAGCCCTACAGAAAAATAAAAATAATCAGGAGATTTTAATGAATAAAAGGTTGCAGTTTTTATCCCTTTGTATGTCCATCGGGATGTTAATGGTCTTGTCTGTTTCGGCGAATGTCAAAGTTTCCAATGACAAGGTTTGGAAAGAAATTGACGACACCGAACTGAAACGCCGACCGGCTGAAAGATTAGTCGAACCCAGTTTTTACAGAACTTTCAGTTTGAACAAGACGGCTTTGAAAAATCTGCTCGACTCCGCGCCGCTCGAAAACGCCGGAAACGGTCGGACGATCTTGACCCTGCCTCTGCCGGACGGAAAATTTTCGCGTTTCGAGATTCAGGAATCTCCGATCATGGAAGCCGGACTCGCCGCCAAGTATCCGAATATCAAAACCTACATCGCGCACGGCATTGACATCCCGACGGCAATGGCGCGAATCAGCTATTCGCCGACCGGATTCCGCGCGATGATCTTGAGCGAAACCGGCTCGATCATTGTTGACCCGTATGCGCTCGGCGATTCGGACAATTATATTTCCTACGCCAAATCGAGCGTTCACCGCGAACACGCTTTTGTCTGCGAATTTGAAGAAGAGTTCAACGTCGTCGGCGATTCCTACAAAGATCAACTTGATTTCAGCGGAAGCGAATCGGTCATCAGCGGTTCGACGCTCCGCACATATCGGCTCGCTCTCGCCGCGACGGGCGAATACACGCAAGTTTTCCGTCAAGCTGGCGATTCTGACCCGCAGGCAAAAGCGCGCGCACTCGAACAGCAGATCATTATTATGAACCGCGTCAACGGCGTTTATGAACGCGATCTGGCGATCAGAATGGTTTTGGTCGCCAACAACGACGCGATCATTTACACCGACGGCGCAACCGATCCCTATACGAACAGCAGCGGCTCGACAATGCTCGGACAAAATCAGACTAATCTGGATACAGTGATCGGCACGGCAAACTACGACATCGGTCATGTTTTCTCAACCGGCGGCGGCGGCGTTGCAACCTTGAACGGTCCGTGCGGGGCGAGCAAAGCGCGCGGCGTAACCGGTCTGCCAAATCCGACCGGCGATGTGTTTGCGATTGATTTTGTCGCCCACGAAATGGGACATCAATGGGGCGCGAATCATACGTATAATTCGGGCGGCAGTTGCAGCGGACAAAGAAGCTCTACTTCCGCATACGAACCCGGAAGCGGCGTTACGATCATGGCTTACGCCGGACTCTGCGGTGCGCAGGATTTGGCAAATTTCAGCATTGATTCGTTTCACGTGAAAAGTCTGGAAGTGATCGTCGCTTACAGTCAAACCGGGAACGGCAACACCTGCGGCGTTCAAACCGCGACCGGCAATACGCCGCCCGCAGTTTCGATTGTCGGCGGAACTTCGTTTAATATTCCGAAACAAACGCCGTTTTCACTGACGGCGAACGCGACCGATGTCAATAACGATTCGATCACATACGATTGGCAGCAATACGACCTCGGCGGTTCAGCCACGACCGTTCCGAACTCGGATTCGGACGGCAACGCCCGACCGATTTTCCGTCCGTATCTTCCGACAACAAGTCCGACGCGCTTTTTCCCTTCGATGCAGTATATTTTAAATAACGCCAACGTTCCGCCTTCGACCTACAATTGCGAAGGCTTTGCCTGTCTGACGGGCGAACTGCTTCCGGCGATCACGCGCACGATGAATTTTCAGGTCATCGCCCGCGACAATCGTCTGAACGGCGGCGGCATCAACACGGCGACCGCACAGGTGATGGTTGACGGCAACAGCGGACCGTTCAACATCACCGCGCCGAATACAGCCGTCGTTTACAACGGAAATTCACAGCAAACCGTAACGTGGAACGTGGCAAACACGACCGCCGCGCCGGTCAGTGCGGCGAATGTCAAAATCTCGCTCTCGACCGACGGCGGCACGACTTACCCGCACACGCTCGCGGCTTCGACCGCCAACGACGGTTCGCAATCGGTAACGATTCCGAATATTCAGACATCGCAGGCGCGTATCAAAGTCGAAGCGGTCAATAATATTTTCTTCGATATTACCGACACGAATTTTACGATCAATCAAACCGCCGCTCCGACCAACGAAGCACCGTTCGATTTTGACGGCGACAACAAAACCGACATTTCCATTTTCCGTCCGGGTCCGGGCGAATGGTGGTATCTGAAATCGTCCGACGGCGGAAACGCCGCCTTCCAGTTCGGTTCGGGAGCGGACAAACCCGTTCCGGCTGATTACACGGGCGACAACAAAGCCGATTTCGCTTTCTGGCGACCCTCGACAGGCGAATGGTTTATCTTGAGAAGCGAAGATTTCAGCTTCTTCTCGTTCCCGTTCGGCTCAAGCGGCGACATTGCCGTTCCGGGCGATTATGACGGCGACAACAAAGCCGATGCCGCCGTTTTCCGACCATCGTCCAACACATGGTTTATCCAGCGTTCGAGCGGCGGAATCACGATTCAGGGATTCGGTCAGAGCGGAGACGCGCCGGTGGTCGGCGATTATGACGGCGACAGCAAAGCCGACATCGCTATTTTCCGTCCGGCGGCTGCCGAATGGTGGATTCTCCGCAGCACTGCCGGTCTGATCGCCGCGCAGTTCGGCGCGGTCGGCGACAAACCCGTCCAGGGCAATTACACCAGCGACAACAAAACGGACATTGCCTTCTGGCGACCGACGACCGGCGAATGGTTCGTTCTGCGAAGCGAAGATTTCAGCTTCTACGCCTTCCCGTTCGGTTCGAACGGCGACATTGCCGCACCGGGCGATTATGACGGCGACGGCAAGGCGGACGCGGCTGTTTTCCGACCTTCGAGCAACACATGGTTTATCCAGCGGACGACCGGCGGTGTTTCGATACAGCCTTTCGGACAAACTGGCGACGTTCCCGTTCCGTCGGTATATATTCCGTAACTTCAATTTTGAAAACGGTTTACAGAAAAGGCTTTGCAGTTGAGGCAAAGCCTTTTTCTGTTAAAACACATTCTTTCAAAACTTTCGGAAATCATTTCCGCAGTTGAGAAAAACTTTTCCGCAGGTTCGTAGATCGTTTCCGCAGGTGAGAACTTTGTTTCCGCAGGTTAGAAGGTTAGTTCCGCAGATGAGAAGATTTGTTCCGTAGGTGAGAACTTTAGTTCCGCAGGTGCGGAACTTGTTTCCGAGGTCGAAAACATTGAATTCGTTTTATAAAAAATGAATTCATAAGCCGCCTTATTTTCGTGTTTCTTCGTGTTTTTCGTGGTTTTATCTCCTTAATTTCAAAAAATTAAGCGGAATTATATTTCAATGACGATCGGAGGCTGGCTCGGCGCGTAAGATTCGTCGCAGTTCGAGGCATTGACGAATTTTACGCCGAATTTTTCGGTTTGCCCGTAGCCGCAATGAATGTGTCCGAAAATGTGAAGTTTCAGACGATTTTTCGCTAAACTTTCAACTCTTTTTCTGAGTTCTTCACAGCCGGTATTTTCGATCCAGTATTTTCGCGGAACTTCATCCAAAACCCCGTTCGGCGGTCCGTGCGTGATCAAAATTTCCGTGTCGTCGGGAATCAATTTCCATTTTTCCGCCAATTCCGCGCCGCGCATCAAATTAAACGCCCAATCGAAAAATCGCGGCTGCCACGGGCTTCCGTAGATTTTAAAGCCTTCGATTTCAGTAAAAGAATCCTGTAAATAATTTATTTTAAAGTTTTCCGTCAAAAGTCTGGCAAAACGATTATTCGTTTCATAAAGCCAATCGTGATTTCCGGCGACGAAAATTTTATGTTTATGCGGCAAGCCGGAAAACCACGACAAAAATTCTTCGACTTCGTATTGAGTTCCGCGAATCGTCGCGTCGCCTGCGTGAATCAGAATATCGCCGTCGGGAACGGTGATCTGCTCATTGCAATTATGCGTGTCGGAAAGACAGACGATTTTCGGCATAGATAATATGGATCAAAAAGTAAAAAAACTCTGCGCTCTCCGCGCTCTCCGCGTGAAATCATTTTATCAATAAACCGCAGATTACCGGATATTTCTCACGCAGAGAACGCGGAGAACGCAGAGAATTATGACTTATACATACAAAAAATCAAAAAATTGTTGCCATTTTGCCTTGAGTTTGGGAACATAGAATTTAAGTTAAATTAGTTTTTAGTTTTCAATCGCAATTCTTTTCGAACAATTACGAGTTTCGCCAACCATTTTTTCAAGGAGTATAAATGTCTAATAACCGTTTCGATCAAACCGAACAATTAATCGCCGAAGCCGAGCAGATGATGTCCGAGGACGAAGAGAAACTGCTCGACGAACTCGGTCTTCACGGCGAATCGCGCCGGAAATTTTTAGGGCAGGTTTCAAGCGTCGGTTTCGGCGTTCTGGCTCTGCAAATCTTAGCCGAACAGGACGCGCTTGCCGCGCAAAATTTAATTCCGGGCGAGGTCAGCCCCGCACCAATTTCGATAGAAAATCCTTTAAAAGTCATTTTCAAAGTCAACGGCGACGAGAAATCTTTGAATGTTGATTCGCGGATGACTTTGCTCGACGCACTGCGCGAGCGGATGAATCTGACCGGCTCGAAAAAAGGATGCGACCACGGGCAATGCGGCGCATGCACGGTCATTGTTGACGGTCGCCGCGTGCTGTCGTGTCTGACTCTGGCGGCGACCTGCGAAGGCAAAAACGTTTTGACCATCGAAGGCTTGGCAAAAGACGACGAACTTCATCCGATGCAGACGGCGTTTATCAAACACGACGGTTTTCAATGCGGCTACTGCACGCCCGGACAGATTTGTTCGGCGGTTGCCGTTCTGGACGAAGCAAAACGCGGCGAAGCGAGTTATGTAATGCCGGACGTTCGGCAAAAAGCGCGTTCATTACAGCTTTCCGACGACGAAATCAGAGAACGAATGAGCGGAAATCTGTGCCGGTGCGGCGCGTATCCGAACATCGTTGACGCGATCAAGGAAGTTCACACGGGCAAAGCGGTCGCGCACAAATGGCAGTTTGCCGGAGATGAAACGGCGGCGATCTTTGAAAACGAAACGGAAAAGGAGGGCGCGTAAAAAATGAGACCATTTAAATATTCAAGAACGGAAAACGCGGCGGAAGCGGTCAAAGCGGTTTCGGCAAATGCCAATTCGCAATTCCTGGCGGGCGGCACGAATCTGATTGATCTGATGAAAGAAGATGTCGAACGTCCCGACGAACTCGTGGACATCACTCGTTTGAAACTGGCGCAAATAAAAAATACGAACGGCGGTGTTTCAATCGGCGCGACGGCGAAAAATACAGACACGGCGAATCATCCGCTGATTCGTCAAAATTACCCGCTTTTGACGCAGGCAATTTTGGCGGGCGCGTCCGGGCAAATCCGCAATATGGCGACGAACGGCGGAAATCTTAATCAACGGACGCGGTGTTCGTATTTTTACGACACGGCGATGCCGTGCAACAAACGCGAACCGAAATCGGGCTGCGGCGCGCTAGAAGGAATAAACCGGATGCACGCGATCTTCGGCTGGTCGAACGAATGCGTCGCCGTTATGCCTTCTGATATGTGCGTCGCGCTCGCCGCGCTCGATGCGGTCGTCAAAGTTCAAAAATCGGACGGCACGGAGCGTTCGATTCCCTTTTCGGAATATCACCGCCTGCCCGGAAATGAGCCGCAAAAAGACAACACGCTCGAACACGGAGAACTGATTACTTCTATCGAAATTCCGAAAAACAATTTCGCCGGAAAATCATATTACTTAAAAGTGCGCGACCGTGCTTCATACGCCTTCGCGCTCGTCTCGGTCGCCGCCGCACTGGAAATGAACGGCAAAAAGATCAAAGACGCGCGCGTCGCCATGGGCGGCGTGGCGCACAAACCGTGGCGGGCAACGGCAGCCGAAAAATTCCTGATCGGCAAGGAAGCGACCGAAGCGAATTTCAAAGCGGCGGCGGAAGCCGAAATGAAAGCCGCCAAACCGCTCGAACATAACAAATTCAAAGTCGAATTAGGAAAACGCGCGATTGCACGGGCTTTGATGATGGCAAACGGAATGAAAGCTTAAATTTTTGACTGGAGCGCAAGCGGCTCGCTTGCCTGAGCGCGTAAGCGCGAAAACGTCGCGTGGGTTAAATCTCAAGTTGAAATTTAATCGGACAATTTTTAGATTGCTTTGCAATCTAGCAAGCGAACCGCTTGCGCTCCAGTCCGCAACTCAAGGGGAAAAAATGAGCAGTAAAAAAAACGTGATCGGCGAAGCGGTCAACCGGATTGACGGATTTTTAAAAGTTACCGGACGCGCGAATTACGCGATGGATTTTCCGGTCAATAATCCGGCTTACGGTTACCTCTTTAAAAGCGAAACCGCCGCCGGGAAAATTCTTTCGATTGACGTGAGCGCGGCGGAAAAAGCCGACGGCGTGATCGCCGTTATCACACATGAAAATACGCTCAAAGTAACGCCGTCGAGAGCCTTGCGCGGCGGAGCGATCTTGCAGGACGATTCGATCGAATACTGGGGCGAAAATATCGGCGTGGTCGTTGCGGAAAGTTTTGAACAGGCACGTTATGCGGCATCGCTGGTCAAAGTAAATTATCAAAAATCGCCGCCGAAAGTTGATTTCGAAAAGGAAAAAGCGAATGCCCGAAAATCCGCCCAGCGCGAAGACGAAATCAAAGGCAATGTCGAACGCGCGTTTAATTCCGCCGCTGTTAAACTCGAAGAAACATACATCACGCCGATCGAGCATCACCAGCCGATGGCTCCGCACGCGACGCTCGCTGTTTGGGACGGCGAAGACAAATTGACCGTTTATAATGAATCGCAGATCGTCAATGGTGTGCAGGGCGCGATTGCCGGAACGTTCGGTTTAAAGCCGGAAAACGTCCGCGTCATCACGCCGCATATCGGCGGCGGTTTCGGCTCGAAAGGCGGCGCGTGGGGGCATGTTATCATCGCCATTATCGCCGCAAAAATGACGAAGCGACCTGTCAAACTGGCTTTGACAAGACAGATGATGTTCAACTCGGTCGGACTGCGGCAAAAGAATATTCAAAATATAAAACTTGCCGCAACAAAGGACGGAAAGATCACCGCGCTCGCGCACGAAACGACAACGCATTGCGCTATCAATGAAGAATTTATCGAGCCGTGCGGCGATGTTTCCAAGTATATGTATGCGGCTGAAAATTTGAAAGTTACATACCGCGTCGCGCCGATGAATGTTATTTTGCCGACCTACACACGCGCGCCGGGAAAATCTACGGGCAGTTTCGCTTTGGAGTCGGCAATGGACGAACTCGCTTATAAACTGAAAATTGATCCGGTCGAATTTCGCATTATGAACGAACCGGAAAAAGACCCGTCGAGCGGCAAACCTTTTTCGTCGCG
>JBGTSF010000019.1:37065-67610 GCA_041940425.1 Pyrinomonadaceae bacterium
GCATTATGAACGAACCGGAAAAAGACCCGTCGAGCGGCAAACCTTTTTCGTCGCGCTCGCTGGTCGAAGCATTAAGAAAAGGCGCGGAAGCCTTTGGCTGGTCGAAGCGGAAAATGGAGCCGAGGCAAAATCGAATCGGCGATTACTGGATCGGCTACGGTGTCGGCTGCGGCGTTTATCCGGCGCGTCAGCGCGAAACTTCGGCGATCGTCAAACTTAATAAAAACGGCGACGACATAACCGCAAGCATCGAGCTTGCCGCCTCCGATCTCGGAACGGGAACGAACACGATCATCGCGCAGACCGCCGCCGAAACGCTCGGTTTACCGATTAGTAAGATCGGCGTAAAGATCGGCGATTCCGCTTTGCCGCCCGCTGCCGGCTCGGTCGGTTCGGTCGGCGCGGCGAGTTTTACGAATGCGGTTTACGAAGGCTGTCTGCAAGCCTTGAAAGAATTGCAGTCGAAAACTAATGCTGAATGGTTTGCCGAACCGTCGGTCAAACAATTGATGGAAGCGGCGAATTTAACGGAATTTCAAACGAGAGTAACGGCAAAGCCTTTGCCTGAAGCGGAAAAATATTCTTCGCATTCGTTTAACGCGAATTTTGCCGAAGTCTGGGTAAACGACGCGACCGGAATGGTCAGAGTCCAACGCTTTGTTTCGGCGACGGGCGCGGGACGGATTTTGAATCCGAAAACCTCGCATTCGCAAATGATCGGCGGCGTGATCTGGGGCATCGGTCAGGCTCTGCACGAAGAATCGGTTCTCGACCCGCGCTGGGGAAATTTTGTAACGCGAAGTTACGCCGATTATCACATTCCGGCAAATCTCGATATCGGCGAAATCCGTTCGCTTTTTATCAACGAGGAAGACAAATTCGTCAACAAACTCGGCGTTAAAGGCATCGGTGAAGTCGGCATCGTCGGCGTAGCGGGCGCGGTCGTTAATGCGATCTTTAACGCGACCGGAAAACGCATCAGAGAACTTCCGGTAACGCCGGTTAAATTGATATAAGGAAAGTGTTTGCCCACTAATAACACGAATTGACACGAATATTTTGAATGTATTTGAATAATTTATTCGTGTTTATTCGTGTCATTCGTGGGCGAAAAATAAAAATATGATCGGACGAACACAATTATCAAAAGTCGAACACGACGAGGAATTTCACGAACAATTGATCGAATCGAAAAGTTTCGGTGAAAGGTTTTTGAAAGAATTGGAAATGGAAGCATCGGCTTCGCGGAAATGTCTCGAACGAATTCCCGAAAATCTTTTCGACTGGAAACCGCACGAAAAATCTATGACTCTCGGATATCTGGCTTTGCTCGTCGCAGAAATTCCGAAATGGATCGCGGTGATGGTTAACGATTCTGAAATTGATTTTGCGACATTTGAGCATTTCGAAGCGAAAAATTCGGAAGATTTGGTAAAACATTTTGACGAAAACTTTGAAGCGGCGAAAAAGGCTTTGCAAAACGTTTCGGATGGAAAACTTAATGAAGAAAAATTTTACCTGAAAAATCAAGGTCAGATCGTCAGCGAAGCCACGAAAATGGAAACGCTTGAACCGACGATCAATCATCTCGTTCATCATCGCGGGCAATTGACGGTTTATATGCGTTTGAACGACATCGCCGTGCCTTCCGTTTACGGACCGTCGGCGGATGATCGGAATTTTTAAAATTTGCAAAAATAAAAAATTATGAAATATATCGGAAAGGAAATGAGCCGCGTGGACGGCGTAGCGAAAGTTACCGGACAGGCGAAATACGCCGCCGAATTTCCGGTCAATAATGTCGCTTACGGCTACATCGTTCAGGGCTCGATTGCCAAAGGAACGATTAAATCTATTGATACGGCAGGAGCAGAAAAACAGCCGGGCGTTTTAAAAATCTACACGCATCTGAATTCGTTGAAATCGAAAGATAATGATAATTCATTCACCGCTTTGCAGTCGGATAAAGTAGTTTTCAGCGATCAGCCGATCGCGCTCGTCGTCGCGGAAACTTTCGAGCAGGCGCGTGCGGCGGCGCGGCTCGTCAAAGCCGAATTTACGGTGGAAAAGCATATTACGGAAACTGATAAAGCTCCGAAAATTGATTCGCGTTCGCCGAAACCGCGCGGCAATCCGCAGTCAGCGTTTCAAAATTCCGCCGTCAAGATCGAAGCCGATTATACGATTCCGATCGAGCATCACAATCCGATGGAGCCGCACGCGGCAATTGCCATGTGGAACGATGATAAGCTGACGATTTTTAATAAAACGCAGGGCGTTTACGGCGTGCGCGATCATCTGGCGAAAAGTTTTGCACTGCCGCCGGAAAACGTGCTGGTCGTTTCGCCGTTTGTCGGCGGCGCGTTCGGCGCGGCACTCGATCCGCATTATTATCCGTTTATCACGGCGATGGCGGCGCGTGATCTGAAGCGTCCGGTGAAAGTAAATTACACCAGACGGCAGATGTTTACCGGACACGGCTATCGTCCATACACAATTCAAAAAGTCGCCATCGGCGCATCAAAAGACGGAAAACTCCAATCTATCATTCACGAAGCTGTCGGCAATACTTCGACTTTTGAAAATTTTTCGGAAAGCCCGAACGGTTTCGGTCGCACGCTCTACGAATGCCCGAATTACGACACGCCGTATAAACTCGCCAAAACCGATCTGCCAACACCGACCTGGATGCGCGCGCCCGGCGCGGTTTCCGGCGCGTTCGCGCTCGAATCGGCAATTGACGAGATAGCTTATAAATTGAAAATTGATCCGCTCGAATTCCGCATTTTAAATTACGCCGAAAAAGACCCGGAAACCGGAAAGCCGTTTTCGAGCAAGGCTCTGATGGATTGCTTTAAACAAGGCGCAAGTAAGTTCGGCTGGTCGAAACGCAAATTAGAACCGCGTTCGATGCGCGACGGTCGCTGGCTGGTCGGTTACGGCATGGCAATCGGAACGTGGCCCGCGATGCAGATTCCGGCTTCGGCAAAAGTTACGCTTCGTGTTGACGGCACGGCTTTTGTCGGGAGTGCGACTGCCGACATCGGACCGGGAACTTACACCGTCATCACGATCATCGCCTCGGAATTTCTCGGTCTTCCGCCGGAAAAAGTAAAATTCGAACTCGGCGATTCGAAATTGCCGCAAGCACCCGTTCAAGGCGGTTCTTTCACCACGGCGAGCGTCGGAACAGCGGTCCACGGAGCGGCTTTAAATATCAAGCAAAAGCTGATTGATCTGTCATTGAAAGAAACTAACTCACCGTTTGCAAATATCAAAGCAGATGAAATCGAAATGCTGAACGGCAAACTTCAATTAACGAACGATGCTTCAAAATCGGTTTCGATTTCCGATCTGATGAAGAAAAATAATCTGACGGAAATAACTGAAACATTTACTTCGCGCCCGTCGCCCGAACGCCAGAAATATACGACACAGGCGCACGGCGCACAGTTTGTCGAGGTCAAAGTTGATGAAGAATTGGGAATTATCAAAGTTACGCGAGTAGTCGAAGCGACCGCCGTCGGACGCATTATGAATCCGAAAACGTCGCACTCGCAGGAAATGGGCGGCGTTGTCTGGGGTATCGGCATGGCTTTGCAGGAAGAAACGGCGATAGATCATCGCTACGGGCGGATGATGACGACCGATCTGGCAAGTTATCATGTTCCCGTTAATCTGGATGTTTATTCGGTTGACACGGCGTTCGTCGAGGAAGAAGACAAGATTGTTAATCCGCTCGGCGTAAAGGGAATGGGCGAGCTTTGTATGGTCGGCATTCCGGCGGCGATTGCCAACGCCGTTTTTCACGCGACCGGAAAACGCATCCGTCATTTGCCGATTTCGCCCGATAAATTGCTTTAGAAAATTGAATTAGCTAGGGATAAAATATTTAGCCGCAGATTAACGCGGATGGACGCTGATAAGAAATTGATTTTAAATGGATTAACATAGAATCTTTCTTTTGAAATCCGTGTCATCCGCGTTAATCTGCGGCTTAAAAAATAAAAAAAAACATGAACATCGGAGAAAACGCGCCAGATTTTACGTTGAAAAACGGAGAAGGAAACGATTGGAATTTATCCGAACATTTCGGCAAAACGATCGTTTTACTTTTTTATCCGGGAGACAACACGCCCGTCTGCACAAAGCAGTTGTGTTCGGTGCGTGATAATTGGGACGATTATCAAAATACTGGCGCGGAGATTATCGGCATTTCGACTGATTCGGTCGAATCGCACAAGGGATTTGCCGAAAAACACAATTTCCCTTTTACGCTTTTGTCGGATGAGTCGGGAAATGTGATTGAAAAATATAATGTTAAATCGTGGCTTCCCGGTCGGTCGGCGCGAGCCGTCGTCGTGATTGATAAAATGGGGAAAATCGCTTATCACAAGACTCAATCAATGAGCATTTTTCGTCCCGATGACGCGGAAGTTTTACAAGCAATCGCAGAGGCGAACAAAAATTAAAATGCAGGAACGAAAAAAATATTCTTCGGGCGCGAAATGGGAAAAGATCGTCGGCTATTCGAGAGCGGTCAAAGTCGGCACGCGAATTTATGTTACAGGCACGACGGCGACCGATTCCGAGGGCGAGATCGTCGGCATCGGCAATGCATATCTGCAAACCGTTCAGGCGATCCAAAATATCGAAAAAGCCCTGCACGCGCTCGGCGCGACGCTTGAAAATGTCGTCAGAACGAGGATTTTTGTAACCGACATTTCGAAATGGGAAGAATTCGGCAGAGCGCACGGCGAATTTTTCGGCGACGTTTTGCCCGCGACGACGATGGTCGAGGTTTCAAAATTGATTGACGAAAGAATGCTTATCGAGATCGAAGCCGACGCAGAAATGTAAAATTTGAAAATGCTGTGATAAAATTTTCGTAATTTAAAAAGGAGATTTTATTAAAATGGCTTTATTTTCAAACGATAAATTTAAATGCACGCGCTGCGGACGCAAAGATCAAAAAATGCAGTTCGCGCCGTTTCCAAGCGAACTCGGCGAACGCGTTTTCAATGAGATTTGCCAACCATGCTGGCAGGAATGGCTGCAAAAGCAAACTCAACTTATCAATCATTACGGCTTGGACGTATCCAATCCCGAAACGCACGATTTTCTTTTCGATAATTTGAAAATTTTTCTCTTTGATGAAGGTGCGAATCTCGCCGAAATTGATACTTCGCAGGAAGGAAAGATCAATTGGTAATTGGTAGTTGGTAATTAGTAACTAGTTTTAAAAGGCAGAGTTTGTCGGCTCTGCCTTTTTTAGCGGAAGCCCGCCGGAGAGCAAGAGCGGAATGTTCATCATAAATATATTTCCGCCCTTGCTATCGGGCGGGCTTCCGCCAGTTGAACACACTTGAAAAAAATTGTTCAGAAGCAGATGATTAAAATGAATGAATGTTTTAAATCCGGCGGTTTTGATCAATCTTCTCGGCTTTACGGTCGGCGTTGCGCTCTACGCGCTACTGCTCGTGATGGTCGTTTCCTACCGCCGCAAAAATTCAAAAATTGATTGGCTTCTTTTGACGACTGCCGGACTCGGACTTTTGTGGAACACGGGCGAGCTTTTTGAACTTTTTTACCGCGATTTTTTTCAAACATCGGTTTCGCCGATGCTTTCCGCGGCTTCGTTTTCCGCGCTCGGTTTTCTGCCGTCGGTCGTCGTTCATTCTGCTGAAAAAGCAAAAAATAAATTTTCGATCTTAACCGTAACGGCTTACGCGCTGAGTTTTTTCGCGGCAGTCGTTCATTTTCAATCGGCGATTTTTTACGGTGTCGCGCCGTCTGATTTTGCTTTGAAAATTTTATCGTTCGGCTCGGTCGCTTTGCTTGCCGGACTATTTACAAGCAATCTCAGACAGACGCTCGACAAAAAAGCGATCTGGGCGAGCGCGCTTTTGATCTTTGCGGTTTCGGCTTTTCATCTAAGCGGAAAAACCGAAGAGAGTTCGTGGCTGGTCGAACTCGTCGCTCATCAATCGTCGCTTCCGCTCGCAATAGCGATACTCCTTCAAGATTACCGTTTCGCCTTTGCCGATCTGTTTTTAAAACGAGCGGTTTCGCTAATTCTGCTCGCGCTTTTTGCGTTCGGTTTGTATGTTTTCGTCGCGTCGCCTCTGCTTCGTTATCACGAAACGCACGACCGCAACGACGCGCAGGCAATCGCTTTGATCCTGACTCTTTGGATGGCGACCGCGCTCGTCTATCCGTTTCTGCATAAATTCGCCGTCTGGCTCGTGGATAAAATAATTTTGAATCGCGCCGATTACGGAAACTTGCAAACCGTGTTGATCGGAAAGATCGAACGACTCGACAAGACGGACGAGATTTTAAATCTTATCGGCGAAAATTTGAAACGGGTTTTGACCGCCAATTCGATGGAGTTGGAAACGGAAAAAAATAAATTTTCGCTTCCGTTTCCGACGGTAAATTTTTCGCCGAACCGCGCCGAACTTTTTATTCCGACGGTCGAACCGCCGTTTTATAAATTAGTTTTGAGAGATTTTGCGGGCGGACGAAAACTGCTTTCCGAAGAAACCGAACTGCTCGAAGCGGTTTCACTTTTGGCAGCGCGGCGGATTGACGCGGTGCGCGTAACCGACGAAAGAATCCGTCTCGAAAAACGCGAAAACGAGTTTTCAAAACTCGCCGCCGAAGCGCGGCTGTCGGCTCTCAGGGCGCAAATCAATCCGCATTTTCTCTTTAATTCATTGACGACGATCGGTTATCTGATTAACACTGCGCCAGAAAAAGCGTTTCAGACTTTGATGAAACTGACGAAACTTCTACGCGAAAGTTTTCGTCAAAATTCTGAGTTTTCAACGCTCGGCGAAGAAATCGAACTGATCGAAAATTATCTGGAAATCGAAAAAGCGCGGTTTGAAGAACGGCTCGAAGTTATAATCAATGTTTCAACCGATGTAAAAAATCTGCGCGTTCCGGCACTTATTTTACAGCCGTTGGTCGAAAACGCCGTCAAGCACGCTATTTCAAAAAACAAAAAAGGCGGCGAAATAAGGATCGGCGCAACACTCGAAACTAAGCAAAAAAACGTAATTTTAAAATTATCTGTTTTCGATTCCGGCGCGGGAAAATCTTTGAACCGTGAAACAAATTCAAACGGTGTCGGTCTGAAAAATATCCGCGAAAGATTGAATTCGTATTACGGAGCGAAAGCCGTTATGGAAATAGAAATTGACGGCGAAAATGGAACGACCGCCGAAATCGTTTTGCCCGTCAACGTGAAAACTTTGGAAAATTAAATGAACAAAAACTTGCGAATCGTAATTGCCGACGATGAACGTCCGGCGCGGGAATTTTTAAAAAACGTCTTGCGCGAATTTGAAAATGTTTCGCTCGTCGGCGAAGCGAAAAACGGCGCGGAAGCCGTCGAAATTATCAAAGAAAACAAACCCGATCTCGCGCTTCTCGATTTGCAGATGCCGGAAATGTCCGGCTTGGAGGTCGTCAAAAATCTGCCGGAAAACAATTTGCCGTTCGTCGCGTTCGTTACCGCGTATGACGAATTCGCGGTTCGCGCTTTTGAAATAAACGCGATCGATTATCTTCTAAAGCCGGTCGAAAAATCGCGGCTCGAAGAAACTTTGCAGAGAACTTTTGAAAGACTCGGACAATCGGAAAATTTTCAAAATCAAACCGCAAAATTAAAATCCGCCGTCGAAAATTATGAGCAAACCGTTTCGGTCGAAAAACTCGAACGAATTCCCGTCAAAAAACGCGGCGAGATTTTGCTTGTGCCGGTCAGTGAAATCGCGTCCGTGGTAGCCGACGGCGAACTGCTTCACATTACGACCGAAAAAAATCAAAGATACGTCATCAATTTCCGGCTCAAGGATTTGGAAGCGCGGCTCGACGCGGAAAAATTCGTCCGGCTTTCACGCGGCGCGTTAGCGAATCTCGAAATGTTCGAAAAGATCGCGCCGATGCCCGGCGGAATTTATCAAATCACGCTCAAAAACGGTCAGGAAATTTCGACCAGCCGGCAACAATCGCGTGTTTTGCGCGAGCGTTTTTTAAAACTATAATTATTCTTTCTGAAAAACAATTTTCGCTGGGAGCGCAGGCATCCCTGCCTGCATGAACGCGCAAGCGTTCAAAAAGCCCCAATAAAACTCAATTTGATTTTTCGTTAAACAATCTACGCCGCTTCGCGCCGTTGCACGCAAGGATGCGTGCGCTCCCAGCGAAACCATTCATTGCCCGTTTTCGACCGTTCATTAAAAACTTCAAAACAATTTTCCGTTTTTGGTTGTAAAACCTTTCGATAGGTTTTATTTTCTTTATTTTACACGCGGAAAATTATGAAACGGCTAAATTATTTCTTCTTAATTATTTTTATATCTATTTTTTCGGCTGGTTACGCTTCGGCGCAAACGGCTTCGATTTCGGGAAACGTAACCTACGGCGGCGACAACACGCCACTGCATGACGCTTCAGTGAAGATCGTCCAATTAAAACAAACGACCGTAACGGACGATGCGGGAAATTACCGTTTTGAAAATGTTCCCGCCGGACGATATACGATACTCGTGCATATCGAAGGCTTTGCCGACGCGAGCAAAATTGTTGATGTCAGAAACGACGGCGCGGTAACGGCTGACTTTAAATTACAGCTCACTTCACTGAAAGAAGAAGTAACCGTCACGGCGAGCGGCACGGAGCAATCCGTATTCGATTCTTTTCAATCGGTCAATTCGGTCGGCTCGACGCGCATCACGGAAAAAGCCTCTACCTCGCTCGGCGAAGTTTTGGAATCGGAAACCGGCGTGGCAAAAAGAAGTTTCGGTCCCGGAACTTCGCGCCCGGTGATCCGAGGTTTTGACGGCGACCGCGTGCTGGTGGCGGAAGACGGAGTGAGAAGCGGTTCGGTCGGTTCGCAGTCGGGCGATCACGGCGAGACGGTTGATCCTTTGAGCGCGGAACGCATCGAGGTCGTCAAAGGTCCGGCGACCTTACTTTACGGCTCGAACGCCATCGGCGGCGTGGTCAATGTCATCAGCAACGATGAAAACCAAAGACACGAAGGTTTTCGCGGAAATCTGACAGGCGTCGGCGGCACGGTCAATCGCCAACTCGGATTTTCGGGCGGTTTGGAATACGGATACAAAAACTGGCTGTTTCGCGGAAATACGAGCTGGCAGAGAACGGGCGATTACGATACGCCTCTCGGCAAAGTTCCGAATTCGGCATCGCGTTCCGCGTCGCAGTCGTTCGGCATCGGCTATTACGGCGATAAAGCCTGGATCAGCGGAAGTTACGGTTTTGACCTGCGCCGTTACGGAATTCCCTTTGCCGCGATCTTTGAAGGCGGCGAAGAAGAAAGAATATTCGGCGAACTGCCCGAAGTTGACGAGGAAATTGACCTTCGCCAGCGCGAAAATAATTTTCGGATTCGCGGCGGTTTCCGCAATTTTGAAAATCCGTTTTTGAACGCGGTTCAATACAATCTCGATTATACTGTCTATCGCCATAAGGAAATCGAAACGGCTGACGGCATTGACGAAGTTGGCACGATTTTCGACAACAAGACTTTTTCGTACCGCTCACTATTCGAACAAAACAGATTCGGTCGTCTGACCGGACGATTTGGCTTTGAAGGCTTTTCGCGCGAATACGAAGTCAACGGCGCGGAGCAATTGATTGACGGAAAGATCAAACAAAATTCGCTCTCGGTTTTCGCTCTCGAAGAACTCGGATTCGAACGCGTCAAATTTCAATTCGGCGGACGGCTCGAATCGAACCGCTACAACGCAGAAAATCCGATCTATCAAGACCGCGATTTTCTCGGTTTTTCAGGCGCGGCGGGCGTAAATTTCGCGCTCTGGGAAGGCGGCGCGTTTGTCGTCAATTACACCAATGCGTTTCGCGCTCCCGCGCTCGAAGAGCTTTACAACAACGGACCGCATATCGGAAATCTCGCATTTGAAATAGGCAATCAGAATCTGGAGCGGGAACGCGCCAACGGCGTAGATTTTTCGCTCCGGCACATCTCCGACAGATTCAGAATCACGGGCGACGTTTATTTTTACCGCATCAATAATTTCGTCTATTTTGCGTATCAGGACGAGGACGGCGACGGTGATATTGACATCGAAGACGGTCTGCCGGTCGCGCGTTACGAACAGGCTGACGCGAGATATTTTGGAGCGGAACTTTCGGCGGACGTAACTTTCAACAAATATCTCGGCGGATTTGTCAGCCTCGACGCGGTGCGGGCGAAATTGACGGACGAAAATATAAATCTGCCGCGCATTCCGCCGGCGCGCGCGCGGCTCGGTCTGGATTTTCGCTACGAAGGTTTGAGCGTTCGACCGGAAGTGATCTTGGCGGCAAGGCAGGACAGAACATTTCCGCTCGAAACCGAAACCGCCGGTTACGGTTTATTCAATGTCGCCGCTTCATACATTATCGGAAGCACGCATTACGCGCATATTTTTACAGTCAACGCGACAAATCTGAGCGACAAACTTTACCGCAATCATCTGTCTTTCATCAAAGACCTCGCGCCCGAACCAGGACGAGGAATTAGATTCGGTTATACATTCAGATTTTTCTAATTTTCAAAAAAAAGGACAGTTTTAAAAACTGTCCTTTTTACTTTTTGGGAAAAAATTTCAGCTTAGCTTACTGCTTCAGAAGTTTTTGCAGAAGAATTATAAGCCGAATGATGCTGATAAGTATCAACCCCATGCCGGAAACTGACAATCTTTCCCTCTGAATCAAACCGCCAGATATGCGCCGCGTCTTCTTCGGCAATGCGCTTACCGTTTGATTTTACAGTCAAATCAATATCGAGAATTGTAACGACGAGCTTTTCGCCTTCGAGAAATTCCTTCGGCTCGAATTTATTGAATTGCAGTTCGTTCAGGCTTTCAAAAAAACCTGCAACTTCCTCTTTTCCTCGCCGCTTTTTAAACCACGGAACATCAGCCGTGTTTCCGCTGTAATCCCATTCGATAGAATCGGACAATTTTTCCATGATTGCGGGAATGTCGCCGCGACCGAATGCTTCATATATTTCCTGAATTGTTTTTGTGTTATTCATTTTTATTCTCCTTAATTTGTGATTTGATCCTAAAATTTATTGATTCGGCTTTCCGTCCCAATCGCCGACGACCGGCGTGTTTCCAGTTTGACCGAAAACGAATTGCGCGGCGACCGAAACATTGTCGTTGCTGATAAAAAATTCGCGTGTCGAAGGTCGCCAGACGGAAATCGTATCAACGCCGTTGCCGTCGAAATCTCCCGCGACGGGTAAATCTTCGGCGATTCCGAAAACCGACGTAAAATCAATCGGCGGATTCGCCACGTTTTGATTGGTTAAAAAGAAAGTGTTTGCGCCCGGACGGAAAACTCCGACCGTATCAATCCCGTCGCCGTTCCAATCGCCCGCAACCGGCAGATCGCCGTTTTGCCCGAATTGAATCTGGAAATTGATCGCCGGAGTCGTGTTTGAATTACTCAGGAAAAACTGTCCGGTCGAAGGTCGGAAAGTTCCGATTGTTTCAACGCCGTCGCCGTCCCAATCGCCGACGACCGGCAGATCGCCCGCCAGACCGAAATTCGCCGTGAGCGGCGAGGTCGGATAACCGCTGACGACGTTGTTGATATTAAAAATTTTCCACGTTCCGTTATTAAACGTCGAAACCGTATCAATCCCGTCGCCGTTAAAATCGCCCGCCACGCCCGTATCACCCGGAATCCCGCGGTCAACCACGATGTCCGGCGCACCGCCGGAAAGCGTATTTTTCAAATTGAAAACGGTATTCACGGTGTCGAAAACACCCACGGTTTCAAGCCGCGTATCGAGAATTTTCGCCACAAAACCGTCCGGGTTGGTCGCGGTAGCGTTTGACGTTCCCTTTACCACGCCGTTTGTCGTCAGCAAATTGTTCGATTCGGTTTTACCCGAAACATATATGAACGCGCCTCTGACGGCGATGCCGTTGCCGGAATCGTTGCCGTTTCCGCCGATGTAGCTTGCCGACGAAACTCCCGGATTGTTGTTTATTCCGAAACGGATTTTGGCAACGAAAGAGTCGCGCACGCCTCTTCGCGCGGCTTGAAAAGGCACAGCCGTCGGAAAATCATTTGATAAAGTGTCGCCTGTAACGTAAATCGTGCCGCCGTTACCGAGAGCGACTGCGATTCCCTGATCCGCCGCCGCGCCGCCCAAAAATGACGAGTTCAGCAACGCTCCGCTCGAATTGTATTGGGCGACAAATGCCTCGCTGACCTGATTGGTCGTGTCGAACGCATTTTTTAAAGGAAAATTTGTCGAGCCTGTGATACCTGTAATGCTTGCCGTTCCGTTTGCCGCGACAGCGATGGAAATGGAATTTTCCGTTCCGCTTCCGCCGATATATGTCGAATAGATGAGCGAATCGTCGCCGCTCTGCGAAGGATTGAATTTGGCGATCCAACCGTCAATGCCGCCGCCGCTCTCGGCTTGCGCCGCGTTTTTCGTCGGAAAATTTCCGCCCGCCGCAAAACCGGTAAGATATGCATTGTTCGATGAATCTACTGCAACCGAAAAGGCTGAATCGGTCGTAACGTTTCCGCCGATACAGGTCGAATATGTAATATCGCTTCCCGAAGCATTAAAAACCGTCAGGAAAGCGTCAAGACTATTTAAAGATTGCGGAAAGAAAACACCACAGCCCTGAAAACGGTTTTTGGTTGGGAAATACTGAGTTGAATATGTTTCACCGACGACATAGGCTTTGCCCGCCGAATCAACCGCCACGTCAAATGCCTGATCGTGATCCGCACCGCCGAGAAAAGTCGAATAGACAATATTACCGGTTGAATTTAATTTGGTAACAAAAGCATCCGCGTCGTTAAAACTTCCGTGATTTGTGTCGAACGCTCCCGATGTTGTCGGAAAATCATTCGTAGCAACGCCCGCCAGATACGCATTATTATTTGCGTCCAGTGCGATGCCTAAACCGAAATCGTCGGCATTGCCTTCGAGGATCGTGATGTAGAGAAAATTCGCTCCGTTCGCGTCAATCTTGGCGGCATAAACTCCGGTTCCATCGCCCGAATCTCTGACCTCGCCGTGAAAGGTCAGCGATGCGGTCGAGCCTGTGATATAAGCATTTCCCTGCGCGTCAGCCGCGATCTCGAATGCGTTATCAAAAGCCGTTCCGCCGATGTAAGTCAAATAATCCAAAACCGGATCAATTGTCAATGACTGAGTTTTGTCATATTCACCGATTGAAAAACTTACTTCGTAAGAAATTCGGTCTTCGGTTTTCGGGCTTTGGTCTTCGATTTTGTAACTTACCGCGACTTCCCTTTTTTCGCCGTTGATTTCCTGATAAGCGAATGGTTTTTGCTGGATGATTTCAGCGTTGGCAGTTTTGATTTTCAAATTTCCGCCGTCGTCAATTGATAAATTTTCCGCGCCTTCAAAACTTAATTTGATCTGATTCGCGTCGGCGTTCGGCGCAACGAGAAAATCATATTCGAGCCGGTTTTCCGCATTGCTGTAAAAAACGGCATCAATCCCGCCGTAAAGATTTTCGTATTTTACTTTTTTGTAATTCGGGAGATTTTCATATTTTTTATCCGAAATGTAATAATTCGTTTTCGTAACCGCTTCGTCAATTCCCGAAATTTTCGCGGCTTCGTTCGCGCCCGAAAATTTCATTTTGAATGTTTCGGTTTTGATCTTTTGCTTCGCCCTGTCGGTTTTCGGATTGGTCATCTCGTTCTCTGCTCCCGACTCACGACTCTCGACTTTCAAAGAAAACTGCGCTTCATTTTCGGTCAAATACATCGTGTAGCCGCTCGAACGCGAAATAAATTTAACCGCTTTATCCGTCTGTCCTTTGTTCGCTTCAAAGATCAGCGGCATCTTGCCGTAATCCGTCTGCTTAAAATCTTCAGTTTGATCTTGCGGTAAAAAATTTCGATCTTCGGTTTGAAAATTTTCGACACTTTTTATGGTCGTCGAAAAAACAAAACTTACCAAAACAATCAACGCTATCGTATTTTGCAACCTTTTCAACATTTCAATTTCGATCTCCTTAATTTTTTTTAGTTGTGGCGATGTATTGATTTAATCTGAAATGAAATAGAAAATCTTTAGTTTTTTCTGAAAGATTTTTGAAAGTGTTATGAAGTTTTTATGAATTGAAGGTTCAGAGTTTTAATAATTTAACTTGCGGATTGCCGGCTTTTTTATTGATCGCCGCGATGAATGAATTGAGACAGATAAAAATTTCCCCTTGCTCGTTGGTTTTAAAATGGCTGTGATTTTCGCTGATAAAATTAAAAATCTGCGTTTCTTCGGTGCTGAAGATCGAAGCCGCCTGACGGAGCGAAATAAAATCGCTTTCCCCGCGGCATTGGTCGCAAATGACGAGGCTCGATTCTGACGTTTTTCTAATGATCTGCCGCCGCTCGATTTCGACAACAAAAGTTCGCTTTTTCTGTTTGGGAAACATAATTTTTTATCCCGCGTTTTTTAATCTAAACGCGGAAGCAGTTTTACATCCAATTTTTTTGTCTGCCGGTTATCAAAATCTTTGAAGAGCGATTCGCAGCAAATCAAAACATTGCCCTTGCTGTTGTGAACCCGGTGCAGCTCGCCCGATTCGGCTAACGCCTCGATGTCGCAGACATCCGTTTTGCAAAACGCGGCGGCTTCCTCGAAATTCATCAGATCCACGGGTTTTTCACAGCGCGGACAAAACGCCCGGCTCCGCGAACGCGGAAATTTGGAAATATTCGGATCGGAATCATTATTCATATTTCAATTCCTCGATTTTTGAATTTTAATGATTACGTTTGGCAATTTCCTTTTTTGCTGTAAAATTTATTTCAAACATTTTCGGCAAAATTTGCCTTTCGACCGTTTATTTATAACCGCTTTTCCGCATCGCAATCTTTAGGAAATTCTGAATGTTTTATGAAGAAATATTGAAGGAATTCTGAACAGCTTGAAATGGAAGATTCGACACCGAAAATTTATGAATTCGACAAGTTTCGCCTCGACGAAAAAGAACGTCTTTTTTTCGACGGCGACCAGCCGCTCGCGCTCGCGCCGAAGATTTTCGACACGCTTCTTTTTCTGGTCGAACACGCCGGTCGGCTCGTCCGTAAGGAAACGATGCTCGAAACCATCTGGGAAGGCAGTTTTGTCGAGGAAAACAATCTCGCCCAGAATATTTCCTTTCTCAGAAAAATTCTCGGCGAAACAAAAAAGAAAAAATTTATCGAAACCATCCCGAAACTCGGCTACCGTTTCGTCGCGCACGTCAGTCAAACCGAAACCGTCGTTTTCGAACAAAACACGGTTCGCTTTTTTGTCGAAGATGATAAGAAATCCGAAATAATTCAGCCAGCACTCAGCACTCAGCACTCAGCACTCAGCACTTCTTCTCCCGAAACGCACTATGTTCAAAACGGCGACGTGAACATCGCTTACCAGGTGGTCGGCGGCGGCGATATTGACATCGTTTTCGTGATGGGCTGGGTTTCGCATCTCGAATATTTCTGGAAGCATCATTTGTTTGCCTCGTTCCTGAACCGTCTCGCGTCGTTTTCGCGCCTGATACTTTTCGACAAACGCGGAACGGGACTTTCCGACCGCGTGCCGCTTTCCGAGCTTCCGACTTTGGAGCAAAGAATGGAAGACGTTCATGCCGTGATGGACGCCGTCGGTTCGGAAAAAGCCGTTTTGATCGGCGTTTCGGAAGGCGGACCGATGTGTTCGCTTTTTGCCGCCTCATATCCCGAACGCACGACCGCGCTCGTGATGATCGGAACTTACGCTAAACGCATCAAGGACGAAGATTACCCGTGGGGCGTTTCGCTCGAAGACCGCGAGGCGTTTTTCGACCTGATGCGCCGCGATTGGGGAAAAGCGGTCGGCATCGAGGAACGCGCGCCTTCGATGGCGCACGACGAAGAGTTTCGCACATGGTGGGCGGAGTATCTGCGTATGGGCGCGAGTCCGGGCGCGGCGGTCGCCCTGACGCAGATGAATGCCGAGATTGACGTCCGCGACGTTCTGCCTCTGGTTCGCGTCCCGACGCTCGTCATTCACCGCAAAGGCGATCTCTGTTTGAAGGTTGAAGAAGGCAGGTTTGTCGCATCGCAGATTCCGGGCAGTAAATTTGTCGAACTCGGCGGCGTTGACCATCTGCCGTTTGTCGGAAATCAGGAAGAAATTCTCGACGAGATTGAGGAATTTCTGACCGGCATGCGGCACGCGGAAGAAATAGACCGCGTGTTAGCGACCGTATTAAATATCAAAATCCTTCCGAACTCTAAAACAGAAAATTGGCAGGAAATCTATAAAAACGCTCAGTTGCATTTTCGCCGTCAGCTCGAACTTTTCAAAGGTCGTGAAGTTTCGTTTGATGAAAACAACCTGCTCGCGGCATTTGACGGTCCGGCGCGGGCGATCCGCTGCGCCTGTTCGGTCAATGAATCGGCAAACCGTCTCGGTTTGAAAATCAAAAGCGGTTTGCATACCGGCGAGTGTGAAGTTCAAGGTGAAAAATACGCCGGTTTTGCCGTCAAACTGGCGCAACGAATCGCCGGCGAAGCAGGCGCGGGTAAAATTTTGGTTTCGCGCACCGTAAAAGATTTGGTTGCCGGTTCGGGTATTTTTTTCAACGAATATAGCGTAAGATCATTTCCCGAAACGCAGGGTGAATGGCGTTTGTTCAACGTGCGGATTTGATCAGCCGCTGTTTTTATTGAAAGAGAGTTCTGTAAAGGCAGGGTTTGATTGAATGTTACAATGTTTCCCGCAGTTCCGCGCATAATATTTTCCGGGTGATATAAAATATTTTCGGGGTTTGAGCAAAAATATTTCCGGGCGGAAAATATTTTTCTCGGCTCGGAAATATTTTTGCTCAGTTCTGAAATATTTTTCATCAGCCTTGATGAACTTTCCATCAGGTCTGATACTTTTTTTCTCAGAGGCGGAGAAAATTGCGCATTTATGGCTTTTAATGTTGTAAAGCAAATAAAGAAAAAAGAATGTTTGGGCAATGTTAAACCAACCCCTCTTCTCTTCTACTCCTCTTCCCGATTCACCCGCTGTATTTATCGAGTTTTCCTTTCCGGCGAAGTTCGTCGAGATTGTAGTCGTTTTGGATAAAGAAATAGATCATTCCGCCGCTGTTCAGCGCGCTTTTTTCGAGCCACGCGAGAGCCGCGTTCTCGTTTCCCATCGCCGTATAAGTCAGAGCGATCTCATACGCCAGATTTTCGGCTTTTTTGTCTTTTACCATCTTGTCCAGAAGTTTCCGTGCGTCGGCTTGTCTGCCGGTTTTCGCATAAATGCGCGAAAGCGTGATCTGCGCGTTTTCAAAAGTTCTGTCCGACGGCACGATCTCTTTCAGTAAATTTTCGGCGTTCTGATACTCGCCTTTTTGTTCCAGAGATTCCGCCGCGCTGAGTTTTCCCAGCGCGTTGTTCGGATCGAGTTCCAGAACGCGCCGCGAATATATGAGCGACTCGTCGGGAAGCCGCGCGTAATTCAACACCGATGCCAGCCCGAGATTGGTATTCCGCGCCTGCGGATCGAGATTCTGCGCCGTCCGCATTTCTTCCAAGGCTTTTTCGATGTCGCCCCGCGCCGCGTATTGCCACGCGATCCGCTGGCGCGCCGTCGCGTTATTCGGCTTTGTTTCGACCGCCTTTTTCAAATACTCGAAACTTTTTTCCCGGTTTTCAAGACCGACCACATTGACCGCCAGAGCCGTCATCGCTTCCGAACAATTCGGATCGAGTTCGAGAGCTTTGTGCGCCGCCGCGTCGGCTTTTTCCCGCGCTTCTTTGGCGGGCATAAAATCGTATTGATAATAAGCGATGAGCGTGTATGTGTCGGCAAGATACGCATACGCCAGAACGAATTGCGGGTCTTTTTCGGTCGCCGTCAGAAAATCCGAAACCGCCTTTTTCAATCCGTCCTCGGTGCGTTTGTTCCAGTGAAACAGCCCCATCGAATACGCCTGATGAGCTTCGATGTTTTTAGTGTATTTTCCTTCGGCTGATTGGTGTTCATTGGTTTGAATCTTAGACGCGAGCTCTTTCGCGATCTGTTCGGAGATGGCGTCCTGCACGGAAAAAATATTGGAAAATTTCTCGTCGAATTTTCCGCTCCAGAGCGAACGCTGTTCGCTTACGTCGTAAAGCTGTGCCGTAACCCTGATGTCCTCGCCTTCGCGCTGAATCGTTCCGGTCAGAACGGAATTTACGCCGAGTTCCCTGCCGATACCCGATAGATTCGACAAATCTTCCTCCGTGTAGCGGATGATCGAGCCGGTCGGTAAAACCCGCAGTTCGTTGCCGCTTCCGAGTTTGGAGATCAAAACGTCAGCCATTCCGACGCCGAGCTTTTCGTCCTTTTCTTCGGAGATTTGCTTGAAGGGCAGCACGGCGATTGATTTAACGCGTTCGGAATTTGAAACCGGAAGCGTCTGTGTGCCGTTCGCGCTCAGATAAACCGACAGACCGATATAAAACGCCAGCACGCCGACAACCGATGCCAGCAAGACCGCTTTTTTGGAAAACGAATTTTCCGGCGGCAGAAAATCGGGACTGTATTCCGAAAAATTTTCGTCAGTTCGATTTTGAATCCCCGTTTCGGCAGGCAGGGTTTCGGGAATCAAAATTTCTTCGAATTCGAGTTCCGAACCCGTATGATGAATGCCGTTGTCGCCGTTAATTTCCCTGACTTCGGCGGCGAAACGATACCCGAGTTTCGGAACCGTTTCGATCAAAACAGCATCGCCGCCGTTTTGCTTGAGAGATTTCCGAAGCATATAGATATGCTGGGTCAGCGTTGCGTCCTCGACGTAGCAATCGTCCCAGATCAGATTCAGTAACTCTTCTTTTTTGACCACGCGGTCGCGGTTTTCGATCAGAGTCTGCAGTATCTCAAAACTCTTCTGCGTCAATTGGAGGGGACAGTCGTTTTTTAGTAAACGATGATTTATAATATCGAGCCGGTATTCGCCGAACTCATAATTGCAACCTTTTCCTTCCGACATTTCCAACCCCCTTTTATGTATAAACGAATATGAATTAAATGTACTTTCAGGCTTGCCGGATAAAATTATTATGTATTATTAACGGATGCCCGGCGCGCCCGACAGGTTGTTTTGTCCAAGTTTGATTTTATTTTTAAAACTGAAGAATTGGGGTTCTCCGATTTTTACAAATAACTTTTGGTTTCTGTTTATAAAACACCGCGAAGCCGGATTTGATGACAGATATTTTTTTGAATCAAATTTTTTATGTTTTGCTCTCAGACGATATTCGCAAAAACAGAAACCGTTTTGATTTTCTCAAAAACCTACCGGCAGACGATTAAGCCCGTGTAAAAATTTTGTTAATTTTGTAAAATTTCCGTCTGCCGGTTTGCTTAGTATATGATCTCGTAACGCTTGATCATCGAATTAAGCGTCGTCAGGCGAAGATTCAAAAGTTTCGCGGCTTTTGTCTGATTACCCTTCGTTTCGCGCAGCGCGCGTTCGATCAAACTCTTTTCGTAATTTTCCGTCAGATTGTAAAAATCAATCCCGTCTTTCGGAAACATCTGCGCGTGGAGATTTAAAAGCTGCTGGAGTTCGACCTCGCGCATTGTTTCGAGCGTGTCCAAAGCCTTTGACAACGAACCGACGAGTTCTTTGAGTTCTTCGGATTTTTTAGCCGATTTTCCGTTCAGACGCGTCGCCCCGCCCGATTTTCTGTTTTTCGAGTCCTTTGACAGATACATAATTTCACCTCACTTTATAATTTTTAATATTTGAAAATTGCAGTTTTCCTCCCAGGCTTGATTTATAAAAAATTCCTGCAATAGCCGTTCACACAAACGTCCGAAAAGACGTAAAAGTTATAAAATGTCGGTAAAAACCACATCAAATTTTTCTCAAATTTTTCAAATTCGCATTTTTTTAAGGCAAAAAGCCGGTTTTCCTTATTTTAGTTAAAAAGATTTTTAATCCCTGACAAAAAATTTGATTAAGAAAATTTCAAATTTGATATTTTTTGCCGCCAAATTAATGATTTTCCGATCAAAATCATTTTTTTAACTATTCTAATCTCTCTTTTTCCGCTCGATTTAAGTCTCCAAATGATTGCAGCACAATAATTTATACGATTTTTTGGAACGCCTACCAATCGTCGGATTTTTTTCCGAATTTCTAAATTTTTTTGACTGATAATCCGAATAAGTCAAGCGTTTTTTTTATCGAAAACAAATTTAAATTTTTCATAGTTTCTATATATGTCCTGTCATTTCAACATTTAGTTAAAGATTTTCAACAAACAATCAAAATGGTTTTGAAATTGCGCCTAAGTATTTCCGGTGAATTCGTTTCAAGACTATTTTCACAAATTTGAATAGCCCCCGATTTGAATCGAATTTTCAGGAAATCATTAATCAAGGAGTTAGAAAATATGATAAAAAAATTCAAATTTATACTGCCGACCGCGCTATTTGTTTTCGCCCTGGCTGTCAGCGGCTTTGGTCAGGAAACGACGGGTTCAATCGAGGGAACTGTCAAGGACAGCACCGGCGCGTTGATTCCCGGAGCGACGGTCGTCATCGAAGGAAACGCCTTCCGGCGAACAGTTCAGACGAACGAAGAAGGATTTTACAGAGTTCTGGCTGTTCCGCCCGGTAATTATAATGTAACCGCGCGCGCCGAAAACTTTGCCGCCAGCGAACCGACCAATGCGGTCGTAACGCTCGGCAAAGCGACGCCCGTCAGTTTCAATCTGCAAGCGGCAGGTGTCGGCGCGACAGTCGAAGTAACAAGCGGCGATGTCGCGGCGATTGACCCGAATTCGAGCCGCGTCCAGACCAATATTACACAGGAAAATTTCGAGCAGATTCCGAAAGGAACAAATGTGGCTTCGGTTCTGCAGACCGCGCCGTCCGTCCGGCAGGAACCGAAAGGCGCGGGATTTCAGATTGACGGCTCATCCGGCGCGGAAAATACATTTATCGTGGACGGTCAGGAAGTTACCAATTTCCGCACCGGACAATTGAACTCGAACAATAATCTGCCGTTCCAGCTCGTGCAGGAAGTTCAGATCAAAGCCGGCGGTTTTGAAGCCGAACACGGCGGCGCGACCGGCGGAGTGATCACGCTCGTAACGCGGCGCGGCGGAAATCAATTCAACGGTGAATTCGGTTTATCGTTTGAGACCAGCAAACTAAACGCCCGCAGCGTTCTGGTTGACCCGGTGATAGATGTTACGACTCTGAGTCTGACGGAAAACGCCAATCTCCCGCAGTCAACCGTTCTCGGTCCGAGCAGCACGACGCTTCAGTATTTCGCGCCGCCGGGCGACAAATACACGAACTTCTACCCGTCTTTCACGCTCGGCGGACCGATTCTGAAAGACCGGTTGTGGTTTTTTTCGAGTTACAATGTTCAGGATTTTGATGTCGAGCGCACGGTCAATTATCCGAACGGTCAGATTCAAAATTACAGGCGCAACGAACGCCGCGATTACGGATTTGCAAGGCTCGACGCGCAGCTTGGCGAAAAACTCAATCTGACGGGAAGTTTTACATATAACCCGATCAAAGTGAACGGCGATCTGCACAGCGTAACCGGTCTGGCGACAACCGTTCCGGGCAGCGATGCCGTCGGTTTCGGCAGCGATTTTTACGATCAACTGGGCGGTCGCCGCGCCAGTTCGGTCTATAATTTCGGCGGCACGTTGACGGCGACCAATAATTTTATTGTTTCCGCCCGCGGCGGACAGAGTTATCTGAACGAGAAACTCGGCAGTTACGGAATTCCGACATTCCCGCGTATCCGCTGTATTCTGGGCAACACTAATGTTCCGAATGTTCCGGCAGGCGGAACCTGCGCGAGCGGTTTTTCGAATGTTCCGAGTGTCTTCGGAACCGATCGGGACATCTCCAAACGGGTAACTTTTGATGCCGACGCATCCGTATTCATCAACAACTTCGGCGGTCGCCACAACCTGAAATTCGGGTATCAGCTCAACCGTCTGAGCAACGATGTCGAGCAGGGTTATGTCGGTGTCGGTGAAGTTCGGATTTTCTATGGCTCGACCGCCTTCGGGATCGGCGCGGGTCCGGGAGAAATCGGTTATGTTTATGTGCAGGATTTCGGCACGATCGGAAAAACGTCGAGTTCCAATAACGCCCTTTATATTCAGGACAGTTGGACGATCGGACGGTTGACGATCAATCCGGGATTCCGTATCGAAAAAGAAACTGTTCCTTCATTTTCGGCAAACGGCGTTCCGATCGTTTTCGGTTGGGGCGATAAACCTGCTCCGCGAATCGGCGCGGCATTCGACGTTCTCGGCAATGGAAAATGGAAGGTTTTCGGCGGCTACGGCTGGTTTTACGACCGGTTCAAATACGAACTCCCGCGCGGCAGTTTCGGCGGAGATTATTTCCACCGGATTTATGTCCCGATCTTAGCCAACAATCCAGATTACCGCACATATACGCGGGAATATGTTTTGGCAAATCAGGTTCTCGACATTGATTTTCGTGTTCCGTCAAATTCGCCGGACGACAACCGCGTTGACCCGAATCTGAAAGCGGCGCGGGAAAGCTCGCTCGACATCGGCACCGAATTTGAATTGTCAAGCAATTACATTATCGGCGCGCGCTTCGTTCACAAGCAGATTGACCGCGCGATCGAAGATGTCGGGATTTTCGACGCTAATCAAAACGAACTTTATTTCATCGCCAATCCGGGTTTCGGCGTGGTCAGCGAACCGCTTCTGCCCGGCGTTCCGGCAACGCCCAAAGCCGAGCGCGTTTATGACGCGATCGAATTCAAGGTCAACAAGCGTTTTGCCGATAATTACTTTTTCAATGCGAGCTATACGTTAAGCCGCTTATTCGGTAATTATTCCGGCTTAGCGAGTTCGGACGAAAACGGTCGTTCCAGCCCGAACGTCAACCGCTTTTTCGATCTGCCTTTCTTAGGCTTTAACGCCGACGGCGTGCCGGATAACGGAAGACTCGCTACCGATAGACCGCATTCGTTCAAGCTGAATGCCGGTTACAATTTCGATTGGAAAGGAAGTAAGACGAATTCGACCGAATTGAAAGGATTCTTTATCGGACAAAGCGGCATTCCGCTTTCGACGAGAGTTTCCTTCTACAGCGCGAACACTTTTTTAAATGGTCGCGGCGATCTCGGTCGGACGGATTTTTACACGCAAACCGATTTGGCGTTGACGCATAAATATCGTTTCGGGCGCGACAACCGATACACGATGGCTTTCGATATTGACGCGCTCAACGTCTTTAACGAAAACGCTGTTACCAACCGTTTCCAGACGCTCTTTACGGGAGACTTAGCCGCGCCCGCGGTTCAGCAGTTCTTCCCGAACGTAACGACGGAAGCGGCGTTTATCCAGCAAATATTCAACGGCGGATTGGGCGATGCGGTGCGCGAACTGAATCGCCGCGGCGATGCCGGTCTGTCAACCTGCGGCGCGAACGGAACTTCGAGCTGTGCCGCTTTCAGAACCGACGCGCGGTTTAACCAGCCTTCGCAATGGCAGCTTCCGCGCACGATCCGTTTCGGTTTTAGATTTATCTTTTAAGATTTTCTAAAAGTCGAACCGCGGAAAACGAAAAACCTGCTCTTGTAATTTTCAAGAGCAGGTTTTTCCGGCTTAATAATTTGGAAACTTGGTGTAAAATAAAAATATGAGTAAAATTCTGATTCGCTATGGCTTCGCGGCTTTTTCCGTGGTGTTGTTTCTGCTGACCGTTTCGGAAAAATGCTCGGCTCAAAATTCGATCAGCGGAATAATTATGGATGAAAACAGACGACCCGTTTCCGAGATCGAGGTCGAACTGCTCGACGAATATGAACGGCTGCTCAAATCCGTAAGAACCAGAAGTTCGGGCATTTATATGTTTAACGGTCTCCGCGCCGGAATTTACTATATCCAGGCGCGAACCGCCGGAACGAATTTCAAGTCCGCCAAAGAGCGCGTCCAACTCGGACAGACAAACCGCGTCAGCCGGACGACCGGCGCGATTTCGGGCAGCGAATCTTTGCAGGTAAATCTGACGCTTCAAAATATCGCGCGTGCCGATAACCGTCCGTTATTTAATGAAGTCATTTTCGCGCAAAGTATCCCGCCCGATGCGGAAAAGTCCTTTCAGGAGGCAATCGAAAATTTTGAAAAAAATCGAAACGACGAAGCCGTTGCCGCGCTTTTGAAAGCGGTTGCAATTTTTCCCGAATATTTCGTCGCGCTCGACCGTCTGGGCAACGAATATCTTTTGCAAAATAAATTTGTCGAAGCCCGAAACGTTTTTGAACGAGCGGTGAAAGTCAATCCGAAAAGTTTTTCATCGCAATACGGTTTTGCGGCATCTCTTTTTAGTCTGAAAAAGTTTCCCGAAGCCGCCGCCGAACTCGAAGCGGCACTCGTTTTAAATCCTTCCTCGATAAATTCCTATTTTTTACTCGGCAGAACGCGGCGCGAACTTTCCGAATATGAAAAAGCCGAAACCAGTCTGAAAAAAGCCGACGAATTAGCCGAGCAAAAACTCGCCGACATCCACTGGGAACTCGCTCTGCTTTATTACCACAATCTCAAACGATATAATGAAGCCGCAGACGAACTTGAACTTTATCTCAAGGCTGATCCAAAAGCCGAAAATAAAGAGCAGGTTAAAAAGCTGATAAAAATTTTCAGAGCGAAGGCAAAAGAAGAAAAATCTTCGCCGTAATTTATGGACAATCTCGTTTTTTCAAATATGCTGCATCGTCCGGCGCGGACGCTGGTCAGCATTTTCGGCATCGCCATCGGCGTTTTGCTGATCGTTTTTACGATCGGAATGGCGAACGGAACTTTGCGCGAACGCGCCAGCCGCGAAGGAAATGTCGGCGCGGAAATCATTTTCAGCGCGTCGGGCGCGAGCCTTCTGAGTTCGGATTCTTTTCTTTTATCAACCGAATTAAAAAACGAGATCGGCAAAACGGAAGGCGTTCAGACAGTCGTTCCGCTCGGACAAAATACGGTCAAGGCGGCGGGCGATAAAACCGGAAGCAATACCGGAAGCCGTCTCGTTGACGGAATAAATTTTGACGAATACTCGGCAGTTGTCGGAATAACAATCAAAGAAGGTCGCGCCTTTCAGTCGAAATCGGACGAAGCGATCATTGACACCGGATTTCAGGGACAGAAAAATCTAAAGATCGGCGATAAATTGAATATGTATGAGCGCGATTTTACGATCGTCGGCACATACGAACCCGCCGCCGGAGCGCGCGTCAAAATTCCGCTCGACACGATGCAGAATCAGCTGGTCGGTGACGAAAGTAAAGTTTCTTCGTTTCTCGTCAAGATCAAACCGGATTTCACGCCCGAACAGGTCGCGCAGAATCTGCAAAACCGTTTTCCCGACAATCAGATTTTGCTGACCTCGCAGATCGAAGAACTTTATATGTCGAGCGTTCCCGCGCTCGGCGTTTTTCTCAACGTCGTGATCGGCGTCGCGGCGGTCATTTCCGCTCTGGTGATTTTGCTGACGATGTATACGACCGTTACCGAACGCACGCGGCAGATCGGAATTATGAAATCGCTCGGAATGAGCAATGCGAAAATCGCCTGGACAATCACGCAGGAAGCATTATTAATTAGTTTCTGCGGAATTGTCGGCGGCGTTTTGCTGACTATTTTGGTGAGATTTGTTTTGACGAAATTTACGACCATCGAGGTCGCCATCGAACCGTCCGTTTTGATCATTACATTAATCGTCGGGCTGATCGGCGGCGCGCTCGGCGCGCTCTACCCGGCACTCAAAGCCGCGCGGCTCGATGCGGTCGAGGCTTTGAGCTATGAATAGAAAGGATAAAAATATAGGTAGTGATTAAAATTTTATGTAACAAAAACCTCGGAATAGTTAAAAGATGAAAGATGATAACTGATAGATTTTATCTTGTATCTATTAACTATTAGTTATCATCTATTCCGAAGTTGTACCAATCTTTATAAATTTTATAGCAGATATAAAAAAATGTTTCGGAGAGTTTATTTAGACAATTCAGCAACGACACCGATTGACCGCGAGGTCGTCGAAGCGATGCTTCCGTTTCTGACCGAAAAATTCGGCAATGCGTCGAGCATCCATTTTTTCGGTCAGGAAGCCCGCGCCGCCGTTGATAAAGCGCGTCATCAAGTCGCCGAATTATTAAATGCAAGACCGAATGAGATCGTTTTCACATCGGGCGGCACGGAATCGAACAATCTGGCGATTCGCGGTTTGGTTGAGGCAAACGACAAATACGGAAAACACATCATCACTTCCGAGATCGAACATTCGGCGGTCAAAGAAGTCTGCGCCGAACTGGAAAAACGCGGTTATGAAATAACTTATCTGCCCGTTTACGAAGACGGCATTATCAAGATCGAAGATTTGAAAGCGGCGATCCGCGACGAAACAATTCTTGTAACGATCATGACTGCCAACAATGAAATCGGCACGATTCAGCCGGTCGAAGAAATAGGCAAGCTCGTCCGTGAATTAAAAGAAACGGGTAAAAAAATCTGGTTTCACACCGACGCGGTGCAGGCTGTCGGGAAAATTCCGGTTGATGTCGAAGAGATCGGCTGTGATCTTTTGTCAATTTCGGCGCATAAAATCTACGCTCCGAAAGGTGTCGGCGCATTATATATCCGGCGCGGCGTGCGTCTCAAAAAACAAAATATCGGCGGACATCAGGAACGCGAACGGCGCGGCGGAACGGAAAATGTCGCAAACATTGTCGCTTTCGGAAAGGCGTGTGAACTGGCGAAAAACGATCTGGCGGAAAATTCGGAAAGACTTCAAATTTTACGCGACAAATTCGAGCAAGGCGTTACGGAAAGGATTGACGACATCGTTTTTAACGGCAGACGCGAAAACCGCATTCCGAACATTTCGAATATTTCTTTTCGTTTTATCGAAGGCGAAGGGCTTTTGATAAATCTCGATATGCAGGGCATCGCCGTTTCGACCGGCTCGGCGTGCAGTTCGGGAAGTCTCGAACCATCGCCCGTCATCCGCGCTCTCGGGCGCAACGACGAACTCGCCCGCGGCGCGATCCGCTTTAGTTTCGGTAAAGAAAATTCGATGGAAGATGTCGAATACGCTCTGGAAATTTTGCCGAAAGCGGTCGAAAATCTGAGAAAACTTTCAACAGCTTTCAAAACTGGAAATGTTGTATAAGTTTTTTAATATAAAAAAAAACTACAAAAGAAATCTCAGTTTATACTGGATCAGAAAATGAATTTAATTGCCCCGTTTCAAATAATGTCTAATTAATTGATTTGTATTGGTGTTCAAAGTAATCCCACATTTTAGATGTTAAGAAGAATGTTGATACAATAATAACAAAAGCAATCAATCCGTAAATTTTTACACTCCTTACCAGAGAATTACTTGAGAAATAATCAAAAACACTGATGATAAAAAAAGTACTTATAATCCACAAAGATACTTTTGCAACATTCTGCCGAATAAATTTTTCTTTGCCTATTTCCCTGACATTTCGCCACCATGCTTCTTGCTTTGTATCTAATTTTTGATTTTGTTGAAAAATCAACCAAAAAAATCCGCCAACAGAACCTAAAATCAATAAAAATCCAACGAAAGTTAGTAATAGATCAGTTCCCGAAACTTCTTCAAAATTTGCGTTACCTCTCAAAACACCACTTAACCAAAGACCTGTTATGAACAAAGTAACAAGCAATAAATAAGTATTGATTGATAATTTTCCAAACATAGTTTTATACCTACATCTTTACAATTTCGAAATTTAAATCACTTGGAAACAAAACGACTTCTAGAGCCTACTAGGAAATTCATTCCTTCTATGATTTTTCAGAAGTCCAAGAAACAATTTTTATAAACTTTGTAATAAACTACAAAGTCAAAAAAGGTAAACTGTGATCAGCTTTTGGATATGCCTCTTTACATTTTTTAAGTTCCTCATTTAATGTCTTTTCAGCTTCAGCAGTTGATGTTATTGCATCATAAATAAGGGCGCCCGAAGAACTGACTACAGATCCAACTACCATTCCGGCTGTTTTTAGAACATCTATTTTCTCAACTACTGTTCCTATAATACCAGCTCCAGCTCCGGTTCCAGCAACAGCTGGTGCCGCTCTTACAAAAAGAAGAACACCTCCAACTACTATTGCTGTTCCTGCAACAGTTTTTGCACCGTCTTTCAGGTATTGTGATCTGAATTTTCTGTATGCTGTTCTAGCACAAGCGTCAAATTTTTTCTGCTGATCATTGCTATTACTTGTATTTGTCTCCTCCGGCGCACCGCCAATATCATCAATACCGGGTTGCCAACGCGGAAAGAAGACCGTTACCAAATCACATACGGTGATATATTCTGTATTCCATTGCTCGCCATTCCAGTAATAATTTAATTTCGGACGACAATTCCTAACATACTGCTCCATCAATAAACCGCTCGGATCAATAAAATTCGTCGGTTCATTTTCGACATAATTATACCGGTTAAATGACTGCGGATCGCCAATTGAAGCACTTCCATTATACGGATCGGGAGAAGTCCATCTGCCCGCTTGATTTTCCAGCTTTCTAAACCAAGTATGATTTAAGCCCGAAGCGTCATCGCGTTCGGTTAAGCCGTATCCTTGCCGCGCATTGATCTGACCGCCGAAGCCTTGTTGAGCGGTTCGCAAACCGATTCCGGTTTGGATTTGTTCGCCAAACGCCGTGTAATCCGTTCTCGCTTTGACAAATCCGCCATTGCTGAGAATCGCTCTGACCGAACCTTGCTGATCTTGAAGAATATATTTTACACCACCTTCATCCGTCGCTTGCAGTCCGCCGTATTCAGCCACCAAATTGCCGAATGCGTCGTAGATCGTAAATTGCCAAAGATCATTAACCTTTGTTGCCACCCGATTGCCGAGCGCGTCATAAACCGACAAAGCATCGGGAACATTCGCACTAGACGCTCTAACCATCCGCCCGTTGGCATCGTAGCCGAAACTCATCTGACGAAATTTGTTGTCCGCGATAACTTGTCCGCCTTCATTATAAGCGATTTCCGTCCCGGAAGTGAAGCGATTTGTAGATTTGCTGATGTCCGCGTCCTCGATCCAAACCGTCGGCAGAGGCGTTTGCTGTCCGTTCGGATTGTTCGCCTGTTTGCGGTAAAGATTGCCGAAACGGTCGTAATCGAATTTTTGTGCGTAACTCAAAGCGTTCGAATCGCCGCGATGTTCTTTAGCTTCGCTCAAACGTCCGATGGCATCGTATTTGAACTTCTGCGTCCATTGTTTGTTTGCCCCGATATGACTGACGATTTGAGCAAGCTGTCCGTTATTCTTGGTCGTGTCGAGATTGCCGCCGGCATCAATCTGCCCGTAGCCGTAATCGTATTTTTGCAAAACTTCCGCGCCTCGTTTGAGTTCCTGCGAAGTCATCTGCAAACGGGCGTTGAATCCGAAAGTCTGATTTGTCCCGTTACCGAAATTCATCTGCGAAGGCAGAGTTTGGCTGTTGAACGTGATACCGCTTAGATAAGTTCTCTGAGCATCCGCCACGCTCGAAAATCTTCCGTTAGCGTCGTAATTGAAACTGACGATTCTGCCCGAAGGATATTTTTCGCTCGTTAACTGCCCCGCCAGATTGTAGCCGTATTCGAGCAGATAGCTTTGTCCGTCAATTTTCTGCTGATGCTTGACGACACGCCCCATCATGTCAAAATCGTATATTTGCTCGGTTGCCGGAGTCGCTTGAGTTCCCCCGACCGCCGCCGTGGTAACTTTGGTCAACTGACCTTTATTGTAAAATCCTGACCGTTCCTCATCATAAACGTAATTGATCGTCGGCGTTTGATAACCCGTTTCGCCTGTGAAGGCGACCGATGAAATACGGTTCAAGCTGTCATAAATAACTGTCATCTTCACGCCCCGCGCATCCGTGCCTTCGGTCAGCAAACTGTCCGTGTTATATTTCAAAACTTTTGTCCATTTTGACGGCGCAGGCGTTCCTTTTACGCCGCTATCATCCAGAGTGGATGTTTCTTCGACTTGCCTTTCATGAGTTAAGCGCGACAATGAATCGTATTTAAAAACTCTTTCCTGTGTCGTCGTGCCGTCCGATTGAATAATTTTTAAGAGATTATCATTACCGTCATATTCATAATTGGTTGGCTGTGTCGGCGCATCAACCGAGCCGAGATTGCCCGAAGCGTCGGGTTCATCCACGCGCACGATTCTGCCCAGCGCGTCCGCTACTTGCCGACGCTGTTTGTCCGCTTGATCGGTCACGGTTATAAAGGTTTTGTTAAAGCCGGTCGGAGTCGTGCTGATATTGCTAAATGCGGTGGAAACGGTTGTCGAATCTTGAAGTCTGACCGAGGTTGTTCTGCCGAGCGCGTCATAATTCAAAATTTCCGTAAATTTCGTTTCTGCCGGAATTGACCCGTTCGGCACGGAAGCGTAAAACGGATTGTAGGATTTAGACGGTCTGCCGAGTTTGT
>JBGTSF010000020.1:0-67610 GCA_041940425.1 Pyrinomonadaceae bacterium
CGGGCGCGACTTCTTCAAACGCTTATTCGTTTACCGTCCAGCCGGGAATGAATGTTCTCGATATTTTCGCCGAAGTTGACACCGAAGCCGATGAAGATACGGGCAATCTGGTCGGCATCCGCGCGACCGCGCCGGACGGAACGTTTTATTCGACGGCGATCGAATATCCGGTGATCGGCACGGACAAACGCCAGATCGTCGTCCAGAATCCGATGCCGGGAACATGGACGCTGGAAGTTCGCGGCGCGCGCGGCTTGACGGCTGTTCCGGGCGTTTCGTCGCCGGTTCAGATCGCCGCGCCCGGTCCGGTTGACGGCACGGTTACGCAGATCAAATACATTCTGCCGAGCATTCCCGACATCAATGGTCATCCGGCGCAAGCCGACATCGAATTCGCGCTCAAAAACCGCGTGATTGATACCTACGCCGACGGCACATTCCGTCCCGACGCGACCGTAACGCGCGAAGACCTTGCGCGTTCGCTCGTTCTGAACAGCTCGCTTCGTCAAAGTTTGGGCGCGAATCCGAAATTTAATGATATTTCGGGCGATCTTTTAAGAATCGGCGAAGCGGTAACGGCGAAGGGCTCGACCAACCGCGATTACGATTTTGTGCCGACGGGAATGCTGAGTTTTTCGGGAACGACGTTCAATCCGGCAGGCTCGGTCAATCGTCTCGATCTGGCGGTCGCGCTCGTCAAAGCCCTCGGTCACGACGCGCTGGCGCGAAGCAAAGCCAACACGACCGTTACGTCGGGCGGCGTTCCGCTGACCGACAACGCGCAGATTCCGGGCGCGCTTCGCGGCTACGTTCAGGTAGCGATTGACAAAGGCTTGTTCGAAGCGTTTCCGGCTCAGGTGATTCAAATCGCGCCGGGACAATTCCAAGCCGTTCCGGGACCGCGCTTCGAGCCGAATACGACCGTCAAGCGTTCGGTTTTGGCGACAAAACTCAATATTTATCGCCAATTGTTCACGACCGGCGGGTGATGTGAGGGATGAGGGCAGAGGGATGAGGGATGAGTATGAAGAAAAAGAAAGTTTATCCATCCTTCATCCCTCTGCCCTCTGCCCTCAAAGAATTTCGCCCTACGGGGTAAAGGGCGAATAAAAGGGCGCGGGAGTGTTATTGAAGGGTTCACTTTCGCGCCCGATCTCAAGTTAGCCTCAAGTCTTGAAAACGAGCCGTCAAGTCTTTCTCAAGAGCAGATATTTAAAGTGTAGCCATAAATTGATTTTGAAATTTTTTTAATGAGGAGATTCAGAGAAATGAAACGCAAGGAAGCAAGAAAAGATTCGATTATAAAATTAACATCCGCCCTTTTGGTTTGGGCAATTATTATGACGGTTTTGTTTTTTCCGTATGAAAAAAGCGAAGCCGCGATCAATACCGATTCGGTCGAAAGTTTGACCGATTTTTACAGCCGCGCCGTGCCGGATTACGATCTGAATCTGGCGAGCAATCTAAACAACGTCCGGCAGGCGACGGGCGATCAGCTCAACGCTCTGGCGGGACTGAAAGCCGCGGCGAACGCGCCGAATATGACGGTGCGCTGGAACGATTTCGGCGGCTCGCCCGACGTGCTGTATGATTTCGCTTCCGCGCCGTTTCAGGGAACGGCGGAAGAAGCCGGGCGAGCTTTCATTTCTCAGAACTCCGCTCTGTTCGGCGTTTCGGACTTGAACAACCTGCGCGTGTTCAGCCAGAAAAGCGCGCTCGGCGGAACGCTGGTCCGTTTCCAGCAGACGTTTAACGGCATTCCCGTCAAACACGGCGGAATCGGTCTGGTTTTGAATAAAAACAATCAGGTCATTATGGCTTCCGGTCCGCATTTCAGAAACGTCAGCGTCAATACCGAGCCGACCTTGAGCGCGGAACAGGCGAAAGCGGCGGCAACTGCCGATTTGAACCGGTTTGCCGTCAATATTCCGGGCGCGGTTTCGAATCTTCTGCAAAACGCTCTCGGAATCATCAACGAACAGACAAGCGCGATCAACAGCGTCGAGCCGCATCTCGGAATTTACCCGACGGCTGACGGTTTTCGTCTGGTTTACAACGTGGCGAAATTTTCGAACAATCCGTTCGGCTTGTATATGGTTTCGGTTGACGCGCACACCGGCGAGATCGTCGCGCGTCAGGATTTTCTGAATTTCCAAGCCGTTCCGGGACAGGAAACGGCGGACATTTATCCGAAATACCCGGCTATCACGCAGGAACTCAAAGATCAGGGAATAATCAGCGACTGTAACGGAACGCCATGCGGACAAGAGCGCGTAACTCTTCGCGCCTTCGATCCGTCAAACCGCGTAAGCGGCTTGAACGGAACTCTGACCGGCACGCATGCGCTTGTCAACAACGCACTTCCGACCAAACAGCCGTTCGCGCAAGCCGCGCTCGGAACGTGGCATTTCCGTCAGAACAACCCGACCGGATTTGAAGCGCGAACCAACGAGCAGGATCATTTCGCCGAACCCGCCGAGCATCAGGACGAGATCAACGCATTTTTCTTCGTTACTTACCTGCTTGAATATGTTGATTATATTCATATCGGCGGCGACCCGACGACCTTCGGCAATCAGGGAAGTTTCCCGGACGATTACCCGAACAAAACGATCCCGCTTCCGGCGACCGTTCATATCCCGGATGTCATTACGCCGATTGCCGGCGGCAGTTATCCGCCCGCGACCGATCCCGAATTCGCACAGAAAGTTCTCGGTCTCGACAATGCGTTCGCACTGAATCTGACCAGCCTGATCGAAGAAGTAACGGCATCGAAATCGCCCGTCGTCGTCAACCCGACGTTTTACGGACACGGCTTTTTATTTAACGATACCGCGCTCGAAGGAACCGTCCCGTATCACGAAGGAATGCACGCCATCACCAGCCCGATCGCCGGACTCGAAGGCAGTATCGAAGGCTCGGCGCTCAACGAAGGACAAGCCGATATGTGGGCGTTTACGATTACCGACAACGATTCGCTCGGCGATTATGTAGTTAATGCTTACAGACTGCGCCAGCGTTTCCGCGAGCTGAACCGCGATCCCGATTCGATCGCGTATATCCGCAGCGCGCGTTCGACCTTGAAGTATTCCGACATCGGAACGTGGAGCAACGGGCAGTTTGAAGAACACTATGACGGCGAAATCTATATGTCAACGATGTGGGACATCCGCGAAATGTTCAACCGGATGTATCCGCAGACGACCGGCTTCCGCCGACCGCAGCCGAAAGACGGCGCGCCGCAGAAAGTCATCACGAAAGGAACGAACATCTTTGAACGCGACTTTTTAGGCTCGATGTATATTCTCGGCACGACCGCGCCGGACACGATGGTCAAAGCGCGCGACGCGATGATCGTCGCCGACCAGATGCTCTATTCGACCGATCCGACCGACGCCGACGCGCCCGGCAAACACCGCGCGATGATCGAACAGGTTTTCGCCGCCAAGGAACTCGGCATCAACGCCGTTGAGGTGACGGGCGGAAAAGCGACCATCTCGACGCAGGTTTCGCACTTTGCCGGAAACCAAGCCGCGCCTTCGGTGCCGTCGAATGTTTCGGTAATGCCGGCTTCGGCTCGCTCGAACCGCGTTTCGTGGAATGCCGTTTCGGGCGCGACCGCTTATCAGGTTTTGAAACGCAAGATCGGCAATGCCGGTGTGCGCGAACAAAACGGCGAACGCGCATTTAACGACGGCGACGAATCAACGACCGGCTTTCGCCACGTTGCGTTTGTTGACGGAAATCAGCTTTCGTTTGAAGACAAAGGCAAAATTCAGGAAGTTTTCGCGCCCGCAGGTTTGAACAATCTGTTTGACAGCGAATATGCAGTGAGAGCAATCGGCGTTAATTCGACCGGACAGCTTGGCTGGTCTGCTCTGTCGGGTTCGGTTCGTCCGACGACGCAGAGACAGGACTTGACGACGCAGATTGATTCGGCGATCTCGAACGTTTCGTTCTCGAACGGTGTGTTCGCTTTCGATAATAAATTGACGAATGCGCGCGGCGCGTTCTCGTTCGACCAAACGGTTTACGCTCCGATCGAATTCCAGATCACGAGCATTTCCAGCCCGACCGTGACGGTCAGAAACGCCGACGCGAACGGCAATACCTTTATCTACAATCAATCGCTCGCTCTCGGCGCGACTTCAAACGCGAAACGCTTTGAATTTAACAACCCGATGGCGCAGCTCTTTACCTTCGACGCGAAGATTTACGCCAACGCGTTTGCCGGTTCGATGGGCGGCACGGGTTCACAGCCGGGCGACGGCACGAGCAATCCGCCCGCGCCGGTTTCCTATTCGTTCTTTAACGAAACGCACACCGGAACGCTCGTCTTCGGCGAGCCGACGGCGACCGTCGGCGACAGCGCGACGTGGGGCGATCCGGCGTTCAAGGGAATTACGTGGGACGAAATCGCCATCACGACCAAATCCGACGCTCTGTTCCTCGAAGCCAATCTGAGTTCATTGACCGCGATTGATATGGACTTCGAACTTCGCACGACGGACGGACAGATTCTCTCGTCGTCAGCCGGTTTCACGGCGACCGAAAGAGTTTCCGCGCCCGTCCAGCCGAACACGACATACATTCTGCGTGTCAACGGATTCGCGCACGGTCCGGCGGATTACACGATTGCCGTCAAGCAGTTCCTGCCGAGCGGTTCGCCGAACGCCAACGACGGCACAGCCGGAACAAGCTCGCCGACCGGCGGCACGAGCGGCATCGTTTCCAGAATGGTTCGCTTTACGGTCAATCCCGTAACCAAGAGCGTAACCTTCAAGCTCCTCAAGTAATTTGAGGCTGAAAACAAAGGGGAAAAGCGAATCGGACCAAAAATCCGGTTCGCTTTTTAATATTTCAAGTTTTCTCAAGTTTCGCTCAAGTAAATCTCAAGCCTTGAAGTGTAACTTTACAATCAGAGCAATAGAAAAGATTTTTGAGGAGCGAAAAAGATGAAAAAATTATTTTACGTTATAGCGACATTGGTTCTGGTTCTGAGTATGCAGGCGGTTTTACTCGCCGCGCCGAAAGTTGACGCATTGCTGAACAATCAGGTCAGCGCCGCGCCGCTGTCATTAACGCCGGTTGTTATTACTTTTAACAATAAACCGACGAGCGCGGATTTTCTGATGCTGCGTTCGCTCGGCATCACGGGCGGCTATAAAACGCGCGAACTGCCGATGGTTTTGACTTTAGTCAATAAAACGCAGTTGAACGCTTTGAAACAAAAAAACAATATCCGCTCGCTCTATGCCAACCGCATTTTTCGCTCATTTAACAACGAAAGCCGGAAATTTATCGGCGTTGAAAATCTCGTCCGCGATCTGGACGTTACGGCGCGCCTGCAGACGGGCATGCCGGTTTCGGGAAAAAACATCGGCATCTCGTATATTGATACGGGCATTGACGCGACGCATCCCGATCTGAAACTAGGCGAAAACGTCATTCAGAACGTCTTTTTCCCGACCGCCGAGATTCCTTTAAACTTTCCCGCAGACTTTTTCCCGATAGTCCCCGTTGAGAACGTGCCGATCAGTGACGTGGAGGGCGGACACGGCACGTTCGGCGCGGCGATCACCGCCGGAACGGGCGCGGCTTCGGGCGGTTTTTACGCCGGAGTCGCTCCCGGCGCAAAGCTCATCGGTCTGACAGCCGGAAACGATGTCGGTCTTTCGACCTTCGCCATCGTTCAGGCGATGGACTACACTCTGTCGAATCAGTTTCGCTACAATATCCGAGTCTGCAACAATTCCTACGGCACGACGCTCGCCGATCTGCCGTATGATCCGAATGATCCTATCAACACGGCGACCCGCGAGATGCACGATAGAAATATCACGGTCGTCTTTGCCGCCGGAAACGACGGCGACGCGCCCGATATGATCAATCCGTTTTCGGTCGCCCCGTGGGTTATCTCGGTTGCGGCAGGCGAAAAACGCGGTCTCGGAACGCCGGCTGACTTTTCGTCGCGCGGCAACGACAACGGTACGGGAACGGACACGCCGGGACAGCCCGCCGACCCCGACGCATTGCCTAACTTGCGCCCCGACCTGATCGGTTCGGGCGTGGACATCAAATCCGCCCGCTCGAAAGCGCCGGGCGTGACGAACGTCGCCGGAACGATCCCGATCTTTGTCGGCGCGAACGATCTGACGACGATTCCGCCCGCTTATCTGCCGTATTACACGACTTCGCGCGGAACGAGTTTTTCGACGCCGCAGGTTTCGGGCGTGGTCGCGCTGATGATGGAAGCCAATCCGCTTTTAACGCCTGATGAAGTCGTTACAATTTTGCGCCAGACCGCCAACCCGATGCCGTATGAAGAAAGAGTCGTCGGCGCGGGATATGTTGACGCGCACAATGCGGTTCGCGCCGCGCTTCAACTTTCGGGCGTTCCGCATCCGGCGAATCTTTTCCCGGTTGACGATCCGAACGCTCCGCAGGTCGTTGACGCGAGAGACGACCAGCTCGGCACGACCGCGCAGGACATTATCTCGGCGAATTTCAGATACAGCGCGGCTACGAATCAATTAATTTACACTCTGACGGTTGCCGATCTTTCGGTCACAACGCCGAATATGCGCTGGACTCTGACTTCGGCTTTCGGACAGACAAAAGTTTTCGTTACGGCTTCGATCGAAGAACTGGCGACAACCTACGAATACGGAAAGATCACGACCTTAGCGACCGGCACGCAGAATCAGGAAACGATCGGCGCGGCTGATTCGGGCGAGATCGTCGGCAACCAGATCATCATCAAACTCAGTTTGGACAAGATCAATGCGGCGGTCGGAAGCAATGTTCTCGGCACTGTCTCGACCGGAACGGATGTCAAAGCGCAGATCATGATCGGCTCGTCTCTGAGCGGCGGATTATTGCTCGCTTCGGATACGGCGACCGGCTCGGATTTCAATGTCAGCGACAACCAGACAAATCCGACGCCGACACCGACACCGACTCCGACCGAAACGCCGACGCCGACGCCGACGCCTGAACCGACGGCAACGCCGAATCCGACACCTGAACCGACACCCGCGCCGCAGGCGAATAACGGCAGGTTTGAAGAGCGTTATTCGGACACCATCCACGTCGGTCAGCAGTCGGTCGAGATCGGTTTCAGCGTCAGAAGCAATTATCTCGACGCGCAGATCAATCAAAATCACGGCAACCAGCAGATTTATTTTGAACTTCTGGACGAAAGCGGCAACGTCATCGCCGTCGCTTCCGACCGGAAAATTCTGCTCCAAAATCTGACGCCCGGAAATTACATCTATCGCGTGCGAGGCAATGTAGCGAAGGCAGTTGATTTCACGATCAAGAGCGGTCAGGGAAGAGACTAAACAATAGGCAAAAAACTAAAAAAGTCTGCTATATTCGTTTTGAATACGGCAGACTTTTTTATGTCCGAAAAATATTACGAATTTGTAACCGTCTGGCGATTTGACGCGCCGATTGAAGAAGTTTGGAAGGAAATCAAAAATTCCGAAACGTGGAGCGATTGGTGGCGCGGCGTTTTAAAGGTCGAAAAATTAAAAGACGGCGACGCTGACGGCATTGGCGCGGTTCACCGTTCAACGTGGAAAAGCGCGCTTCCGTATAAATTGATTTTCGATTCGGAAACGGTTCGCGTCGAAAAGCCGAATCTCATCGAAGTCCGCGCCTTCGGCGAACTTAGCGGGCGGGGAATCTGGACTTTAACGGCGGAAAATGAAAATACGACGCGCATGCAATACGATTGGAAAGTAAAAACGACGAAAGCGTGGATGAATTTTCTCTCGCCATTTGCAAAACCTTTTTTCCGCTGGAATCACGACGTAATTATGAATTGGGGCGGCAAAGGTTTGGCAAAGAAATTAAATTGCAGATTGCTTGAATCAAAAGAAAATTAGCCGCGAACAAACACGAAACTTCACGAAAAATAATTAAAAAGAACTTTCGTGTTTTTTCGTGTTTTTTCGTGGCTAAAAAATTCTAATCAGCCAAAACCGGAATTGCTGGGCGCATTTTCGGCTGCGGAATTTCAACCGATTCGGGAACGGAGTATTTGCCCGGTTTTCTTAGATCGAGATACAAACGACGCTGCAGAATACTTTCGGGAAAATGCGCCAGACGCATTAATGGATATTTCATTTGTTTGCCGAAAAGCTTGCGTCCCATCGCGTAATAATAGATCGGCACGCCGAGATTGAAACGGCGTTGGAAAGCCGGATCGCTGCGGTAAAAATCGAGATTGTAACGCCAGCAGGTAAAGAAAAATTCCCATTGCAGTTCGGTCAGTTTGGCGAGTTTCGCGCTTTCCTGCTCGCCCATTCTGGTTTCTTCGAGCGGCACGAAAAGCGTCGGGATCGCCACCCATTTCGCGTCCTTCAAAGCGTGCAGAAGATCGAGCGATTTTTTCGTGTCGTCTTCGGTTTCGCCCGGCAGACCGACGATGAACGTCGTGAACGGAAACCAGTTGTGCCGGTTCATCAAATCCATTCCTTTGAGGACGACTTCGTGCCATTGCTCGGCTTTATACGGGTAAGCCTTGCCTTTCATAAATTGGTTGAAGAGACGCGGACTTCCGGTTTCGAGACCGATGAAAAGGCTCGAATACCGTTTGTCGGGATGCGTCGAAGCCGGATGCCGGTGAATCGAAAAATCTACGGCGTAAGGCGAAAGTTCTTCCAAAAGTTCGGGATTGCGGACGATCGGCGACATCGTGCCGTGCGAGAGCATCAGATTTTTTACGCCCGGAACTTCCGTGATGGATTTGAAAAGATTTTTCAGCGCGGGAACATTCGTTTCAAAGCGCGGACCTTGCTCGTAAAGAAAAATGTCTTCGGTCGTGATCATGATCGTTTCCGCGCCCTGCTCGACCTGCACGCGGACGTTTTCCAAGATATGTTCGAGCGGCAGACTGCGACCTTTTCTGAGAGCGATCGAGCAGAATTGACAGCCGCGACCGCAGCCGCGCGTAACTTCGACCACACCGAAGGTCGAGCGGTTTTTCGTTACCGGAATATTTTCCATTTTCGGCGAATCGCCTTCGACTTTTCGCGGCAGAGATTCGCCGCGCACGGCGCGTTCGAACAGATCGAGAACAAGGTCTTCGGCTTCGCCTTCGACGATGCAGTCAATTTCCCATTCGTCCTGCAAATTTTTCTTTTCGATCTGCCACGAACCCGGACCGCCGACGATTAATTTCAAATGGTCTTTGTGTTTTTTGATCGCTTCGTGCGTGATCAGTCTTTTAAATTCCGCCGCATTGATCGGTTCGGTTTTTTTGCCGTAAAAATGAACGTAAACGTCGGTCGCAAACGTGATTCCCAAAGGATTATGCGCGTGAACGCCGATTACGCGCGTATCTTCGCCGACAAAAAGATCGAGTTGGTCGGGATAGCAGACGGCGATGTCATCGGCGGAAAATTTTTCCAGCAGAATTGATTCGACAACGCGCAGACCGTTCGGCACGGCGACCGCCTGCCCGTCTTCGCGGACTTCGTTTTGCCAGTTCACGTCAATCATATAAAACGGAAAACGCGAATAGCGCGACGGCAGAGTTCCGAGAAGCATCTGCCGCCAGGTGCTGCTCAAATATTCTGAAGACTCCGACGTGCTGGCGGCTAAAACGATCTTTTTTCCACGGTTATTCATATTCGATTTTCTTTTAGGGTTTCAAGATGATTTCGCTTATTGTATGCAATTTACGCCGTAAATATCAATTTTTAAATTTTTCGCTTTAATTTCGGAAAATAAAAAAGGCGAGATTATCTCCCGCCTTTTCATGTTTCGTGATGTTTTACGACTTTACTTTTCGCCGAGATATTTTTCAAACCAGTCGAGATTCGACTGCATCGCGGCGACCTGCATTTTCGGTTCGTTCGGTCCGTGCGGTTGGCGCGGCAGAACGATCATCCGAACGGGAACGCCCTGCTGCCGGAGCGCGTTGTAAAATTCGTAGCCCTGCGAGATCGGCACGCGCACGTCGGCTTCGCCGTGCTGTATCAAAGTCGGAGTCGAAACGCCTTTGACATTGAACATCGCCGAGTGTTTGGCGTAGATTTCGGGATCTTCCCAGCTTTGCCCGCCGAAATAATCGGGAACGAACGACGGAATATCAGCCGTGCCGTTAAAGCTCATCAGATTCGTCACGGGCGCGCCGGCTGACGCGGCTTTGAAACGCTTGGTCTGCGTAACGATCCAGCTCGTCATAAATCCGCCGTAACTCCAGCCCATCACGCCGAGACGATTTTCGTCCGCCACGCCCATTCCGATAACTTTATCAACGCCGGTCATCAAATCCTGAAAATCGCCGCCGCCCCAATCTTTAATGTTGGCGCGGCGAAATTCCGTGCCGTAACCGCTTGATCCGCGCGGATTCGGACGCAGAATCGCGTAGCCTTTCTGCGCGAAAGTCGCAATCGGATAAACTCCGCGACCGCCGATATAAGTTTTTTGAAAAACCCCGGCAGGTCCGCCGTGGATATTCAGGATCAGAGGAACTTTTGTTCCCGCCTGATAACCGACCGGATAAGTCAGAAGTCCTTCGATCTCGCGCCCGTCTTTGCTTTTCCAGCGAATCACTTCGGTTTTGCCGAACGGCATTTTCGACATTTCGGCGTTGACGCGGCTGATCTGCACGGGTGAGAATTTTTCGATCTTTGAAACAAAAACTTCGGGCGGAGTTTCGCTTGTTTGACTGACAAAACCGAACATCGTTCCCGAACGGTTAATCGTCAGACCGCCGAGAACTTCGTCCGTTTCGTTGATCTCCGAGATTTTGTTTGCCGCCACGTCAATCGCGTAAACCCGCGTTCCCGTGCCTTTCGCTTCGCTGAAATAGACGCGCTTGCCGTCCGAAGACCAGCCGGCGACATTCGGCTGACCGTCGTGCGATGCGGCTAAAATTTTCGGCTGACCGCCCGCGACGGAAAAAATCTGAATCGTATTGCTCTGCGCCCAACGAACCGGAACGTCGCTGACCGACATCGCAATTGATTTTCCGTCGGGCGAAAAAACGGGCGACGATTCGGCGGCTTCCGATTTGACGAACGCGGTCGCTTTTCCGCTCGCCACATCGAGCAGGGAAACGTCCGACGTAACCCAATCGTTGACGATGGGCGATCTCGTATGACTAAAAACGATCCATTTGCCGTCAGGCGACCAATCGAAACCGCCGACATTATAGTTTTCATTCGTCAGTTTGCGCGGTTCGCGTTTGCCGCTTGCGTCTTTCATCACCGGAACGACATACAGCCGCGACATTTTGTAATTTTCGTCAACCCATCGAAAATCGTTTTTGCCCTTGTCGTTTTTTTCCTCGTCTTCATTCTTCGTGTCGGACATCGTATAGGCGATCCAGCGTCCGTCAGGCGACCAATCGAAATTTGAAATACTGCCTTTCAGATCGGTCAGAGGTTCGGCTTCGCCGCCGTTCAGACGCAAAAGATAAAGGTTGTTTCTGTTGTCTTTGCGGTTTGAAGTAAATGCCAGCCAATTGCCGTCGGGCGACCATTTCGGATTCGACGAAGATTTGTCGCCGAACGTAACCTGAAAAGCCTCGCGTCCGTCCGTGTTCGCCATCCAGATCTGCGTTACGAATTCCGATTTGTCGGCGGTCATCACGGCTTCGTTGACCGTGTAAGCGACGCGCCTGCCGTCGGGCGACACCTGCGCCGCGCCGACCGCCTTTGTTTTGACCTGCATTTCAGGCGTCCAGTTCGCCTGCGCGTTTGTTTCGCCGAACAGAAAAACGGAAATCGCGCAGACGAAAAATAAAGTTTTTATTCTCGAAAAACTCATAGATTACCTCCGAATCATTTTTGTTTTGCGGTTTCAAGACGCAGTTTGTCCTGAAACGCTTTGCTCGTTCTTTCAATAAACTTTTGATACCCGTTCGGGTCAATAAACGGATTCGTTCGCGCTCCGGCACGGAGTTTTGCGGCTTTTTCCGTCAAATCGAAAAACTGCCCGTGCGAAGACAGGAAAATATCGGGTTTGATTTCCGAAAGCGTTTTGAATGTTTTTGCAAAATCTTCGGCGATGCGCGGATAACCAGAATTGTTGACCAGTGCGTAATCGAGTAGCGATACACTGCTGACAAAAGCCGTCTTGTATTTTTTGCCGCCGTCCGAAACGTCCATTGTCCAGCTTGTCGCGCCTTTCGTATGCCCGAACGTAAAATGCGTTTTCAAAACCGTATCGCCTAATTTTATTTCCTGACCGTCTATTAAATGCGCGTCAACTTTGACGGGCGCGAACGAAAAATTTTTGTCGCCGCCGAAACGAAAATCGCTCGCCCCGCCGTCTTCCAAAACTTTCGCGTCGGGCGGGCTGGCGTAAAGTTTTGCTTTCGTCAAATTTTTGATTTCCGAGAGTCCGCCGCAATGATCGTAATGCGCGTGATTGATGAGCAGAATTTTGATGTCTTCCAATTTAAAACCGAGCCGTGCGACATTCGCTTTGATCTGCGGAACGGTTTCCTCGAATCCCGCGTCAATCAAAATATGTCCCTCCGGCGTGGTTATCAAATACGACGTAACGTCCGACGCGCCGACATAATAAATATTCCCGATGATCCTGAACGGTTCGACCGGTTGGTTCATTTTACGGTCGTTTTCATTTTGTTGGGCGCAGTTTGAGATGGCGGAAATTAAAATAAGAAAAACGGTTAAAATTTTTGGATGCATAATCTAAGAAACAGACGCTTTGCGCTCATCATAGCAAAGGTCGAAAATTTTTGTCAGATGCGCGATCTCTAAAAGAGTCTGAATTCGTTCCGGCGGATTCAAGAGTTTTAACTCCCCGCCTTCTTCCCGTTTGACGGCTGTCAAACCCGAAATGAGTTCGCCGATGCCGCTCGAATCAACATAACAGACTTTTTCCAGATTCAAACAGATTTTATTTTTGCCCTCGCCGATCAGACGGCGGATTTCACTGCGAAGCGTGAGATTTCCTTCGCCGAATAATATGTCGCCGCTTAGTTCGAGAATAACGGCGTTTTCAGATTTACGTTCGTTAATTGTAAGTTCAGCCATTTTAGTTTCCTCTCTTTACCTGCTGATTATATTTGAAAATACGAAAAAGGAAACAGCTTTTTGCCAAACGGCGAAAACTTACCGCATCGGACGCGGGTAAACGACCGGACTTTTGTTGCCGTCTTTGTCCACGGCGCGAACGCCGAAAAAGTAATTGTCTTTCGACATATCTTTTACGGAAAACTCGGTTACGTTGCCGACAAATCTCGAATTCGTCCAGACGGGCGAAGCCGTTTCGCGCCAGACGATTTCGTAACCCGCAAGATCAGCGTCCGTGTTCGCGTCCCATTTCAAATCCGTGTCGTTCGTCAGACGCGCCGTGACGATGCCGACGTTTTTCGGTTTGGCGGGAGCAAGCGCGAGACTTGCCAGCGCAACCAGATTTACTTTCGTAACATTTGCCACATATCCGAAATCAACGAATTCGGGCGTGTCGCCGTAAAACACGCCGTTTTCCGTCCGCACGTTTTGATGCTGGTGCGTATAATCTTCGTTCGGTTCGGTAAACCGCACTGCCGCATAACCCTGTTCGAGAAACGGAATGTGATCGCCGCCGCGCAGATATCTGTCTCGACGATAGATCATCCAGACGCTGAAATCCTTTAAATATTTATCGGAGGTTTCTTTGATGTAACGCGCAAGCTGGCGCGAAGACGAATCGTTTTCGCCGCCGACGCTCCGGCGCGTTGCCGCCTGCTGTTCGGTTTCGTCGGACGGAACGCCTTCCGAAAAGACGCGCACTTTTTTGCGGTCGGGCGAATTTTTATAACTCGTAACGCCGCCGATGATGTCGTTGGTAAACATCGCTTCGATGTTCATTTTTTTCTCTTTCGCTTTTTCGGCAAAATATCTCGCGCCGAGCAAGCCCTGTTCTTCGCCGGCGACCGCCATAAAAACAATCGTCGCGTCGAATTTTCTTTTGCTCATCACGCGCGCGAGTTCGATGACGGCGGCTGTGCCGGAAGCATCGTCATTCGCGCCCGGCGCGTCGCACACGCCGTCCGAAGGATTCGAACACATCGAATCGTAATGTCCCGACACGACATAAATTCTGTCCGGCGCGGTCGTGCCTTTTAATGTAGCGACGACGTTCGTAATATTTACGGGTTCGGGAACGCGGTTGGCTTTCGGCTGTAAATAAGTTTGTTTTTCGACCGTCAGACAGCCGCCGCAATCGGCGGAAATTTTTTCAAATTCCGCAAAAATCCAATCCCGCGCCGCGCCGATGCCTCTTGTCGGATTATCCTGCGCCGAGTTGGTATTGCGCGTGCCGAACGAAGCGAGTTTTCGAATGTATGTTTCGATATTTTTCGCCGAAATTTCTTTCAGCATTTGCTGGATTTCCGCGTTCGGTTTTTCCTTGGCTTTTTGCGCGAAGATTGGAAACAGAAAAATGAAAAACAACAAAAACAAAAACGCCGGACGAAACTTCATATCTAATTTCATAAAAAAATTGCCGAAATTGCTTGGATTTTATAGAACTTTTGAGTTTTCAAATAATAAACCAAAAATCATTCAGCGCAAAACCAAACGCATCATATACGCCGGTTTTCCTTCATCGCCAACAGTCGTTTTGTAATGCCGAAAACCGACCTTTTCATAACAGCGGATCGCGCGTTTGTTTTCCGGCGAAGGGTCGAGAATGATTTCCTTCGGCGAATGCTTTTTTGAAATCATCTCGATAAATTGTTTGATAGCTTTTGTCCCGATACCGCGATTGATGTAGTCCGCTTCGCCGATGAATTGGTCAATGCCGATGACGGTTTCGGAAACGATGTAATACTGAAAATAGCCGAGCGGTTTTTCGCCGCTCTCACTTTCTTCGATCAAAATAAATCTTTCACAGCCCTCTTCTTCGGCATAATTTTCCGCAATGATTTCCGGCGTGTCTTCGCCCGCATCCCAGAATTCTTTGACGTGCGGTCGGCTCAGCCATTCGAGCAGGAGCGGGAAATCTTCGGCGGTCAGCTTTCTGAATTTGAGTTTCATTTCTAATCAGTAAAGCGAGCGGCAGCGGGCAGCGTTTCCAAAATCAATCTGACGAGCGGCTCAACCTGCTCGCTGCCGCTCGCTTTACTGATTTTAATTTTCCGTTTCAGCTTCTTCTTCCGTTTCTTCGTCAAAAATATATTCGGGATTTGCCGAATCGAGTTTGCCGAAAAATTCGTATTCGGCATTTTTGCCGCGAATTTCCAGATACCAGTGCGTGAAATCTTCCGCATTGTCGCAGCCGTTTCCGCGCCCTTTGAAGACGAGAAAATAAGTTGTCGGTTTGACGATGCTTTTTTGAAAAAGTCCGCCGCCCGTTTGGACGTTTCCCTTAAAACGAAATTCTTTATACAGAAGCGGTCCGCCGCCGCCGCTCGTTTTTCCGTCGTGGATGTCAACCTTGTAGATCAGCATCTGCGCGGGCATCGGCAGTGTGAGCGTGCCGGTTTTTCCGCTCTGGGTTTTGAAATTCAGTTTCCACATCTTCGCGGCATACGAACCCGTCAGATCGAATTCGCCCGCCGAAGCCACCCAGGAACCGCTGTTGTATTCCTTTTCCAATTCCGCCAAACCCTTGATCGCATCGAAGCCGGCTTCGGTGATATTAAGATACGCTTTATTGTCAAATTTTATCCCGCTCACCACATCCAGAGAATAGCCGTCGGTTTTGCCCGTCCAGATGCTGTAAGTCCCGGTATTGGAACAGCAAGCGCAGGCAAACGCTTTACTCTGCAAAATTAAAAGTAAAAACAACATGCAAAAGGCTGTCGTAATTTTTTTCATAGATTGTTTTTCTCCTCGAATTGAAAATTTTTAAAAAGACATAAAAACGATGAATCATTTGCGCTGGCATCGCGGGCAAAAATAGGTCGAGCGTCCGGCTTGTTTAAGGCGGACAATCAATTTTCCGCAATTGACGCACGGCTCATCTTCGCGGTCATAGACGCGCCAGTGATTTTCGTATCCGCCGCCGTAGTAGCTTCCGTCAATATTTTCGGGATCAACGTTTAAGGTCGAACCCTGCGCGATTGATTCCGCTAAAACTTCGCGGATTTTTTCAAGCAAAACACTCGCTTTTCGCGCGGAAACTTCATTTGCCGGAATTTGCGGATTAACTTTAGCCAAAAACATCGCTTCCGCCGCATAAATATTTCCGAGTCCCAAAACCTTCGTCTGATCAAGCAGAAATTCCTTCAGACTTTTTTTCGACGTTTTTAAAACGGCGCGGAAATAATTTGTGTTAAATTCGTCGGAAAAAGGTTCGGGCGCGAGTTTTTTGATTTCCTTTGCTTCGTTTAATTTTTCGGTTTCGACAATTTTCATCAAACCGAAATGTCTCTGATCCGAAAAGATCAGACGGGTTTCATCTTCAAAATAAAAGATCGCGTGCGTAAATTTCGGCAAATCGCGCTCGACAGGCAAAAGCTGAAAACGTCCCGACATTCGCAAGTGCGTTATTAAAGTGTTTCCGTTATCGAGATCGAACAAGATATGTTTGCCGCGCCGGTGAATAAAGTTTATCGCCGCATTTTTTAACCGTTCGGAAAATTCTTCGGGCGGATTTTCCGGCGCGAGCCGTTCGCGCAAAAGTTCGGCAATAATGATTTTTTTGTTTTTAACAAGCGCATTGAGCGAGCGGGCGACAAGTTCGACTTCGGGCAGTTCGGGCATAGATTGATTTTCGATTTTAGATTTGCGATTTGCGATTTTAACTTTTGCGATCTTTGTAGGTTATTTTACAAATCCGAAGTCATCAACGACAAACAACAATCGCAAATCGGCAATCGCAAATCGAAAATATCTAGACTTTAGTGTAATCAGTCAAAGAAGTTTTGTCGCCGAGAACCGCGCCTTTGCCGACCTTTGCATTTTGACCGATGTAACAGCTTCGACCGATGACGGCGCGGCTGATGTCGGCGGAATTGGCGATGTGCGTGTGCGACCAGACGACCGAATTTCCGATGACGGCTTTTTCTTCGACGTGAACGCCTGCGCCCAAAACCGAATTGATGACGCTCGCGCCGGGTTTGATGATGCAGTTTTCGCCGATGACCGAATTTTCGCTGACAAACGCGGTCGTCGCAACGTCGGAATTTTCACCGTTCCCGATCTCGAAACCCTTGATCTTTCCGTTCATAAAGTCGTGATGCGCGCCGAGATAACTTTCCGGCGTGCCGATGTCGCGCCAGTATTCGTTTTTCATTACGAAGGCGAAAAACGCTTTTTTCTTTTCGAGCAGGGCAGGGAAAAGATTATATTCAAATGAATGATTTTCGCCTTTCGGGATTAAATCCAGCACGGTCGGCTCTAAAACATAAATTCCGGCATTGATGTTATTAGTTGTCAATTTCGGAATGTCTTCCGGTTTCGGCTTTTCCAAAAAACGCAGAACTTTATTTTTTTTATCCGTTTCGACCAGACCGTAAGCCGAAGGATTTTCGACCGGCGTCAGAACGATGGTCGCTTCGGCGCGTTTTTCCTTGTGAAAATTGATGACTTCGGCAATATCAACGTCGGTCAGAATATCGCCGTTAAAAACGATGGTCGTTTCGCGGATCGCGTCTTCGGCGTATTTGTATGCGCCGGCTGTTCCCATCGGCGCGGGTTCGGTTACGTAGCGCAGTTTTACGCCGTGTTCCGCGCCGTCGCCGAGCAGATATTCTATCTTCCCGGGCTGGTAATTGAGCGAAAGCGTGATGTCGGTGATCCCGGCTTTTTTCAGAATTTCCAATTGATACAATAAAAACGGGCGGTTCATTACCGGGACGATCGGTTTCGGTGTGTAAACGGTCAGCGGTCGCAGGCGCGTTCCTTTTCCTCCGGCTAAAATAAGTGCTTGCATAAAATTTCGACTTTAGATTTTACATTTATCTAACTCTCGCTTCAAAAAACGAAAGAATTTTCAAAGACTATAAATTCCAAAAAGCCGTAAATCTTCTGAAAACTTACAAAAAATGTTAAAAATCGTTGACACTTTTTGTGCATTCATGTTAGCTTAAATTTGCGGGTAAGTGTGCCGACGACCAGCCCGCAGTGTCTCTCGCCGGTAAAAAACGCTTTCAGTTTTTCTATTCCAAACAAAAGACTTCGGACAATTTTAAAATAATAATGAGTTTCGATAAGGTAAAAGCAATGCGAAATGCCGAGCGATATTTGTCGCAAGGCAAAATCCGCGCCGCGATTGGAGAATACAGGCAGGTCGTCGAAAGCGACCCGCGTGACTTCAGCACGATGAATATTCTCGGCGATTTATGCGTTAAAAATTCCGAAACCGACGAAGCCGTTAAATATTTCACGAAAGTCGCCGAACACTACGGCAACCAGGGCTTTGCCCAGAAAGCCATCGCCGTTTACAACAAGATCGCCCGCCTCAAACCCGATTCGATAGAAGTTTCCGCCAAACTCGCCGAGCTTCACCGGATGAAAGGCTCGGTCGCCGAAGCCCGCCTGCATTATACGACCGTCGCCGAAGAATACCAGCGGCGCGGAAAAAAACTCGAAGCTCTCGACATTTGGAAAAACATCGCCGAACTCGACCCGAACAATGTAGATATTTATCTGAGAATCGCCGACGTTTACCGGCAGGAAAATCAGACCGAAGAAGCGGCGAAATCTTACACCGAAGCCGGTTTGAGAATGGCGAGTCTCGAACGGCACGAAGAGGCTCTCGAAGCGTTTAGCAAAGCCTTTGAATTTTGTCCGAACGACATCGCTCTGCTGAACGGGATGGTCAAATCGCAGATCGCGCAGGGGCTTTCGGACGAAGCCGCGAAGACGCTCGAAAATCTGATCGCCGAACAACCCTCGAACAAGGATTTGAGTTATCTACTGATTGACTGCTATCTCGATCTCGAAAGACCGCTCGATGCTGAACGGATCATTCATCAGCTTGTCGAACGCGAACCCGCCGAATATCCGAAACTTCTTGAACTGCTCGATATTTATTTCAAGCTAAACGATACGGAATCGGCGACGCGCGTTTTGCTCATCACCTCGGAACAGCTTCTGGTCAGCGGAAGATCGGATGAATTTCTAAACTGGCTGAACGAAATTTTGATCAGAGACCCGGAAAACATCGAAGCCCTGCGGCTTTTGGTGCGTTTTTACAGTTGGCAGCGAGACGAACGGGAACTTCGCGCCGCGCTCGAACGGCTCGCCGAATCCGCCCGTCTGAACGAATCGGTTGACGACGAACGCTACGCGCTGACCCAGCTCGTCATGATGCTTCCGGCTGAAGTCGTCTATGCGAAAAGACTGCAGGAAATAAACTCGGAACACGGATTTATCGAAGTCGAATCAATCGTTAATGTCAATCAAGAAGCGGCAGCAGATTCGATCGGTGCGGAACAAAGTTTCGAGAGCTTTGCAATCGTCCCGGATAAAGACGAATCTCCCGTTGCTTCTTTCGCGAAATTTGAAAATCTGTATGCCGAAGAAACAGGCGAAAATGCATTAAATGGAAACGGCTTTCACACGGAAAAGGGGCAAGTGTTTGAAACGCCGATCTTTCAGGAAGTTAATAATTCGCCCGACATTCAACAGCAGGTTTCGGAAGAATCTCCGGGCGAAAAACCGCTGTCGCTCTCCGATGAACGAAGACTGCAGCAGGAACTCGAAGGCGTCGAATTTTATATCGCTCAAGGCTACAAAGAGCTGGCGGCGAAATCTCTCGATGCTCTGGAACGAGAATTCGGAAACCGCGGGGAATTCGGCGAATACCGCAGACAGTTAAACGGTTCGTCGCAAAATGCGAATTTTCTGCCGGAATCCTTCGCCGACATCGCGCAGGGCGAATCCGTTCCGCAAATCCAAACCGCGAGTTTCGATCCGATGGGCGATTTCCGCAGTGAACTGGGACTCGAAGATAACACGGTCTCTTCCGCCGATAACGATTACGAAACGCATTACCAGCTCGCCATCGCCTACAAGGAAATGGGGCTTCTCGAAGACGCGATCAAAGAATTTCAGGACGCGATCAATATGGCTCTGCCGGACGACGGTACGAACAGATTTTTTCAATGCGCCAATCTGCTCGGTTTCTGCTTTATGGAAAAACAAATGCCGAATCTCGCTCTGATGTGGTATCGCCGCGCGTTTGAAACCGTTAATTTGAACGAAGACGAACGTCAGGCTCTGCAATACGAAATCGCCTGCGCATATCAGGCGGGCGGCGAAGATGAAAAGGCGCGAAGATACTTCGAACAGGTTTACGTCGTTGACGTTGATTACCGCGATGTCAGCGAAAGGCTCAGAAATTTACAGGAAAAGGTTACGCATTAGGTTTTGAAAAGGTTTGTTGACAGGGCTGGATTAGAGTTATACTTTGACGGTATGGTTGAAAAACTAACCGTCATTTTTATTATTTTGATTTTTCTGCTGGTCGGAACATATCTGATCCTCTCGCCCTGGAATATTCTCAGCGGTATAAATTTGTGGGAACAAAACTTTTTTTTGGTTTTTGTTGCGCAAAAGACAGGACTTTCGCTTTTGCAGGAAGCGGTCGTTTCAAACTGGTTTCGCGGCGCGGTTACGGGACTCGGCGTGTTGAATATCGTAATCGCATTCTGGGAAATGGCGCATTTTAGTCAGAGCGTTGAGAAGCTCAAAGGCAGCGGGGAAAAAGCCGAGGCGGTAAGAAACAAACTGACAAATCAAACAGAAAATATTTAAGTTGATTAAGCCGATAATTTATCTGATCACCGAGGGAAATCTGACCGCCGAAAATTTCGACGAAAAGAAAGACCGGATTCTCGAAATAATAAAAACCGCCGTCGAAAACAACGTTTCTCTGATTCAAATCCGCGAAAAAAATTTATCTGCCAAGCTCGTTTTTCAATTCGCGTCCGAAGCCGCCGATTTTACAAAAAATTCAAACGCGAAACTGCTTGTCAACGACCGCGCCGACATCGCGCTGGCGGCAATGGCGGACGGCGTTCACCTGACGGAAAACTCCGTTCCGGCAAAAATCATCCGCCGCGCTTTTCCGAAAAATTTTATTGTCGGAGTTTCGACGCATTCGGTTGCAGGCGCGGAAAAGGCGAAAACGCAGGGCGCGGATTTTGTAACCTTCAGTCCGGTCTTCACTTCGCCCGGAAAAGGCGAGCGGCAAGGTTTGGAAAAATTAAAAGAAGTTTGCGAAAAATTAAAATCATTTCCCGTTATCGCGCTCGGCGGAATTGACGAAACGAATTACGAAGCGGTTTTAAAGTCGGGCGCGAGCGGTTTTGCGGCGATACGGTCTTTAAATAATTTTGAAAACCTGAAAGTGATCGGCGAAAGGTTTTGAATCCTAGTCAGAACCCCGAACGGTAGTGAGGAGCTTAAACTTTAGCCGGTCGCTACCGCTTCCGGTTCTGACCTTGAGGTAAAATGACAAAATGACAAAAGTAGTTTTATCAATTGCCGGACTCGATCCGTCGGGCGGCGCGGGAATTATCGCCGACATAAAAACATTTTCCGCTTTCGGCTGTTTTGCGACCGCTGCCGTGTCTTCCGTAACTTTTCAAAACACGGTCGGCGTGTTCGGTGCGGATCATCAGACAGCCGAATCGGTTCGCCGGCAGGTCGCGCCCGTTCTCGAAGATTTCGAGGTCGCGGCTCTAAAAACCGGAATGCTTCCGACGCGCGAGGTTATCGAAGAAGTCGCCCGCATCGTTTCGGAAAACGGGCTGAATAATTTTGTGGTTGATCCGGTCGTGCGTTCGACATCGGGTTTCGATCTGATTGACGACGCGGCTTTAAAATCTCTGATCGAAAAACTTTTCCCGCTGTCCGATCTGATCACGCCGAATATTCCCGAAGCAGAAAGAATCGCCCGCCTAAAGATCGAATCCGAAAACGATCTGGAAAAAGCGGCGCGGATCATGCAGGAATTCGGGGCGAAAAATGTCTTGATAAAAGGCGGACATCTTTTTAATGAAAATACATCTGCAAAGGCAGATATGACAGGGAGCGCAAACAATACGGACGTTTCAGCAGAAATCAGACATGCGATTGATTATCTATGGCTTGGAGATGAATTACATATCTGGAAAGCCGAATATATTAAAACCAATTCGACGCATGGAACGGGATGCACGCTTTCGGCGGCGATTGCGGCAAATCTGGCGCGCGGGAAAACGCTTATGGAAGCCGTCGAAATCTCGAAAAAATTCGTTACCGAAGCCATCCGAACTTCGCCCAATATCGGCGGGGGGCATTCACCGGTCAATCATTTAATAAACGGTTTGGAAATAAATTGAATTTATTGAGCGGGTGTGAAAATGCTCGGCGATTCATAGGTTACGCCGAAGGTGAGTCCTGTGCGCGGGCTGAATTTTGTCAGACCGAAAATCGCGGCGGTGTCGAATCTCAACCCCGACGCTCTGATCTGCGTGCCGACGCGAAATTGACCGACGCTTTCCGTCCCCAAAGGCGCGTCGCCGCTCCGGGTGCTGACGCGCCCGTTGACTTCGCTGACCAGATTGATGCGGTCGTTGACGCGGTAGATTCCCGCGAGACCGTAAAGCAGAACGTCGTTTTGCGAAAAGCGTTCGAGCGGCGCGGTCATTATTCCGAGTCCGACATTGCCGAACATATTGAGCCGCGCCGTGTTGTTTTTGTCGCGGCTGCCGAATCTTTTCTGCACGAGAACTTTGCCGAAAACGTTTATCTGATTCGTCCCGATGCCGCGCGCCTGATTCGTATTCGGCATCTGAAAACCGAATTTGAAACCGAAGGCGGGTAGATTTTTTGTTTCGTTGCGGAGTTTTATTTTTGTCGAAATGATGAAATCGCCGCTGTCGTTGGTCGAGTTTCCGGCAACATCGAGCGGGATCGGCGCGGGCGTGGCTGCCGAGTTGATCGCCACGAAATTTTGCACCACGCCTTCGATCTGGAATTCGACGTTTTTTGAAAAACCGACGCTGACGCGAATGTCGCCGACGCTCGTCTGATCGCCTTTTAATCCCGAAAGCGGATATTTTACGTTCTGCAGAAAATCCACGCCCGCCGCGACTCTGATCGCGCCTTCCGGTGTCGTGTCAACGTCTTCGGTCAAAAGCGGTCGCTGCTGCGCAAAAGCAAAAGCCGCGGATGAGATTATTAAAATAAGGATAAATAAAAGGCGTTTCATACTTTTAAGATTCTGCCATTAAAGAGCGGGACTTGTAAATCTTTCAGCGAAAAAACTAGTTAGTAAAATTATTCGAAAGCGGTTTGATACTTCGATAAACTTCAAAAGAAAAGGTTCCGCGAAAACCAAACGCGGAACCTTTTCGTTTTAGGAACTGCACCCGTTTTACCGGGCATCAAACCGGTTGACCGGAAAATCACCACCCAAGCCCCATGGCTTGAATGTAACAGTATTGTTAAAACTGTTGAGAACGAAAAAGTTACTTTGCGCCGATGTAGTCGCGCCGGGACGATAGACCGCAATGTCGGTGCGGGCATCGCCGTCGAAATCGCCCTGTGTCGGGAAATCGGCGGACAGACCGAATTGCGTAACAGTCGTTGCGTTGTCCGAACTTCGGCGAATCCACCAGACCATCGGAGTCGTGGCGGTCGCGCCGGTTCGCGCGGCGGCAAAGTCGAATTTCCCGTCGCCGTCATAATCGCCAGGAACGATCCAGTCGGTCGTGAAATTGCCCCACGGCTGGAAAAATACGCTGTTATCCGAACTTCGCATAACGATAAAAGTATTGGCGGGCGTGAGTCCGAAACGGTAAACCGCGATGTCGAATTTTCCGTCGCCGTCGTAATCGCCCGGAACGGGCGTGTCAAACTGGGTGGTTCCGTTGCCGGTCAAACCGAACGGAATCCACATAGCGGTATTGTCCGAGCTTCGCCTGATAAACCATGTCGTCTGAGCGGTTGCCGTCGCGCCGCGCCGGAATACCGCGATGTCGGTTATTCCGTCGCCGTCATAATCGCGCGTGATCGCCTGATCGCCGAATACTCCCCACGCAAAATGCATAAGCGTAGAATCCGAACTTCTGATGATAAAGAAATTGCTTTGCAGTCCGGCGGACGCTCCGGCGCGGTAAATCGAATAATCGTCTTCGCCGTCGCCGTCAAAATCGCCGGGCGCGGGAAAATCGGTATTCGCGTCGCCGTGAATCACGCTCTCAAAACCGTTTGTACTGTTTGAATTAAACCATTGAAGAGGCGCGGGATTACCAGCCGGAAATCGCAGAATGCTGTAATCGGTTCTGCCGTCGCCGTCAAAATCTACCGGGCGGCGTTTGCCGATCTGCCCGCGAATCTCGCCGCCGGGATGATTAGCCGAGTGGACATTGACGTAACCGAGATTAGAGCGCAGTTGGGAAATCTGCGTCGAAGTGATTGATGCCATTCCCGTGATCACGCCGGATGTTCCGCCCGACGCGCCGAGATTGATGGCGATACCGGCGTTCATCCCGACCGGCGCGGGCGCGTGAATATGCGAAGCCGTCTGATTGCTCGACAGATTGTTATAGACGATCGTGAACGAGATCGTTCCGGCGGATTCGTTGAGAACGATCCGCGCATAACCTCTCCCGTTCGTGGCGACCGGACCGACTTCCTGTTCGCCCGTCAGATAGGCGTGAAACGTTTCCGCCCGCGCCGCCGCCGACAGCATACAAACGAAAACCAGACCGATAAAAAGAACATTGATTCGCTTTTTCATTTTTTTCTCCTTAAACCTTAAAAATTACCGTTTGCGCGGGAAAACCGGAAAAACGATTTCCGCCTCACACATCGGTAGAGAACAAACGGCAGAATGTTTCGGACAAAAGAAAATCCGTTTTAGACGAATTATACTTTCCGAAACGCCGAACAAATCATTTATTGTTTACTAATTAGGACATTACGCCTGTTACAAAATGATGTCAATGTTTTTTTTCCGGCGGTTGTTTGAAAAAGCAAGACCGAATTTTTGATATTTTCTCAAACAAATTTTCGCTTTGGACAATGAGAGCAAAAATTGGCACAATAAGCACATAAAATTTCCCATCTGAGAGCCATCGTAAAATACAAAAAACTGAAGGAGACAGATGATGAGTATCGGTCAAAAAGAACAAACTATGACTATCGGGCAGATGCTTGCCGCCGAGTTGAAACAGGAAGCGGTTGCCGCGCGCAAGATGCTGGAGCGCGTTCCGAACGATAAATTGGATTGGCAGCCGCACGAAAAATCAATGACGCTTGGACGGCTCGCCGGTCATGTCGTCGAGATGGTAACGTGGGCGAATGTAACCGTCGAGCAGGACGAACTCGATTTTGCGACTGCCGGTTACAAACCCAAAGAATACACGGCGGCGGCGGAGCTTGTTGCCGATTTCGATCAGAATGTTTCGAGCGCGCTGGAAGTTTTAAATTCGACTGCGGATGAAACGATGACGCACAACTGGCGGCTCAGAAACGGCGAGCAGGTTTATTTTGAACTGCCGAAAGCCGCTGTTTTGCGGACAATGATGATGAATCACATCATTCATCATCGCGGGCAATTATCGGTTTACCTGCGTCTGCTCGATGTTCCTGTTCCGCCGGTTTACGGTCCTTCGGCGGACGAGCAAGCATTTTAACTCAGGTCTTATAACAAACGATTTCGGATCGAAATCTTTAACACAGATATTTCGATCCGAAATAAAAATTCCAATACCTTAAGTTTTGAAAAATGGAAATAGTAAATTTCGAAAAAGACACCTCTGAACAGGGAAAACTTCGCCTTGTCGCTGAAAACAAAGAGCCTCAACAATTTCCCGTAATCGAAAAGCAATTCGTGAATTTTATTTTTTTTCGCGTTAATCCCGAATGGCGCAAACTCAACGCGGAAACCAAACGGGTTTTCAAAAGCGAATTTCAGAGCGTTTACAACAAATTCAGCAAAGAACTTTTGCTTTTCAGTTATTCGCTGGTCGGTTTCGATTCGAAAGCCGATCTGATGCTCTGGCGCATCGGTTCGTCGCTCGACGCGGTGCAGGATATGACAGCGAAACTTTACCGCACGAATCTTGGAAGTTTTTTGGAAACGAGCGACAACTATCTTTCGGTAACGAAAAAAATGATGTTCATCGGATCGGAAGAACACGATTCGATCGAAGACCGTTTTCACGTCAAAGCCGGAATGAAAAAATATCATTTCGTTTACCCGTGCGCGAAACACAGCGATTGGTATGACAAACCCGGCGAAGAGCGCGACGCGCTGGTTCACGATAATTTTATGGTCGGCAAAAAATTTCCGAACATAAATATTCACCTGACGCACGCTTTCGGTTTCAGCGACAAGGAATATATCATCTCGTTTGAAACCGACGAGCCGAGCGATTTTTTATCTCTCGCTGAAGAACTGCGGCAAACGCAGGCGAGCAAATTCACCCTGCGCGGAATGCCGGTTTACACCTGCCGTCTCCGCAGTTTGACGGAATGTTTGGATGCGATAGGTTGAGAGTTTATAGAGTTTATAGAGTTTATAGAGTTTATAGAGTTCAGAGAGTTTATAGAGTTCAGAGAGTTTATAGAGTTTGGAGAGTTGCGAGTTTTTTCACTCTCCAAACTCTATAAACTCTCCAAACTCTCCAAACTTTTTATGTTGATTGCCCGAAAATTTTTGATCAGCGGACTCGTGCAGGGCGTAGGTTTCCGCTTTTTCACGCAGCGCGCGGCGGCGCGTCATCAGGTGTTGGGTTATGTCAGAAATCTGGATGATGGGCGCGTCGAAGCGGTCGCGCAGGGCGACGAAAAATCGGTCAAAGCGTTTTTGGAAGATTTGACGACCGGACCGACCTTTGCCAGAGTCGAGGACATCGAAGAAACGGTTTTAGAGCCGAACGGCTCGTTTTCATCATTTTTGATAGAGAGATAGGGACGAGGGACGAGGGACGAGGGACGAGTAAGAAATAGTTTTTCTCTTGTCCCTCATCCCTTGTCCCTCGTCCCTGATAAAAAATGGAACACTTAAAAAAAATCATCCGCGAAGTGCCTGATTTTCCGAAACCGGGCATCAATTTTTACGATATTACGACGCTTCTGCAGGACGCGGAAGGCTTTAAGCAAACGATTGACGCGCTGGTCGCGGAGGTCGGCGATCAAAAGATTGACACCGTGATCGGCATCGAATCGCGCGGTTTTATTTTCGGCACTCCGGTCGCTTATCAACTCGGCGCGGGCTTCGTTCCCGTTCGCAAACCGAACAAACTGCCGTGGGAAAAAGTTTCTGTTTCGTATGATCTGGAATACGGTCAGGACACGGTCGAGATGCACAAAGACGCGGTCGGCGACGGGCATAATGTTTTAATTGTTGACGATCTTCTCGCCACCGGCGGCACGGCGCGCGCCGTCGCCGATCTCGTCGAAAAGGTCGGCGGCAATATCGCCAAAATCCTGTTCGTCGTCGAACTCGATTTTCTAAACGGGCGCGAGAAATTAAAAGACTACAATGTCAGCTCGCTTTTGAGATACGATTCATAAGGTCAGAACGGGGAGCGGTAGCGACCTGCTTTTAAGATGTATTTAACGGATCGTTGCTGCTCCCTATTCCGGTTTGAATTGGACAATCGCAAATCGCAAATCTAAAATCGAAAATAATTCTGCTCCCGTAGCTCAGCAGGATAGAGCGTTCGTCTCCTAAATGAAAGGTCGCGCGTTCAAATCGCGCCGGGAGCATTTAATTTTCTTTTGCTTGAAAACCCCTTTCCGATTTTTACTAAAAAAATCCCGCTTGTCTTTTCTCTCCCGAAATCGGCACTGTGAGTTGTTTTCACAAGTATAATTTTTTAGGGAGGGAAGGATGAATAATTTCGCGGGTGCTTTTCGGCATCAATTCAAACGGCAAATAGTTCTGTGCCGCACGGTAATCATATTTGGATTTTTATTTTTTGCTTATTACACGCCGGCTCAGGAAGTGCCGTGTTTCAGCTTGCGAAGCGAGATGAAATTCGTCAATGTTTCCGATCCTGCCGCAACTGCTGAATGCCGGAATCTTCGCAGGCGGCGACCGGCGGCAAAAACGAATTCAGGAGAGGATAATTTTACGATTGCCGGACAAGTCAGACACACGAGCGGCGTGCCGATGACGGGCGTGATGATGACGCTTAAAGTTAATAATCAAGTGACGCGGACGGTCGTGACGGAAAATAACGGCACATATTATTTCGATGACCTGCAGATCGTTGACAACTATGAACTAAAGCCCTCAAAAGAAGGCTACACATTTACTCCGCCGGTTATAACCGGAGTGATTGTCCGGGATGTGGTTCAGAATTTCACCGCTTCCGGTCCGCCTCCGCCTCCGCCTCCGACACCCGCCAATCAGCCGACGCTGGCGTGGACAAGCTATTACGATAACCCGCTTCCGGCAGGTTCTACATCGGGACCAAACGCCGATTATTCGGCAATGATGGCGCGTGATGCGCAAGGCAATGTTTATGTTGCCGGAACTTCTTTTGTAGAAAACTTCAACAAAAACGGCAATACCGATATATCCATTTATAAAACCGATGCCAACGGTAACCGTCTCTGGGCGAGAACTTTCAACGGTCCGAGAAATTATAAGGACGGCGCGGTTGATCTGGCGGTTGATCCGGCAGGCAACGCTTATATCGCGGGTTTCGCAGATGTCTCGACCGGCAGCGGCAGCGATTACGATTATGTCGTGTTGAAATACGACCCGGACGGCAATCTGCTCTGGTCGAAATATTATTCGGGCAACGGCGGCGAAGACGTTCCGCGCTCGATCAAGGTTGATGCCGCCGGTAATGCTTATGTGACCGGTTACTCGTGGGGACTTTACGCCAATTACGCGACCGTCAAATATGACACGAACGGCAATCAGATGTGGGCGCGCCGTTATGTCGGAGGCTTCGGTGAACTGGCGACCGAAGTCGAAGTGGATGCAAGCGGCAATGTTTATGTTACGGGCTATTCCGGTCACAGCGTCGCCGGCGATGCCGAAGATTTTTTGACGGTTAAATACAGTCCGACCGGCGAGCAGTTATGGGTAAACCGCTACAACGCGCCGCCCGGAGACCGCAATGAACAAGCGCATGAAATGGAAATAAACTCTGCCGGCGATGTGTTCGTAATGGGATTGAGCGATAATTTTGCCAACGCTCATACCGTTATTCAGAAGATCAACGGCGTGAGCGGAACGACCGTCTGGACGAAGAATTTTAATGTTTCCGCAAATGCAGACCTGGAAGATTCTCCGTTTGCGATGAAGCTCGCGCCCGACGGCAGTATCATTCTGGCGGGACATATCATAGATTTTGACAACGATAATCTCGATGCCTACGTCGCTAAATTCGATCCGCAAGGCGTTTTACAGTGGTCGAAAATTTACGACGGACCCGGACTTCACGATTACGACGCAGATACGAAACTGGCGCTCGACGCGCAGGGCAATATTTACATCGGCGTAACGTCCGAAGGGTTTGCCAATTACGATCTGCAAATCATCAAATATCTTCCCGACGGAGTGATTGATTGGACATATCGTTTTGATAATCCTTTTTTCAGCAAGGACATATTTATCAAATGGATTGACGACAACGCGCAGACGAATATTTCGGTTGACGAAGACGGCAATGTCTATGTCGCGGGCGAATCCATAATTCCCGGACAAGCCTTTAATCTGGTGGCGTTCAAACTCGAACCGGTCGCCCAACGCCGCGCCGTGCCGTTTGATTTCGACGGCGACAAAAAAGCCGACATCGCCGTTTTCCGTCCCGAAACCGGCGTTTGGTATATCGAGAAAAGTTCGGACGGCTCTCATATAATAATTCAGTGGGGTTTGGAAAACGACAAACTCGTGCCTGCCGATTACGACGGCGACGGACTTAACGATCCGGCGGTTTACCGTGACGGCATCTGGTATGTTATGAAAAGTTCGGACGGTTCGATTTTATTCAGACAGTTCGGTCTGGCGGAAGATGTTCCGATTCCGGCGGATTTCGACAACGACGGGCGCGCCGATCTGAGCGTTTTCCGGCAGGGCATCTGGCATCAGTTGACGACTTCAAACAATTCCTACAAAGCGTTTCAGTTCGGTCTCAGCGGCGATACGCCGCTGCCGTCTGACTATGACCGCAACCGGCGGAGCGACGCGGCGGTTTATCGCGGCGGCGTTTGGTATGTCAGCTATCAGGCTGAACTGCCTTTTAATTCTTATCAATACGGTATTGATACCGATCGTCCAGTGCCGGCAGATTACGACGGCGACGGGCAAACCGATTATGCAGTTTTCCGTTCCGGCACATGGTATATCCGGCAGAGCCGAACAGATTCCAATCTGATCATACAATGGGGAATAGAAAGCGACATTCCGGTTCCGGCGGATTACGACGGCGACCGGAAAACGGACTTGGCGGTTTTCCGCGACGGAGTTTGGTATATTCTTCGCAGTTCGGACAATACTTATAAGATCACTCAATTCGGTCTGAAAGGCGATGTTCCGATTCCGTCGGCGTATTTAAGATAGTCGGATTTCAATTAAAAAAGGATTCGTTTATATATAAACGAATCCTTTTTTAATTTATTTTCGGAGAAATAATTCACGGCTTTGAACTGTGCCGCAGGATTTAATCTTTCTTCTTTTTCTCAATTTCCTTTATCAATCTGGCGGCGTTGTTGCGTGTAATTAAAGGAACGCGCTCGTCCTCGCTCAAATCTTTTAAAAACGGGATCATCTGCGGCGGGTCGGAAATCGCGTCGCGTTTGATGTAGCCGTCGAGAGCCTTCATAATGCGCGGCGTTTCGAGCGGCTGATTTTGCCGTGCGACCGTGATGTCGAACATCCAGATATATTGATTGGCGAGTTTGCGGTATTCGTCCGCGATGGCTTTGGCATCCGCGTTCGCCGTCCAGTTAAAAGCGGCGGTGCGTTCCTCGCCGTCTTTCGAGCGCATCGTGATTTTTATATTGCCCATGTGCGAATAGTCTTTTTCGAATTGATAATCCTCGTTCGATTCAAGAAAATTCAGCGCGTCGAAATGCATTTTTATTTTTTCCAAAGTAACGGCGGAAAGTTGAACGGGATCGGTAAATTCTTCGTCGAGGTCTTTTTTCTTGAACGTGATCGTTCCTTTCCCGTTTTCGTCGTGTTCGATACGGATGTGCGAAATGAGAAAAGCGGACTGTGAAAATTCATAGACGAATGCGGGCAGTTTTTGCCTGTCGTTTTTCGGAATGTCGTTCGAGGAATTTTCATTCGCCGGACGCGAATTTTTTTTGCCCGAAACGGGCGGAGTCGGTTCGGGCGACGCTTCGGTTTTTGCTTCCACTCTGGTTTCGGTTTTAGCGTCGGAAGCCGGACGCTGATTGCGTTTAGTCTGCGCCGAAACCGCGAAGACCAAACCGGACAAAATAAATAGAGATATAAAATAAAAAACTTTTCTGATCGGCATTTTAAACTCGTCTGTAATAATTTTTGTCTGAAATTTTACCGAAAAATTCGGCAAACGGTAAACATAAACCATCAGATGACGATTTTACAAATCGAGTTTGTATTAAAGAGCTAATTATTACTCGAATTTGACCGAAACGACTTTTGAAACACCGGCTTCCTGCATCGTTACGCCGTAGAGAGCGCGGGCGGCTTCCATCGTCCGTTTGTTGTGCGTGATGACGATAAACTGCGTGCGTTCGCTCATATCGGCGATCTTGTTGACAAACCTGCCGACATTCGCGTCGTCGAGCGGCGCATCCACCTCGTCCAAAAGACAAAACGGTGCGGGGCGATATTTGAAAATAGCTAAAACGAGCGCGATGGCGGTCATCGCTTTTTCGCCGCCGGACAGCAGGAGAATATTTTGCAGGCGTTTGCCGGGCGGCTGGGCAACGATTTCGATCCCGGCTTCGAGAACGTCGTCGGCTTCGAGAAGCGTCATCTCGCCGCGACCGCCGCCGAACAGTTCGATAAAAAACTCGGTGAAGTTTTCATTGATCGCCTTAAAGGCTTCGCGGAATTTTTCGCGCGAGCGGCGTTTGATTTCTTTTAATGCCGCTTCTGCGGCAAAGATGCCGTCAATGATGTCCTGACGCTGCGCCGTTAAGAAATTAAAACGCTCTTCGACTTCCGCTAATTCTTCGAGCGCGAGCATATTGATCGCGCCGAAATTTTCGAGCTTGTCGCGCAAACTCTGCGCTTCGGAAAGAGAACTTTCCAGTTCGAAATCTTCTGGAATTTCCAGATTTTCGACGAGTTCGACAAACGACAGATTCAGATCGCGCGAGCAGTTTTCATTCAGATTTTGCAGACGCGTGATGGTTTCCGTCTGGCGAATTTCGAGCGCGGCGCGTTCGTTTCTGGCTTCGGCGGTGCGTTTGTTGAGTTCGGCAAGCTCGTTCGATTCTTTGTCGGATTTCTCACGCGCCGCTTTTAACGATTCGGTCGCTTCTTTCAGCTCGGTTTGTTCCTGAATTTGCTCGTCGGCGGCGGATGCGATTCTGGTTTTCAGATCGGCGGAAAGTTCGCCCAGACTTTTTAATTTTTGATCGTTTTCCTTGATTTCCTGTTCAAAGCGCGTCAGACGAGATTCGAGTTCCGCCCGTTCGTTTTCGACTCGCCGCAACGCTCCGGCGGCTGAACGCCGGCGTTCTTCGCTCGTCGCGGCAAGCGTTCGTTTTTCGTTTAAAATAATGTTTTCGTCTTCCAATTTCCGCCGCGCTTCGGCTAATTTGGAATTGATCTTCGCCATTTTTTCATCAGCCGCTTTCCGCGCTTTTTCGGCGTTTTTCGCATTTTCCGCCGCCGATTTTTTCTTTGCCGTGATGTCGGCGATTTCTTTTTCGATCTGCGCGTTTTCGTCCGCGACGACCTTGCTGTGACGCATTGCGCGTTCGATCTCCTGCGCGAGCGATTTCGCCTGAACTTCCTGCGCGTGCAGTTCGCGTTCGACTTTGACGATGAGCGATTGCAGGTCAACTAATTTTTCTTCTTTTTCAGCTAAAACTTTCCGCGCCTTTTCGGATTCTTTTTCGGCGCGTTCGATTTCTTTTGAAAACTTTTGCACGGCGGAATCGAGTTCGCGCAGTTCGCGTTTGAATGCTAAAAGCGAAAAATTTTTTTCATTCGTATGCGCTTTGCCGCCGACAAAAAGTTTCCCGCCGAAATTCAGATCGCCGTCGGAACTGACAAAATTTTCGTTCGGTTTAATTTTCGATTTCTTAAAATTTTCGACAAATTCCGCCGACATTTCACGCGGAAAAATTTCCGCAAGCATGTTTGCCAGATCGCTCGAAACACCGAGCAGATTCATAACGCTTTCTTTACCTTTTTTATTAACCTTTGCGTCTTTGCCGCTTTGCGCTTTGGCGTTAAAAACCAATATTGCTACCCGACCGAACTTGTTTTGATTAAGAAATTCGATTGTCTTTAAAGCATCTTTTTCCGTTTCGACGATGACGGCTTGCAGATATGCGCCGAACAGATTTTCGACCGCTTTTTCCGCTTTTTCTTCGACCGTAAAATGATCGGCGAGCGTGCCGTTAAACTTAACGCCGATGCGTTTTTGTTCGGCGAAAAGTTTCTGCACCGACGGCGCGAAAACGGCGCGTTTTTCGTCCAGTTCGCGCAGAGTTTCGAGCCGGTGTTTTTTAGCGGAAAACTCTTCGCGGACTAATTTCGAATTCGTTTCCGCCGACTGCAGATTTGTTCGCGCCTCGCTGATTGATTGCAAAATTGTCTGTTTTTCGGCGTGAAATTTTTCGATTTTTTTGCGTTCGCCCGATAGAGATTTTTCCAAGTCTTCAGATTCTTTTTTATGCTCGTTGTAAGTTTCCTCGGCGCGAACGCCTTCACGCCGCAAACCTTCGGCGCGTTCCTGCAAGCGTTCGACGGTGTTTTCCAGTTGCCGTTCGATCTCCGCAAAACGCTCGACCGCCGCCGTGTGCTGGAGAAGCTCGCCGCGCACGGTTTCTAGTTCCGCGTCAGTTTCGTTCACGTCCGCGAGCTTCGCCTGATATTTTTTCTCGGCATCGCTCAAGGCGATTCCGGCTTTTCCGGCAGAATCGCGCTCGGATTTTTCTTCTTTTGAAAGTCGTTCGATCTCGGATTTGATCTCTTTAACGCGCTCTTTCGTCGCTTCGATCTCGCCCTGCAAAACCGCCGAACGCTGTTTGATGTTTTGAATTTGCTCTTCCTGATAACGCTGTTCGCGCGAGGCGCGGTCGCGCTCTAAAAGATTTTCGGCGTGACGGGCGCGTATGTCCGAAAGATTTTCTTCAAGTGCGCGCGCCTCGGCGGTCGCTCTGCGAAATTCATCTTCTTTTTCCGAAACTTCCGCGAAAAGTTTTCTTTCCAATTTCGTCGCTTCGTCGAGTTTCGTTTCGATCTCATCCAGAGCATTTGAAAGATGTTTGCCTTCCGCCGCATAGACGTTTTTCAAAAGCACGCGCAGTTCTTCGCGCAGAATTTTATAACGTCGCGTTTTCGCCGCCTGACGGCGCAGGGAATTGGCGCGTTTTTCGATCTCGGAAACGATGTCGGTAATTCTGCCGAGATTTGTTTTGGCAGATTCAAGCCGCGCTTCGGCGGCGCGCTGACGCGTGCGGAATTTCGAGATTCCGGCGGCTTCTTCGATCAGCCCGCGGCGGTCGGCGGGCTTTGCCGAAAGTATCTGACCGATACGTCCCTGTTCGATCAGAGCGTAATGCGCGCCCGAAAGTCCCGTTCCGGCAAACAAATCCTGAATATCGCGCAGACGGCACGACTTGCCATTTAAAATGTATTCGCTCTCGCCCGACAGATACAAACGCCGACCGACCGAAACCGCTTCACCCGGCATAAAATCAAGCGCGACCGAACGCGGTCGCCAATGCCGTTTTACTTTCTTGACCTGAACCGTCTGCACCGACCCGACCTGCGCCGCCTGCGCCTTTTCGACTTCAACAACTTCTTCCGAATGAAAACCGTTGTCGTTAGTGCCGAGTGCTGAGTGCTGAGTGCTGAGTTCGTTTGTTTCGGCTTCACCTTCTTCTTCCGAAACTTCTTCAATCTCGACGGCGTTTTCGTCTATCGCGCTGAGGCTTTCGTCAATGTCTTCGAGTTCGGATTCTTCGATGTCGAATTCGGTTTCGTCGCGCACCAGATGCAGAATGACTTCCGCCATCCCGCTCGCGCTGCGTTTGCCCGTGCCTTGAAAAATAACGTCCTTCATTTCCTCGCCGCGCAGAGATTTCGCCTTCTGCTCGCCGAGAACCCAGCTAAACGCATCTGACACATTGCTGTTGTGAACGATAATATTTCCCGCGACAAAATTGTGAGTTTCATCAATGCTCAAATCATAAACCCACTCGTCCGTCGGTTCGATTTCTTCGACCGAAACTACTTCGTCCCAGTAAATATCGGAGTTTGCGAGAATATTTATTTGCTCTAAAACATTTTCAGCAGGTTTAGCATCATCGCTTAAAAACTGAATTTGTTCGATTACCTCATTCAAACCGTTTCTGCTTGCTTCGCAAACCTTTCCCGTATAAGCGGCAATTTTCGGAAACTCTTTGCGGTTCGGCTTAACTTTTACTTTGGCGAGTTTGACGGCTTCTCTGACCAGATCGGTCGCGCCGGGAATCAGGTCATTGTTCGGATTATCCGAAACTTTTAGATTTCTTAATTTTTCAATTTGAATTTTCTTTTTGCCTGAAAAGTTCAAATTGTCGGCAGTAGTTTTCAGATTTTTTGAGCCGTAGATCAAAACCGCATAATAATTTCTCTTGATTTTATTTTCGGTGTTTGAGGCGTATTTTTCTTTCGGTCGCAAATAAGCGTTTATGCCGAGTTGAAGCAGAAGGGAAACGACCTGACGGGCGAGAGTTTCGCTTGCCGTAATGTATTCGATATAGTTTAGATTTTTCCCGTTGCTTTTTTGCGGTCGGGCGCAGATGTATGCGTCGCCTTCGAATAAACCGGAAAGAAACGCCCATTTTATCGAATCTTCGGTAAGCAAAATCTGCGGCGGAATTTGTTTTTCAAATGAATTCGAATTTATTTTGAAGTCGAAAAGTTTTTCTAAAACGAGCGTCAGCGGCTTTGAAAATATTATGTTGTCGGTCGCGTTTTCCTTGTATTGTTTGCGAAGCATTCCGACACCGAAAAGTTTTTTTGCCAGCCGTCCGTATTCGCGGTTGACCGCTCTATCGGAATTAACAAACCAAACCGAATTGTCATTCGTGTTTCTGCCTTCGGCAATTAAAAGACCGAGAAATTTTGCAAGTTCGGGAGTAAAACTTTTCGGGACATTAATATCTTTACCTTTGTTTGAGGCGATCCGGCTGTCAAAAGGAACTTCTTCGGAGCGAAAATTCGAGAGTTTATTCAGATGTGAAATATTTATCGCCTGTTTGTCCCGCAAACCTTTTATCGCGCTTAAAGGAACACCGGAGATTTTCGACCAATCGGTAAAGTTCCCGGATCGTTTTTGAAAATCATCCGTCCAATTTTTTAGATTTTCGTCAAACGGAATATAAATTTTATCATCCGTTTCAAATAATCCGAGATAGTTTTCTTTGGAAAATAAAACGTCTTTTCTCTGTGTCGGCAGAAGCCTCGGAACGGCGATCTTTATTTTTTCTTTTATTTCATCGGCTCTCAGAGCGCGAACCCGCCCGCCGTCAATCGTAAACAGCGGATGATACGGCGTGGCTTCGATCTCGCGTCCCGATTTGGTTTTTATCCGCAAAAGTTTCGCGGTCGTTTCGCGTTTGATAAAGGCGGAAACGCGGCGCGGTTCTAATTTCAAAGTCGCCGGATTCATTGACAAAATTTCGATATTGTCGGGATTCTCGATTGCGGCAAGACCGTCCGTGTATTTTTCTCTGACAAACGATTTTTCGAGAGCCGATTCAACCAAATCCCTGATTTTTACTTCGCTTCCGTCGGCGAGAGTTATCAGCGTATCTCCGCTGACGCATTTGCCGCACCCATTCGGTCCGACGATCGCGGTGATGCCGCTGTCGGTGAAGACGATTTCCGTATAATCGGCAAAGGATTTGAATCCGGTTAATTCGAGACGTTGAAGTTTAAACATTTTCTTGTGTTACAGGGGCTGTAGTAGCACTATATTTTGTGTTTTTTGCCCTGTTTAGTCAAATCGAAACGCCTCCTTGGGAATGATTTAAAAAACGGGATCTGTTTCAAAAAACAGTAGAGACATTTATCGCGTAGCGATTTAATGAGTTTAGCCGTGTAATTTATTGCACGGAAAAATAACAAGTATTGATGCTTGTCGCGTTAGCGACAACTGAATATCTTTAATCAGTCATCGCTGACGCGATGCGAATGCTTTCGATCAATTTACCGTGCAATAAATTACACGGCTAAACTCTAATGCCGCTAACGCGGCGGAAATGTATTTTTGATACGAGCTTGATAAAAAAAAAGTCCCGTTTTTTTCGGAAAAAAAGGCGGCATAAAAAAAACTGTTGACAAAAACACCTACTCAAACTAAAGTTCAGATAATCTTTTATAAAGATAAATAAAATTTAGAGGTTAAACATTATGCGTTTCAATTCAAAACACACATTTTTCACACTCCTTTTCTGTCTGCTTTTGACGGCGGTTTCGGTGTCGGCTCAAAAAGACGGGGACAAAAATCTTTCGATTACTTTTCCCGAAGTTGACGGCTGGGAAAAAGGCGACGTTACGACCTATCCGATTCCCGAACTCGGCTACAGCGTCAGTTATCAATCCGAGGAAGGCGGAAAAGTAACGGTTTACGTCTATAACGGCGGCAACAAAAAGATCGCCGACGGCATTGAAGATAAGATCGTCAAAAAACAGATCGAACAAGCCGCCGGCGACATCGAGGCGTTCGGTGAAAGAGGGACATACCAAAACGTGAAGAAGATCAAAGACGACACCGTCACGCTCGGCGGCGCAAACGGCAAGGTCAAAGCTCTCTATAAACTCTACACCTTCGAAATTCGCGGCGATGAGGTCGAATCGGAAATCTACCTTTTCGGTCATCAAAACAATTTCATCAAGATCAGAGCCACCCGTCTGAAAAGCGTTGACGGCGCGGAAAACGCGGACATGAAAAAACTGCTCGCGGAAATAGACAAATTATTTTCAAAATAATCCGGGCAAAATTCTTGTATAAATTCGAAAAAGAGAGGTTATAAAGTCAATCTCTCTTTTTTTGCTTTGAAAAAAAAATATTGACATAACCTCCGCATTCAATTACCTTAGCAGTTGAAATTTCCAAAAATTTCATATCTCAATAATCCCTAGGAGGACTCCTGTATGTCTGAACAAGGTCATGCCAAGAATCTGGCACACTTTTCACAGCATATTATTATCGTTACGTCTTTCGGCGCGCAGTATAATCCGGGAAACCCGAAGATCGGGATACCGTTTCTGCAAACCAAAAAGACGGCATCGCAAGCCGCGTTTGACGCGGTCATACCGAAGGCGACCGCCGAAGCCAACGCGATCAACGCGCGGCAGGCGGCGTTCGAGCCTTTGGACAAACTCGTTACCCGCATCAACGCGGCGGCGGCGGCGGTCATCGAGGACGAAGCGTTTCTCAATGACCTGCGCGAGATCACCCGCAAACTGCAGGGCAGACGCGCTTCCGAAGCGGTCAAGGACGATCCGGCGACGGCGGGCATTGACGAATCGGAAAAGAGCCATTCGGCTTCGCAGATGAGCTTTGACAATCGCATCGCCAATTTCGCGGCATTGATTGACCTGCTCAAATCGAAAGCCGAATACGCGCCGAACGAGTCGGAACTGCAAACGGCAACGCTCGAAGCGATGCTGGCGGAAATGCAGGCGACCAACACCGCCGCCATAACCGCCATCGCCGAAGCCCGCGCCGCGCGCGCCAACCGCGACGAAGTGTTATACAACGACACGGACGGTTTGCATATTCTGGACGAGCTGATCAAAAAATACGTCAAAAGCGTCTTCGGCGCGGACAGTTCGCAATACCAACAATTGCGGGCTTTAGAAATCAGAAAGCCCTAGCGCGAAAGGCAACAGGACGTAAAAAATTGAAGCGCGAATGTAAAAAGTTGGCGTAATACTGAAAGTGTGAGTTTAAAAACCGTAATCACAACTGTTAGCTATAAAGAGTATTTTTTATAGTAATCTTATTTAATTGAAACAAATATGAAGAAAGTAACTATATCGAAGAAACAAGATAGATTTTTAAGTGAATTTTTGAAAACAAAGACATTGATGGATTTAATGCCATACTATGTTACATCTGTTTCTAAAAGCATTGATATTTATTCTATTCTTCCATCTGATTTAATCAATAAACTAAAAGAAAAATTTGAAACTTTTCAATATGCTGTTGGGACTGAAATAACTGATAGCGAAAAGGAATTTACCGAAGATGAGATTATTAGATACCTTTCAGGGTTATCAGATCAAGAATTTTTAATTCGCTATATTTATTCACTTAAAGGAGATGATTTCGATATTAATCGAATTTCAAAGAAAATTATTAATGAATCTTTAGAAATGCTTGAAGAACTTCGACAGATAATTACAGGTAAGAACGGTTTGTTTAGTAAAGATTTCGATTTGGAAGGTTATGTAGATCAATTTATTTATTCTATCGGGGGTATGCGTGTTACTGATTTAGTTGATTACGATGCCTCAAAAATGCCAGATAATGCAGATTACTACTTTTCAAAAGTGGATGTAATTGTTGAATTAAAAACAATTCAAACAGACCATCTAAAAAAAAAGATAGATAAAATAGAGGACCAAAAAAACAAGATACTTCAAATTGCTAGAATCGTTCCCTTCAAAAATCTAGATAGAAAGCTTGCACAAGTAGAATTTAATATTATGAGGAACTCACTGGTAACTGCCACGAAAACTGCTAACAAACAAATAAAACTTACACGACACATTTTGAAAAAGCCCAATGCTAAAGGCGTTGTATTTTACATAAATGATGGGTTTTATAGTATCAATCCATTTGAAATGATTGAACTTTTATGGAATCCGATTACACGAGATTTTTCAGGTATTGACGGCATTTTTTGGGCGAATTTTAGGCGACTCGCAAATATGAAAGATGATCCAGACCATAAATATTTTATTTTTGATCAACGCACGCGAGATCAAGTTCCACAATATTTCAGAGATTTTGTTAATTTTTTTGGCGCGGCATGGCTTAACTACCCTTATGCGTTAGTAGGTAATAGACCTGATAGACATATTATTTCTGATGATCCTAACAATCTTAGAAAGGCATCGTTCCAAAACATTTAAAAATCATTGTTCGTCAGGCGGCACAGCCGCGAAAAACAGACTTTTTTTTATTTTTGGAGAATGAACCGCGCGCATAACGCGAAAAGACACGAAGAAAATTTATTTGGAGCAGATCTCAGATTAATGCGATACAGGCGGAAACGCGACCGTTAGGGAGCGTGTTCTTTACGTTGAAAACACGCTCCCTGGCGGTCGCGTTTCCGCCTGTTTTTGGGCAAAGCCGGTTGGAATAACCTTCCGCACGGTTGGAATGGGTTTCCGCACGGATGGAATTGCCGTCCGCACGATTGGAACTTGTTTCCGCACGGTTGGAATGACCTTCCGCACGCATGGAATGACCTTCCGCACGGTTAAAACGACCTTCCGCACGGATGGATGAGGCTTCCGCACGGTTGGAATGAGCCTCCGCACAGTTGGGATGAGCTTCCGCACGGGTTTTTCGGGCGGGATTTATTGAAAAAGCCCTGCAAATGCTCGCAGGGCTTTGGTCGTTTTTGAATTGAATGTCCGAATTACGCGGTCGCTTCTTCGGTTTTGGCTTTTTTCTCGCGTTTGATGCCGCCGATCTGGACGAGTTTTTCGCCTTTGATCTGGTTTTTTTCCATTACCATCTGCTGGTAAAGTTTGCGCATCATCTGCATTTCTTCCGCCGCCGTTTTCGGTCCTTCCATTTCCGGTTTGTTCGGGCGTTGGAGGTCAACTTCGTTCAGGACGAGGTTGTGCGATTTGTCGCCGAGTTCGACTTCTTTGCCGCGCGCGAAGACTTCGTGCCGACCGTGTTCTTTATACCACTGCGCGACCGTCGCGTTCTGGTGCATATGCTCGATGATATTGCGCCAGCCGATGCCGGTGTTGTATGCGCAGAACGAAATCTCGCCTTCCTGCGTGCCGTAGGGAATGATGCACATTTCCGTGCGGCGGAAATCGTAGTTGAACAGATCCTGGAACCACATTCCCGCGATGAACAGGAAGTTCCAAGGGTCTTGACGGCGTTTTTCGATGTCTTCGAGCGTGCGGTCGGGACCGACTTTGCCGTAATCCTTACCGGACAAGCCGAATGATTTATCGAATTTCTTCAAAATGCCGCCGAGCGTCAGACTTTGCGGCGCGCCGTACGGGTTGTAGTTTTTCAAGAGCGCCAAGCCCATCATGAAATTCGAAAACCACTTGCCGCGGTTCGTGTCCGTGATGTGCTGCATGTCCGTAACGAGTCCCTGAATGTTCAGGAATTGCGGAACGGGCGCCATTTCTTTCGTTTCCTTGTTGATCATCACCGCCGTTCCGACACCGCAGTTCGGATGACAGCCGCACGAAACTTGTCCCCATTCGTTTTCCGGTCCGTGAACAACGTCCGCGAAATCCGCGAACGCGCCCATCAAAGAAAGCGGGAACCAATCGCGCGTCGGTTCGGTGATGCCGACCTGTTTCTGAACGTCCTGCGCGAGATGCGACAGGGTGTAACGCTGTTGGAGTCTGCGCTGTTCGGTGATGTGTTCGTCACGCCCCGTAAACGAAACCGGCTGGAATGCGATGAACGAAATCTTTTTCGGATTTTCCAGAGCGAAACGAATGATCGAACCGACCTGGTCATTATTAATACCGTTGACCAATGTCGTTACGAGAATAATGTCAACGCCCGCTTCGTGCAGGTTGTTGATGGCTCTCAGTTTGACATCGAACAGGTTGCCGATCTGTCTGTGCGAGTTCGCATCGTTGCCGATACCGTCAAATTGCAGGTAAACAAATCTTAAACCTGCTTCGGCGGCTTGACGGCAGAATTCTTTCGATTTGGCGAATTCGATTCCGTTGGTCGCCGCCTGCACCGAGTTGTAACCGACTTTGCGTGCGTAGCGAACGGCTTCCAAAAAGTGCGGCGAAAGTGTCGGCTCACCGCCCGAATACTGCACCGACATCTGACGGCGCGGTTTGATCTGGATCGCGTTGTCGAGAATTTCTTTCACGTCTTCCATCGAAAGCTCATGAACAAACCCGACCTGGTTCGCGTCCATAAAACACGGGTCGCACATCATATTACAGCGATTGGTTAAGTCAACCGTCAAAACTGCGCCGCGTCCGTATTTGATCGAGGATGTGCCGTGATTGTGAAGTTTTTCGTCGTTGTGCGAACGCATATCGCGTCCCGGAAATAATGTTTCGATATGTTTCAAAAACGCCGAATCAATCGCCATCAAATCTTCGAAATGCCCGTGTTCGGGACAATCTTTGATCATCCATATCTGCCCGTCGCGTTCGATGATCTGCGCTTTGATCTCGCCGACCTTATCGTTGATAAGCGTCGAAACGTCGCGCTCGCCGCTCAGAATTTGCTCGCGAGCTTCGATCACGCAGTTCGGACAGAGCGAGTCGGTCGTCCTGGGGAAGCCGAGCGTCGGCTTAGATTTTTCCCACGATTTCAAGATCGGTTTGTCCGCCCATTTCGGCGTGAACGACGGGTTCGGTTTGTATTTATTTACCGACTTGATCGCGTTAAATGCTCCTTTGGCGATATACGTCAAGCCTTTTTCAAAATGTTTAACTGGTCTCATTATTCTCAATTCTCCAATAGAAATTTCTAAATGCGGTTGTTGCATACGAGTAATCTTTTCGATTCGATGCTTAAAATTTGTTTTGTAAAAATGCGCGGTATGTAAATTTGAACGCAAAGATTAAGAAACAACCGTCAATCCTTATAATATTATAGAGCAATCGCCGTGCCTCTTTTGTCAGGTAAGATATCTGTAGATATTTCAATGGTTTGGAAAGATTTTAGCCGGTTTTGGAGTTTTATTGATGTGTGGCAAGATGACCCACTAAAACAATGATGGGGTATAAAAGGTTTATTCTGACACAAAAACTTCTAGTGAATTTATTGATAATTAACAGTTATGTAGGGCAAGAAATTTAAACCAATGTTTAAGAGTTTTCCACAAAAAATCACCGAAAAATGGTTAAAACTAAAGTTTCGTTTAGGAAATATCGCGGCTTAAAAAAATCGTGGATTTTCGTTCACCTATAGTTCACATTTAAGCAGTTGGTTTAACGATTACTTGAAGGAATAAGCATAAAATGCTGAAATGATATAACTTACGCGGTCAAAAAAAACTCTTTACACATTCCTTTTTTTTATGTTAAATTCACTACACCTTTCGAAAGAGTATTACGGTTTTTGGGACGTTAACCGGAATTAAAACGATTTACCTTAGAATAACAGAGACATATATAAAGGATTTTGGCTTTAAACGATATTTATGACCATTCGTTTCGGAACTTCCGGTTGGAGAGCAATTATCGCAGATGAATTTACGTTTGAAAAGGTCAGAGCAGTAACCGAAGCGATTTGCCGATATTTGAAAGATAGTTCGAGCGAAGACCGAAAGACTTTGATTGTCGGACACGATACGCGGTTTATGGGCGAGAATTTCGCTCAAGTCGCCGCCGAGATCGCTAAGGCGAAAGGTTTTAGAGTTTTGCTTTGCAATCATCCGACGCCGACACCGACGATTTCGCACGCTATACGCGATCAGAAAGCGGTCGGCGGGATAAATTTTACGGCTTCGCACAATCCGCCCGAATATCAGGGAATAAAATTTTCGACTGCCGACGGTGCCCCGGCATTGCCTGAAATTACGAAGCAGATCGAGGAAAATTTCAAAAACGCCGCGACGGTCGAAGATGCGGCGGGCGGCTCGATAGAAGAATTTGATGCGCGCGCCGCGTATCTGGACGATTTGAAAACTAAAATTCGCTTTGATGTGATCGCCGAATCAAAAGGAAAATACGCCTATGACGCACTCTGGGGAACGGGTCGCGGTTATCTCGATAAGGTTTTACGCGACATCGGCTTAGAGGTCGAAACGATTCACGATTGGCGCGACGTAACATTCGGCGGGCAGTCGCCCGAACCCGGCGAAGAACATCTGGACGAACTCCGCGCGGCGGTTAAATCGAAGAATTTGACTTTGGGAGTTTCGACTGACGGCGACGGCGACCGGTTCGGAGTCATTGATTCGAATGGCGAATTTATCCAGCCGAATGATCTGGTCGCTCTTTTGACGGATTATCTAGCCGAAAGCAGAGACTGGACGGAAGGCGCGGCACGCAGCGTGGCGACATCGAATCTGATTGACAGAGTTGCCGAAAAACGCGGATTGAAATTATACGAAACGCCGGTCGGATTTAAATTTATCGGCGAATTGATAAATAAGGACGAGATCATCCTTGGCGGAGAAGAATCCGCAGGGCTTTCGATCAAAGGTCACTTTCCCGAAAAAGACGGCATCTTAGCTTGCCTCTTAGCAATCGAAGCGGTTGCGGCGCGCGGGAAAAGTTTGACCGAGCAGTTAAAAGAATTGACAAACGAAGTCGGCGCGCTTTACTCGAAACGGATCGGAGTAAAACTGACCGACGAGGTGCAGAAGAGTTTGAAAGAAAAACTTTCGCAGGAGCCGACCGAAATCGGCGGGCGAAAGATTGAAACGATAAACCGCTTGGACGGCGTGAAATTTATCTTTGAGGACGGAAGCTGGATGCTGATGAGACCGTCGGGAACAGAACCGCTCGTGAGGATTTACGCCGAGACTGAAAATAAGGAAGATTTGGAGGTGCTGATTGAGCAAGGTCGCCGCTACTTACTGGGATAATTCGAACGTCGTTACGACACGAAGAGAAACACGCGCAATGAGTGTAAGAAAAAAACAAAGCGCAAAAAAAAACAGTTGGTTCGGCTTTGCCGCCGTCGCTTCGATCAGTTTTCTTCTCTGTTTGGCAATTAATCTGCGCGCCTTTACGGAGATGCGTCAGGAAATAAATACGAACGAGCAGTTAAATCTGCAGATAGAAACTTTGACAACCGAAAATCTGGCTTTAGAAGAAGAGATTAGAGATTTACGCAAGGACGAACGCGCCATCGAGCGCGAAGCCCGCAAGATCGGGATGAGCCGTCCGAACGAAAAAATTCTTGTTCCGGCGAACTAAAAACTTTGCGGAAAGTTTTTGTTCAAAGAAACTTGATGTAGTAAACCTGCCCGTAAACAATCTGCCTTTTGCCTATCCGCTCCGCTTTGCCTTCAGGATGCCTGCCGCCAAAATTCGCGGCTTCGAGTTACCCGAAACTCGAAGCCGCACCACCTTCCCCTTCGGGATTACAGATTAAAAATTAAAAATTTAAGATTTCAAAAATTAAAACCGTTCGTTTACTATTTTGTTAAATGAATGGTTTTCGTCTTTTTTATTCGCCTTACTATTACGCCGATATCGGCGAAGGTCATGTTTTCCCGATCAAAAAATTCGAACTCGTCCGCGATAAACTTTTAGAAGAGGGAACGCTTTTGCCGGAAGAGATTTTCGAGCCTCAGCCCGCATCGGTCGAAGACGTTCAGTTGGTTCACACGGAAGATTACATAAGCCGTCTAATAAACGGCGAACTGACCGCGAAGGAAGTTCGCAAACTCGGTCTGCCGTGGTCGAAATCTCTCGTTCGTCGTTCTTTCCTTGCAACTTCCGGCACGATCAATGCGGCGAAATACGCATTATCTTCGGGCATTGCGTCGAATCTCGCGGGCGGAACGCATCACGCTTTTCCCGACAGGGGCGAAGGCTTTTGTGTTTTAAATGATGTCGCGGTCGCTATCCGCGTTCTGCAAAAAGAAAATTTAGCGAAAAGATTTTTGATCGTTGATCTCGACGTTCATCAGGGCAACGGGACGGCTTTTATTTTCAAAGACTCGCCGGAAGTTTTTACATTCTCGATGCACGGCGCGAAAAATTATCCTTTATTTAAAGAGATTTCAAATCTCGACATCGAGCTTCCCGACAAAACATCCGACAAAGAATATCTCGAAACATTGGAAGAAGCCCTGCCGCGCATTTTTCTTCACGATCCCGACATTATTTTTTATCTCGGCGGCGCAGACCCATTTGAAAAAGACAAACTCGGACGGCTTGCGCTGACGATGGACGGTTTAATGCGCCGCGACGAAACCGTTCTGCAATTTGCAAAGGAAAAGCACACGCCGGTCGTTACCGTGATGTCCGGCGGCTACGCGCTCGACATCAACGATACGGTCGAAATTCACGCGAACACAATCCGCGCGGTAAAAAGAGTTTTCTTTAAAAACAGCGTCGAAAAATTTATTGCCAAAGCTATTGACACCTAGTGTATTATTTTATCTGTTCAATTCTTTGTATAAATCCAGCTTAAAAGGGGAAGAAAAAATATGAAAAATCAACTCGCGCAAAAACGGTTTGTCGTAATCATGCTGGTTTTTGCTTCAATTGTTTTGACGGCAAACGTCTATGCTCAAAATATGTTTCGCAAGATCAACGATTTTGACGGCGACGGGCGCGCCGATTATGCGGTAACGCGCAACGAGAACGGCTCGAAGGTTTGGTATATCTGGCAAACCACTGCCGGATTCAGAGCAATGCAATGGGGCATTGATTCCGACAAAATAGCGGCGGGCGATTATGACGGCGACAACAAGACCGATATTGCCGTTGTTCGCCCGGTCATCGGCACTCTCAGTGCGGGTGAATTCTTTGTCTTTCAAAGCTCGACAAACAGTTTTTATTATCAGATTTCCGAATATGAAGTTAATACCGTTGCCATCGAACCGGTTCAACAAGATTATGACGGCGACGGCAAGACCGAAATTGCGGTGCTTTATAAACGTGCCGACGGTAGTGGAAGAGTGATTTTCCGTGAAACTTCCAATAGTGCGAACAGAAGGGTTTATCTTCCTGACGCAAACCAATCATTTTTGCGGCTGGGCGATTTAACCGGCGGCGGCACCTCGGACATCATCTATCATACCAGCGACAACAACCGTTTAAATATCTCGAATTATCCTTGCTGTTTTGTTCAGAATACGTTTTTCGGCACGGCGGGCGACCAGTATCTCGCGGCGGATTTTGACGGCGACGGCAAAGGCGAAATCGCCGTTTTCCGCGAATCCGACGGCACCTGGTGGTGGATCAAAAGTTCGGATGCAACCATACAAGCCGTGCAATGGGGAAGTGCCGGCGATAAACCCGTTCCGGCTGATTACGACGGCGACGGCACGACCGACCTCGCCATCTGGCGCGGCGGAAATTATTGGATTTTGGGCAGTCAAAACGGCGTGAGCGTTTTCAATTGGGGTTTATCGTCGGACATTCCCGTTCGATATTAATTAGAGCGATACCGCTCTTCCGCATCTGACCGCAAAAGATCGGTTGTTAAGGGTTGAAAGAAAGAACAGGCGCGAAATGGAATTCTTTTCGCGCCTGTTTCTGTTTTTACCCGTTATCGCCGTCGTCTTCTTCGGTTTTGGTCTTATGTGTCAAGCCCGATTTGCGTTCGGATTTCGTAACGTAGCCCATCGCTTCGTAAAGACCGCTGTCTTGACCGTAGTCGCGGTTGCCTTTGACGCTGTCCACGACGAATTGCGCGAGTTCCCAATTTGTCGCGTCAATCGCGTCGCGTTCCTGCGTTTTATTGATTATTTGGTTTTCCAAATCCGTGATCTCCTGACGGACGTTGACCGATTTATTGATTTCGGTTTCAAATTCCGTCAAGGTCATTCCGCCGAAACTTGCTGTCGGAGCAAGATCGCGCCATGCATTTAGGATTTTTAAGAGTTTTTCCAATACTTTTGCGGGATTCATTTTTAACATTGATTTATCTCCTTCGATTAAAGATGTTTGCGGCTGGAATTTCAGCCGTTTGCCTGCGGAAGACGACCGATTGCCCGTAGAAGATGCTCGATTGTCCGCAGACGATCAGCGATTGTGCGCAGACAACTCTTAATTGTTTACGGAAGATAATCAATCTTTCGTGGAAGATTAAGAATCTTTTGCAGGAGATTATTCGTCTTGCAGGGAAGATTTTTAATCTTTTATGGAAGACAGCTTATCTTTCGTGAAGAACGACGCATCCTTTACGGAAAACGGCGTAAAACTCCAATATTTTACTTGCTTCCAAGATACAAAATACTCCTTTTTTTTTAAATGTAAAGAGTTTTTTTTGACGGCATTTTCACCCGGTAAAATTTATTTCCAAAACCGTTGACAAGTGGAGTATAATCGCGCTTATGCGGATATGATTTTTATTTGAGAGGTGGCGGTTTATGAGCAAAAGCGGCTGGCGGAAATTTTTTGTTCTTTTTGTTCTTCTCACGATTTTCATTATTTCGGCATCGAGCATCCACGCGCAGAATATGTTTCGCAAGGTCAACGATTTTGACGGCGACGGTCGCGCCGACTACGCCGTTACGCGCAACGAGGGCGGATTAAAAGTCTGGTATATCTGGCAAAGCACTGCCGGATTTAAGACTTTGCAGTGGGGAGTAAATTTCGATCATACCGCCGCCGGCGATTACGACGGCGACGGGAAAACGGACATCGCCGTTTATCGTGAACCGACGAGTTTTCCACCGAGATATACATTCTGGGTTTTGATGAGCGAAACCAATTCGTTGTTTTACACGGAATTTACGAATTTCGCCAATCTCGGCAGTCAGGCGGTGCATCAGGACTATAACGGCGACGGGCGAACCGATCCGGGAGTCGTTACCGGCGAATTCGGGCTGACCAGACAGATGAGCGTCAACTACAGCGGAACGGGCGCGGGGTTTTCGACAACCGTTCCGGCGGGCGGAGTCGCCATCAGAATCGGCGATACGGACGGCGACGGACGAGCCGACATTTCGTCCTACCGTTTCAGCGATAATCTGGTAACGATCAGGGAGAGTCTGACGAATACGATGCGCGCCGTTTATTTCGGCAAGTTGAACGACCGTTATCAAGCCGCCGATTTTGACGGCGACGGCATCGGCGATCTGACCGTTTGGCGGCGAACGGACGGGACTTGGTGGTGGATCAGAAGCTCGGACAGTGTAGTCAACGTCGCGGTTTGGGGACAGGACGGCGATATGCCCGTGCCTGCCGATTATGACGGCGACGGCAAAACCGATTTCGCCATTTGGCGCGGCGGAAATTATTGGGTTTTGGGAAGTCAAAACGGCATCAGCGTTTTTAATTGGGGGTTATCGTCAGATACGCCCGTGACCTACTAAGTTCAAAAACATTAATCCATATCAAAAAAGGCGGAAAGGATTTCGGATTTGAAATTTGTTTCCGCCTTTTCTAATCTGTAATTTCAGTAATTTAACGAACACGAGGGAATTTTTAAATAAATGAAAATTATCGTCATCGGCAGCGGTTTCGGCGGACTTTCGGCGGCGATTCGCTTACAGGCACAGGGACACGACGTAACGATTGTCGAAAAACGCGACCGGCTCGGCGGCAGGGCTTATGTTTACGAGCAGGACGGTTTTACGTTTGACGGCGGTCCGACGATCATCACCGCGCCGTGGCTGATTGACGAATTGTTCGAATTGGCGGGAAAGCGGACGGAAGATTATGTGCGGCTTGTCAAGATTGATCCGTTTTACAATATTCGCTGGGAAGACGGCACGGTTTTTCATTACAACGACGACCGCGACACCTTGTTAAATGAGATAAGAAAGATCGCGCCGGATGAAGTGGAAAACTACAAAAGATTTTCCGAAAGTTTGGGCGAAATCTATCGCGTCGGTTTCGAACTCATTGACAAGCCGTTTTCGAGTTTTTGGGATATGGCGAAGGTCGTTCCCGAAATGGTCAAACTGCGCTCGGATCGTTCGGTTTACAAATTTGCTTCGAGATATTTTAAGAACGAAAAACTGCGCGAAGCGTTTTCGTTTCACCCGCTTCTGATCGGCGGAAATCCTTTTAAGGCGACCTCGATCTATGCTATGATTCACGAACTCGAACAAAAATTCGGCGTTTGGTTTGCGATGGGCGGAACGGGCGCGCTGGTCAAAGCGCTCGGCGATTTATTCATTGATACCGGCGGCGAAATTTTTATCGAAGCCGAAGTTGAAGAAATTCTTATTGATGAACGGACGCGCCGCGCAAAAGGCGTGAAAATGAAAACGGGCGAAACGCTCGAAGCGGACGCGGTCGTCAGCAATGCGGATGTCGCGTTTACTTATCTGAACCTGATTCCCGAAAAATTCCGCGTTAAGTATAAGGACGGATATTTGAAACGGTTGAGCTATTCGATGTCTCTGTTTGTCGTCTATTTCGGGACGGACAGAAAATACGACGGCTTAGCGCATCACGAGATTCTTTTGGGGAAGCGTTACAAAGGTCTGCTCGAAGATATTTTCGAAAATAAAACTCTGGCGGAAGATTTTTCGTTATATCTGCATCGCCCGACGGCGACCGATCCGTCGCTTGCGCCCGAAGGCTGTGATGCGTGGTATGTTCTCTCGCCCGTGCCGCATCTCGGCGCGAAAACGGATTGGAAACGGGAAGCGCGGCGGTATCGAAACTCGATCATCAATTATCTGGAAACGCGCTATATGCCCGAACTGTCGAAGCATATCGTCAGCGAGCGTTACATTGATCCTTTGCATTTCGAGGGAACTTTGAACAGTTATCTCGGCAGCGCGTTTTCGGTCGAACCGACGCTTATGCAGTCGGCGTATTTTCGCCCGCACAACCGAAGCGAAGACATTGAAAACCTGTATTTCGCCGGCGCGGGAACGCATCCCGGCGCGGGACTTCCGGGCGTAATGAGTTCGGGAAAGATCGTCGCAAATATGGTCGGGGATGGAATAAAAATTTAATCTTTGAGGAATTGATATTTTTAATTGATATATGTTCAGAAAACAATCCGCATTTATTTTACTGCTTTTTACAGTATGTGTTTTATTTTCCGTTTCGAATGCAGAAGCCCAGCAGGACGAGATCGAAACGCTTATCAAAGAAGTTTCCGCCGATACGCAGAAAGGCGCGATCTTCGGTTATACATACCAGATGAAATTTTCGTATAACCGGCGCGGCAGACTCGGCTTGGGGAGAAAATTTTCGCGGCTTTACGAGGCGATCATCCCGAATCGTTTCTCTCTGAAAAAAACCTACGGTCACCCGCTGCTTCTGATCCAGGACAGCGAAAAAGTAATTACCCAATACGATGTCGAATATATGCGCAACAAACTGGTCGAGGAGATCGAACGCGCCGAACAGGAAGCGGCGGGCGAGAAGCTCGAATCGGTGAGCAGAAAAGACGGCGGATATTGGACGATCTCTTTCCGGGCGGGCGACAAGGGAGTGATGATAGACATTATAAAGATTCTCGAAACCGCGAAACTTTCCAATCTGCAAAGATCGGAAAACGGCGGTCGAAAGATCGTCTCGATGGATTTTCACCCTAACCCGGAAGCGAAATTCGAAACTCCTCTTTCCTATCTGAGCAAGATCGAAGGACGCATCTGGATTGACGAAGCCGACAAACGCATTATGAGAATCGAAGGCTTTCCGGTCGGAATGTTCGAAGTAAACAAGGACAAACCCGGCGAAGCGCGTCTGCCGGAAACGGTCTTTCTGTTCGCCCAGACGCGGGTTGCCGAAGGTTTCTGGTTTCCGCAAACGGTCGTGGTTGATTTTACGAAAAACCCCGAAATTTTCGAGACCGTGAGAGTCGAATTCAGTTTCGACAAATACCGAAAATCCAGCACCGAAGTTCGTTCGTCCGCCGTCGAACCGCCGAAAGACGCGGAAACCGACGAAAAGCAAGAAAAACCGGAAAAAATAGAAAAACAAACGAAAGATCAATAAGAAAAAAGCGCGAAATACCGGAAAAATTCTTTTGCCTGCAACGCCGCGTTCTTGAACCGAGTCGAAAAAGCCGTAAACTTTACGGTTTTACAAATCGTTATTCGTGTAGAATAATGCGTAGTTGATAAAATGTGGTATTGGACAAAAGTATTATTTTCTATTCTGTTGGGCGCGGTTTTGATCTGGCTGATCTACGAACTGGTTACTTTTCCCGATTTTAAAAAACTCAAAACGGAAAATCCGACGACGACTTCGATGATCGAGTATCGTATCTCAGAAGCCAAATCCGAGGGCAGAGAACCGCAAAAAGCGATGATCTGGATGCCGATCGAGCAAATCTCGCCGCATTTGCAGAGAGCGGTTCTGGCGGGCGAGGATTCGCGCTATTTCGAACACGACGGTTTCGATTGGGATGCGATCAACAAAGCCTGGGAAGAAGCCCGGCGCGAAGGCGAAAAGGAAGCGAAAGCCGAAGGCGATTACGATCCGAACGGCTGGATTCCGCCGATGCCCTCGTTCAAACGCGGCGCGTCAACCGTTTCCCAGCAATTGGCGAAAAACCTTTATCTATCGGAAGAACGCTCGTTTCTGCGAAAGGGGCGCGAAGCCGTTTACACATATTTTCTCGAACGCAATCTCTCGAAAAAACGCATCTTGGAAATTTATTTAAATGTCATCGAATGGGGCGACGGCATCTACGGCGCGGAAGCCGCCTCGCGTCATTATTTCAAAAAATCGGCTTCGAATCTGACCGCCGCCGAAGCCGCGTATCTCGCGGCAATGATTCCTTCGCCGCTCAACGTCTTTAACCCGAAGAAAAACCCGAAGCGCGTCGTCCGCCGCCAGCGCGTCATTATGCGCGGAATGAATCACATAAAACTCGCTTATTGAGATGTTTAGCGGCGTTTTAATTCCGGTCGCAAATGCCTGCCAATCAACTAACGCAGAGTTTTCGGACGTCATAAGCCGGAAAATTACGCGAAATTCCGCTATTTTCACCGGGAATTCGTCAGATTCCGCGGGAAAACGTGAAATTCCCGCGGAATCTGTCAAATTCCCGCGGAATCTGTCAAATTCCCGCGGAATTTACCAAATTCCCGCAGAATCTGACGAATTCCCGCGGAATTTCACGAATTCATCTGCAAAATTTCAAAAATTAATTCATTTTATACATAAGCCGGTAAAACGAATTTGAAAACTGCGTAAAATCAGCCGATTGCTTATTACCCGTTTAACCACTACAATAGCGTTTTCGGTAGTAAAACGATGAGCAAAGCGGGAAAGATCATTTCGGTAAATCCGCCGCGGGCGATCGAGGGCGGCGAAGTCATTATCGAATGCAAAAATTTTACGGTCGGCGAATATAACGGCTACGGCTGTTTTTTCAATGAAAAACCGGCGCGCGTCGTCGGCGTGTCGGCAAACCGCGTTCTGGCGATCGTTCCGGCAGATTTGGATTCGACCGATGTCGAGATCACGCTCGAAAGCGGCGGCGCAAAAAGCGAATCTTTCAAAATTACGGTTGGCAAAAAATTAGCCGACGACCTGCACATCGTCGCCAATCCGGCGGTTGACCCGAAAGACGATTCGATCATCCTGACGCGCTCCGGCTCGCGCGGACAGGAACTTCCCGTAACGCTCTACCGTTTGGAAAAAAACGGTTTTCTCGACGAAATGCCCGCTCATATAATGAATCCGACCGGACTCGCTTTTGATAACGAGGGACAGCTTTTCGTCACGAACCGCGCCGACGGCGAAGTGGCGAAAATTTCAGACGGCGCGGACGCGATCTCGTTTGCGACCGATCTCGGCATTGCGACCGGCATCGCTTTTGATGACGAAGGCGTGATGTATGTCGGCGACCGGAGCGGCACGATCTATAAAGTCGAAGAATTCGGCAAAGCGGAAGTTTTCGCTTCCCTCGAACCGTCGGTCGCGGCGTATCATATGGCTTTCGGCAATGACGGCAGGCTCTATGTTACCGCGCCCGGTCTGGCAAGTTTCGATGCCGTCTATGCGGTTGACAAAAGCGGTTACGATGAGATTTTTTACCGCGGTTTGGGCAGACCGCAAGGGCTTGCTTTTGACCGTGACGGAAACTTGTATGTCGCCGGATGCCTGCGCGGCAGACGCGGTTTGATAAAAATTTCGCCCGACGGCGAAACGGCGGAATTGTTCGTCGCCGGAATGAGCATCGTCGGCATCTGTTTTACGCGGCAGGGCGAAATGATCCTGGCAAACAACGAAGCGGTTTACAATCTGCCGCTCGATATTCAGGGAAGAATTCTGAAATAGTGCGAAAAAATTTTTGATGAAAAAAAGACTCTGAATAAATGTCAGAGTCTTTTTTCTTTTAAAGATTGCAAAAAGGGAAAAAGCTTACAAACCGCTCGCTTCCGATTCCGTAATGCTCAGAAGATTTTTTGATTTGACCAGTGTCGGATGTCCCGGATCGGTAACGGTTGAAAGTTCCGAATAATTCGCTTTCAGCAAATTCACGGCTTCACCGTATTTTTTTTGATCAATGAGATTTTCGGCGAGGGCGAACTTTGTTTCCGCGACGATATAGTTCGGATTTTTCGAAATTTTTTCCTGCGCCTTCAATGTTTCGGTTAAAAGCTTATGACCTTCTTCGATGCGTCCTGTTTCGGTCAGGATTTTTCCCAGAACGGCTTTGGCAAACAATACTTCCCAATGATTTTCGCTGAGCATTTTTTGTTGGATCGAGAGTGCCTCTTTAACCTTTTTTTCAGCGTCGGTATATTTGCCCTGCATAAAATAAACGTCCGCCAGTTCGGATAGAGGCTGGGCTGTGAACTGGTGATCTTCACCGACATTGGCGACGAAGATTCTGTGAGATTCGAGAAGTCTTTTTTCGGCTTCGGCAAAATCGCCCGCCATTTTATAAACTCTGCCGATGAGCTTTTGAACTCCGGCATCTTCCAGTCTGGGCGTTTCCGAATAGTCCTTCATTTCTTTTTCGGCTTCGGTCAAATGATCGAGGGATTTTTCGAGATTGCCGAGACTGATATTCAATCCGCCGAGATTTGCCAGCGCGATCGGTTTAACCCATCTGTCCGCGCCATCGAATGTTCGGGCTAATCCGAGACTTTCGGAAAAAAGCCGCTGCGCTTCGGAAAAATTTCCCTGATTTTGCCGGATAAGTCCCAGATTGTTGGCGGCGATCGCCAGCCATTTCTTCGGATTTTCATCTTCGGCATCGTTTTGCCGGAAATAATTTATCGAATCGAGATACTGCCTTTCGGCTTCCTGATAATCGCCCTGCAGAAATAATGAATCTCCCAAGATCACTTTTGTTTTCATAACCTGCGGCGATTCATCCCCGAAAATTTCGGAGAATTTCTCCAACGCGCTTCGAAGCTGACGCTCGGCTTCCTGATTGCGTCCCTGTCCGACGTAGGTCTTTCCCAGAGTAAATCGTATTTCCGCTTGAATTTCCGGCTCGTCCTTCAAATCCGTTTCGAGCTTGTTTACTGCGGCATCAATCGCTTCGGAAATCGTCGCGTTCCGATTTTTTTCGGGATTTGAAGACAGCCAGTGCGGATTCGAGAAATTCAAAACGTCCTGCAGAAATCCGTTTATCTTTTTCGCTTTGGCGGCTTCCTTGCGCGCCTGCTCAGCTTGCCAGAGCGTCGCCGCGACTCCGCCGAGAACGGCGAGTAAGACCAACGCCGCGGCAGCGACCGTCAGGTTGTTTCTTTTGATAAATTTTCCGGCGCGATATGAAAAAGTATCGGGACGCGCCGTTACGGGCAAGCCTTTCTGATGCCGTTCGATGTCGGCGGCAAAATTCTCGGCGGAAGAATAGCGTCGTTCGGGTTCTTTTTTCAGAGCCTTCAAAATGATGTTGTCGAGATCGCCCCGTAACGATTTCGGATTTGGAATCACGGCGGATTGAGGTTTTGTTTCGATTTCGGATCGGTTCGTCGGTTTATCTGAAAATTTCGCCGTCGCGTTTTTCGCATTTTTATTTTTTTCGATCTCGCGCGAATTTAATAAATCCGAATTCTCAAATCCGAAATCCGAAATCCTGCTCGGCGGCGGCGGTTCTTTCTCGGCGACGGCAATGTAAATCTCTTTGAAGTCGTCTTCTTTTTCCTCGAACGGGCGATGACCGCTGAGCAGTTCGTAAAGAATTACGCCCAAGCTGTAAATATCGGTCGCGGTCGTTACGCTTTTTTTTCTGAGTTGTTCGGGCGAAGCGTAAGCCGGTGTCATCACGCCCAATTTCGTAACGGTCGCGGCATTTATCTGCTGAAAATCTACGGAAAGAATTTTCGAGATTCCGAAATCGAGAAGTTTCGGCACGCCGTCTTCGGTTACAAGAATATTCGAGGGTTTCAGGTCGCGGTGAACGACCAAATTGCGATGCGCGAAATCAACCGCCGCGCAGACTTTTCTGAACAGATCAAGCCTTTTGTTCAAATCCAGATTATTTTTATTGCAGTAATCATTGATCGGAACGCCTTCGATATATTCCATCGCCAGAAACGGGATTCTGTCTTCGGTCGTTCCGGCATCAACGAGGCGGGCGATGTTCGGATGCTCTAAGGAAGCTAGAATCTCGCGTTCGTGTCGAAAACGGCGGCGCAGAGCGGCGGTGTTCATCTCGCGTTTGAGAAGTTTTAAAGCGACTTTTTGAACGAACTTGCCGTCCGCTCTTTCCGCCAAGAAAACCGCGCCCATTCCGCCCGTGCCGAGTTCGCGGACGATTTTAAACGCGCCGATTTTTTGACCGAGAAGCGGGCTTTTTTCGTCTTCGAAAAAACTTCCCGAAAACGCGACCGCCGACAGATTCAAAGATTGTTCGGCTTCTTCTTCGAAAGCGAGAAGCAATTCGACCTCGCGGCGAATGTCGTCTTCGATGCTTATTTCATTAAGAAATTTTTCCCGCTCCGCAGTTTCGAGTTCCAGAACATCTTCAAGAATCCGGTTGACCTTTTTTCGATTATTTTCTTTCATCAAGGAATTTTTTCCAAAATCTTTACTGGAGTATGTGCGAAACGCGGAAAAATCAAGCCAACTTTTTTTTAACTTTCGCTCAGTTCGCGGAAAAGCCAGAGCCGCGCCGCGCGCCATTTTCTGACGACCGTTCTTTCGCTGATGTCGAGCGCGTCGGCGATTTCCTGATGCGAAAGCCCGCCGAAAAATTTCATCTCGACGATCTTTGATTGTTCCTCGTTTATTTCGAAAAGTTTTTCCAAAACCGCATCGAGATCGAGAATCGCTCCGGCGCGCTGTTCGAGCGAGACCTGCACGTCGTCAATCGAAAAAAGAACGCTATTGCCGCCGCGTTTTTCGGCGGCGTGCATCCGCGCATGCTGGACAAGTATCTGTCGCATCAGATGCGAAGCGATGCCGTAAAAATGACTCCGGTTTTTCCACTCGATGCCCGAATCTTTGCTGATTTTGATAAACGCTTCATGGACAAGAGCGGTTGGTTGGAGCGTGTGATTCAAACGCTCGCGCGACATCAAAGCGCGTGCCTGCCGTTTCAGTTCGTCATAGACATAAGGAATCAGACGTTCTTTCGCGTCTGTTACTCCGTTGTTCCAATCATGAAGAATTTGCGTGATTTCAGAAGTGTTTTTCTGATCGAGCATAAGTGTCTCAGCAGATTATGTTTAATAAGGGATTTTAACTTAAAAATCGCAAAACGACAAAATTTTCAAAAAAATTTGTCGCAATTTTCAGAGTTTTCGCACATACACAAACAACGACAAATAAAAATCACTTTTTTAAGGAGAAAACTATGAAATTGGTCAACAGTAAGTTTAAGAATTTTATAACACTAAGCGTTTTCACATTAATTTTTTCGGTCATCGGCGTTTCGGCGGCGACCTTTACGGTGACAAACATCAACGACAACGGCGCGGGAAGTTTGCGGCAGGCGATTCTCGATGCCAACGCCGCTTCCGGCGCGGACGTAATCGCGTTTGATGCGGCGGTTTTCAATACGCCGCGCACGATCACTCTGACGAGCGGTCAACTGACTATCCAGGACAGCGACCTGACTATCAACGGTCCGGGAGCGAATCTTCTGAGCATTTCCGGCAACAATCAATCACGCAGTTTCCTCATCAGAGCAATAACTACGCCGGTAACGGTAACGATCAACAACATGACGATCAAAGACGGAAATGCCGGCGGCGGCGGCGGAATTAGAGCAAACGAATCCGGCAGCGATCTTCGCGTCATTCTGAACATCTCCGGCGTTGTGTTCCGGGACAATACGACAAACAGCGGTGCTTCGGGCGGCGGGATCTTTATGGCACAGTCAACCCACGAATTAAATGTCAATAATTCCATCTTTCGCCGAAACACAGGGAACGGCGGCGGCGGTATCGCTTGCGGCAGCGGCGGCGGCGCGTGCGTTTCCGTGACGATCACCAACACCCTGTTCGAGGAAAACCAAAGCGGCAGCTTCGGCGGCGCGTTTAATTGCTGCGGCAACGGCACGCCGACAGCGCCGATCAATCTCGAAAAAGTAGCATTTATAAGAAACTCTACGGGTGGTAACGGCAGCGCCGTCAGGCTCTCAGCAGATGTGAACACGCAGTTTAACTTTAAGAATATAACCGTCGCCCGCAACACAGCCGGTATTGGTGCGGCAATGCAATTTCAGTTCGGCAAATTCAACTTTGAGAATTCGACGATTGCCTATAATACTAATCAGGTCAATCACGCGAACGGGGTAGGGATTTACGCGGTTTGGCAGGAAATGAACTACTCCTTCCGCAATACGATCGTTGCCAAAAACACCAACATAGACGGTGTTGAATTGGACGTAGATATTCGCAACCGCTTCCTTATTTCACAGGGCTACAATATTTTCGGCACGCTGGTCGCAGGAACAATGGTTGAGGGCAATACGACGGGAAATCAGATCGGCGTAAATCCGCTGCTCGATGCTGTGCCGCGTGAAAACGGCAGTTTTCTCAAAACGCTCGCTCTTCGTCCCGGCTCTCCGGCGATTGATGCCGGGGATCCGAACAATTTTCTTGCTACCGACCAGCGCGGAATTGCCCGTCCGGTTGACGGCAACAGCAACGGCACGGCTCTGCCCGACATCGGCGCGTTCGAGAAACGCCCCGAAGATATTATTCCGTCTATCTCGGCGTTCGATTTTGACGGCGACAAGCGCACCGACGTTTCGATCTTTCGTCCGTCGGTCGGCGAATGGTGGTATCTGCGTTCATCCGACAACGGCAATCAAGCCGTCCAGTTCGGTGCGGGTTCGGATAAATTAGTTCCAGCCGACTACACCGGCGACGGCAAAACCGACATCGCTTTTTGGCGTCCTTCGACCGGTCAGTGGTTTATCTTGAGAAGCGAAGACAGTTCGTTTTACGCTTTCCCGTTCGGCTCTTCGGACGATATACCCGCGCCGGGTGATTACGATGGCGACGGACGCGCTGACGCGGCGGTCTTTCGTCCGTCAAACGCCGTCTGGTATATCTTGCGTTCATCCGACGGCGGCATTACCATCACTCCTTTCGGCGTTTCCGAAGATCGTCCGGTCGTTGGCGATTATGACGGCGACGGATTGACGGACATCGCGGTTTTCCGTCCATCGGTCGCGGAATGGTGGATTCTCAGAAGCCGGGACGGACTGATCGCTTATCAATTCGGAGCGGCGGGCGACAAAGCCGTTCCGGGCGATTACACAGGCGACGGCAAAACGGATGCGGCATTTTTCAGACCGGCGAATGGAACTTGGTATGTGCTGCGGTCGGAGGACAGTTCGTTCTATGCCTTTCCGTTTGGAAATTCGTCAGACATTCCCGCACCGGGCGACTTTGACGGCGACGGGCGGACGGACGCGGCAGTTTTCCGACCGTCAAATTCGGTCTGGTATATCAGCGGCACGACTTCCGGCACGCAGTTTATCGGCTTCGGCGCAAACGGCGATCTGCCTGTGCCGAATACTTACATTGTTCCTTGATGGGCGTTTAAGAAAATGGGGATTTTGCGGGGAACAAATACTCCCGCGAAATATACAAAAAATAAAAAGGCGACAGCTTCTTGCTATCGCCTTTTTATTTTTCACTATCGCCCGGTTTAATTATCGGGACTCGGTTTCGGTTCGGGTTCGCGCCGTTTGAGCTGCGGCGGACCGTCTTTCGAACTCGATTCGCCGTCAGTCGTCGTGGTCGTCGAATCCGGTGCGGGTTCGCGGCGTTTTAAGGTGGGTCGGACTTCGCCTTCGTCCACGTCAATTCCGATGGTCGCTTTCGCGTTGGAAGTTCTTTCGAGATGTTTTTTGACCTTTTGAAATTCCGACGTGCTGATGACGTATTCCTCGCGTTCGGGAAATCTGGCAACCAGCGCAAGACTGGAATCGCGGCGGTCTTCCGACTGCGGATGCGTCGTGAAAAGTTTGGCGAACGAGCCGGGTTTTTTCTTTTTCTTCGAGGCGAGCTTTTCAAACATCGTCGCCATCGCGGTCGGGTCGTAGCCTGCCGCATAGAGATATTGAACGCCTAATCTATCGGCTTCTTCTTCCGCGCCGCGCGAGAATTTGAGCATCGCAAGTCCGGCTAAAATGCCGCCGCCGTTTTGCAGAACGGTGCTGACGATCGGACCGCCGAAGATGATTCCGGCAAGCGCGCCGTAATTGATCAGCGTTCCTTTGCCTTGATTTTCCATCGCGTGGCGAGCCGCGACGTGCGCGATCTCGTGCGCCATCACGCCCGCTAATTCGGCTTCGTTATCGGCGGCTAAGATCAAACCTTTATTGACGTAGAAAAATCCGCCGGGCAGGGCGAAGGCGTTTACCTCGTCGCTGTCAATGACCTTGATCGTAAAGGGAACTTTCGCGTCGGAATGAAGAACGATATTTTGACCGACGCGGTTGACATATTCCGTAATAATCGGATCATCAACCAATTTCGCCTGCTGTTCGACCTGCAATGAAAGCTGTCTGCCGATCTTCATCTCCGCTTCCTGCGAACCGCCGAGCCAGCCGAAAAATTTATCCGTGCCGCCGTTGATCTTGCGTTTGCCGATCATTTCGGGGTTTTCCTTATCGGAAAGCGGTTTCAGCGTCGAAGTCTGAGCTTTCTCGTCCTTCTTCTGCTGTTCTTTCTTATCCTTATCTTTCTTTTGCGCCGCGACATTTACCGGAGAAACGGCGACCGCGCCGACCCACATCGTCAGCAGCAGGAAAAACGCGCCGAATCTACGAATAGAATCCTTATACATATTATTTACTCCTAAAAATCTTTCTCGCCGATATTTGAGATTGTAACTCTTTTTTTGCTTTTTTAACAACGATTTTTATGATGCGGTAAAAAGTAAAAAAGTTTATGCCGGATATGAAAAAAGTTTGAAATTGCGTAAAAAAATCGGATTTCGGCAAAAAAACGGTTTTTTTTATGCCGAAAAATTGGTAAAGTAATAACTGCCGATGATTTTTCGGCATTTTCCGCAAAACAAAAACTCCGGCTGTTTTTCTCCAGAAAAGTTTTTTTCAAATTCCAACCGATGAAACGAATTCAAGAAAAAGTAAAAGATTTGGTCGAGGTTCGCCCGTATAAAAATCTGCAGGATTTTATTTCTAATCCGGCACAGACGCTCGCCGGTTATCATTTTACGGATTTCACCGCCGATATGATGTCGAAATGGCTCGACGCCGTTTCCGATGTCGGCGAACAGGACGGCGCGGCAAAAGCGCTCGCCGGTTATCGCGGCGTCGGCAAAAGTCATTTTCTGGCGACGCTCGGCGCGATCATCGCCAATCCCGAACTGCGTTCGCGCGTTACGCAATCGCTCGTCGCCGCCGGCGCGCAGCGTCTCAAACGCCGCCGTCATCCAGTCGCTTACGTCCGGCGCGGAATATATCCGACGCTGCTCGAAGAATTGAAAGCGGGAATTGCCGAAGCGCTCGAAACCGGAAAGGAAAATCTGAGCGGTTCGCTTTCCGAACTACTGGGTTTTGCGGCGGAGCAGTCCGGCGAACTGCCGTTTGTTTTGATAATTGACACGGCGTATGAACGCGAAGCCCGCGTTTCGCGCGACGACGGCGCGATGCTCGGCGAGATCGCCGTAATCGCCAAAAATCTGAATATGTTCGTCGCCGTCGCGCTCGATGACGACATCGCCGGAGCGGACGGCGTGAATGCCGCGATTGCCGCGAGCTTTACGATTGATTATCTCGATCAGGAACATCTCTACAGCATCGTTGACGCGAACGTTTTTCCGAAACACCGCCAGACACAGCATCTGCTTCACGAGATTTACACATATTTCCGGCAGGTTCTGCCGCATTTTCGCTGGAGCGAACAGCGTTTTTCTTCGCTCTACCCGCTTCATCCGGTGATTTTGGAAAACGCGCCGTTTGTTCGTCTTTACGCGCCGGAATTCGCGCTTTTAGGATTTGCGTCCGAAGCCGGAGCGAAAATTCTCGGTCGCCCGGCATATTCGCTCGTCGCTCTCGACGAAGTTTTCGACAGCACGGAAAACATTCTTCGCAAGATCGAAGACCTCAAAGAGGCTTTTGAAATCTACGATCAGGTCAACGCGCAGGTCGTCGGGCAGATTCCCGTGATGCAGCGTCTTCAGGCGAAATTGATCTTAAAGGCTCTGCTTCTTTTATCTTTAAACGGCGAAGGCGCGACCGCCGGGGACATTGCCGCCGCGATCTTGATCTACGATGAAAACGATCCGCCGAAAGCGATCTCGGAAGTCGAAAATCTGCTCGATACTTTTACCGCCTCGATCCCCGAAGGCATCACACGCAAAACGGAAGACGGACGCGAAAATCACTACTTTCTGAGAGTCGGCAGCAAGAACGATCTCATCAATATTTTGACCGAAGCCGCCGGAAAAGTTTCGCCCGACGCGATTCCTGCGATCCTGCGGCGGATGGCGCGGGAAAGATTCTCCGATTGGACGCTCTCATCGGACGGCGAAGCGGCGGACTGGATGGATTGCCAGATAAACTGGCGCGGCGGTCTGCGGCGCGGACGCATTACGTGGAATTGGGGGAACAGATCCGCCGAAACAAACGAAATGCCCGTCAATACGGAAGTATTGGATTGGGAATTAAAAATTATTGCTTCGCAGAACACGCTTTCCGATAACGCTCGGGAAACCGAACTTCCGACTGTTTTCTGGAAAACCGCCCCGCTCAGAAAAGACGAAGAAGAAGCGATTCTCAGATTTTACGTTTTGCTGACGGACGAGAGTCTGCGCGCCGAATACGGCGATCAGATCCGCGCCGCCGGACACGCGCATACTCTGGCGGTCGAAAAAATCTGGACGAGAATTTTTATCAACGACGGGCGGCTTTCGATTGACGGCATCGAAACGGAATTCTCCGAACCGGCGAGATCGGCGACGGCTCTTTCGCAGATGTTTTCGATAATGCTCGAACCGCTTTTCGAAGCGCGTTTTCCCGAACATCCCGTTTTTCATCAGCCGCTCGGAATGGCGGAAGTTACATCGCTCGTCAACGATCTGTTCAGCGGCGCGCGTTCGAATCTGGCAAACGTTCAGGAACTCGCTGAAAAATTCGCCCTGCCGCTCGGACTCGTAACGAATCACGGCGACATTCTGATTCTCGAAAGCGAGGAAAAACTCATCCAATCGCCGCTCGCGCGGGAAGTTTTGCATCTGGTCAAACAGAGCAATGAAACGGTTTCGTTGAAAACGATCTATCGTCATCTGAAACAACCGCCGTTCGGTCTGGTGCGCGAAGCCCAGCATCTGGTTCTGACCGCATTGGTCGCCCAGCGGCAGATCGAATTCGTAACGTCGAAAGGCGACCGCATCAACCGCCGTTCGCTCGATCTGAAAATCATCTGGGACGACATCGAAGGCATCGCCAAGCCTTCGAGCAGAGTTTACAGTAACAAACGCCTGACTGAATGGGCGAATATTGTAACCGGCGCGGATCAGTTCAAAGCGATTGACACGCCCGAAGAACGCATGAGCGTGCAGACCGCGCTCGAAACATGGCTCGAAGATTGGAAATCGGCGCGGATGCTCGAGCGATTCGATGAACTGCCCGACGAGATTTTGAATACGCGGATGTGGCGGATCTCGGTCAACGCCGCGAAAACCTTCGGCGCGGTTGCCGAAACCGTCAAAGCGGTTTCCGACGGTTTTATCCCGCTCGACGAAGCCCTCCACCGCATCGCCGATGCTTTTACCGACTCGGAAGAAGAATTTTTAGAACGCGCACAAGATTTGGTCGTTCTCGAAGATTTTATCAACGGTGCGCAGAAACGTGAAAAAATCTGGTCATACCTGGCAGTCAGCGAGCCGACGAAGGACGAGAATATCGAGAGCTACCGCGAAAAACTTCTCCAACTGCTCGACGAAACCTATCACAACCCGAGCGACGCTTCGAACAAGGAGATGGAAAAACTCTGGCAGATGTTTCACGACCGTTTCGCCGAGTATTTTGCCGTCAAACACGACACGGTGATGAAATCGCATCATTTGCAGGAGCAGTTTGACGAAATCCTCAGAAGCGACGATTGGTGGGAATTTGAAAATCTCTCGCATTTCCCGATTTTTCATCAAAGATTCTGGAGCGAAGCGGAAAAAAACTGCCGCCAGTTTCGCGAACTCGACTGCCGTTTCGACGTGCGGGCGATTTTGAAATCGCATCCGTTTTGCGCCTGTTCGTTCAATCTGACGCAAATCAGCGAATGGGAAAAACTTCCCGTAACTTTGCGCGAAACCATCGGTCGAGGACGCGCCAGCTATCGCCGGACTCTGACAATGGTACGCGATTCGCTGCTTCCGATTCTCGAACGGCTCGCCGATTCCAAGAACGAATTTTCCGAACCGGCGCAAACTTTAGGAAAATATTTCAAGGCGGGAAAGGAAATCCCGCCGCTTTCCAACGACGAACTTTTCGTCTTGCAAAAAGCTCTCAAAGCGATTCCGCAAAATTTAGGACAGACGGAGAATAATTAGAATTGGACAATAGCTCCTTATAGATTTCTTATTCGAGAATTTTTATCTCAACTAATCCAATGCCGTCGTTCTGCCGCCAACATTGCCGATGGTTTCCGTAATGTCCGAGCCGAATGTCATATAATCGTGTCGTGAAATGACCGCTCCGCGACCTATAATGAACCTAAATAATCAACCATTATAGGACTAATCCACGAATTTGTTGTAAGTTTGGGTAATGGATTTTTCATAAATTATTCTTTTTTTCTTTTGAAAATATAGATCGGTACGAGGCTATCATCGGATTTTGGTTCGATAGCGACCAATTCCCAACCTTCTTCTCCGTATTTATTCAAAACTTGAACGGAATTAGTTTCATTTCTTATACTTCCATTAAGAGTTTTATATTCCCAAATTTCTCTCTTTTTAGCGTTTGTGTTTTGACTATAAATAAAAACACAAGTAATCAATAAGAGACCTGAGATTACGACAAACCAAATTTTATTTTTCATAAATCAAAATCCTCCAAATTTTTTAATTCCTTCTCGGTTGTTGGTTAGGCTGCGGGGGCGACACTTTTGGAACAACCTTTATTGTAGCGTCTTTAAATGCTGGATTTGTCGTTACTTGTGCAGTATTCGGCGTAACGGAATTAGTTAAAACATCCATCCCCGCGCCAGTATCCTTTGGTCTTGTAACGCTGATAATTTCTGCTTTTAAGGTTACATTTGTTCTTCCTTCAGGAACATTCTTGGGAAGAATAGCTGTTACCGGAATCACAATCGGGTCGCCTGGATTTTCGATTTTTTTACTTATCACAATAGTGGTGGTCGCTTGTTCCGAATTATCAGGATGAGCAGGGTTCGGTTGATTTCCTTCAACAAATCTGACATCAACATCACCATTAGTTCTTTTTACCATAACTGTTACTGTCGCTCCCTGAAGATTACTGTTGTCGATATTTCCCTGATCATCTACTGCCGGACTGGTCTCAATACTAACTTCAACCGGAATTCTTGATCCCGCTTGTTGATCATTTACCGTATCAACTTTGACTTCGGAAACTCCAACATTAGCTTTTCGCGTATCAACATTTTGCTCAGGCACAGTTGGAGGAGATTTTGAGTTTCTTGAGTTTGTTGTAAAAAATTACCTGAAACATCCTGATAACCTCCGCCTCCGTCTTTTATTTCAGATTGTGATGCGTTATTGGCACAGAATTGTCCGCAAGCTCCTGTATTTACTGAAATCAAGCCTAACGGATCGGTGAATTTATACGGCGAGTTCAGAACATAACTATATCGGTTGAACGTCTGCGGATTTTTGATTGATGCACTGGCAGTGAGCGGATCAATGCTCGTAAATCTGCCGTGCTGTGAGTTGTAATAACGCGCCTGTGCAAAATCCAATCCCGATTCCGCATCCTTCTCGTATCCGGTGTAGCCTTTTCTCGTTTCACTTTGATTGCCGTATTTGAGAGCCGACGTGCGTTGCGATGAAACGGTTTCCTCGCCGAACGCCATGTAATCTTTGCGCGTCGTTACCTGTCCGGTTTCGTTCGTGATGACTCTCGGAGAACCTAAGTGGTCGGTTGTCAAATAACTCACTTGTGGGGTTTGTGATATTTGTGTTGAATACTCCGCCACAAGCCGACTTGAGCCATCATATACGAATATTACGATTTCTGTCGAGCTAATTTTTTTAACTCTTTTACCTTCACCGTCATACAGGTATTGCCCGATGCTCTGATTCTGCGAATTTTTGATCTCCGTCTGGTGATTTTCCGCATCATAGAAAAACTGATTTCCGGTTGCATCGTTGGTTAAATTTCCCGCCTTGTCGTAAAGATAATTTTGTCCCGATGAAAAACGATTCGTCGCCGTGCTGATGTCGGGATTACAGATCGCTTGAGCGCAGTTTCCCAAGGTGGTCGTGTTATTGGCATCAAACTCGCGGTTGCCGTAGCGGTCATACAGAAATGTTTGTTTCCAATTTGTTTGATTGTTAACCTTTTCTTCGGCTGAGAGTAAACGATTCAGATTGTCATAACTATAAAACTGCTCGAACGGTTGCGTGAGTCCGTTGAAACTGATTTTCTGGCTTCTCAAACTTCCATTGTTTTGTGTCGAGTCGCCGTAAGAGTATTCCAATTTCAGAAGACTTTTATCGTCCGCCGAACTGCCTAAACCGATTTCCGTGATTTGTTGGCGATTGTTATACTTGGCGGTTTCCCATTTTCCGTTGCCGAGTTTCATTCTTTCAATCGCGCCCGCCGAGTTGTAATGAATCGAATTGGCATAAAGGCGATTCTGCGAGCCGACTGTTCCCCAAATGCTTGCCACATTGCCGTCTTGGTCATAATCCACTTTGACGGTTCTGCCGGACGGATAGGTTTGAGAAACCAAAGATGTCAGATTGTATTGATAACTCGTCTGATAAGTCTGTCCGTCGGTGATTTGTTGATGCGTTAAAAGCCGTCCGAGATTGTCGAAAGATGTGTATCTCGTTTCCGACACCGAACTTGCAACTCTCGTCGTTTTGCCTTTCGAAAAATCGGGAACTGACGGCAAACCTCTGCCGTCATAATAAAACGTAACGTCCGGCGTGCTGTCGGAATAATCTCTCGTTTTCAGACGGTTCAGATTATCATAAACACCTTGCACATAAACGCCTCGCGCATCGGTCGTTTTCGTGATATTGCCGTTGTCGTCATATTCGTAAGCGACCGACCATTGGGAATTATTCGTGATCGGATCGGTGAATGAAAATGCCGTGTTCGCTTCCTGTTCGGGTTGTTTCGCGTAGAGCAGACGACCGAGCGAATCGTATGTAAAATATCTCGA